>NZ_KI421500.1:2547724-3147724 GCF_000473145.1 Leisingera daeponensis DSM 23529 | reverse complement strand
CAGCTCCAGCGCCTCGGCGTTCTTGATCAGAACGCCCGCCTGGGCACCGCGCCCGGTGGCCGTCATGATCGACATTGGGGTTGCCAGACCCAATGCGCAGGGGCAGGCGATGATGAGGACCGCCACAGCAGAGATGAGAGCATAAGAAAGGGCAGGCGCTGGCCCCCAGATCGCCCAAGCGATAAACGACAAGAAGGCAATCACGATCACCACAGGCACGAAGAATCCCGCGACCTTGTCGGCATATTTCTGGATAGGCGCGCGCGACCGCTGGGCATTCGCCACCATTTCGACAATCTGCGCCAGCATGGTGTCGGCGCCAACCCGCGTCGCCTCCATCACCAGGCTGCCGGTGCCGTTGATCGTGGCCCCTGTCAGCGCATCGCCTTCGGTTTTCTCGACCGGAACCGGCTCACCCGAAATCATGCTTTCATCCACCGACGACCGCCCGTCGATGACGGTACCATCGACCGGCACCTTGTCACCGGGCCGCACGCGCAGGCGGTCGCCGACCTGGACCGCCTCGAGCGGAATTTCTTCTTCGCTTCCGTCGGCGCGGATCACCCGCGCGCTCTTGGCTGCCATATCCAATAGCGCCCGGATCGCCTTGCCCGTACCTTCGCGGGCGCGCAACTCCATCACCTGACCTAACAAGACGAGGGTGACAATGACCGCCGCCGCCTCGAAATAGACACCGACATTGCCCTCAACATCGCGGAACCCATCGGGAAAGACTTGCGGCCACAGCACCGCAACGACGCTGAACAGCCACGCCGCCAGCACCCCCATCGAGATCAGTGAGAACATATTCAGGTGCCGGGTGCGGAAAGAGGTCCAACCTCGCAGCATAAACGGCCAGCCGCACCACCAGACGACCGGAGTTCCCAGCGCTAGCTCGATCCACAGTGTCATGCGTTCGCCGAACAGCTCACGCACGCCCGGGAAGCCCAAATAGGGTGCCATAGTTAAGACCAGCAATGGCAGCGTCAGCACCGCACCCACCCAAAAGCGGCGGGTGAAATCCACGAGTTCCGGGTTGGGACCGTCATCAGCCAGCGCCGCGTTGTCCAGCTCCAGCCCCATGCCGCATAGCGGGCAAGAACCGGGATCGGTCTGCCGAACCTGCGGGTGCATCGGGCAAGTGTAAACGCTGCCAGTCCACCCAACAGGAACGCGGTCATATTGACCGCCAGTCTCAGCCGGGCCAGCATCAGCATGCTGATGACTGTGACACTGAGCATGAGGCGCGGTTGCCATCCCGTTCTCGGAAACAAGCGTCATACCGCACTTCGAACAGTTGCCGGGCTCAGATTGCCGCACCTCGGGGTGCATGGGGCAGGTAAACATGCCGGTGGTTTCGGGAGGGTGATGAGAATGGGCAGAGTGTTTCATGCTGAATCCGTTTTTCGGTTATGGGCTTGGAAATCATGCAGATTGTGAGCCGCGCATTATGGCAGGACGACAATCTGGTGGCCTTCGCCCTCGATCCCGATCTCGCTGATCGCTCGAAGCGATGACGGCTCCACGACCCAGACTATGGGTGCGTCGCGGCTGCTGACAAAAATCGTTTCGCCGCCATCGGCCACAGTCAGGTGATAGGGCGCCGGGGGAAGCTGCTGCAGCCGGATCGCGCCCGAGGACAGGTCGACCGCGGCCAGCTGACCGGCACCCTTGACCGCGACAAACAGGGTTTCTTCACGATCGGACACGTCGAGCCCATGCAACTCTGCTCCGAACTCGTAAGTCGCAACCACTGCAGCCGAAGCTATGTCCAGCCGCAGTACCGTACCCGCCTCCGCATCAGCAACAAAAGCGGTTGTACCATCGCTGGACAGAGCAAAATGCTCGGGGCCTTCGCCCGCCAGCAAATTACGCGTCAGGATGCGCTTTTCGATATCCAGTTCACTCAGAGTCCCGTTTCCGGAGTTGCTTACATAGGCGCGACTGCTATCGGGACTGAAAGACACGTAGTTCGGCATTGGTCCGGTTGTGATGAAGCCGGAATATTCCAGGGTGGACAAGTCAATCACTGAAACGCCGCCACTGCCTGGATGGGTCGCCATGGCCCAGCGGCCATCGGGCGATACAGCGGTGTGGTGCACCGCGCCCGGCACTTCGATCCGGCGAACCACCTCGCCGGTTTCGGCGTCCAGTACGGACAAGAGGCTCACCCCCTGGCCTTTCGGCATCACGGCCTTGGCGGGCTTGCTATGGTGGGCGTTGTGGTCGGCCTGACTGACACCTTCGGGCTTGGATGTCTGGGAAGTGTTTTCCGGGTCGATCTCGGAATAGCTGCCCGCCACCAGATATGGAGTACCCGCAGCGCCCGCCAGTCCATGCACCGCCTCGACACCAACGATCCGCCTGATCGGCTTTCCGGTCTTGCTGTCGACCATCAGGACAGAATCTGCGCTGCCCTCGGGGATATAGACGGTGTCAGCCTGCGCGGCCCATGCTGTCATCAATGCGCTGGTCAAACCAAACGCCGGAAGTATGCGGGACCGGTTCATGACCTGGTTCCGTTCCATGTTGGATTTTCGATACGGATCAGCTTCCGCCGCACCACGTGGCGCAGTCCCAGCCCAACGAGCGGAGACAGCAGCAGGGTATAGAGAATGAGCATCATCAGAGCCTCTTTGACATCTTGTTTATTGGGTAGGTGAGCTGTCTGCACCGGCTGGACCGGGCGAGCGCCGAGATCGCCAAGCGGCAAAGATCAAAGGCGCACCTGTCAAAAGGCCAAGCGCCAGAACGGGTAAGATCACGCTGCCGGAAGCGGGCTGGCTCAGCGCACTGCCCAAATGGGCCAGCCCGAAACTGGCAGGCACGATCCCGGCCAAAGTTGCCAGCACGAACCTCCAGGGCCGGAGCGCCGACAACCCGGCGGCATAGCTGACAAGGTCGAACGACACGAAGGGCATCAAGCGGCTTACGAAAACAGCCCAGGTCAAAAAGTTCTGCGAGCCGAGCAGGCCCGCATCTGGCGCGGAGCCGACCCATCGCACCACGAATTCTCTCCCCAGAAACCGCGCCAGAGCAAAGGCGATCACGGCGCCAGCCAGTGCCCCGGCCAGCACCAGCCCGGTACCCAGCACATGGCCATAAGCCGCGCCAGCGGCGATCGCGATCGGGGCCGAAGGCAAAGGACTGATTACCACCGCGAGCGTCATCAGCGCGACAATTGCGATGGGTCCCAAAGGTCCCGCCCGTTCCAGCAAGAGCGCGATATTCCGCTGATCGAGTCCGATCCATCCGCCGGACAGTCCCACCGCGAGCACACCCCCCAAAGCAACAAGTAGTGCGACCGTCACCAGACGGCTGGGGAATAGTCTCTGCACATGTCTGCTCTGCAACTTGGCACCTATGGTTGAAGGTTGAACGGGCGGCAGCAGATCGCCGGTACTGTCAGATATCGGGAGTGACCTCAGACCGTACCAGCGTGACGAGAAAGAGATTTGTATCGGGATGTAACCAAGCCTGAGTGCTGCGACAGATCGTTACAATTCAGGGCACGCCTCTCAAATGAAGGCCCCGGACGAGGGCGTGGATGATGGAAGTGAAAGAGGCGGCGCTGTCTCGGGGACGAGTTAATCGCTCGCAGCGCCGCGTGCGCTATCAACCACTGACTGCAGTTGCGACTGCTCGACGAAACCGGGCACCAAAGCGTCCTCGATGACAAATGACGGGGTGCCATTGAACCCAAGCTTCTGCGCAAGCGCCATGGACTGCGCGATATGGGCAGCGACCTCGGGGGCCTCCATGTCGCGTTTCAGCTGATCGATATCAAGCCCGACTTCGCGCGCGATCCGCAAAACGCTGATCTCGTTCGCCTTGCCAGACATTCCCATCAGCGCCCAGTGCAACGCCTCGTATTTACCTTGCTGGCGCGCCGCCAACGCGGCGCGGGCTGCGAAATCGGATCCTTCTCCCAGGATCGGCCATTCGCGGTAGACCAGCCGAACATTCTGATCGGCATCAAGCAGCCCCTGAACCTCGGCCATGGCGCGGCGGCAATACGGGCAGTTGTAGTCAAAGAACTCTACAACGGTCACATCACCCTCTGGATTACCCAGAACCGGCGCGTTGGGATCATTAAACAGATTGTTGCGGCTTTCGGTCAGGGCCGCACGTGCCGATGCGGCTTGCTCTGCCTCTTCAGCCTGTTGCAGTTGTTCGACCGCTTGCAGGATGATCTCAGGGCGCTCCAGGATCGCCTCATAAACCAGCGCCTTGATCTCGTCAGCGCTGCGTTCATTTGCCTGGGCGATCAAGGGCATCGCAGAAAGGCTGGCCCAGAGGACTATCGTCTTGGTTCGTGTCATTGGTTTTTTGCCTCCTCGTCGGCGCGCGTCCGCCCGGCCTGGGCAGCACGGACGCGCGCTGGCCGGGTCGAGTCGATGTAGTCCGGTCTCGACCGGATCTGGTTGTCGGAAAGCTGTTCGGCGAACGCGGGCATATCGCTTTCCAGCTCTACCCCCATCGCAGCCGGCGGCGCCGGCAGGCGCCCATCTGCACACGGTTCGTTCCAATTCGGCTGCCCTTCGAACGGTCTGCCGTGGCAACGGGCGCAGCTTTCCTCATAGAGCGCCTCTCCTTATGCAAGCCTGGCGTCGCTCGCTGCGCACGCAGTTGAGGACGCGCCTCCCGGTACGGGCGAAGCCGTTGCGCGCGCGGCATAGATCACCGCGCCATCAGCAATGATCGCAACGGCAGAGCTGACAAGATAGATGGGTTTCATCTCGTCACCTCGATCCAGGTCATCATGCCAGATGCCGCGTGGCTGAGCATGTGGCAATGAAAGGCCCAGCGGCCCGGGTTGTCGGCGGCAAAGACAATCTCATGGCTTTCCCCACGCAGGGTCAACAGCGTGTCCCGCAACGGTCCGGGGGTGCCGTCCTTGGCGAGCACCCGGAAGTGCATCCCGTGCAGGTGCATCGCATGAGGAAAGACGGTTCCGTTGACCACGGTCATGCGCGCGACCTGGCCAAGCGACAGGCGTGCCAGCGGTGTCTCGGTCATTCCTACAAGCCCGTTAAAAGCCCAGAATTGCCCGTTCTCCATCAGTTCGCCCGCGTTGCGGCTGGAACCTTTCCAGATGGCCTCGCGCATGCCGCCCATGGCACCGCCGCTCATCTCCAGCCGCAGGATCGCGGCATCGGCCAGACCGGTCAGGTCCGGTGCCCGGTTGGGCGGCAGCGGCGCGGGCGCGGGGCGGCGATTGGCGCTGGCGCTGCCCGAGACCGGAAAGGACGCCTGAACGTAACCTTTGCTCTGGTCAATGCGCCCCAGCAATGCCTCCTCGCCCTCTTCTGCGATGACATCCACGAATAAATCCACCCGCTGACCGGGACCCAGGGTGAGCGTCTCCGGCACCGGCTCGGGGCTTGGTACCGGCATCCCGTCATAGGCCATCAGCCAACCGTCAAGCCCCTGGAGGCCAAGCGTGAACAGCCGGGCATTGGCCGCGTTCACGATGCGCAGGCGCAGCCGCTCGTTCCGCTTGACCGGGAGCTGATATGCGGCCTCGCCATTGGTCGAGATGAAATTGCCCAGGCGCCCGCCATGCGACAGATCATGCGGGGCATCGAAGTCCAGGGTGATTTGGCCGGTCTCGGGGTCGATCCGCCAGTCGTCCAACATCAGCGTCACATCGCGATCCACGTCCGGCGGCGCCGGTTCGTCGACGATCAGCGGACCGTGAAGCCCGCGCGCCACCTGCTCGGCCGAGCGGTTGTGCGAGTGATACCAGAAGGTTCCGGCGTCTTCTGCCAGCAGATCATATTCGAAGTTCTCACCCGGAAGGACAGCGTCCTGTGTCAGGCCCGATACACCGTCCATAGCGTTTTCCGCACGCAGCCCGTGCCAGTGGACTGAGCTGGCCTTCGGCAATTGGTTGACGAACTGGCGCTGGATCCGGTCACCCTGAAGTACCCTAATCTCCGCCCCCGGTGCTTGACCGCCATAACCCCAAACCGTTGTTTCCGGATAGCTCGAAGGCAGCAATTGCACCGCATTCTCCCGCGCAATCAGCTTGGCCACCGCAGCCTCGGCGCGTATCGCCGTTGCGGGCAACGCCATCAGAGCGACCGTGCCGCCCGATGCCGATAGAAAGGAACGTCTGCTCAACATGTTCTTGCCATTCTGTCTTGGGATGCCCGGCTCACTTGGGTGGGCATCAATCGATCCCGTTAGCCCGTTGCAATTCGCGGATATACTGGGTGACTAAACGCACTTCTCCATCGGTGACCCCCTCAACCGGTGGCATATTTCCGAACTTCCAATGATGCGCCCTCACCCCATTCCGGGCGGCAATCAGAAAGGCCGCGTCGGCGTGGTGGCCAGGGCGGTAGATCGAATGCACCAAGGGCGGTGCCACACCGTTCTGACCAGCTGCATTCCGGCCGTGACACACCGCACATTTCGCCTCGAAAACCCGCTCTCCAATTTGGGCGTTTTCAGACAGTTGAGCGGGCAAGGTAACTTCAGCAATGGCGGATGGCTTTTCCAGCCCAGTTACATCCAGCGGTGTCAGCGATTTCGGTTGCCCCCCGGTCTCAAGGCTAGTCCAAACAAGAAAGAGAACAGCTGCCAAAACCACTGCGAAAGTCACCAGACTAAACTTGCTCATTTGTTTCAGTTGTCCTGATGAAGCCACTGAGTTGCGTTATTGCCGTGTACCGGCGGGCTTCATTTCAGTGCTGGAAGATCAATCCGGCAGCAAGTTTGGTTTTGTATCGATATGTATCCTTGACCTGCCCCCGCGGGAACATGCGAGTGAAGTCGGCGGAATCGAAAGGAAGGGTTCATCATATGGAACAGCAACCTGCACCCCGCGACGATAGTGCTCCGTGGCTAGCCAGATGGGGGATTGTGTTGTGTTGCTTGGTATTCGTTGCGCCAGTGGCAATTGCAATGATCTTTGGGACTGGCCTGACATCACTATCAGGCAATCTTTGGATCATATTACCGCTTGCCGTTTGCCTTGGCCTGCATTTCGTATTGCATAGGGTGACCGGAAAATCCTGTCACACATCCAAGCCTGAAGCCCAAGAAAACACCGGCCAAAGACCAAAGACCTGAATTCGAATTCATGCTCCCAGTGGCAGCATCAGGCTAGCACAAAGCCCCCCGCTTGAGCGATTGCTCAGCACAATGTCACCGCCATGCCCACGCAAAATGCTGCGCGCGATTGACAGGCCCAGTCCGTGTCCGCCGGTATCGCGCGAGCGCGAAGCCTCCAGACGCATGAATGGATCGAACACGCGCTCCAACTCAGATTCAGGAATGCCGGGCCCTCGGTCGCAGACCCGGATGATGACGGTTTCGGCCACTGCTGCGTAGCTGACCTCTGCGCCTCCGCTGTATCGCTGGGCATTTTCGATCACATTTCGCAAGGCACGCCGCATTGCATTCGGGCGAACCCGTACCTGCACACAATCTCCTTGGGCCAAGGTGAAACCTTCCGGCATACTCTCGCGCAGAGCTTCGAGAAACGTTCCTAAATCAACGTCTTGCCGTGGTTCGGCATCCGCCAATCCACGCGCAAAGGACAACGTTTCCTCGACCATATGCTGCATTTCCTCAATTGAAGCTATGAGGCTATCGCGGGTCTCTTCATCCTCGACCATCTCACTCCGTACACGCATTGCTGTGAGCGGTGAGCGCAGGTCATGCCCCATCGCCGCAAGCATGCGGGTCCGTTCCGCTACTAGCCTGACAATCCGGTTCTGCATTCGATTAAAGGCTTGGATTAACTCCCTTACCTCGCGCGGTCCTGCTGTGGGAAGCACGGGTCCGCATTGTTCCGGACCAAGCTTCTCGGCAGCATCCGCCAATAGCCGCAAGGGCCCCGTGACCCGCGCGAGGAAGTACCAGAACAGTGCGAGCAGTATGAAACCCGCGCTTAACCCGAAAGATAGAGCAGCAAATTGCGGCCATTGAAAAGGAGGCCGTTCAAACCGTGTCGAGACGTTAAGCCAGTCACCTCCTGAAAGAGCAATCGAAAGCTGCATTTCGACCGCAAGCAATTGACCGCGCATCATTTCCCTGTGCTGTTCCGCCATCTTTGGCTCAAGATAGGTGAACGGCAGCGCTGAACTGTCTATCTCGTGTAATTCAGCCCGTACTTCACGGCTGAAATCTTCGTCAAGCAGGGCACGTACCCTTGCTTCGGTGGCCCCTTTCGCATCATGAGATGCATGGTCGACTACAGGAATGGTGCCAATCTCGAATTGCACCAAGGGAGAATTAGCCGCGTTTACAATCTGCCCGCGCAGGCTTTCCGGTGCTTTTTCTATCAGCCTCACGACATTCACTGCCCTGCCGGTAGCCTCGTCGCCAATTGCTGCTCGCACAGCAAGGTTTCTTTGGTCTTCCAGCAGAACAAGCGTAATGGCTTGTGCAATCACAAGTGCCACCAAGACCAGCCCGACGATTTGCAACCGAAGGCTCTGTGGTGCAAACCTCACTTGTCCAAAACCTCTACATCTGCTGCGAGGCAATACCCCCCGTTTCGATAGGTCGTGATGAGGCACGGGCGCAGAAGGTCCTGCTCAATCTTGCGCCTTAGGCGACTGATCTGGTTATCGATTGTCCTGTCTAGCGGAGCCGCTGCCCGGCCAGATGTCAATTCCATGAGTTGCTCGCGGCTCAACACCATTCGAGACCGCTCCAACATCACGACAAGAAGCTTGAAATCAGCGCTGGTCAGACTGGTTTCTCGACCGTCGCTATCCACGATCACGCGCCGGTCGGTGTCCAGAATCCATTGCGCGAACCGGATGCGCTTTCCGGCAAGCCTGCCCGCCGGAGACGCCGTGCCGGATGTTCTGCGCAGAATGGCTCGAATGCGCGCCAGCAATTCGCGCGGATTGAACGGTTTGGCTAGATAGTCATCCGCGCCGGTTTCCAGGCCGACAATCCGGTCAATGTCCTCGCCGAGAGCCGTCAGCAACAGAACCGGAACATCGCCAACATGAGACAGCCGTTTGCACGCAGAAAGACCGTCCTCGCCAGGCATCATCACATCCAATACCACAAGATCAATGTTGCTGGATGCCAAGACAGCATCCATTTCTCTTGCATCCTTCGCGACCGATGTTCGCAGACCATTCTTTTCGAGATACCGGGTAACTGCATTCCGAATCTCGCTATGGTCATCAACGACCAAGATATGTGGCGTAGTGTTTTGCATAACCCCCAAGTAACTTTAGCGACTGCCACTCATGCCCGGTTCGCAGACCGTCTACAGACGCCAGGCTGCAATGCCGCCTGGCCTTTTTCAACCGATCCTCAACCATGGCCATCTAAAGCGGCGGCTCGGCCTCTTACCCCCCTACCGGAGTTCGATTGATAGGCAACGCGCCTCTGCGTTGAGATATGGCATCGACGCCGAAGCAATCGCTCTGTCGCTTGCAAGAAGCCTAACTCAGACAGGTCGACGCGTTCCGCGACGCCCAATTTACCTAACAATTGAAAATGCGCGATCTAATCTTCAAGGAGCACGTCCGCGGCGCGAAAAAATATGCGCGCCGCGAAGAAATATCCGCACACCTACAGGGTCTTAGAAGTCCAGATTTTCGACGCTGAGGGCGTTTTTCTGGATGAATTCCCGGCGGGGTTCCACCACATCTCCCATCAGCTTGGTGAACAGGTCATCCGCCTCGACCATATCGTCGACGCGCACCTGCAGCAGCGTGCGGGCGTCCGGGTCCAGAGTGGTTTCCCACAGCTGGTCCGGGTTCATTTCCCCCAGGCCCTTGTAGCGCTGAAGGGTCAGGCCCTTCTCGCCCTCCTCCAGAATCGCCTGCAGCAGGCCCAGCGGACCGTGGATGAGCTGGCTGCGGTCGCGGCGCACCAGCTGGGCGGTGGCGCCATAGATTTCCTGCAGGCTCTTGGTGAAGCTGCCGGTCTTGCGCGCCTCGCCGGAGCGCAGCATCGGGCCGTCCAGGGTGCGCACTTCCTCCACCCCGCGCAGGATGCGGGCCAGGCGGATGCCGTGGTCCTGGGTGATCCGGCCCTGCCAGCCGCGCTCGTATTCCAGCGCGATGGCGTCAAGGCGGGTCGCCACCTTGTCGGCAACCCCCTGCAGGTCTGAGTCCACTGCCCCAGGCACAAAGGCACCGGCCACCGCGGCCTGCTCCAGAATGTGGCGCGGGTAATGGGTCGGGAAGGCATCCAGCACGCGCTTGAGCTGGCGCGCCTCATCCACCACGCGGGTGAGGTCGGCGCCGGCAATCTCGGAGCCGTCGCCCAGTTTCAGCAACGCGCCATCGACGCCCTGGTTGATCAGATAGTCATCCAGCGCCGCCTGATCCTTGAGGTAGACCTCCGACTTGCCGCGCGCGACCTTATAAAGCGGCGGCTGCGCAATATAGAGGTATCCGCCCTCGATCAGCTCCGGCATCTGGCGGTAGAAGAAGGTCAGCAGCAGCGTGCGGATGTGGGCGCCGTCGACGTCGGCGTCGGTCATGATGACGATCTTGTGGTAGCGCAGCTTGGAGATGTCGAACTCATCCCGGCCGATGCCGGTGCCCAGCGCCATCACTAGGTTGCCGATCTCCTGGCTCGACAGCATCCGGTCGAAGCGCGCCCGTTCCACGTTGAGGATCTTGCCGCGCAGGGGCAGAATCGCCTGCGTCATCCGGTCCCGGCCCGTCTGGGCGGAGCCGCCGGCCGAGTCGCCCTCGACCAGGAAAACTTCGGTCTTGGAGGGGTCTTTCTCGGAACAGTCCTTCAGCTTGCCCGCCAGGTAGTTCACGTCCATCGCGGTCTTGCGGCGGGTCAGCTCGCGCGCCTTGCGCGCGGCCTCGCGCGCCAGAGCGGCTTCGACGATCTTGCCGACGATCTGCTTGGCCTGGTTGGGGTTCTCCTCGAACCATTCGGCCAGCTTTTCGCCCATCAGGCTCTCCACCACCGGGCGCACCTCGGAGGAGACCAGCTTGTCCTTGGTCTGGCTGGAGAATTTCGGATCCGGCACCTTGACCGACAGAACACAGGTCAGCCCTTCGCGGGCGTCGTCACCGGTGAAGGAGACCTTCTCCTTCTTGGCGATGCCCGAACTCTGCGCGTAGTTGTTGATGGTCCGGGTCAGCGCACCGCGGAAGCCCGCCACATGGGTGCCGCCATCGCGCTGCGGAATGTTGTTGGTGAAGGGCAGCACCGTCTCATGATAGCTGTCGTTCCACCACATCGCGATCTCGACGCCGATGTCGTCCTTTTCCCCCACGATGTATACCGGAGCGTCCATCACCGGGGTCTTGTGCCGGTCAAGGTATTTGACGAACTCCCTGACACCGCCTTCGTAGTAGAGTTCGGCCGTGATTTTCTCCGCCGGACGTTCGTCCTCCAGAATGATCCGCACACCGGAATTCAGGAAGGCCAGCTCACGCAGGCGTTTTTCCAGCGTCTCGAACGAGTACTCCAGATTCGAGAATGTATCGGTCGACGCCATGAACCGGACCTCGGTGCCGGTCCGGTCGCCGCAATCGCCGACCACTTCCAGATGCTTGACGGTATCGCCGCGCTCGAACCGGGCAATGTGTTCCTTGCCGTCGCGCCAGATGCGCAGCTCCAGCCAGTCGGACAGCGCGTTCACCACGGAGACGCCCACCCCGTGCAGACCGCCGGACACCTTGTAGGAATTGCTGTCGAACTTACCGCCGGCGTGCAGCTGGGTCATGATGACCTCGGCAGCGGAGACGCCTTCCTCCTCGTGGATGCCCACCGGAATCCCGCGCCCGTTGTCGCTGACGGAGACGCTGGAATCGGCGTGAATTTTCACGGTCACATGGTCGGCGTGGCCTGCCAGCGCCTCGTCGATGCCGTTGTCCACGACCTCATACACCATGTGATGCAGGCCCGAGCCGTCATCCGTGTCCCCGATGTACATGCCAGGGCGCTTGCGAACTGCCTCCAACCCTTTGAGAACCTTGATGGAATCCGCGCCATATTCTGCGGGGGCCTGCTCGTTTCCGGACATTCACATCTTCCTGTCTTAGCTTCGGGATTTTATACGAAGTCTGACCGGGAATGTCACGCGCAAGCCCCCTTTTTTCTTGGCAGAATCAAGCCGCTTTGGCCCCCAGCCCGCTTGCCGTTCTCAGCCAGGTTCCGACCTTGGCCTGCGGCGCGTCCGTGGCCGGCGCAAACGTGGTGAACCGCGTGGGTTTGATGCCGACAAAGCCAAGAATCTGGCGGCTGATGAATTTCTTCACCGCGTTGCCGTAGAACAGCCGCAGCCACAGCGAAGGCGTGTCGGATGTCAGCAGCACACGGGCGGTCTTGCCGGTCAGCATCGGTGCCGGCAGGCCCATGAAATTGACGTTGCGGGTGTCAAATGCGCGGCCCGGCAGCAAGGCCCGGTCAAACACCGCCTTCAGCTTGGCCGGCACCGCCCCCCACCACAGCGGCGCGGCCATCACCACATGCTCCGCCCACTCCAGGTCTTCCAGAAAGGCGGCCAGATCCGGCTCCAGGGGTTTGGGGTTTTTGTACCCGCTCTGCCCGTAATCCATATCGAACTGCATCTGCGAGATGTCATGGCTGCGCACCTGATGGCCGTTTGCCTCAGCCGCGGCCTGATAGGCGGCGCACAGGGATTTTGACAGCGAGGTTTGGCCGGGGTGGCCGTTCAGGATCATGATTTTCCGGGCAGACATATCGGGCTCCACAAGTTAAGTTGACCATGGTCACTTTATTAAACAAAAACTGACCATGGTCAATTATAAAAATGACCGCGGTCAATAACGGAATCGTGAGGCTGAGACATGACACGCGCACCGCAGAAACGGCGGCTGGAAACCCGGGCAAAACTGCTGGATGTGGCGTCCGCCATCGTGGAGGAGCAGGGCTACAGCGGATTGCGGGTGGAGGATGTGGTCGCCCGTGCCGGCGTGGCCAAGGGCACCCTGTTTTCCCACTTCAAGGACAAGGACGGGCTGCTGGCGGTCCTGATCGGGGAAGAGGTGACCCGCCTGCTGAACCGGATGGAGGATGAAGGCACCCCCGAAGACGTTGCCGCCCTGACCGCCCGGCTGGCGCCGCATCTGGACTATGTGGCGCAGGACCGGGTGATCTTTGACCTTCTGCTGCGCTATTCAGGCACCACGGCAGCGGAACCGGACGAAGTGGTGGCGGCCAGCTTCATCCGCCAGGTTGCCTTGCTGACAGGCTGGCTGCAAACCCTTCAGGCTACGGGCAAGGCCCGCCAGGACCAGCCGCCCGGCCTGCTGGCAGAAGGCATCCAGGGTTTTCTCAACCATGTGCTGGGAGTGTGGTTCTGCGCCGAACACGAAAACGGCGCGTCACCTGCGGATGCGCTCGCCCCCTATCTGCGGGCCTGGCTGCTGCCGCCCGGCTAGAGGCAGCGCTCAGGTGAAGGGAATCACCAGCCCCACCGCGATCAGCAGCCCGCCCGACACCAGGTTGATGCGCCGCCGGATCCGCGGGGAGGTCACCGCGCGCCGCACCCGGTGCACCATGCCCGCCAGCGCCAGGTTGCCGATCAGCGGGATCAAGAAGGACAGGGTCACGATCGCGGCCACATCCGGCCAGGAGGTGCCCGACAGGTCAAAGAACCCCGGCAGCACCCCCATGTAGAACAGGATCGCCTTGGGATTGCCCAGGATCGCGGCAATCCCCGCCATGAATCCGGCCCAGACACCGGGCCGGGTGAGCGCCCGGTTTTCTTCCACCGCGTCGCCTGCATGGCGGATCAGCAGATAGCCCATGCCAAGGAACATCAGGCAGGCCACCCAGCGCAGCACGGTCATGATGCCGGTGAATTCCGACACCACCCAGGACATGCCTGCCACCGCGATCAGCGGCCACAGGATATCGCCGCAGGCCACCCCCAGCGCCAGCGGCCAGGCCGCCTGGAACCCGCCCGAAACCGAGCGCGCCACCAGCGCCAGCCAGACCGGACCCGGGGTCAGAAACAGGATCAGCAGCGCGCCGGCATAAAGCGTCAGATCCCAAGCTGTGACGGTCATTTCTGCAATACCTCCGAGGTGCCGCCGCGGTCCGAGACTTCCAGCACCTGCGCGCGGCCTTCCAGTTCGGCGAACAGCTCCGGCCCGGTGCCGGTCATCCAGGCCTGGGTGCCAAGCGCGCAGATCTCGTCATAAAGCGCGGCCCGGCGGCCCGCGTCCAGATGCGCCGCCACCTCATCCAGCAGCAGGATCGGCGGCGCCCCCTCGCGCTGCGCCAGGGCACGGGCGTTGGCTAGGATCAGCGATACCAGCAGCGCCTTCTGCTCACCCGTGGAACAGTCCTTGGCCGGGATGCCCTTGGCCCGGTAGGTGCCGAGCAGGTCGGTCCGGTGCGGCCCCACCAGGGTGCGGCCCGCCGCCAGATCGCGGAACCGGCTTTCCTCCAGCGCCTCTTTGAAATCGGTCTCGGAGGACGGCATGCTGCCCTCGGACTGCAGCAATTCCAGCTCAGCCGCGGGAAAAGCGGTTTCCGCCTCCGCCTGCGCCTGCTGCAGCAGTTCCACCGCCTGCACCCGCGCGGCATGGATCCGGTGGCCCGCGGCGGCCATGCGGTCCTCCAGCACGCGGTACCAGGCGGCATCGCGCACTTGCTCCTTCAGCAGCCGGTTGCGCTCGCGCATCGCCTTTTCATAGACCAGCGACGCCTCGGCATGGCCCGGCTCGAAACTGAGCGCGATCCGGTCCAGGAACCGCCGCCGCCCTTCGGCCGCCTCGATCCACAGCCGGTCCATCGCCGGGATCAGCCAGACCACCCGCGCCACCTGCCCCAGCGCCAGCTGGCTGGCGGATTTGTTGTCGATCTTCACCTGCCGGGCCGCGCCGCCCTCGGACCAGGTTTCCACTTCATAGGCCTGTCTGGGTGCCCGCAGCTCACCTTTCAGCTTCCAGCCCAGCGCTTCGGGCTGGCGCGCCATCTCTGCCGCGCTGGCCCGGCGCAAGCCGCGGCCGGGGGAAAACAGCGACACCGCTTCCAGGATGTTGGTCTTGCCCGCGCCGTTGTTTCCGTAAATCGCAACCGGACGCCCGTCAAAACGCAATTCCGCCCGCAAATGCGAGCGGAAATGGGACAGGGTCAAGGCAGTCAGGGCCAGCACGCGGCGCGCTCCCTTTTCATCTTTCAAAAATACTCGCGTCCCGCTGCCCGGCAGGCGGCTTTGCCGCCGAGAGGGGAGGCAGCGCCGTCAGGCGCTTCAGACCCGCATCGGCATGACGACGTAAACGGCGCTTTCGTCGTTGCCTTCGCGCATCAGGGTCGGATCGCCGGAGGAGTTGAACATGAACACGGCGTTTTCGCGGTCCACCTGGTTGGCAATCTCCAGCAGGTACTTGGCGTTAAAGCCGATCTCCAGCCGCTCGTCATTGTAGGCGACCGCCAGCTCTTCCTCGGCGGCACCGCTGTCGGGCGCGTTGACCGACAGGATCAGCCGGTCCTCTTCCAGCTGCAGCTTCACCGCGCGGGAGCGTTCGGAGGAGACGGTGGCAACCCGGTCCACCGCCTGGGCAAACTCGGCTGCATCCACCTCCAGGCGGCGGGTGTTGCCGGCCGGGATCACGCGGGTGTAATCCGGGAAGGTGCCGTCGATCACCTTGGAGGTCAGGGTGATGTTCGGGGTCGCAAAGCGCACCTTGGTTTCCGAGACAGACACCGCGATGTCCATGTCATCCTCGTCCAGCAGCTTGCGCAGCTCGCCCACGGTCTTGCGCGGCACGATCACGCCGGGCATGTCCTCGGCGCCCAGCGGCAGCTCCGCGTCGATGCGGGCCAGGCGGTGGCCGTCGGTGGCCACGGCGCGCAACGCCTTGCCGCCTTCGGCGCCATTGGCAACATGCAGGTAGACGCCGTTCAGGTAATAGCGGGTCTCTTCGGTGGAGATTGCGAATTTCGACTTGTCGAACAGGCGGCGCAGCACTGCGGCCTTGGCGGCGAAATTCGAGTGGTATTCGGACGATGCCATCACCGGGAAATCCTCCCGCGGCAGGGTCGCCAGCGAGAAGTTGGAGCGCCCGGCCTCAACCGCCAGACGCCCGGTTGCAGCATCAGCCGTCAGGGTGACCAGCGCGCCGTCGGGCAGCTTGCGGACAATCTCGTGCAGGGTGGTCGCGGCGACGGTGGTGGCGCCGGCGCGTTCCACCTGGGCGGGGGCCTTGTCGACCACCTCGATGTCCAGGTCGGTGGCGCGGAACTGGACGCTGTCGCCCTCGGCTTCGATCAGCACATTCGCCAGAATCGGAATGGTGTTGCGGCGCTCGACCACAGACTGCGCCTGGGCCACAGCCTTGAGAAGCGTGCCGCGTTCGATGCTGATCTTCATATCCCAAATCCTCTTCGTCAGGCCCGTGTCAACGGCCGGGACAAGCAACCTACCTGTTTACCCCTGCCGTACAAGGCTTTTTATGGATTTCTCCAAGGGATTTCCGGCGGGGTCAAGAGGCGGCGGACGGCCAGACGGCGAAACCCCGGAAAGCGTTGCAGCGGAACCCGCCAGGTTCCCGTGAGGCAGCCGCAAAAAACGCCCCGGCGCTGGGACCGGGGCGTAGCAGACGCTGGTGAAACCGCCGGAGAGCTCTAGGCCTTCACCCGCTCCGATTTCGGATCGTACATCGGTTTCAGCGCGGCCTCGGCCGCCACCCTCACGCCGCAGACATCTATTTCGTAGGTCGAGCCCAGCACGTCCGCTGCGCTTTCGCCCTCGCACGGGACATAGCCCATGCCGATCGCAGCGCCCAGCGTGTGGCCGTAGTTGCCGGAGCTGAGGTAGCCCACGTATTTGCCGTCGCGGATGATCGGTTCGTTGTGAAACAAGAGCGGCTCGGGGTCGGTCAGCTTGAACTGAACCATGCGGGCCTTGGGGCCGGTTTCCTTGCGCTCCAGCACCGCCGCCTTGCCGATGAAGTCATCCTTGCCGGTGGCGACCGCAAAGCCCAGGCCCGCGTCGATCACATTGTCCTCGCAAGTGATGTCGTGGCCGAAGTGGCGGAAGCCCTTCTCGATCCGGCAGCTGTCCATCATGTGCATCCCGCAGAGCTTCAGCCCCATGTCCTGGCCGGCCTCCCAGAGGGTTTCGAACGCGTGGCCGGACATCTCAGCCGGGATGTAGATCTCCCAGCCCAGTTCCCCCACATAAGTCACCCGGTGGACGCGGGCGAGGCCCATACCCAGCTCAATCTCCTGCGCGGTGCCAAAGGGGTTCGCTTCGTTGGAGAAATCATTGGGCGAGACTTTCTGCAACAGCTTGCGCGCGTTCGGCCCCATCACGGCCAACACACCCTCGCCTGCGGTCACATCGGTGAGCACGACGTTGAAACCGCCCTTGTTGCGCATCATCCAGGTCTGGTCAGCGAGGCGGGTCACAGCCGGGGTCACCACCAGATATGCGGTCTCAGACAGGCGGGTGACGGTCACATCCGCCTCGATGCTGCCGCGCGGGTTCAGGAACTGGGTGTAGACGATCTTGCCCGCGGGGACCGAGACATTGGCGCCGCAGATGTAGTTCAGGAACTTCTCCGCATCCGGGCCTTCGACGCGGATCTTGCCGAAGGAGGACATGTCGTACATGCCGACATTCTCCCGCACGGCGCGGTGTTCGGCGGCAGAGTTCTCGAACCAGTTCTGGCGCTTCCAGCTGTACTGGTATTGCCGCTCCTGGCCCGCGTTTGCGAACCAGTTGGCGCGCTCCCAGCCGCCGATCTCGCCGAAGACGGCGCCCTGTTCTTTCAGATGATAGTGGAACGGGGTGCGGCGCACGCCGCGGGCGGTCGCCTTCTGGCGGTAGGGGAAGTGGTCGGCGTAAAGCAGGCCCAGCGTCTCTTTCGAGCGCTCGAACAGGTAATGCTTGTTGCCCTGGAACGGGTGCATCCGGGAGATGTCCACATCGCCGAGGTCAAACGGCTTCTGGCCGTCTTCCATCCACTGCGCCAGCGCCATGCCGGCACCGCCTGCGGACTGGATGCCGATCGAGTTGAAGCCTGCGGCAACCCAGAAATTGTCCATCTCCGGCGCCAGGCCTAGGTGGTAGGCATCATCCGGCGTGAAAGATTCCGGGCCGTTGAAGAAGGTGTGAATGCCCGCCTCCGCCAGCATCGGCATCCGGTTGCAGGCGGCTTCCAGGATCGGCTCGAAGTGGTCAAAGTCCTCGGGCAGCTGGTCGAATTCAAAACTGTCCGGGATGCCGTTCATCGCCCAGGGTTTGGCGTTCGGTTCAAACGCGCCCAAGAGGATCTTGCCCGCGTCTTCCTTGTAGTAAGCGCATTCATCCGGCACCCGCAGCACCGGCATCTGCGTCAAACCTTCGATGCCTTCGGTCACGATGTAGAAGTGTTCGCAAGCGTGCAGCGGCACGTTGACGCCTGCCATGCGGCCGACCTCATGCCCCCACATGCCGGCGCAGTTCACCACCATGTCGCATTCGATATGGCCCTGCGCTCCGCCATCGTCGCTGACCCAGTCCACACCGGTGACGCGGCGGCCCTGTTTGGCGATGCCGGTGACCTTGATGCGCTCCTTGACCAGCGCGCCGCGCTGGCGGGCGCCCTTGGCCAGGGCCAATGCGATGTTGGCCGGATCCGCCTGCCCGTCGGTCGGCAGCCAGACGCCGCCGGTCACGCCGTCCAGATTGATGTGCTCGTAGCGCTCCTTCACTTCCTTGGGCGACAGCTCCTCCACCGGCACGCCAAAGGCGCGCGCCATGGCGGCGTTGCGGTAGAGCTCCTCAAGCCGCTCATGGGTCAGAGCCGCCGACACCGACCCCACCTGGCGCATGCCGGTGGCGACGCCGGTTTCCGCCTCAAGCCCCAGGTACAGCTCTGCCGAATAGCGGGCGAGCTTGGTCATGTTGGAGGACGCGCGCAGCTGGCCGATCAGGCCCGCGGCATGCCATGTGGTGCCGGAGGTCAGCTGCTTGCGCTCCAGCAGCACCACATCTTTCCAGCCGAGCTTGGTCAGGTGATAAGCCACCGAGCAGCCGATCACGCCGCCGCCGATGATGACCACGCGGGCCTTGTTGGGAAGATCGCTCATGTCATCGCTCCACAATCAGTCTCTGGCCGATTTATCACGGACAGGCGGCGCAAAATGCATCAAAAACGTCAGACTCCCGGTGCTATTCTCCGGCCTTCAGGATATTTTCCGATCCGTCCTCCCCCAGCCTGCGGCGCTTGCGCAAGGCAAAGGGGGTGATGCCGAAGAAGCTTTTGTAGAGGCTGGAAAACCCGTTCGGAAAACCGCAGGCGAGGCCGATTTCGCGCACGCTCATGGTGGTGTTGAGCAGGAGGTTGTTGGCCTTGGACAGGCGCATTTCGCGGTAGAAACCGTTGGGGGTGGTGCCGAGGAACGTCCTGAATTTGCGCTCCAGCGAGCGGGTGGAGATGCCCAGCTCATCGACGATATCGCTGATTGGCACCGGTTCTTCGATATTGTCCTGCATGATGCGGATGCAGTGGTCCAGGTCGCTGTCGCCGGTGATCGTCGGCCTGGCGCCGGCAAAGGGCTGCAGCGAGGAGAAATCGCGCACCTGTTCATGCAGCATGATGTTGCCCACGGTCATCTGGGCGGCGGCGGAGGTGAGCCGCCCGACCAGCGCCAGGATGATATCCACGGTCGATCCCATGCCGGCGCAGGTCACCACCAGCCCGTCCTCGCTGGCCAGCGCGTGGCTGGAATCATTCAGCCCCATCCGTTCGCGCAGCAAAGCGGAGTTTTCCCAATGGGTGGTGAGCCGCCCGGATGCGCCGCCCTGGTCGCGGATATACCGCGCCGCAGCCTCGGCCAGCAGGTAGATCTTGATGCCGCGGCAGGTATAGCTGGAGATCACCCGGCCCAGGCTGAGGCCCGGATGATCCGGGTCGGAGTTGCCAAGGAAGAAGGCGAAATCGGCGTCCGGCTTGGCCGCAAAAGGTTCGGTATCGAGGCTAAGGCCCGCGCGGCAGCCGACGCGGCCGCCCTGCAGCGAGCGCACTTTCCATCTGAACGGCGGCTGGGCAAGCACCCGGTTGGCGATCCTGAGCACCTCAAGTATTGCCGCCATTTCGACCAGGACAAAGCCTTCGGCCACGATGATGTCGATGGTCCAGACCCGGGCCGGATCCGCGGCTTTGGGTTTTTGCGGAGTTGCCATGCCAATCCCCCCTCCCCTGGGCAGAAGATGTCAGACGATCCGATGCCCGGCCGCACGCAGCTGGCGGGCCAGTTCGGCAATGTGATCCGGGCCGATTTCGCAGCAGCCGCCAACGATGGTGGCACCCTGGGCGACCCAGCCCATCGCAAAGGCCGCATAAGCTTCGGGCCCCAGATCCCGGCGCTGCTCCAGCGCGTCCACGGTCGGCGCATCCTTCAGGAAGTCCTCGGAGATCCGGGTGAAGCCGTTGGCATAGGCCCCAAACGGCTTGCCGAAGCCTTTGATGATGTCCAGCCCGCTGCCAATAACCTCAGGCCGCGAACAGTTGAGCAGGACCGCATCGGGCTGGAACTCCCCGGCCAGCGGCGCAAGCGCTGCCAGCGGCTCTCCGGACCGCAGAAGGGTGCCGTCGCCGTCCTGCACGGATGCGGCCAGCCAAACCGGCTTGCCGGTGCCCGCGCAGCCCAGCAGCGCGCCTTTGGCCTGCTCAACGGAAGAAACGGTTTCGATCAGGAACAGGTCTGCCTGCGGCTCCAGCAACTGAACGATTTCTGCGTAAACAGGTGCGGCCTCCCCATGCGGCGGGCAGATGTCCGGGCGGTAGGAGGCAATCAGCGGCCCCAGCGCAGCAGCGATGCGCCCCGAGCCATGCGCATCCCGGGCAGCCGTCGCCTGTGCCGCGGCTTTCTCCAGCAGCTCTTCAAAATGGTTCTCGATACCGGCGCGCCTGAGACGGTCGCGCAGCACGGCATAGGTGTTCATCGTGGCAATCGTGGCCCCGGCCGCGAAATAGCTGGCATGAACCCCGCCCACCACATCCGGCCGTTCGATCATCACCGAAGTGGACCACAAGGGCGTTGCCCGGTCGCCGGAGCGTTTGACAACCTCCTGCCCGATCGAGCCGTCCAGAAGCGTGATTTCAGCCATACCGAACCGTCCTTATTACCGGTGCCAAACGCCGCCAGGATACAGAAACCGGTCCGGCGGCGCGGGCTGTCTTGCAATGCGGCACCAGCCCGGGCAGATCGCGGCCCGGGCTGGTGCCCTTAGATCAGGCGCGCAGGCGCGCGTTCGCAGGGTCCCACAGCGGTTCGTCCTTCTGAACAACCGCACGGTATTTCTCGCCGTAGATCTCGACCTCCAGCCCGGTTCCCGGCACCGCCAGATCGGCGCGCACCATGCCCAGCGCGATGGAGGCATTCACACGGTAGCCCCAGTCCCCGGAGGTGGTTTCGCCCACAATCTCCCCGTCCTTCCAGATGCAGGACATGTAGGGCGCATCCGCCTCGCCCGCGTCGACAATCAGGGTGACAAAGGATTTCTTCACCCCGCGCTGCTTTTCGGCCTGGATCGCGGCCTTGCCCGGGAAATCCTGCGGTTTGTCCAGCTTGACGAACCGCTCCAGCCCGCCTTCGAGCAGCGAGTAGTCGGTGGACAGGTCGCCCTTCCAGGTGCGGTAGCCCTTTTCGATGCGCAGGGAGTTCAGCGCGTACATGCCAAACGGCTTGGCGCCGCCCGCCAGCAGGGCCTCGTAAATCTCCGGCTGATGCGCGTTGGCGCAATGGACCTCCCAGCCCAGCTCGCCCGCAAAGGACACCCGCGCCAGGAAGGCGGGCTTACCCGCGACGGCGGCTTCCTGATGGGTCAGCCAGCCCAGCGACAGATCGGCATCAGAGATGCCCGCCAGCAGCTCCCGCGATTTCGGGCCAGTGACGATCATGGTTGCAAATCCGGTGGTGCGGTCGGTCAGGGTCAGACCCTCGGGCAGCGCCTTTTTCAGGATCTCGAAGTCATGCCACTGGGCCGACCCTGCGGTGATCAGGGTGAAGTGATCCTCGCCGTGACGGATGCAGGACATCTCGGTCAGGATGCGGCCGCGATTGTCCGAGAAATAGACCAGGTTCATCCGGCCCGCCTTGGGCAGACCGCCGGTGATCATGCCGCGCAGAAACCCGGCTGCGCCTTCGCCCTCCAGGTTGAAGCGGGAGAAGCCCGGCAGGTCCAGAACGCCAACACCGTCGCGGACCGCTTCGCATTCCTCCTTGATCCGCTGCTGCCACGGACCGGAGCGGCCCCAGGTCTGGGTCGCTTCCTCGGAGGTGTCGTCACCGTCCTTCGCAAACCAGTTGGCGCGCTCCCAGCCGTTGTAGGCGCCCATCTGGCCGCCCAGTTCCTTGATCCTGGCGTGAACCTGGCTCACCTTCTTGTCCCGCGCAGCGGGCCATTCGTGGTGCGGGAAGTGCATGGCGTATTCGTTGCCGTAAACCTCCATGCCTTTCTTGTTGCAGTAGTCCTGGTCGGTATAGTCGGTGTAGCGGCGCGGATCGACCGCCCACATGTCCCATTCGGTCTGGCCATCTGCGATCCATTCCGCCAGCACCTTGCCGGCACCGCCGCCCTGGGCAATGCCGAAGGTAAACACGCAGGCCTCGAACGCGTTGTCCACACCCGGCATCGGGCCGAGCAGCGGCAGCCCGTCGGGGGCATAGGGGATCGGGCCATTGATCACGCTGGAGACGCCGGAGGACGCCATCAGCGGCACCCGCTCCATCGCGTCGGTCACGATATCCTCGATCCGGTCCAGATCGTCCGACCACAGCTGGAACGAAAAATCGTCCGGCATCCGGTCGTCCTCAGACATCCAATGGCCTTTGCAATTCGGCTCGTACGGGCCGAGGTTGTAGCCGTTCTTCTCCTGCCGCAGGTAATAGGACACGTCCACGTCGCGGATCAGCGGAAGCTTCTTGCCGGTCTTCTTGGTGTGCTCTTCGATCTCGGGGATCTGCTCGGTCAGCAGATACTGGTGGCTCATCACCATCATCGGCACGGTGCGGCCGCCATAGGGCTTGAACCACTCCCCGACACGCTGGGCATAATAACCGGCGGCGTTCACCACATAGTCACAGGCGATATCACCCTTCCCGGTGTGCACGATCCAGGTCTTGTCCTCCTTCTGGGTGACACCGGTTGCCGGGCAGAAACGGATGATCCTCGCGCCCATGTCGCGGGCACCCTTGGCCAGCGCCTGTGTCACCTGCGCCGGGTCGATGTCGCCATCAGACGGATCCCACAGCACCCCCTTCAGATCGTGGGTTTCCAGGAACGGATAGCGCTCCTTGGCCTGCTCAGGCGTCCAGATCTCCATCCCGATGCCCTGGTAGCGGCCCATCGAGCAGGCGCGCTCGAACTCCTGCATCCGTTCCTTGGTGTGGGCCAGACGGATCGAACCGGTCTGGTGGTAATTCATCGGATAATCGACTTCCTCGCCGAGACGGGCGTAGAGTTCGGTCGAATACCGCTGCATGTTCATGATCGACCAGGAGGTCGAGAACGTGGGGACGTTGCCCGCGGCGTGCCAGGTGGAGCCTGCCGTCAGCTCGTTCTTTTCCAGGAGCACACAGTCGGTCCAGCCCTTTTTGGCCAGGTGATAGAGTGCCGAACAGCCGACGACACCGCCGCCGATGATGACCACGCGGGCCTTGGATGGAAAATCGGACATGATTGCTCCCTGATGTCAGTCCTTTTGCGGCACGCCGTCCGCGATGTCGTAGTAATCGCCCTTGGAGGCGGTAAAGATGTGCTTTTCGATGCTGAGGCCGGTGGCCCCGTCGACAGCGCCCAAGGCGAAACTGGTGGTGTCTTCCCCCGTCCCCTTCCAGAACAGGAAAGAGCCGCAGCGCGGGCAGCTTCCGCGCCTGGCCTTCGGCGTTGCCGCAAACCAGCTCACCGGTCCGGTGATGGCGAGATCCGCGTCGCGCACTTGCGCAGAGGCCCAGATGCCGCCGGATTGTTTGCGGCACTGGCTGCAATGGCACATCGAGGCGCCCTGCGGCCGGGCCGCGGTCTCAAACCGGATGTCGCCGCACAGGCAGGATCCCTTGATCATCGTCTTCCTCCTAGTAAACCGGCGGTGCGATCACCCAGACCGCCACGGCGGGCTCGTCATAGGGGTTCGACCATTGATAAGGCTCATGCCGGATCCGGAAGCTGTCGCCGGGACCGACAGTAAAGCTGCGGCCGCCGATCAGCAGGTCCAGCCTGCCCGCGATCATGTAGCCGACCTCCTGCGTGGGCCGGTTGGCCGGTGTCTGCATCCGCGACTTGGGCCGGAAGGTGGAATGCACCATCTCGAAATCGTCGGTCAGGTCGGGGGACAAGAGTTCCTCGATCAGCCCCTCCTCGCCCGAGCCCATCGGACGGCGGGAGCCCGCACGCACGATGTACCCATGCTCATGCGCCGGGGCGCCGGAGTGGGCAAACAGCATCGACATCGGCACCCCCAGCGCCTCGGCAATCTGCCGCAGGTCGGAGATCGAAGGCTCGGACATGTCGCGTTCAACCTGGCTCAGCCAGCCGACGGACCGGTTCAGCACCGCGGCCACATCCGTCAGCGTCAGCCCGCGCGCCTTGCGCAAGGCCCGGATATCGGCCCCCAGTGTCGCTGCTGCCCGGGTCTGGTCGTTCACGGCCGCTCTCCCCGCTCGTGAAAAATTCCATTCTATTTTCACGATGACCTGAGTCTGTGAAATTTCCAAGCATTTTTTCACGGGAGGCTTCTCCCTTGAAAAAAGCCCGGCGCAACAAGGCGCCGGGCTCTTTCATCTTTCAAGAAATACTCTGGGGTGAGGCCGCCAGGCCGAGGGGCAAAGCCCCTGCACCCGAATCAGCTGCGGCCGAACACCTGCCGCAGGATTGCGGCCAGCTGGTCCGCGTCTTCCTGGGTGAAGGCATCGGGCTGGTCGCTGTCGATGTCGAACACCCCGATCAGCTCCCCGGCGCCGTTCCAGACCGGCAGCACCAATTCCGACCGGGTGGAAGAGGCACAGGCGATATGGCCGGGAAAGGCGTCCACATCGGGCACCAGCTGCACCTCGCCGCTGCGCGCAGCCGCACCGCAAACGCCGCGGGAGAACGGGATCTGCAGGCAGCCATGACCGCCCTGATAGGGGCCGATCTTCAACAGCTCCGGTGCCGCAACGCGGTAAAAGCCGGTCCAGTCGAACCGGCTGTCAGCGTGATGCACCTCGCAGACGACGGTGGCCATCAGCGCCACTTCATCCGTTTCGCCTTCGGTCAGCGACGCAATTGTCTTGGCCAGGGTTTCGTAATCGGCCCGCATGGGCTTGCTCTCCTTCAACGCAGCAGAGGGGGCTGTCTGCCCCCTCTTGACCTCGCGGTCAATTCACCCCCGAGAGTATTTTGCAAAGGTGAAGATCACACCCGCTCGATCGCAATCGCGGTGCCTTCGCCGCCGCCGATGCAGATGGCGGCCACGCCGCGCTTGAGGCCGCGCTTTTCCAATGCGTTCAGCAGGGTCACCATGATCCGCGCGCCGGAGGCGCCGATCGGATGGCCCAGCGCGCAGGCGCCGCCGTTCACATTCACCTTGTCGCGGGAGATGCCCATTTCGTGCATGAAGGCCATCGGCACAACGGCAAAGGCCTCGTTGACCTCCCACAGATCGACGTCCTCGACCTTCCAGCCGATGGATTTCAGCAGCTTCTGCGCGGCCGGAACCGGCGCGGTGGTGAACCAGCCCGGCGCCTGCGCATGGCTGGCGTGGCCCAGGATACGGGCGCGGACCTTCAGGCCCTGGGCCTCGGCAGCCTCAGCGGAGGCCAGCACCAGCGCCGCGGCACCATCCGAAATGGAGGAGGCATTGGCGGCGGTCACGGTGCCGTCCTTGCGGAACGCGGGTTTCAGCGTCGGGATCTTTTCCGGGCGCGCCGATTTCGGCTGCTCATCCGCATCCGTCACCACCTCGCCCTTGCGGGTTTTCACGGTCACGGCGGCGATTTCGCCGTCGAAGGCGCCGCTCGCCTGCGCTTCCAGCGCGTTGGACAGCGATTTCAGCGCGTATTCGTCCTGGGCTTCGCGGGTGAACTGGTACTTTTCGGCGCAGTCCTCGGCGAAGGTGCCCATCAGGCGGCCCTTGTCATAGGCATCTTCCAGCCCGTCCAGGAACATGTGGTCGATCACCTGGCCGTGGCCGATGCGGGCGCCGCCGCGCATTTTCGGCAGGATATAGGGGGCATTGGTCATGCTCTCCATGCCGCCGGCGATCATCGTGTCGGCGTGGCCCAGCGCAATCTGGTCAAAGGCGATCATCGCCGCCTTCATGCCGGAGCCGCACATTTTGTTGAGGGTGGTGGCTGGCACCTCTTCGCCCAGTCCCGCCGCAAACCCGGCCTGGCGCGCCGGCGCCTGGCCCTGGCCTGCGGGCAGAACACAGCCCATCAGCACTTCATCGACAGTGGCAGCGCCGGCCCCTTCGAGGGCCGCCCGGATGGCCGCGCCGCCAAGCTCCGAAGCCGTCACCCCGTCGTACATCCCCTGAAACCCGCCCATCGGCGTCCGGGCTGCTCCGGCGATAACAACATCTTTCATGCAATTTTCCTCCAATCGTCGAAATTATACCTACAGAAAAGTAAGCTTTGCGGTCTAGAGTGCATCCGAATAACGTTACATCCCGGGGGAAGAAATGAGCCTGACGACCACCATGACGGACGATGTCCAGATCGTCAAAGTCAATGCCGAACGTATTGACGCCGCCATGGCTATCCAATTCAAAGAAGACATGCGGACGGAGACCGACAGCGGAGCCAGCCGCGTGATTCTGGACCTGTCCGAAGTCCAGTTCATCGATTCCAGCGGGCTTGGCGCGATTGTGGCTGCCATGAAGCAGCTGGGCGGCAGCCGCAAGCTGGACCTCGCCGGGCTGACCCCGATGGTGGAGAAGGTTTTCCGGCTGACCCGGATGGACACGGTTTTCGACCTTTACGGTTCGCTGAGCGAAGCAACCGCGCCTGCTAACGCAAATTCCTGAAGACGATGCGCTGGCGGCGCAAAGCGAGAAATTGATGGTAAAAACCTTTGCCTGCTCGTTCACAGCCACAAACCTGGATGCCCGCCAGGGGATTCAGTCCGTGGTCAGCAAACTGCGGTCCCTGGGGGTTCCGGGGGCCCGCGTGGACGAGGTGCAAATTGCCCTGACCGAAGCCGTGAACAACGTGGTCGAACATGCCTATGAAGGCAGCCCCCCCGGCGATGTCCGGATCAGGGGGGAGCTGTTCCCGGAACGTCTGTGGATCAGCATTCAGGATGCCGGCAGCCCGTTCCCCAAGGGCGAGCTGCCCGAGGGCAAGCCCGCCGACGTCAGCGGACCCGCCGACAGCCTGCCCGAAGGCGGCTTTGGCTGGTTCCTGATCCGGGAGCTGGCAAGCCAGGTCCAGTATGAGCGCTCGGAGGGAAACAATAACCTGTCGCTCTGCTTTGAAATCCAGGTCACCAGCCCTTCTGCGAACTCCTGACCCGGATCCTGCACCTGTCCGCAGGCAGCCCGCCGGTTAGCTGCATTTTTAACGCTCCGCCACACCGGCGCCGCATTCCCGGCCAACCGCAGCCCAATACATATGCGAAACCTTACCTGTAGCTGAAACGAGCTTCCCCTGGTGCCGCGTATCCTAGCCCCCACCAGTGCACGGCACCGGGGATATTTCTTTCAGTCTGCGCTCCCGTTTTTTGACCCGTAACGTTCCGTCCCGCTGCACCGGGAAGGAAATCTTATTGCCTTCCCGCACCGCCTGCCTAGGCTCTGTCCGGCAGCAGCAAGGAGCCGGAGCATGCGCGACTTTCATCTTCCCGGGCGCTCAGCCGTTTTCGCAGGCAACGGCCTGTGCGCGACGTCGCACCCGCTGGCGGCCGGCGTCGCGGTGGATATCCTCAAGCGCGGCGGAAATGCGATGGATGCGGCGCTGGCCGGGGCTGTGCTGCTGGGCATTTGCGAGCCGCAGATGACCGGGATCGGCGGCGACTGCTTTGTGCTGTATTCGCGCCCGGGCCGCGGGGTTCAGGCGCTGAACGGGTCCGGCTGCGCGCCGGCGGCTGCCAGTGCCGGGGCCATGCGGGCACGGGGTTTGGACGCAGTGCCGCTGGGCAGCCCCGAGTCTGTTACCATCCCTTGCGCAATCGACGCCTTCTGCCGCCTTGCCGAACGCGAGGGCCGGCTGGGGCTCGATACGCTGCTTCAGCCCGCGATAGATTATGCCGACGAAGGCGTGCCGGTGGCTCCGCGCACGGCTTTCGATTGGAAGAATGGCGCCGCCACCCTGCAAGGCGCGGCCCGGCGCCACTACCTGCGGGACGGGCAGCCCCTGCGCAGCGGTGAGGTGTTCCGCGCGCCCGGTCAGGCCGAGGTGCTGCGCCGCATCGCCAAGCACGGGCGGGATGCGTTTTATACTGGCGAAGTGGCCGAGGATATGGTCCAGGCGCTGGCCGCAGCAGGCGGCGTTCACAAGCTGGAAGATTTTGCCGCCGCAACCAGTTTTGCAACACAGCCGGTAACCGGCCGTTACAAGGCACGCGAACTGGCCGAGCATCCGCCCAACGGCCAGGGCGCCACGGCGATCCTGCTGCTGAATATCCTCAAGCACTTTGACCTTGCGGGGATGGAGCCTTTCGGGGCCGAACGCGCGCATATCGAGGCCGAGGCCGCCAAGCTCGCCTATGATGCGCGCAACCGGTTTCTGGCCGATCCTGACCACACCTCGCGTCTGGCGCATATGCTGGCCCCGGAAACCGCTGCCAGCCTTGCCGCGCTGATCGATCCCAAACGCGCCATGCCCGCCGCCGCGCCGCTGAGCGAGGCTGTGCACAAGGATACGGTCTATATCACCGTGGTGGACAAGGACCGGATGGCAGTGTCGCTGATCTATTCTATTTTCCACGGCTTCGGGTCCGGCATCGCGTCGGAAAAGTTCGGCATCCTGCTGCAGAACCGCGGCGCGGGGTTTTCTCTGGAGGAAGGCCACCCGAACGAGTTTGGCCCCGGCAAACGGCCGATGCACACGATCATCCCCGCCATGCTGCAACAGGACGGAGAGGTGATCATGCCCTTTGGCGTGATGGGCGGCGGTTACCAGCCCGCGGGTCATGCCCGGCTTGTCTCGAACCTCTTGGATTTCGGCATGGATCTGCAATCCGCCATAGACGCCCCGCGCATCTTTGCAGACGGCGGCGTCCTGAAGGTCGAGCGCGGATATGCGGCACCGGTTCATCAGGCCCTTGCGGACCTGGGGCACCGCATAGAGGTCCCGGACACACCTCTGGGTGGGGCGCAGGCCATCAGGATCCATGCCTCAGGCGTTCTGGAAGGCGCCAGCGATCCGCGCAAGGACGGCTGTGCGCTGGGGTATTGACGGGCAGATCTGCCGCAGTTCCGGGCAGCGGCCCGGCAGGTGCGGCCCTCAGTTCAGCTGGTAATGCAGCGCATAGGCGCCGCCATCGAAAGTGCCGAACATCTCCGGCACGTCCGGGTGGCCGACCGGCTCGCCGGAATAATCCGCCACCAGGTTCTGCTCCGAGACATAGGCCACGTAGTAGCTTTGGTCATTCTCCGCCAGCAGATGATAGAAGGGCTGATCCTTCACCGGACGGCTGTCTTCGGGAATTGCTTCGTACCATTCTTCGGTGTTGGAGAATTCCGGATCGACGTCGAAAACCACCCCGCGGAAGGGGTGCTTCCGGTGGCGGACGACCTGCCCAAGGTTGTATTTCGCTCGTGTTCTCAACATGGTCATGTTAGCCCCCGTTCTTTGTAAATAGCGCGCGCGCGCAGCAATTGTCCAACTCTTGACGCAAATTTTCGGGGAAACAGATTGTGAACCTGGCTTTGACAGTGCTCGAAATCACCGCTCCGGTGTTCCTCCTCGCCTCTGCCGGGTTCGTCTGGGTAAAGCTCGGGTTTGAGTTCCGGACCCAGTTTGTCACCCGGCTGGCGATGACGCTGGCGGTGCCCTGCCTGATCTTCACCGCGCTGATGAACACCAGCCTGGACAAGGGCGCGCTGGGGACTTTTGTGCTGGCCGCGCTGGCAGGCCATGCGGTGATGGCGGCGGCGGGTGAAATCCTTTGCCGCTTCAGCGGGCTGGAGCGGCGGACCTATCTGGCGCCGTTCATCTTCGGTAACACCGGCAACCTGGGCATCCCGCTGGCGATGTTTGCCTTTGGCGAGGCCGGGCTTGGCTATGCCGTCGTCATGCTTGCGGTGTCTGCCGTCCTGTCCTTCACCTATGGCATCTACCTGGTGGCCGGGCACAGCGCGGGCAGCAAGGCCATCCGGGAGCCGATGGTCTGGGCCACGCTGCTGGGGGCGCTGTTTCTGTGGCAGGACTGGCACACGCCGCGCTTTCTGACCAACGCGCTGGAGCTGGCCGGGCAGATGGCGGTGCCGCTGATGCTGATTACGCTGGGCACCGCAGTCGCCCGGCTGACACCGGGGGAAACCGGCAAGGCGGTTGCGCTGTCGCTGGTGAAGTTTCTGGTGAGCGCCGCCGCAGGCTGGGGGCTGGCGGCGGCTTTCGGTCTGGACCCGGCTGCTTCTGGCGTGCTGATCCTGCAACTGGCCACCCCGGTCGCCGTCACCGCCTATCTGCTGGCGGAGAAATTCGAAGCCGATTCCAGCGCCGTGGCGGGTCTTGTTGTGGTCTCGACCCTGATGTCGGCGCTGCTGCTGCCGCTGTTGCTGAGCCAGGTGCTGGAAATTTGATTTTCACACCCGCCGCAATCCGCTAGAGTTGCCGAAAACATAGCCAATACAAAAATGGGCTGAGGCAATGAGCAGATTCCTGAGCGCCCTTGTTCTCCTGATGGCGGTTGCGTCATGCGGAGGGGGGCACAAAGCGCCGCCGCGCGACCTGGACAACGCGTGCAGCATCATCCAGCAGCGTCCTGAATACCTGAAAGCATTCCGCGCCACCCAGCGCCGCTGGGGCGTGCCGGTGCATGTGCAGATGGCCACCATCTATCACGAGAGCGGGTTCCGCGGCGATGCCCGCACACCGCACCAGTTCCTGCTGGGCGTGATCCCGGTCGGGCGGCAATCCAGCGCCTATGGCTACAGCCAGGCCCTGGACGGCACCTGGGACGATTACCGCCGCGACACCGGACGCCGCCGGGCCAAGCGCGACCGCATCAGCGATGCCACCGATTTCATGGGCTGGTACATGCGCAAGAGCTACGAGAAAAACGGCATCCCGCTGTATGACGCGCGCAACCAGTACCTGGCCTATCACGAAGGCCACTACGGCTATGCCCGCGGCAGCTACCGCTCCAAGTCCTGGCTGATGCGCGTTGCCGGACAGGTGGAGACCCGTGCCCAGACCTATCAGGCACAGCTCGCCACCTGCCGCAAGTTCCGCTGAGGCACATCAGGCGGGGCACTCCCGCCCGCTTCGGAGGCTTTCTGGCGAAAGCCTCTCAGCCGTTGGGCCGGGCACCGCGCTGAAGCGCGGTGCGCTGCCGTGCAGATTGCCCCGTTACAGCCGGAAAAACGCGGTGGCGCGCCGGGCGCCAGCCCGGCGCCAGGCCCAAGGCCGCCAGGCGGTTCCGGCAAAGCCGGAGCAGCCGCGGGCGCGGGAGCCGCTGTTGCGCTGAGGATCGTGCCTTATCGGGATCTGCCGCTGGTGGTAAACAGGCTGGAGGACAGCTTCTGGCCGGTTTTCATCGCGCCCAGGATCACGGTCGTCTTGCCGCCTGCGCTGTCATGGATCACCCATTTGCGCAGTTCCACCGGATCACCGGTGAACATCATCTCGATACTGCCGTAATCCGGGTGCTCCGGATCCTGCGCCCGCACGATGGTCGAGGTGCCGTCAAAGCTGTGCCCCACCACCATATTGGCGCGGCCCAAGTCCACCCGGCGGTCGAGGATGATCGACAGCGGCGTCCGTTTCAGCGGATAGGTCTCTGGCGGCTGGTTCGACTTGGGGTCGTGGATCACCACCGCCCCGCCGCCGGCCACAACCGTGCCGCCGCCCTTGCCGTCATATTCAAACCGCATCCGGCCCGGCCGGTGCATGTACAGCTTGCCGGTCGACAGGCTGCCGTCATCGTTGATTTGGGTAAAGGGGGATGACGCCGTGGAGATCCCGTTCAGATAACGGGAAATCTCGTTCAGGCTCAATTTCTCTGCCGCCCAGGACGCCGGCGCGGCGAGGGTCAGCGCAATGGCAAGTGCAATCCGTTTCATGAGTCCAACATAGGTGCGGCATTGCAGATGTGAAGATGCCGGACCCTCGCGAATCCGGCATCGGCAGATTTTTGTCAGCTTACTGTTCGGGAACCAGAATTTCCCGCTTGCCGACATGGTTCGCGGAGGAGACGACGCCCTCTTCCTCCATCTGCTCCACCAGCCGCGCCGCCTTGTTGTAGCCGATTGCCAGCTTGCGCTGGATGTAAGAGGTCGAGCACTTGCGGTCCTTGATCACGATGGCAACCGCCGTGTCATAGAGCGCGTCCTCGGTGTCGGTGTTGCCGCCGGTATTCAGCCCGAGCACCGCGTCGATATTGTCGGCCTTGTCGTCATCCGGGCCGTCCAGCACGCTTCCGACATAGTCCGGCGGTCCGAACTGCTTGAGGTGGTTGACCACCTCCTCGACTTCCTCGTCCGACACGAAGGGCCCGTGGCAGCGGGTGATCTTGGCGCCGCCCGCCATATAGAGCATGTCGCCCATGCCCAGGAGCTGCTCGGCGCCCATTTCGCCCAGGATGGTCCGGCTGTCGATCTTGGAGGTCACCTGGAAGGAAATCCGGGTCGGGAAGTTGGCCTTGATGGTACCGGTGATCACATCGACCGAGGGACGCTGGGTCGCCATGATCAGGTGGATCCCGCTCGCCCGCGCCATCTGCGCCAGACGCTGGATGCAGGCTTCGATCTCCTTGCCCGCGACCATCATCAGGTCGGCCATCTCGTCGACGATGACAACGATATAGGGCAGCGCCTCGGGGGCGAATTGCTCGGTCTCGAACACCGGCTCGCCGGTGTCGTCATCAAATCCGGTCTGCACCGTGCGCGAGAACATCTCGCCCTTGGCCAGTGCATCCTTCACCCGGCCATTGTAGCCCGCGATGTTGCGCACGCCCATCTTGGACATCTTGCGGTAGCGGTCTTCCATCTCGCCCACCACCCATTTCAGGGCCACAACCGCCTTCTTCGGGTCGGTCACAACGGGCGACAGCAGATGCGGGATACCGTCATAGACCGACAGTTCCAGCATCTTGGGGTCGATCATGATCAGGCGGCATTCATCCGGGGTCAGCTTGTACAGCAGCGACAGGATCATGGTGTTGATCGCCACCGACTTGCCGGAGCCGGTGGTGCCCGCGATCAGCAGGTGGGGCATCTTGGCGAGATTTGCGACCATGGCGTCGCCGCCGATATCCTTGCCCAGCGCCAGCGGCAGCGCATGGTTGCCGTCGCCGAAGTCGCGGGACGACAGGATTTCGCGCAGCACCACTTTCTCGCGCTTCTCGTTCGGCAGTTCGATGCCGATCACGGTGCGGCCCGGCACCGTTGAAACCCGCGCCGACAACGCCGACATCGAGCGCGCGATGTCATCTGCCAGGCCGATCACGCGGGAGGCCTTGAGGCCCGGGGCCGGCTCCAGCTCGTACATTGTCACCACCGGGCCGGGGCGGACCGAGACGATCTCGCCCTTGACGCCATAATCGTCCAGCACCGTTTCCAGCATCCGGGCGTTTTCTTCCAGCGCCTCATCGCTGAGATGGTGGCGCTCGATGCCGACCGGGTTGGTCAGCAGGCTCAGCGGCGGCAGCTCGAAATCGCTGCCGCTGTCGTCAAAGGCCAGATTGGGCTGGGCCTCCGCCTTGGCGCGCGCCGAGGGCTGCACGGTCTTGCGCACCGGCTGTTCCACGACAGCCTTGCGCGGCTCTGCCACCGGCAGATCGACCGTCAGGCGCGGTCCTGCCGTCTTTGGCTTTTCCGGGGCGGGCGCGGGCGGCACAGCAGACGCGGCTTGGTCCGGCAGCGCCTCAAACGGCACGTGGTCCGGGGTCAGCATCCCGGACTCAGCGGCAAAGTCCGCGTCATCGGTATCATCATGCAGATCTGCAATCGGGGCTTCGGGGAACGCGGCGTCGTCTTCCGGCGCCTGCCAGGCCAGGACCGGCTCTTCCGGCAGCGGCGGCACCGGGACCATCGCTGCGGTCAGCGGCGGCTCCGGCGGCAGACCGCCCGGGGCGGCTGCCGGGTTGAAGATCAGCGGCGCAGGGCGCGTGCCGCGGCCTTTGGTCAGGGGCAGGTTCGGGTCGTGTTCCGGCGGCACGTTGGCGGCGCGGCGGATGCGGACGGCGTTGGCGATCTTCTGGGAAATCCGGTCCTCGCCAGCCTCGCCGTCTGCCAAAACTTCTGCGCCATCGGTTTCCTCCAGCGCCGCCGCATAGGCATTTGCGGCGGCCGGCGCAGGCGCGGCGCGGCGTATCAGCGACGGAACGCGGGACAGCAGCCCGCCCTTGGCCGGGGCTTCCGGCGCGGCCGGGGCAGCCTCGGCGATGTAATCGCCATAGGGATCCTCGGGGTAATCCTCGAACATCTCGGGGTCTTGGTCCGCGCCGTCATAGGCGGCGGCATCATCCGCAGCGGAATGCGCGCGCCCGGCCCGGTCCTTGCGGTAGGTCATCGCGGCCTGCAGCCCGCTGGAGGCCCCGCGGCCCAGCAGCGCGGCAACCGCGCCATAGCCCAGGATCAGCCCGACCGTGACCTTGTGCAGGCCCTTCTTCACCTCGGGCCAGGTGAAGCCGAGCACGGCGCAGCCCAGCGCCAGCATACCTGCCGCGCTCAGCAGCGACATGATCTTGACCATGAAATGCAGGCTGACCGGCAGCAGCGCCAGAAGCGCGCCCAGGAAGGTATAGCCGACCATGCCGCCGAGGCCGAAATCGTAATTCTGCTGCCAGGCGGAGCTTGCATTGAGGGTTTCCATATGCAGCGCCACAACCAGCAGCCACGGCACCGACAACAGCAGCGGCCAGACCACCCGGTCCTCGCCCCGGTGCAGCACAAAGCGCAGCCCCCAGGTGGACAGGAACAGCGGCAGCGCCCAGCTCGCCTTGCCGAACAGGGTGATCAGAATGAAGGAGACAGAGGCCCCCGGCCGGCCCAGCCAGTTCTGCACCGGCGCGTCGGTGGACACGGTCCAGTTCGGATCCTCCGGCGTGTAGGAGCCGAGCATGGCCGCAACCATCAGCCCCCCCAGAATCAGGGCTATCCCGATCAGTTCCTTGCCGCGCTTTTCAATGGCCGCCTGCATGTTGCTGTCGAGCAGCGGATCGCGGCTGCGGGTTTGAAATGCCATGCCTACCTCAGTTCCGTTTCTTGTGCCTGTGCCCCGCTGTTCACCGCAGGGTCACGCGCCTGTCGTTTATTGGTCTTGGCTGTGCGGCCCCGGCAGGCGCCGCGCAGCGGTGTTCAGTAAAGACAGCCGCGCAGCGTGCTCAGCGCCTTGCGGGTGTCCTCGGCGGGGGCGACAAGCGCCACCCTGATGTAGCTCTCGCCCGGGTTCTGCCCAGGTTCGCCCTGCGCCAGATAGGCACCGGGCAGCACCCGCACGCCGGTTTCCGTCCACAGCTTCAGCGCGGCCTTTTCGCCGTCGTCCACCGGAAGCCACAGAAAGAAGCCTGCTTCAGGCGCCATATAGCCGTTGAGACCGTCGAACACCTCATCGGCGATCTTGTATTTTTCCTGATAAAGCGCCCGGTTCTCCGCCACATGCGCCTCGTCCGCCCAGACCCTGGCCGCAGCAGCTTGCAAGGGCCCCGGCAGCGGAGCCCCGGAATAGGCGCGCAACTGCTTCACCCGCTTGATGGTCTCCGCCCCGCCTGCAATCAGCCCGGAGCGCAGGCCCGGCAGGTTCGACCGTTTAGACAGTGAGTTGAACAGCACCACCCGTTCCGGATCGGCGCCCAGTTCCTGCGCGGCAGTCAGCGCCCCCGCGGGGGCCTCGTCGCGGTAGATTTCGGAATAGCATTCGTCCGCGAAGATGCGGAAATCGTATTTTTCGGCCAGCTGAATCAGCCGGGTCCAGTAATCGCGCGACGCCACAGCGCCCTGCGGGTTGGCGGGTGAGCAGATATAGGCCACCGCGGTGCGGTTCAGCACATCCTCGGGCAGGTTTTCGTAGTCCGGCAGATGGCCGGTGGCCGCGGTCGCGGGCACGAAAACAGGCTCTGCGCCGACGGAGATCGTCGCCACCATATAGACCTGGTAAAACGGGTTCGGGATCAGCACGACGGGCGTCTTGCCGTTCTTCTGCTCCGGGCACAGCGCCATCGCGGCGTTATACAGCCCCTCGCGGGTGCCGTTCAGCGCCATGATCTGCGTTTCCGGGTTCGCGGTCACGCCATAGCGGCGGCTGATCCAATCGGCGATGGCGCCGCGCAGTTCCGGCGTGCCGTCGTTGTCCGGATACTGGTTAAACCCGGCCGCATTCTCGGCGATGACATCAGAGACCCAGGCCGGGAACGCATGTTTCGGCTCGCCAATGGTCATATGCACCACATCCCCGCCGGGAGTGTGATGGTCCAGAAGCGCCCTCAGGCGCGGAAACGCATAGGCTGGCAGGTTCGAAAACCGCTCAGGAAAATCCATGTCTTGTGCCTCGGTCACGGGATCATTGGCGCCCCGTTTGCGCCTCAGGTTACAGATGGCGGGCGGGTGCGTCCACCCGGTGATGCGGCCGATGGGCCGAATGTGTCTTTCAGGCCAAGGCGGCCTCGATCGCGGCGCCGGTGCGCAGCAGCGCCTCCTCGCAGTCCGGCTGTCCCAGCACTTGCAGCCCGCAACTGGGCGTGCCTGTGGGCAGCGACAGCGCGCAAACGCCCATGAGGTTGCCGACCCGCGTGTTGCGCAGAGCCAGCAGGTTGGACTGCACGTAATAGTCATGGTCGCTTTGCAGCCGCTCCAGGTTGGGCGGCAAATTCGGTGAGGCCGGGCTGAGCACTGCGTCAAACCCTGCCACGGCCTGATCCCAGGCCATGCGGCACTGTTCCAGCTTGGCCCAGGCCGCCACGTAATCCGGACCGCTGAACTGTGCGCCGGTGCGGAAACGCTCCAGGATTTCCGCATACATCAGCTGCGGCGCGGCCTCGATCACGTCTTTCCACAGCCCATAGGCTTCGGTGGTGTAAAGAACCGGGCTGAGGCCCATCGCCTCCTCCAGCTCCGGCACTTCCAGCGGCACGATCAGCGCGCCGGCCTCCTTCAGCTTTGCCAGAGTTTCCCGGTAGGCCGCCGCGATTTTCGGGTCGAGGTCATCCTGCACGACATTCTGCAGGTCGGCAAAGCGGCGCCCTTTCAGAGCCGCGGGTTTGCGCAGATCGGGCCCCGCAGTGCCTTCCAGGACGCCCAGCAGCAGTCCGGCATCCTCCACCGAGCGGGCCAGCGGGCCGACGGTGTCGAACTTCAGGCACAGCGGCACCACGCCCTCCAGGGTGATCCGGCCCGACGTGGTCTTGAGCCCCACCAGATCGTTCCAGGCAGCAGGGATGCGCACCGACCCGCCGGTGTCAGAGCCGATGCCAGCCGCCGCCAGGCCAAAGGCCACCGATGCCGCGGCACCGGAGGACGACCCGCCCGGCGCTGCGCCCTGGTCATTCACGCAGGGCGGTGTTTGCTTGACCGGGTTGAAGCCCAGGCCGGAAAAGGCCAGCTCGCTCATATGGGTTTTCCCCAGGCAGACCGTGCCCATGAGGGTTGCGTTGCTCAGCACCGCCGCGTCCTGATCCGGCACCCGGCCTTTCAGCAGGTCAGAGCCGGATTCGGTCGCGGTGCCTGCGCTGTCGAACAAATCCTTCCAGCTGACCGGAACCCCGTCCAGCGGAGACCGGCGCAGGCCCAGACCAGCGCGCTGCTCAGCCGCTTCCGCTTCCGCCAGCGCCCGGTCACGGGTCACCTGCGTGTAGATCCGGTCTGTCAGGGGGTGGGCGTCAATGGCGTCCAGATAGCAGCGGGTCAGCGCCACCGGGCCGATTTCACCCGCCTCAATCCCGCGTCCCAGATCGGCGGCCGTCATCGTCAGCCAGTCTTGCATAAGCCCGTCTCCCCGTAAGCAGTTGCGGGTGACGGTAGCGGCAGCAGGACGCAGGCACAATCCCGCGCTTCCTGCATGGACAATCCCGCCAGCAGGCGCATATTGCGGGGCATGAAAAATGCGTCCGATATCCTGATCGTGGGCGGCGGGCTGAATGGCCCGGCGCTGGCCCTGGCCCTGGCTCAGACCGGCCACAGCGTTACCGTGGTCGACTCGCTGACCCCGGACAAACTGGCCGATGACGGGTTCGACGGCCGCGGCTACGCGCTGGCGCTCGCCTCGCAGCGGCTGCTGCAGCAGACCGGCGTCTGGCAGCATGTCGGGGACAACGCGCAACCGATGCTGGAAATCAAGGTGACGGACGGGCACGCTGGCCACGGCCCCTCACCTTTCTTCATCCATTTCGACCATGCCGAGTTGGAAGAAGGCCCGATGGGATACATGGTCGAGGACCGCTTCCTGCGCCGCGCCTTCCTGCAGGCGATGGAAGACCAGCCGCAGATCACGCTCGTGTCCGGCAGGACCGTGACCGCACAGGCTCCGGACCAGACCGGCGTGACAGTGACCCTGGACGACGGCGGAGAGCTGCGCGGCCAGATTCTGGTCGGCTCCGACGGGCGCCGCAGCGGCACCGCCCGGCGGGCGGGCATCAAGCGCACCGGCTGGGATTACGGCCAGACCGCGCTGGTTTGCGCGATCGACCACGAAAAACCGCACCACGGCATCGCGCATCAGTTCTTCATGCCGCCCGGGCCGCTGGCAATCCTGCCGCTGCCGGGCAACCGGTCCTCCATCGTTTGGAGCGAGCGGACGGAGACCGCCTGCGCCATTCACGCCCTGGATGACGCGGAATATATCCAGGCTTTACGCCCCCGGTTCGGCGATTTCCTGGGGGAGATTTCCCTGGCTGGCAAGCGCTTCACCTACCCGCTGAACCTGACCATCGCCAACAGCTTCATTGGCAAGCGCATGGCCCTGGTTGGTGACGCCGCACACGGGATGCACCCGATTGCCGGCCAAGGCCTGAACGCCGGCCTGCGCGATGTCGGAGCACTGGCCGAAGTGATCACCGAAGCCACCCGGCGGGGTGAAGATATCGGCTCGCCGCTGGTGATGGCGCGTTACCAGCAATGGCGCCGCTTTGACACCGCCTCGCTGGTGGCGGCCACGGATGTGTTCAACCGGCTGTTCTCCAACGACAACCCGCTGCTGCGGCTGGGCCGGGACATCGGCATGGGCGTGGCCGGCGCGATCCCGGGGCTGCGCCGCAATTTCGTGCGCGAAGCGGCAGGGCTGACCGGCGACCTGCCCCGGCTGCTGAAAGGCCAGGCGATCTAGGCGGCGTCCCGCACAGGAAGCCGGCGGGAGCGGCACCGCGCTGGCGCGCAGGGCCGCGGCTGCCCGGCCCCTTCAGTGCTGGGACCGGGCTTAGTCCAGCTCGCGCGCCTCATCCACCAGCATCACAGGGATGCCATTGCGGATCGGGAAGGCAAGATTGGCCGCGCGCGAAATCAACTCCTGTGCCTGGGCATCATAGTCCAGCACGGTCTGGGTCAGCGGACAGACCAGCGCTTCCAGCATCCGCCGGTCAAAGGCCGGCACCTGTGGTTCCGTCATTGCAGGGTTTCCTCCTGAGAGCCGCCGCGCAGGGCGAATTCGATCAAAGTGACAAGCGTTTCCCGCCTTGTCGCAAGGCAGGGCGCCTCGAGCAAGGCCTGTTTGTCCTCGGGGTCGAACTCCAGCAGCATCGCCAGGGAATTGATCAGCAGCTCATCTTCAGCCTCTTTCAGCGCCTCCCAGTCAGTCGACAGGCTGCGGGCGGTAAAGAACCGCTCCAGCAGGTTCAGGAACGAGGGGCGGTCGAGCGCCGCATCCGCCTCGGTCCGGCCCAGGTCGCGCTCAAATCCTGCCCAGCTGACATCACAGCGCCGGTACGGCGCAAACCCGCCGGACTCGCGGGTGACGCGGAACCGGGACACGCCAGACAGCGTGACCAGGTACCGGCCGTCTTCGGTTTCGGAGAACTGGGTGACCCGCCCGGCGCAGCCGATCGCATGCAGGTCTTCGCCCTGCCCGTTCGGCCCCGGGCAAGGCTGTACCATGCCGATCAGCCGCTGCCGCGTTTTCAGCGTGTCTTCAAGCATTTGCAGATACCGCGGCTCAAAGATGTGCAGCGGCAGGCGTGAGCGGGGCAGCAAAAGCGCCCCGGGCAAGGGAAACACGGCAATGGTGTCCGGCAGATCGGCAGGCTGGATCATAGGACAGAGTGTAGTGCTGCCCCGATTTTAGGCAAATATCATCGAGCTCAGCTTGCGCCGTCCGTTCAGAACCACCGGGTCGTTCGGCTTGAGCGCATCGAAGATGGTGAAGAGCTGCGTCTTGGCGGCCCCGTCATTCCAGTCCCGGTCGCGGCGGAACAGCTCCAGCAGTTCAGCAACGGCCGCCTCGGTGTCGCCGGTTGCATGCAGGGCCTGCGCCAGGTCGAATCGGGCCTGGTGATCGCCGGGGTTTGCGTCCACAGCGGCCCGCAGCTCTGTCACCGGACCGGCATTTTCCGCCTGGCGGGCAAGCTCGATCTGCGCAAAGGCCGCTTCGATTTCCGCCGCGGAGGCGATGTCCGCCGGCGCGCCGTTCAGCACCGCTTCGGCCTGATCCAATTCGCCCAGGGCTATATGGGCCCGCGCCAGCCCGCCATAGGCGGCGGCGCACTTGTCGTCCTCGCCCAGGATGGCGGCAAAGGTCTGGGCCGCATCCGCAACCGCGCCTTCGGCCAGCATCTGTTCCGCGGCCTCCAGCGCTTCGCCAAGCCCGCCGTCGGCGGTGCCGCCCGCGGCCTCGATCACGTTCTTCAGGAAAGCGTCGATTTCCGACGCCGGCAAGGCGCCCTGGAACATGTCGACCGGGCGGCCCTGCACAAAGGCGACAACGGTCGGGATGGATTGCAGCGGCAGCCCCTGCTGCGCCAGCGCCTGCGCCAGGCGCTGGTTCTCATCGACGTTGATCTTGGCCATGGTGACGGCGCCCTTGGCCTTGGTGACGGCCGCCTCCAGCATCGGACCCAGGGTTTTACAAGGACCGCACCAGGGGGCCCAGAAATCCACGATCACCGGAGCCTGCATCGACGCGTCGACCACGTCCTGCATAAAGGTGGCTTCGGTCACGTCCTTGATCAGATCGCCCGCTGGTGCGGCGCTGCCAAAAAAGTCGCTCATAAGTTTGTTCTCCGCTTGGAACTTCCCCCCTATATGGAATCCTAAGCGCCGGAAACCAAGAGAGGAGTTGGTCACGGCACGGCCCCGGTCTGACCTCCGTGCCGCATCGGAACGGCTGATGCGCCCGGATGATGCCGCCCGCAACCGGCATGCAAATCCCCGGGGCATTACAGCCGCATCGCGGGGCTGCCGCTGATGATCCCGACCGCGCGCTCCCGCCCCCGCTGGCTGGCCCTGGCTGCGCCAGCCCCCTGGCGGCGTTGGGCCGCACGCCGCGCTGCCGCGCGGCGTGCGGCCCAACGGAGAAGGGTCATTCAGCGGAGGACCCGGATCAGGCGGGAGCCCCCGCCCCGCCCGCTGTCACAGATCGAAGGTTGCAAACACCGGCGCGTGGTCGCTGGGTTTTTCCCAGCCGCGGGCATCGCGCAGGATGCGGCTGGAATGGCCCGCCCCGGCAATATCCGGTGTCGCCCAGACATGATCCAGCCGCCGCCCCTTGTCCGCCGCATCCCAGTCGCGCGCGCGGTAAGACCACCAGCTGTAGAGCTTGCCCCCGGGGATATCGCGGCGGGTGATGTCGATCCAGCCGCCCGCCTCCTGGGTGTCGGCCAGATGCTCGACCTCCACGGGCGTGTGGCTCACCACCTTCAGCAGCTTCTTGTGATCCCAGACGTCATCCTCGCGCGGCGCGATGTTCAGGTCGCCTACGAGAATGGATTTCTCCGGCTTGTCCGCATGGAACCAGTCGCGCATGGCTGTCAGGTAGTCCAGCTTCTGGCCGAACTTTTCATTCACCTCCCGGTCCGGCACGTCGCCGCCCGCCGGCACATAGAAGTTGTGGATCACCACCCCGTTCTCCAGCCGGCCGGCCACATGCCTGGCATGGCCAAGGGCGGCAAAGTCCTGCTCCCCGGCATCCTCGATCGGCAGCCGCGACAGGATTGCAACGCCGTTATACCCCTTCTGCCCGCGCGCAATCATGTGGCGGTAGCCGAGCGCCGCAAACCCCTCCACCGGGATCTTCTCCACCGGGCTTTTGCACTCCTGCAGGCACAGCACATCCGGCCCTTCTTCCTGCAAAAGCTTCTGCACAATCGGCTCGCGCAGGCGGACCGAGTTGATGTTCCAGGTGGCAAGGGTAAATGGCATCGCGCGCCTCATCATGAAATCCGGGTTCGGGCGCGATACTGCCCGCCCCGGCCAGGAAGGGCCAGAGAGGAATTGCGCAAAGGCCCGGTGCGGCCCGGTTCCAAAAAAAAGGCCGGGCAGAAGGCCCGGCCAAGTCCAACAGGGAGGTGCATATCGTAACCCGGATATGCGCGGGATCGAATACAGTCTAAAGATGAACTCTAGTGTCTTCTTTGATCTGGCTCAACGCGTGTCTCAGGCAACCAGCCGGTATCCGCCTGATTCCGTCACCAGCAGGCGCGCATTCGACGGATCGGGCTCGATTTTCTGCCGCAGCCGGTAGATATGGGTTTCCAGCGTGTGGGTGGTGACACCCGCATTGTAGCCCCAGACCTCATGCAGCAGCACATCGCGCGGCACCACCCCGTCGCTGGAGCGGTAGAGGAACTTGAGGATATTGGTCTCTTTCTCCGTCAGCCGGATCTTGCGGTCATCCTCAGTGATCAGCAGTTTCATCGCAGGCTTGAACGTGTAAGGCCCCAGCGCAAAGACCGCATCCTCCGACTGCTCATGCTGGCGCAGCTGGGCGCGGATGCGGGCCAGAAGCACCGGGAACTTGAACGGCTTGGAGACATAGTCGTTGGCGCCGGCATCCAGCCCCAGGATAGTATCGGCATCGCTGTCATGGCCGGTCAGCATCAGGATCGGCGACTTCACCCCCTGCTTGCGCATCAGGCGGCACAGCTCCCGCCCGTCGGTGTCCGGCAGGCCGACATCCAGAATGATAAGGTCATAAAGGGCTTCCTTGGCGCGCTCCATCGCGCTTTGGCCGTTCTCAGCCTCGAAGACATCGAAGTCCTCGGTCATCACCAGCTGCTCGCTCAAGGCTTCGCGCAGGTCCTCGTCGTCATCAACCAGCAGAATTTTCTTCAGTTGCGCCATCGGCTCACCCTCCTGTTCGTGAAACCACAAATGCGCATCCCTTGCGCCCGCGGCAAGATTTGCTGCAAAACTCTCACGCCGACGTGTCCATGACATGGAAATTGTTTCACATCCGTTGCATTTGGGCGTAAAGACGGCGAGCCTTTGTTACAGAATAACACCGGATACCCCGCATGAGCCTGATGCCCACGATGATCGAACTGCTGGCCCGCGCCCGGGTCGATCTGCGCATGGGGCTGCCGGTGGTGCTGGTAAACGGCGAGGAAGCGGCGCTGGCGATTGCTGTCGAATCGCTGACAGAGGCACGCCTGGCAGACATGCGGGCGCTGGGGGAGTTGTCGCTGGCGCTGACCGCGCGCCGGGCGGATACGCTGAAAGCCCGGGTTTACGACGAGGATATTGCGCGTGTTGCCGTTCCCGCATCCGAGGGGCTGCATTGGATCCAGGCGCTGGCAGACCCGGCGGACGACCTGAACACACCGATGAAAGGCCCGCTGTCGAGCCAGCGCGGCGGCAGCGCGGACCTGCACCGGCTGGCGATTGCGCTGGTGAAATCCGCGCGCCTGCTGCCGGCCGCGGCCCTGGTGCCGCTCAGCGGGGCGGCTGAATTTGCCGCCGGTCACGGGCTGACCACCCTGTCCCGGACTGCCGCGGCACCGCTGCTCAGCGAAAGCTCGCCCCTGCATCCGGTGGCTGCGGCCCGCCTGCCGATGGACGCCGCCGAAGCCGGGCGCCTGCACATCTTCCGGCCCGAGGATGGCGCCGAGGAGCATTACGCCGTCGAAATCGGCCGTCCCGACCGTTCCAAACCGGTGCTGGCGCGGCTGCATTCGGCCTGCTTCACCGGCGATGTGCTGGGCTCGCTCAAATGCGATTGCGGCCCGCAGCTGCGCGGCGCGCTGGCGCAGATGGGCGAAGAAGGCGCAGGCGTGCTGCTGTACCTCAATCAGGAGGGCCGGGGCATCGGGCTTGCCAATAAGATGCGGGCCTATTCCTTGCAGGATCAGGGCTTTGACACGGTGGAGGCCAACCACCGGCTCGGCTTTGAAGATGATGAGCGCGATTTCCGCCTGGGGGCCGCCATTCTGCAGAAGATGGGGTTTTCCCAAGTGCGGTTGCTGACCAACAACCCGAACAAGATCGCAATGATGGAAAAAACCGGCATCCACGTCGCGGAGCGGGTGGCCCTGCAAGTCGGTGAAAACGCCCACAACCAGCATTACCTGGCCACCAAGGCCCGCAAATCCGGGCACATGCTGTAATGTCCCCGGCAGATCTGGTCCTGACCCCGCGCGGTGTGCGATTCCTGGGCCGGATTCTGCCCTGCACCATTGGCAAAGGCGGGTTGTCCCGCGCCAAACGCGAAGGCGATGGCGCCACGCCCATCGGCATTCACCGGATTGCGGGAATGCTCTACCGCCCGGACCGGCTTCCCCGGCCCGCTCCGTGGGCAGAGCCGATCGGCCCAGGCGATCTGTGGTCGGATGATGCAGGCCACAGCGCCTACAACCGCCATGTGCGGGCGCCTTATGCGTTCAGCCACGAAAAGCTGCGCCGGGTGGATCCGCTGTATGATCTGATCCTGGTCACGGATTGGAACTGGCCGGACGCCGTGCCCGGCAAAGGCTCAGCCATCTTCCTGCACCAATGGCGGCGTCCGGGGTTTCCCACCGAAGGCTGCATCGCCTTTTCCCGGGCCAACCTTCACTGGCTGGCCGCCCGCCTCCAGCCGGGCACCCGGCTCATCGTGCCGCCCTTGGGCCGCGCCTGACGCACCCAAGACTTGTCTAATAAGTCTTCGCAGAAGTTTTCACAAAATTTTTGCGCCTCAGTAAGTCCGGGCACCGAAGATGGCAGAGCCGACCCGGACATGGGTCGCGCCAAGCGCAATGGCAGTCTCAAAATCGCCGCTCATGCCCATCGACAGGCCCTGCAGGCCGTTGCGTTTGGCAATCTTGGCCAGCAGCGCGAAATGCAGGCTCGGCTCCTCATCCACCGGCGGGATGCACATCAGCCCCTTGACCGGCAGATCCAGCGCGCGGCATTCGGCGATGAAAGCATCCGCATCCGCCGGCATCACGCCTGCCTTCTGCTCCTCTTCGCCGGTGTTCACCTGAATGAACAGGTCCGGGCATGTGCCCAATTCCTGCGCCAGCCGGGCCAGGGTGTTGGCCAGTTTCGGGCGGTCGACCGAATGAATGCTGTCAAACAGCTCCATCGCCTGGCGCGCCTTGTTGGTTTGCAAAGGGCCGATCAGGTGCAGGTCGATCCCGTCGAAGCGCTCGGCAAAGGCAGGCCATTTGCCTGCGGCCTCCTGCACCTTGTTCTCGCCAAAACAGCGGTGGCCTTCTTCCAGCACCGCTTCAACCCGCTCATTCGGCTGCACCTTGGAGACCGCGATCAGCTTTACGTTGCCCGGCGCGCGGCCTGCGTTTGCTTCGGCCTTGGCAATCCTGGATTTGATCTCGTCTAGCGGCATGGGTCCGGCCTCATCTCTGTTTGGCCGCAAAAAACACTGTTTGGCCGCCAATGTTAAGAGCCAAAAGAAAGGGGCGGGCCCCCGAAGGAACCCGCCCCGAAAGTCACGCTAGGCGTGCTTCAGCTTAGAAGCTGAAGTGCAGACCTGCCTGAACGGAGTTGTCGTTGTCGTCGGCTGCGGTGTTCACGTAGCCAGCAACAAAGGTCACGCCGCCACCCAGGTCATACTCGTAGTTGATGCCGAAGGAGGTGCCGTCGTTGACGCTCTGGTCTGCGGCCAGAACGGTGTCGTCGATGTCAGCGGAGTTCACCCAGCCGATCAGGGTCGAGGCTGCGCCGATTTCGGCTTCGCCTGCCAGGGTCACGCTGTCTGCGCGCTCGGTTTCAGCGTACTGCAGGGTTGCGCCGAACTGACCAAAGTCTGCGCCAGCGGCGAAGAACATGATGTCGTCGTTTGCATTAACTGCAACGCCGCCTTTGGTGATCAGCGGGCCGTTGTCGGACGCCTGGTAAGCACCGGTCACGAAGTAGTCGCCGAAGGCGTAGTTCAGCATGATCGCGGTACGCTCTTCACCGTTTGCGTCGGTGGAGGTGCCTGCGGTGCCGTTCTGCTTCGAGTAGGAGACGTGGCCGGTGAAGCCGCCAGCGGAGTAGATGGCTTCGATGCCGCCACGGCCAACGCCAGCGGAGGTGAAGGTGTCAAAGCCAGCGCCTTTGATGGCCAGGGAGTTGAAGCCCATGCCGTCGATGCCGGTGCCAACCGAGGTGGTGTTCAGGTACAGGCCCGGTGCGGAGTCGATCGCGCCCCAGATGTTGCCGACGTTCACACGCAGACCGCCGTATGCGACGTGGAACTGCGGGCTGGACCAGTTAGCTGCGCCCTGAGCGCCGTCACGGTTTTCTGCCTGTGCGCGGATACGGCCGCCAACGGTCACGCCACCGTCGGTTTCGGTCGACGCGTCAAAGGTCAGACGGAAACGGCTGGTGATGTTGGTTGCATCGGTGTTGTCCAGGTTGCCGGTAACGTCGTTTGCTTCGTTCCAGTCCAGGCCGAAACGGCCGTAGCCGGAGATTTTGACTTCTGCCGCGGCCATGCCTGCGGTGGCGATCAGCGCGGTAGTCGCGAAGAGAACCTTTTTCATAGTTTTTCCCTCGGTTTTCTATTCCTCAGCCCAAACCGGGGAATCCGGCGTGGGTATGCCAAGGGGTTTCGCTCTTTCGCCCCCGTTTTGGCAAGTCTTCGGAAAGTCAGGGGAAACGATGCGGGGCTGGATGGTGCAGCTTTGCCACAGTCTGCCCGCCCCCGGCGCGCTGTAGCGCCGGATAAGCCCCGGGTTCCGGCGGAAACACCCGGCGGCGCAGCACTACACCCTCACTATAGAAGCCAAAGCCCTTGCTCCGCCGGCTTGGCTTGCGTTAGGTGTTCGCGCAGAAAATGGCTCCGGGAGCGGTTATGGAATACGGAAAGACCCTGCGGGTAACTTTGGTTGGCGCGATCTGTCTCAGCCTCGCGGCGTGCGGCGGCAACAGAGGCGGCGACGCGCCGGCCAGCACGGCCCGGACAATCAGCCACAAGGAAGAGATTCAGGGCGCCGCGACCAAGTCCTCGGTCTTTGACTTCCTGAATGCCAAGCCGGATCAGACCGTTCAGGTGAACCGCTACCTGTGGACCGCCAGCCTGGATGTGCTGTCGTTCCTGCCGGTTCAGTCGGTCGATCCTTTCACCGGTGTGATTGTCACCGGCTACGGCACCCCGCCGGGCGGCGGCCGCTCTTACCGGGCGACCATCCATATCAAGGATCCGGCGCTGGACGCGCGTTCCCTGAATGTGGCGCTGCAGTCCAAGGGCGGCCCGGTCAGCGCCAGCACCACCCGGGCGGTCGAAGACGCGATTCTTTCCCGCGCGCGCCAGCTACGGATCGCGGACAAGAAACTCTGACCCGCTGCGCACTGGAATCACCTGCCAAACCCCATTATCAGATGCGCCGGGCCCCCTGCCCGGCGTTTTCATGCAAAGGACCGCTCTGATGCCGCGTTACATAGCTCCTGAAATCGAAGCACGATGGCAGAAAGCCTGGGACGAGGCCGGAATTTTCCAGGCCAAGCGTACCGGCGGCAAGCCCAAGTATTATGTGCTGGAGATGTTCCCCTATCCGTCGGGGAAGCTGCACATGGGCCACGTGCGCAACTACACGATGGGCGACGTGATCGCGCGCTACAAGCTGTCGACCGGCCATAACGTTCTGCATCCAATGGGGTTTGACGCCTTTGGAATGCCGGCCGAAAACGCCGCGATGGCCTCTGGCGGGCACCCCAAGGACTGGACCTACTCCAACATCGACACGATGGTCGAACAGATGAAGCCGCTGGGCCTGTCGCTGGATTGGTCCCGCATGTTCGCGACCTGCGATCCGGAATATTATGGCCAGCAGCAGGCGCTGTTCCTCGACTTCCTGGAAAAAGGGCTGGTCTACCGCAAGAACGCGGTGGTGAACTGGGACCCCATCGACATGACCGTGCTCGCCAACGAGCAGGTCGAGAACGGCCGCGGCTGGCGCTCCGGCGCGCTGGTGGAGCGGCGCGAGCTGACCCAGTGGTTCTTCAAGATCTCCGATTTCTCCGAAGAACTGCTGTCGGCGCTGGACACCCTGGAGAACTGGCCCGCCAAGGTGCGCCTGATGCAGGAAAACTGGATCGGCAAGTCGCGCGGCCTGCAGTTCTCGTTTGAGCGCACCGACGGCGGCGCGCCGATTGAGGTCTATACCACCCGCCCCGACACGCTGATGGGCGCGTCGTTCGTCGGCATCTCGCCCGACCACCCGGTCGCCAAGGCGCTGGAGGCCGAATCGGAAGAGGCCGCGGCGTTTGTCGCCGAGTGCCGCAAGGGCGGCACCACCGAAGAAGCCATCGAAACCGCCGAGAAGCTGGGCTATGACACCGGCATCCGTGTGAAGCATCCGCTGAACCCGGAATGGGAACTGCCGGTCTGGATCGCCAACTTCATCCTGATGGATTACGGCACCGGCGCGATCTTTGCCTGCCCGGCGCATGACCAGCGCGATCTGGACTTCTGCCGCAAGTATGACCTGCCGGTCACCAACGCCTTCTTTGCACTGGACGAGGACGCACCGGTCGCAAACGAGGCCCTGGTGCCGCCGAAGTCCGAAAAGGTCCGCTGGGTCAACCACTTTGCCGGGCTGACCGAGGCCACCGGCGAGGACGCGATCAACGCCACCGTCGGCTTTGCGGAGAAGGCCGGCTGGGGCCAGGGCGTCACCAAGTACCGCCTGCGCGACTGGGGGCTGTCCCGCCAGCGCTACTGGGGCTGCCCGATCCCTGTGGTCCACTGCGAAGACTGCGGCGTGGTGCCGGAGAAGAAAGAGAACCTGCCGATCGCGCTGCCCTACGATGAGGGCGGCAAGCCGATCGACTTCTCGGTGCCGGGCAACCCGCTGGACCGCCACCCGACCTGGCGCGACTGCGCCTGCCCGTCCTGCGGCAAGCCGGCCCAGCGCGAAACCGACACCATGGACACCTTCGTGGACTCGTCCTGGTATTTCGCCCGCTTCACCGCCCCGCGCGCCGAAACCCCGACCGATATGGCCGAGGCCGAATACTGGATGAACGTCGACCAGTACATCGGCGGCATCGAGCACGCGATTCTGCACCTGCTGTATTCGCGCTTCTTTGCCCGCGCGATGCACATCTGCGGCCACCTGCCGGAGAAATCGAAGGAGCCGTTTGACGCGCTGTTCACTCAGGGCATGGTGACCCACGCGATCTACAAGACCACCGGCGACAACCACCGCCCGGTCTACCACTACCCCGAGGAAGTGGAACTGAAGGACGGCAAGGGCTTCCTCAAGGACGGCACCGAGGTGGAAATCATCCCCTCCGCCAAGATGTCGAAGTCCAAGAACAACGTGGTGGACCCGCTGCACATCATCTCGTCCTTCGGCGCCGACACCGCGCGCTGGTTCGTGCTGTCCGATTCGCCGCCCGAGCGGGACGTGGAATGGACCGCTTCCGGTGCCGAAGCCGCGCACAAGCACCTGAACCGGGTCTGGAACCTGTGCGACCGGATCGGCGAGATGGACCGCGAGGCGCCCGGCGAAGGCGACGAGGAGTTGCTGCGCGAGATGCATAAGTGCATCCGCGACGTGACGCTGGGCATCGATTCCTTCGGCTTCAACGCCGCGATTGCCAAGCTCTACGCCTTCACCGGAACGCTGTCGAAATCCAAGGCGGGCTATAAGGTGCAGCGCCAGGCCATCATGACGCTGGCCCAGCTGATGTCCCCGATGACCCCGCACCTGGCGGAGGACATCTGGAACCACCAGGGCGGCGAAGGCCTGTGCGCCACCGCACCCTGGCCGGTTGCGGACGACGCGATGCTGGTCGAGGACACCGTCACCCTGCCGATCCAGATCAACGGCAAGCGCCGCGGCGAGATCGAGGTCGCCAAGGATCTGGACAAGGCAGAGGTTGAAAAACTGGCCCTTGCGCATGAAGCTGTGCAGAAGGCGCTGAATGGCAGCGCTCCGAAGAAGGTGATCGTAGTGCCGGGCCGGATCGTGAATGTCGTTGCTTAACCGCAGAACCCTGCTGCTGGCCCTGCCCCTGGTGGCAGCGGCCTGCGGCTTTACCCCGGTGTACGCTCCCGGCGGCACCGGGTCCGCGCTGCATGGGCGGATCGCGGTTCAGGCGCCCGAGGAGATTACAGGCGCCACCGGCACTGATGCCTATTTCCTGGTGCAGAACCTGGAACAGCGGCTGGGCCGCGGCGGCAGCCCGGACTACAAGCTGGATCTGACGATCAGCACCCAGGAAGAAGGGCAGGCAATCACCGCCGGAAATGAGATCACCCGCTATTCGGTGATCGGAACGGTTAACTATTCCCTAACGGAATTGTCAGCTGGCAATATCGTCTCCAGCGGAACCGTGCGGAACTTCACCGGCTATTCCGCGACCGGCTCCACCGTGGAAACGCTGGCGGGCGAGCGCGACGCGCGTGAGCGGCTGATGGTGATTTTGGCGGACCAGATCACGGCGCAGATCCTGGCAACTGCGGATCTTTCCGCTCCGGCAGAATGAAGCTCTCCCCGCGCGAGGCCGACGGTTATTTCGCCAAGCCCGATCCGGGCAAGACCGGCATCCTGATCTATGGCGCCGACGCCATGCGGGTGTCGCTCAAGCGGCAGCAGGTGCTGGCCGCCCTGCTTGGCCCCGGCGCCGAGGAAGAGATGCGGCTGAGCCGCCTGCCCGGCGCAGACCTGCGCAAGGATCCGGCACAGCTTTTGGATGCGGTCAAGGCAGTCGGGTTCTTTCCCGGCGTCCGGGCGGTCTTTGTCGAGGGCGCCAACGACACGGCTACGCCCGCCATCGTCGCAGCATTGGAGGAATGGCAGCCGGGCGATGCCCAGATCGTCGTCACCGCAGGCCAGCTGAAAGCCACTTCCAAACTGCGCAAGGCGTTTGAGGGCCACAGCAACGCCTATGCCGCGGGCATCTACGATGATCCGCCCTCGCGGGCCGAGATCGAGCGCATCCTGGGCGAGGCCGGCATCCGGGATGTGCCCGGCGACAGCATGTCGGCGCTGACAGATATAGCCAACGACACCGGACCCGGCGACTTTTCCCGCATGATCGAGAAGCTGGCGCTTTACAAGCACGGTGACAGCAGCCCGCTGTCGCTGGAGGATATCGGCGCCGTCGCCCCGCAATCGACCGAAGCCGCACTGGATGATGTGCTGAACGTGGTGGCCGAGGGGCGCAGCGCCGAAATCGGTCCGCTGATCCGCCGCCTGCAGGCGCAAGGCACCAATGCGGTCACGCTGTGCATCGGCGCGACACGGCATTTCCGCACGCTCTACACCATTGCCGGCGCCCCCGGCGGCCCGGCCCAGGGCATCAGCCAGTTGCGCCCGCCGCTCTATGGCAAGCGGCGCGACCGGATGCTGCGGCAGGCGCAGAACTGGGGCGCGAACCGGCTGGAAACCGCGCTGACCATCATCACCGATACCGATCTGGCCTTGCGGTCTGCCGGCCAGACCGCCCCGGCGCTGGCGCTGATGGAACGGGCGCTGATCCGGCTGGCAATGCTGGGCCGCGCCCGCTGAACCGGCGGCGCACGGTCCCGCTTGATCCGCCTCCGCTGGCGGCGCATCTTACCCGCACATGAACAGGAGAGAGATGATGTATACCGTCACCGGCATGCCGCTCACCCGCACCTTCCGGGTGCTCTGGGCGCTTGAAGAGCTTGGCGAGCCTTATGAGCTCCACCCGCACGGCCCCCGCAGCCCGGAGGTTCAGGCGCTGAATATCTCGGGCAAGGTGCCGGTGCTGCAGGCTGAGGGGGAGGTCATCACCGATTCGACCGCCATCATCACCTATCTGGCCGACAAGCACGGCGCGCTGACAGCGCCCGCCGGGACGGTGGCCCGCGCCAAGCAGGACGCGATCACCCATCTGCTGCTGGACGAGTTCGATGCCGTCCTGTGGGCCGCGGCCCGCCACAGCTTTATCCTGCCCGAGGAACAGCGGGTGCCGGAAGTGAAAGGCAGCCTGAAATGGGAGTTCGGCCACAATCTGGCGCGGCTTGAGGACAAGATGACCGGTCCCTTCCTGATGGGCGAGGACTTCACCATCGCCGACATCATCTGCACCCATTGCCTGAACTGGGCGCGCAGCGCCAAGTTCCCGGTCGAGGGCGAGAAGATTCAGGACTACGGCAAGCGGATGCGGGAGCGCCCTGCCTTTCAGCGGGTCGCCGCACTCGCCAAGTAAGCCGCCGCCGCCCGGCCCGCCCAGCGCCCGGTCGCCAGGCATCCGGTCAGAAGGTAGCCGCCGGTTGGCGCTTCCCAATCCAGCATCTCCCCGGCGCAGAACGTTCCGGGGAGCTGTTTCAGCATCAGGGTGTCCTCCAACGCCTCGCGGCAGACGCCGCCTGCGGTGGAAATCGCCTCATCCATCGGGCGCAGGCCTGCGTGCTGCACCGGCAGCGCCTTGATCAGCTGCGCCAGGGCCTTCGCCTCCTGCGGCAGCGGTCGCCCGAATTCCTGCAACACCGCCGTTCGCGCAGTCCCCAGCTTCAGCACCTTGCGCAAATGGTTGGAAAAACTCGCCTTGCCGCGCGGCCGGGACAGGCGGCTGGCAATCTCCGCCGCATCCATGTCCGGCAGCAGATCCATCTGCAGAACCGCACCCTCCCGGACCGCCGCGCAGACGGAATAAACGCCGCCGCCCTCCAGGCCGCGCTCCGAAATGACCGCTTCGCCGCGCGACGTGAGGCTGCCGGCGCGCAGGGCAATGCCCTTCAGCGGCTGGCCGAACTGAGGCTTCATATGCGCGGACCATTCCACCAGCACACCCGCATTGGCCGGCTGGAACGGCGCGATCTTTACGCTCTTTTCACGCAGATGCGGCACCCAGGCCCCGTCCGATCCAAGCCGAGCCCAGCTGGCACCGCCCAGCGCCAGAACCACGGCCCCGGCCCCGATCCGCTGCGGGCCCTCCGGCGTCTCAAAGGCAAGCGCAGCGCCGTCCCAGCCGGTCCAGCGCCAGCGGGTGCGGATCTGAGCGCCGTACCCATCCAGCCGCGCCAGCCAGGCGCGCAGCAGCGGCGAGGCCTTCATCACCGTGGGAAACACCCGGCCCGTCGATCCGGTGAACAACGCGCTCCCCAGCCCCTGCGCCCAGTCCTGCACGGCCTGCGCATCAAAGGCGCGGATCATCGGGGCCAGCCAGTCCGCTGCGCCCCCATAGTGGGTGATCAGCTGCTCATACGGCTCATCCTTGGTCAGGTTCAGGCCGGACTTGCCCGCCATCAGGAACTTGCGCGCAACCGACGGCTTGGCCTCGATCACCAGCACCCGGTGCCCGGCGCGGCCCAGCTCCTCTGCCGCCATCAGCCCTGCAGGCCCGGCGCCGATCACCACTGCGTCCCACGTTTCCGTCATGCCATCCCCTTGCCAGCGCCCGCCGCCAGCGTGTCTATTCAGCGCACGAAACCGCAAGAGGCCCGCACATGTCCGATCCGGTCTGCCCGCTTTGCGGCCGTCCCATCCCCGATGACGCCCCGCAAAGCCTGCACCATCTGATCCCAAAACTGAAAGGAGGCAAGGGCGGGCCAACCGTGCTGCTGCATGACATCTGCCACCGCGAGATCCACGCGACGCTGACCGAGGCAGAACTGGCCCGCGAATACAGCACCCCGGAAGCGCTGAAAACACACCCGCGGCTGGCCAAGTTCATCGTCTGGGTGCAGAAACGCCCGCCGGGCTTCCGTTCCCGAGTGCCCGGCAAGAGGCGCAAGCGCTAGGTGATCTCCAGCCCCAGAAACGCCGGGCTGTCGCGCAGGTCGGCCCCGGCAATGTGCTGGAATTCCAGCGTCGTGTAAGGCCGCTTCCACAGCCAGGGCCGGTTTGCCACAGCCCGCAGATCGGGGTCCGGCGGGGCTTCGTCGGTGTAGGCCAGGAAATGCAGGTCAAAGCCGAACTCCGCCACGTCCTGAACCGCCAGCAGCGTCATGTCCGCGCGCATCGCCAGTTCGGCGGCAATGTCGCCGGTGCGCAAGGTGATCTGTCCCAGATGCGCCCCGCCGCCCAGCGGCAGCGCCGGATCGCCCGCCCCGTCAGGCCGGCAGCCCTGGAAGTCATGCTGGAGCAGCTCGATGGCAAAGCCTTCGGGATCGTGCAGATGCGCCATATAGCCGATGTCGCGGAACTGGTGCGGGGCAGAAACTTCCACCCCCTTCTGCCGCAGCTGTTCGCAGGCGGTGTCCAGATCGGGCAGGCAGATGCCGATTTTCCAGTACCGCTCCTCCCGTGAATGCGGAACCGGGCGGCCGCCCGGCTGCAGGACCAGATCGGCGTCCGCCCCTGCATAGCCTGCGCGCCATCCGCCGTTGTCGCGGCGCGCATTCATGCCCAGCACATCCGAATAGAACCGGGCCAGCCGTTCGGGATCCTGCACCTGCAGTTGAACGCCGGACAGCCGCTTCACCGGCACATCCTCAGAATCCCGGCGGCGGTTTCCGGCATGGCCGCCAGCGAATGCGCCAGCAGTTCGTGCGCGGTGGCCATCAGCGCGTCCGGCTCCACGATCCGGTCGATGAGACCGTAATCATAGGCCTCCTGAGCGGTGATCTTCTGCCCTGCCGCCAGGATCATCTTGGTGCGCGCAGGCCCGATCAGCGCCGCCATCCGGCCCGCGTCCGAGGGCTGCGGCAGATAGCCGAGCTTCATCACCGGATAGAAGACCTTGGCCGACGGCACGGCAATGCGGATATCGCAGGCCAGCACCATGCCGTTGGCGCCGCCTGCGAGGGTGCCGTTCAGCGCAGCCACTTTCAGGCAGGGCACAGCAGCCATCGCATTGGACAGCCGCTCCCACACCGGAGAGGTCGCCAGTCCGGCCCGTGCCTCGTCCAGATCGGCGCCGGCGCTGAAAACCTTGCCAGTGCCGGTCAGGATCAGCCCGCGCGCTTCCTGCGCACGCTCGGCGATCTCTGCCAGCTCGGTCAGCATCGACCCGGTCAGCGAATTGGCCTTGTCCGGGCGGTTGATGGTGATGGTCCACAGGCCGCTGTCCGCGATATCCAGCCCGATCATGCCAAGCCGACCCGCTGGCGGATGCTGTCTTCGCGCAGGGAGACTTCCTCGCCGATATAATCGTCCGCATCGGCCGTGCACATCCACAAGAGCGTCCGGGCGGGCCATTCCGGCGGGATATGGTCTTCCCACTCCAGCTCGCTCACCGGGTTGATGCCGCTGGCCTTGATCTCGCGCTGCATCCGGGTTGCCACCGTGCCCGGCGACAGGCCCATGGCGCGGATGCCGTTTTCGCGCTCCTCCAGGTCCAGCGCGCTGGTCATCATCGCCGCCCCCGCCTTGGAGGTGCAATAGGCGCTCCAGCCCTCCAGCGGGCGGTGCGCCGCGCCGGAGCTGACGGTGATGATGGTGCCGCCGCCCGCGGGCTTCATCAGCGGCAGCGCGGCCCGGATCCCGTTGAACACGCCTTTGACGTTGATATCGATCAGCTTGCCCCAGTCTTCGGGCTGCGCCGCCTCCAGCCTGGCGATCGGTTCGATCACGCCGGCATTATTGATCAGAACATCCAGGCTGCCGAATTTCCGGTGCGCCTCGGACAGCGCCGCCGCCACCGCGGCATAGTCAGCCACATCGCAGGCGAAGGTCAGCACGTTGCCGCCGATTTCCGACGCCAGTTCCTGCAGCGCCTCGCCGCTCCTTGCCAGCAAGGCCAGATTGGCCCCGGCAGCGGCAAACACCCGGGCCGCATCCGCGCCGATGCCGCGGCTGGCCCCTGTAATTACAACTGTTTTTCCATTGAAATCCATCCGCTGTCCCTCCAAGTGGCTGCTGACCCAAGTGGTAAAGCGGTTACGGGGAGCGGTCCAGCCCATGGCCCCCTTGACGGCACCGCCCGCCGGGCCGACGATGATTTCAATTATCTCACAGAGAAAGGTTCTCTAATGTCCCGATTTTTTGCGCGCGGCGGTGCCGCAGCGGCAATTTTGGTTGTTTCAGCCCAGGGCGCCCTCGCCGATCTCAGCGCTCAGGATGTCTGGGCCGAGTGGAAGGCGTATCTGACCAGCACCGGCTATACCGTGTCCGGCACTGAATCCATTTCCGGCAGCATCCTGACCGTTTCCGATGTGTCGATGGTCATGCCGATCGACGAAGAGGACGGGTCCGGCACCGTCAGCCTCCCGGAAATCAAGTTCGTGGAAAACGGCGATGGCACCGTCAACCTGCTGCTGCCCGCGGAGTTCCCGGTAGGGTTCGAGTTTTCCGCCGACGGCGAAACATTCTCGGGCAAACTGCTTTACACTCATGACGGCGCGCCGATGACTGTGGCCGGCGACGCCGAAAACATGAGCTACGATTACAGGTCCTCCAAGGTCACCATGACACTGGCAGAGCTAGCCGCCGACGGCGAGGCCGTGCCGGACGGTGTGGCGAATGCGCAGGTCTCCCTGAGCGACGTGACCACCACCACCGACATGGCAATCGCGGACGTGCGCACCTATAAACAGTCGCTTTCCGCCTCCAGCCTGAGCTACGACATGGGGTTCAAGGATCCCGAGAGCAACGGCAACGGGACCTTCAAAGGCGCGCTGGAAGGGCTCAGCTTCAAAGGCACCAGCACCGTTCCGGCTGGTCTCGACGCCCCCGACATGGCAGCGCTGCTGGAGGCCGGTTTTGCCTTTGACGGCACCTTTACCTTTGCCAGCGGCAAAGGGTCGATTTCCGGCCAGGAAGGCAGCGAAAGCTTTGCCATGGAGAGCAGCTCCGAGGGCGGTTCGGTCGCCATTGCGATGGACAACAAGCACCTGACCTATGACGTGTCGCAGAGCGGCACCGATGTGAACATCACCGGGTCCGAGATCCCTTTCCCGCTGGCGCTCAGCATGGCGGAAGCCGGGTTCAAGATGACGATGCCGCTTGCGAAATCCGAGGAAGAGCAGGATTTCGCCCTGGGCGTCACCCTGCGCGACTTTGCGCTGCCGGAAATGCTGTGGGGGATGTTCGATCCGACCGGCCAGCTGCCGCATGACCCGGCCACCGTCGTTCTGGACCTGGCCGGCAAGGGCAAGGTGCTGTTCGACATGTTCGACCCGGAAGCGATGGAAGCCCTGGAAAAGGGCGAGGGACAGCCGGGTGAACTGCATGCGCTGACCATCAATCAGCTTCAGGTGTCCGCCGCGGGCGCTGAGCTGACCGGAACTGGCGACTTCACCTTCAACAACGAGGATCTGACCAGCTTTGACGGGGTGCCTGCCCCCGCGGGCGAGGCCAACCTCAAGCTGACCGGCGCCAACGCCCTGATCGACAAGCTGATCCAGATGGGCCTGATCACCGAGGGCGACGCCATGGGCGCGCGGATGATGATGGGTATGCTGGCAGTGCCGGGCGAGGCTGAGGACACCCTGACCTCGAAGATCGAAATCTCCGAGGATGGCAAGATCCTCGCCAACGGCCAGCGCATCAAATAACCGTCAAACCCTGACGGGTACTGCAAAGGGGCTGCCATGCGCGGCCCCTTTTTTACAGCCCGCACTTGCGGCAAGCGGCCTCACTGGATAGCTCTTTTACAGAGCAGAACAGAAGGTGCCCATGACCCAGTCCCCCGAAGCGCTTTGCCACGCCCTGATTGACGCCGCCCGCAAGGCCGGCGCGGATGCCGCTGATGCGATGGCTGCCGAGGGCAGCTCTCTCAGCATCGAAGTGCGCGAGGGCAAGCTGGAGCACGCGGAACGCTCCGAAGGGACCGACCTGGGCCTTAGGGTTTTTGTGGGCAAGCGGCAGGCGCTGGTCTCGTCGTCGGACATGCGCCCAGAAACCATCGCGGCGATGGCCGAACGCGCCGTGGCGATGGCCAGGGAAGCGCCGGAGGATCCCTATGCTGGCCTTGCCGATCCGTCGCAGCTGGCCCGGGACTGGGACCTGGCCGCACTGGAGCTGGAAGACCCCTCGGGCGAGCCGGAACCGGCCGCGCTGCAAGCGGACGCGCTGGCCGCCGAGGCCGCCTGCCAGGAGATCTCCGGCATCAGCCAGGTGCAGTCCGCCGCCGCAGGCTATGGCCGGCACGCGGTACACATGGCTGCCACCAACGGGTTCTCCGGCGGCTATCAGCGCACCGGGCGGTCGCTGTCCTGCACCGGGATCGCAGGCACCGGCACCGGCATGGAGCGTGACCACGATGGCGACTCGCGCACGTTCCAGTCTGACCTGCGCAGCGCTCAGGAGATCGGCCGCACCGCCGGCGAGCGGGCCGTGGCCCGGCTGGGGGCGCGCAAGCCCAAGACCGGCAGCTTCCCGGTGCTGTTTGACGAACGCATCTCCTCCTCCCTGATCGGGCATCTGCTGTCCGCCGCCAATGGCGCCGCGATTGCCCGCGGCTCCTCCTGGCTGAAGGATTCGCTGGGCCAGCAGGTGCTGCCCGAAACGCTCTCAGTCATCGAGGACCCGCACCGCCCGCGCATTTCCGGCTCCCGCCCCTTTGATGGCGAAGGGCTGCCGACCCGCCGCCGCACCGTGGTGGACAATGGCGTTCTGACCGGCTGGACGCTGGACCTGGCCTCCGCCCGGAAACTGGGGCTGGAAAGCACCGGCAACGCCGCCCGCGGCATCGGCGGGGTGCCCTCGCCCGCCACGTGGAACATTGCGCTGACCCAGGGCGAGGCCAGCCGCGAGGATCTGATCGCACAGATGGGCACCGGCCTGCTGGTCACCTCGATGATCGGCTCCACCATCAATCCGAACACCGGGGATTATTCCCGCGGCGCCTCCGGCTTCTGGGTGGAAAACGGCGAGATCGCCTATCCGGTGAACGAATGCACCATCGCGGGCAACCTGCTCGACATGCTGCGCCGGATCGTGCCGGCCAATGACGCGCGCACGCATCTGTCCACCGTGGTGCCGTCGCTTCTGGCCGAGGGGATGACACTTGCCGGCAACTGACCTGCCCCTGCTTGTGAAAGCGGCGGAACTGGCCGGAGACATCGCATGCCGCTTCACAGGTCCCGAGGCCAGGAGCTGGGACAAGCCCGGCGGCGCGGGCCCGGTGACAGAAGCAGACCTGGCCGTGAACGCCATGCTCGAAGACATGCTGCAGAAGGCGCGCCCCGGTTACGGCTGGCTGTCGGAGGAGACCGAGGACAGCGCCGCGCGGCTGTCGCGGGAGCGGGTGTTCATCATCGACCCGATCGACGGCACCCGCAGCTTTGCCCAAGGCTCGCGCACCTGGGCGCATTCCATTGCGGTTGCGGAAAAGGGCGTGGTGACGGCGGCGGTGATCTACCTGCCGCAGCGGGACCTGATGTACACCGCGGCCAAGGGCCAGGGCGCCGCCTGCAACGGCGCCCCGATCCGGGTTTCTACCGCCTTGGACCTGTCCATAACAGAGGTCCTGGCCGCCAAGCCCAACCTGCAAGCGCATCACTGGCTGGGCGGCACCCCGCCCGCGTTCATCCGCAGCTACCGGCCCTCGCTGGCCTACCGCCTGGCCAAGGTGGCGGACGGCCGGTTCGGTGCGATGCTGACGCTGCGGCCGAGCTGGGAGTGGGACATTGCCGCAGGCGATCTGCTGCTGCGCGAGGCCGGCGGCACCATCACTGACAGGACCGGCACCCCCTTGCGCTTCAACAACCCGGCCCCGCGCCTGAATGGCGTGGTGGCCGGCGGCAGCGCCCTGCACCGGGCATTGCTGGACGCACTGGACCCGGACAGCCCCGGCATCACTGGACATTGACAGCGGCCGGCCTTAAGCGGCGGTAGCAGAGGCGGCTGCAACGCCGGCAAATTTTTCACAGACAAACCCGCATGTTGCCGATACGTTGGGCCGGAAATTTAAGATCGAACCAGATGCAACGGCGAACCACAGCTCCCAGCCGCCAATCCGTGCTGCAGCCCCGTCCCAGGGGCGAGCTGCTGTGGGTGCATGCAACAACGGCGGAGCGCTACCTGGCGCTGTGCGATATCGGCCGCCGGCTCAAGGCCCTGCGCCCGGACCTGTCGGTGCTGGCCAGCTGGGAGCCCGGCCTGCGGCTGACCGGCACCGTCGGCTGCGATGTTCCCGTCGGCCCGCTGGCAGAAGACACCCAGGCGGAGGCGCGGGAGTTTCTGGGGCACTGGCAGCCTGACGCCTGCATCTGGACCGGCCCCCCCGCCCGGCGGGTGATGCTGCGGCAGCTGCGCGAGCAGGGCACCGGGGTATTGCTGGCCGATCTGCTGGAGGATGAGGTTCCGAACCGGGCCAGCCGCTGGCTGCCGGACCAGCGGCGGCGGCTGCTGGAGGGGCTGGCCTGCATCCTGACCCCGTCCAAGGCGGTGCAGGCGCGTCTGGTCAGGACCGGCTTTCCGGCGGAGCGGGTGGAGCTGGCAGGCAAGCTGCGGGTTTCCGCTATTCCGCCCGGCTGCAACGATGACGAGCTGGCCGCGATGCAGCAGACCCTGGGCAGCCGCCCGATCTGGCTAGCGGCCCATGTGAAGCTGAGCGAGCTGGCCCGCATTCTGGACGCCCACCGGGGTGCCTTGCGGCTGCTGCACCGGCTGCTGCTGGTGGTCGCGCTGGACGATTACGCGGATCTGGACGCCGCCCGCCGCCTGCTTCAGGACAGCGGGCTGTCCTTTGCCGACTGGGAAACCGGCGGCGAGCCGGACGATTTCACCCAGGTGCTGCTCACAGGCGGCGAGGATCTGGGCCTGTGGTACCGGCTGTCCCCGGTTGCGCTGATTGCCAGCAGCCTGGACCCTGCGGCCCAGGGCCAGTCGCCCCTGGATGCAGCCGCCCTGGGCTCGGCCCTGCTGCACGGCCCCGGCATCCATGCCCACCGCGACCTGTACGAGCGCCTGGCCAAGGCCGGCGCAGCCCGGCCCGTGCGGACGCAGGAGGAGATGACCGATGCGGTGGTCGCAATGTCGGCGCCGGACAAGGCAGCGGAGATGGCGCTGGCCGGCTGGCAAAGCGTGACCGAAAGCGCGGCCACGACCGACACACTTCTGGAAAAGGTTCAGGAACTTCTGGACCGGCGCGAGGATACCGATGCGGGCACCTGATTTCTGGCACAAGCCGCCGGGCGCATTCGATGTTCGGGCCGCCTTGCTCGCGCCGCTCGGCTGGGCCTATGCGCGCGCCACCGCCGCAAGAATCGCCAAGGGCAGCCCGGCCGCAGCCGGTGTGCCGGTGATCTGCGTGGGCAATCTGAACGCCGGCGGGACCGGCAAGACGCCGACGGTCATCTGGCTGCTGGAAACCCTGCGCAGCCAAGGGCATGACCCGCACGTGGTGACCCGCGGCTATGGCGGCACGCTGGAGGGGCCGGTGCAGGTGCTACCCGCCACGCATGACGCCGCCCAGACCGGGGATGAGCCGCTGCTGCTGGCCGCCTTTGGAGAGGTCTGGGTCGCCAAGGACCGCGCCGCTGGCGCCCGGGCGGCTGCCGCAGCGGGGGCGACGGTGATCCTTCTGGACGACGGCTTTCAGAATCCCTCCGTGGCCAAGGATCTGTCGCTGATCGTGGTGGACGCGCAGCATGGCTTCGGCAACGGACGCTGCCTGCCGGCAGGCCCCCTGCGCGAACCGGTGGCCGCCGGGCTGAAACGCGCGGATGCTGTTCTGTCGATCGGGCCGGAGGCGGCCCAGCAGGCCTTTGCCGCCGCCTGGGGCAGTCAGCTTCAGGGCCTGCCGCATTTCACCGGTGCGCTGGAACCCTTGCAGACCGGAATGCCCTGGAGCGGCACCCGCGTGCTGGCCTTTGCCGGCATCGGCCATCCGCAGAAATTCTTCGACACCCTGCGCAGCCTGGGGGCGGATGTCGCCCGGGCCGAGGCGCTGGACGATCACCAGCCGCTGACCCCGGCGCTGCTGACCCGGCTGGAAAATGAGGCCAAGCTGCGCGGCGCCCAGCTGGTCACCACCGAAAAGGACGCGGTCCGCCTGCCCGATAGCTTCCGCCGCAAGGTGATCACCCTGCCGGTGCGGCTGCAGGTTGCCGGAGACAGCGCCTTGAAAGACCTGCTGAAGAAAGCCGCGCCTGCGCCCTGAGCCGCCACAGGTTGCGCGGTGGCCCTCAAACAGAAAAGCCCGGGCACAGGCCCGGGCTTGCCATCGGTGCAGCGGTGCTGGCTTAGCTTTCCAGCTCTGCGTCCAGCAGCTTCTTGAACTCCTCGTAGGACTGGTTCGAGATCTTCTCGCCGTTCAGGATGAAGGAGGGGGTCGACTCGATGCCGTGCTCGGTCGCGTTCTCCTGGTACCACGCCACCAGGGTCTGCGCCTTGGCGCCATCCTGCAGGCAAGCTTCGAGCTGCTCATTCTCCAGGCCCGCCAGGCGGCCGATCTTGCGCAGCTCATCAACGATTTCCGACGCACCGCCGGCGCGTGCCCATTCGGACTGGCCCTTGTAGATCAGGTCGGAGATGCCAAAGAACTTGTCCGGCCCGTTGCAGCGCGCAATCATCGACGCCCACAGCCCGTAGCGGTCGAAATAGACCTCGCGGTAAATGAACTTCACCTTGCCGGTGTCGATGTAGTCTTTCTTCAGCTGCTTGAAGACCGTGTTATGGAAATTGGCGCAATGCGGGCAGGTGTAGGACGCGTATTCGATCAGCGTGACCGGCGCATCCTCGGCCCCCAGGGTCATCTCGGTGATGGTCGAGGTGTCCACCTCGGCCTCTTGCGCATAAGCGGCGCCGACCAGCGGGTTTTCCGGCAGATTGCTCTGGGCGTTGAAACCGGTCAGGGCATAACCGCCCGCCACAACCGCAACAGCGGCAAACACACCAGACATGAGACGGGTCATTTGAACCCCTTTCCTTGCGTTTTCTGTTTTGTCAGCACATTGCGCCCCAGGCGTTCCAGGGCGGCGCGCAAATCGTCGTTTTCCACCCCTTCGGCGGCCTTGCTGGCCTCCGCCGCATCCTGCGGGTCCGGCTGCAGCGGTGCTTGCACCTTGGGGGCATATTTGAATTCCACGCGGCCGTCGGAAAATCCCGTCGGTGCCGTTTGCGTGATCCGCACCTTGGAGATGGCGTTGAAGCCGTAAACCGCGTTCACCCGCTCGCGCAGGCGTTCTTTCTGCATCTCCAGCATCGGCGCATTGGCCCCGGTTGTCAGCACCGTCAGCGTGGCACCGAAGGAGCCGCGGCCATAGCCGATATTCACCGGCCGCGCCATCGCGGCAATATCCGGGCCTGCGATCTCTTCCCAATGGGTCAGCAGCCGGGACACCGCGAATCCCCGGCTTTCCCCCGCCTTGCGGATCTGCTCATTTAGAAGCTTGGAGGTTCGTGCGAACCCGCGTGTTGTGCTGCGCCTGAATGCCATGATCTAGCTTTTGCTCGACTGCGTACCCTATTGTAAAGAGCCCGACTACAGGCGCCAGCTTAACCGAAAGCCAGGGAATAACGAATGCGTGACTTGAACAGCGATGCAGCGGAAATGAGCGGAGAGCTGCTGGCCTGGTACGATATCCACGCCCGCGAAATGCCCTGGCGCGTCAGCCCGGCAGAGCGCGCCACCGGAATCCGTCCCGATCCTTACAAGGTCTGGCTGAGCGAGGTGATGCTGCAGCAAACCACCGTGGCCGCGGTGCGGGAGTATTTCCTGCGCTTCACCAGCCGCTGGCCCACAGTGCTGGATCTGGCCGCGGCAGAGGATGCCGACGTGATGAGCGAATGGGCGGGCCTTGGTTATTACGCCCGCGCCCGCAACCTGCTGAAATGCGCCCGCACGGTGGCGGATGACCGGGAGGGCGTCTTTCCGGACAGCTACGAGGGGCTGATCAAGCTGCCCGGCATCGGCCCCTATACCGCCGCTGCCATCTCCTCGATCGCCTTCGACCAGCCAGAGACGGTGCTGGACGGAAATGTCGAACGGGTGATGTCCCGGCTGCATGACATCCACGATCCCCTGCCCGACGTGAAGCCCGTGCTGAAGGAGCGCGCGGCGGAGCTGACCCCGGCCCGGCGGCCCGGTGACTATGCCCAGGCGGTGATGGATCTGGGCGCCACCATCTGCACCCCCCGCAGCCCGGCCTGCGGCATCTGCCCCTGGCGGGCGCCTTGCGCGGCGCGGGTGGCAGGCACCGCCGCCGAGCTGCCCAAGAAAACACCGAAAAAGCCGAAACCCACCCGCTACGGCATCGTCTACCTGGCGGAATCCGCGGCGGGGACCTGGCTGCTGGAACGGCGCCCGGACAAGGGGCTGCTGGGCGGGATGCTCGGCTGGCCGGGGTCGGAGTGGAACGAGGCCCCTGCCCCCAATCCCCCCTTCGCGGCGGACTGGCAGGACTTGGGCGGCGAGGTGCGCCATACCTTCACCCACTTCCACCTGATCCTGCAGGTGATGACGGCGGAGCTGCCAGAAGGGTTCAATCCGGACCCTGCGCAGGAACTGATCCCCCGCCACGGGTTCCGCCCCGCCAGCCTGCCCACGGTGATGCGCAAGGCGTTCGACCTCTACAGGGGGCGTTAGGTCAGGCTGCGCCCCTCTTGGGTTTTCAGATCTTTGGGCCTAGGGTCAGCGCAGACGCGCGCTGACTGATTGGGAGACCCCGGCATGATTGCCCCCGAAACCCTTGCCCGCTGGCAAAGCGCCCTGCCATTCTGGATGTCCTTTCTGCTGCTGCCGCTGGTTTGGTTCGCCGCGCTGCAGGGGGGCTGGGCGCTGCTGCTGCCGCCGCTGGTGACCTGGCAGCTGTTTGCGGTGCTGGACGGGATGTTCGGGCTTAACCTCGAGAACGCCGATCCGCAGACGCCGGATAGCGATCTGAAATGGTACAAGGCGCTGACCGCGGCTTGGGTGCCGCTGCAATTCCTCACCCTGTTCGGGCTGATCTGGTACGTCAGCGGCACGGAGCACCTGAACGGTTTTGAGAAATTCGCCGCCTTCTTTGGTGTTGGTGTGGTGACCGGCGCTGTCGGCATCAACTACAGCCACGAGCTGATGCACCAGTCCAGCCGGGTGGAGCGCTGGCTGGGGGATATCCTGCTGGCGATGGTGCTGTACTCGCATTTCCGGTCCGAGCATCTGCTGGTCCATCACCGCTATGTCGGCACGCCCCGCGATCCGGTCACCGCGCGCTATAATGAGGGTTTTCACCGCTTCTATCCGCGGGTGCTGCGGCAGTGCTGGCATTCCGCCTTCCGCGCCGAGAAGGAAAAGCTGGCGAAGAAGAACCGCCCCTGGACCGACCGATCGAACCCGTTCTTCCGTTACTGGGCGCTGCAGGCGGCCATGCTGCTGCTGGCGCTGCTGCTGGGCGGGATATCCGGCGTGCTGCTGTTCCTGGTGCAGGCCGGCACCGCCATCTGGCAGCTGGAGGTGGTCAACTATGTCGAGCATTACGGGCTGACCCGCAAACACCTGGGCGATGGCAAGTATGAGCCGGTCCAGCCGCGCCATTCCTGGAATGCGGCGCACAAAGCATCAAACTGGCTGCTGATCAATCTGCAGCGCCACTCGGACCACCATTACAAGCCGAACCGCCGTTTCCCGCTGCTGCAGAATTATACCGAGGCGGACGCCCCGCAGTTGCCCTACGGCTACCCGGTGATGACGATTGCGGCGATGATTCCGCCCCTGTGGCGCCGGGTGATGAACCCCCGCGTGCGCCGCTGGCGGCAGCGGTATTACCCGGAAATCACCGACTGGCACGCCTATAACAAGGCCGAGAATCCGCTGCCGCGCTAAGGCTCAGCCCCAGGCCAGCACGGTCATCGGCTGATCCAGCCCGCGCACCTCCTGGCCGGGGTGCCGGGTGGCACCGTCCAGCAGGCCCGGCTCTGCCTGCTCTGCCTTGACGCGCTGCGCCAGCGCTTCACTGACCACGATCCTGGCCTGCAGCGTGCGGGTCAGGCTCTCCAGCCGGGCGGCAACATTCACCGTCATGCCGATCACCGCATATTCCAGCCGGTTGGCGCCGATGTCGCCCAGCAGCGCCTCGCCGTAATGAATGCCGATCCCGGCGCGGATCTCCGGTTTGCCCTGGCGGATGCGCTCCGTATTCCACTTTGCCAGCGACGCCCGCATGGCATGGGCACAGGCCAGCGCGTTGCTGGCATCCCGCACCCCCGACACCGGCGTGCCGAAGGTCGCCATCAGCCCGTCGCCCAGGTATTTGTCGAGCGTGCCGTGATGGCGGAACACCTCGCGCTCCATCCGGCCGTGAAATTCGCGCAAGAGATCAATCACCGCCCGCGGCTGCATCCCCGCCGACAGCCGGGTGAAGCCGACGATGTCGATGAACAGCACCGCCACGTTCTCGCTGCGCACCTGTTTCAGCGGCTCGTCGTTCTGCGACAGCTGCTCCACCACGTTGGGCGAGAAGTAGCGCGACAGGTTCGCCCGCTCCCGCGTCAGGCTGGCATTGCGCCGCAGCAGCCCGCTGAACCGGCGCACCGAAAAGCCCAGCGTCACCGCCACCAGCACAAAGACCACGGCCTCCTGCACCCGCAGCCGCACAACAAAATCATTGGGGTCAACAAACGCCAGCAAATGCGGATCCCAGGGAAAGGCCGCGCGGGCAGCTTCGCTCAGGCCGGGCACAGGGGTGGAAAACCACCATGCCAATGACAGCGCACCCAGCCACATCGCTGCGGTCCAGACGCCCATCGCAATCACCGTGCGCCAAGAATAAGCCATCGTGCCGGCGGCCAGAATGACAAAGAAGTACTGAAAGTTGTCGAACCGGTACTGCATGGCCACGGGAAATTCCTGGCTGGCGAACGGGTTCGGCACCACCATGCCGGCGGTCATGATCAGAAGGTCGGCAAAGATCAGGGCCAGCTCTGCCCGCGACCGCCCGACCCGTCCGGCGCGGCTGATGAACCAGCCGTTCAGGCACAACAGCAGCAGAATGCCTTGGTAATACAGCATCTCCCACGCTGGATTTATGAAAACCAGGAACACGCCGATAACCGGCATCGCGATCCAGCGGGCCCGCACGGCCAGCTGCAACCCGCGCCGCTTGTGCGCATCGAGCGCTGCCTCCGCGAACTTGGTTTCGGCGGATGAGCCTTGCTGCAAGCTGCCGCGCTCCGCCGCCTGGACGGCGCTGGTTCCGGACGCAAAGGCGGTATCGGTCATCGGCATTCCCCCTGCCCGGTGGCGGCTGCAGTTGCGGCACCTCAGATAACGGCCCGGCACGGCCCAGGGAATAGCGCATCGGGCCGCATCATCACAAAAAACCCCGCCTGGGACAGGCGGGGCAAGGTGTGCGCCTGCGCAAACGCGCGGCACCTGCAATAGACTTTAATGTTTTGAAACGGTGACCGTCAGTTCTGCATCTCGGCCCGGATCTGCTGGCGCAGCACGTCGATCGGAACCGTCTTGCCGTCGCGTTTGAAGCACCAGTAGGTCCAGCCGTTGCAGGACGGCGCGTTTTCCAGATGCGCCCCCACCTGATGGATCGAGCCCTTGATGTTGTCGCCGATCAGGGTGCCGTCCGCGCGCACCTTGGCCTTGTGGCGGCGGTTCATCGAATAGAGCTCCTCGCCCGGGCGCAGCATGCCGCGTTCAACCAGCTGGCCGAACGGCACCCGCGGCGCCGCGCGCTTGCTGGCGGAAACTTCCAGCGCCTCGCGGTCAAACTTGCGCACTGCCTTGATCCGCTTCTCCGCCACATTGCGGTAGGCTTCCTCGCGCTCGATCCCGATGAACTCGCGGCCCAGCATCTTGGCGACTGCGCCGGTGGTGCCGGTGCCGAAGAAGGGATCCAGCACCACATCGCCCGGGTTGGTCGCGCCAACCAGGATCCGGTGCAGCAGCGATTCCGGCTTCTGCGTCGGATGCGCCTTGTCGCCGTTCTCGTCCTTGATCCGCTCATGGCCGGTGCAGATCGGCAGCACCCAGTCGCTGCGCATCTGGATGCCTTCGTTCAGCGCCTTCAGCGCCTCGTAGTTGAAGGTGTATTTCGCGCCTTCCGACTTCGATGCCCAGATCATCGTCTCATGCGCGTTGGTGAAGCGCTTGCCGCGGAAGTTCGGCATCGGGTTCGACTTGCGCCAGATAACGTCGTTCAGCACCCAGTAGCCTTCGTCCTGCAGCAGCGCGCCGACGCGGAAGATGTTGTGGTAGGAGCCGATCACCCAGATCGAGCCGTTCGGCTTCAGCACCCGGCGCGCCGCCTTCAGCCACTCGCGGGTGAACTGGTCATAGGCCGCGAAGCTGGAGAACTGGTCCCAGTGATCGTCCACGGCATCAACTTTGGAGTTGTCGGGGCGATGCAGCTGGCCTTTCAGCTGCAGATTGTAGGGCGGATCCGCGAAGATCAGATCGACCGAATTGGCCGGCAGACTGTTCATCGCCTCGATGCAGTCCCCGCCAATAATCGTGTTTAAAGGGAGCGCTGCCGCGCCCTTTGTCATGGTTTTATTCATTGCTCTGCCTCATAACCGCGGCGCATTTTTGCGCTCATTAGGTTGTCCACAGGATGAGTCATCGCGGATTCGAGGTCAATTTGTTTATTACAACAACGCCTTACGGTTCACTCTTGATACAAGATGTTGTGTACCGGCTTAAAGGAGCGCCGATGATGTGGGGTCACACCCAGCTGAACTAGCGCCTCGCGGTGCTGTTTCGAGGGGTAGCCTGCGTTTTTCTCCCAGCCATATCCGGGGAACTGTTGCGCCAAATCCACCATGATCCGGTCGCGCGCCAGTTTGGCGATGATCGACGCCGCCGCAATCGACAGCGATTTGGCATCACCCTTGACCACCGCTTCGCAGGGCAGGACCAGCCCCTTGGGGATCAGATTGCCGTCGATCAGCAGGTAATCCGGCGCCGGGTCCAGCGCCGCCACCGCGCGCTCCATCGCCAGATGGGAGGCGCGCAAAATATTCAGGGAATCAATCTCTTCGACCGTCGCGTGGGCAATGGCGGTCTGCGCGCAGGACAGGATCGCGCCTTCCAGCGCCTCACGCTTTTTCAGGCTCAGTTTCTTGGAGTCGTTCAGACCGTCCGGGATCGCGGCGGCATCCAGAACCACCGCCGCCGCCGTCACCGGACCGGCCAGCGGGCCGCGGCCCACCTCATCCACTCCGGCAATCCTCAGATGCCCTTGGGCAAGGGCGGCGGCTTCTAGGCTGTAATCAGGCTGTGTCATGCGCCCGACAAAGCCAATGCCTGCCGGTTATGCAAGGGCGGCGGCAAAAAAAGGGGGGCCGAAGCCCCCCAGTTTGCTGCTGCTCGAATCTGCATTCCGTCTCAGCGCCGCACCAGCCGGTAACCGTGGCTGTTCAGGCAGCCGGGCTTGTACCCGGTGCGATGGCGCTGGCCGTTCCAGAAGGTCACGCGGCAGGATTGCGGCAGCGCATTGGTGTAGCCATAGCTGCGCTCCAGGCAGCCTTTGCCGACCAGCGGGTGGTTGCGGCTGTAGCGCGGGAAATACTTCAGGCACTGGGACGGCAGGTCATAGCGGCGCACCTGCGGCGGCAGCGGTTTCACATACCTGTCGTCACGGCCGTAGCCCCGGTAACCCTGGCCGCCATGGGAATGGTTGTGCGGGGGCTGCGTGTAGTTATGCGTCACCGCATTGTCATCCTTGTCCCGCGAATGCTTGATCGCAGCCCCGAGAATCCCCAGCAGCGCCAAGCCTCCGAGGATCTTTGCGACGTCTTCATCGGCGCGGGCAGGTGCCGCCGAGAACCCGGTGATGGCAATGGATACGGCGACGATCAAAGCAATGAATTTGCGGTGCGGTTGCGGGCGGGGTGTCCGGGTCATATCGGGACCTTTCTCAGAAATGGATTGTCGCGCAGCCAATGCGCCTTGATGACCCCAGCCTGCTTCTGCCCGCTCCGGACAGGCAATATCGGCCTCTTGTTATCAGATATCAGCCTGACCAACCCCCTGCGGTTATTGAATTTCACGCGGCAGAACCGCAGGATGCCCTCATGAAACAGCATCTCCTCACCGCCGCTGCTGCGGCCGCCCTTCTGGCGCTTTCCACCCCGGCCGAGGCCGCCGAATGCTATGCCGATTACAAGGCCAAGCAGGACGACCCCTTGCGTCTGCATTACGGCGTGATCCAGCTTTCAGGCGCCTGCCAGAAACAGGCCGCCCGCAGCGAGATCCAGGCGCGCATCGCGTCCGACGGATGGAAGCTATTGAATGTCCTGACCGTCTTCGGTCCCGAAGGCCTGCAAGAGAGGAAGGCCAATGCCGGACCCTACTATCTCCGTTTCTGAGGCCCGCGCAGCCGGCAGCAAAGTGATCGCCTTTGGCATTGCCGCCATCGTGGCGCTTCTGGTGATTGCGGGCACGGTACTGCTGCTGACCCTGCCGGATGCCAATGCGTTCAACGCGCGCGTTGAACGGCTGTTCGTCGAAAACGACCTGACCGCTCAGGCCGAAATCAAGCTGCTGGAGATCCTGGCCCAATCCGGCACCGCCTTTGCCGACACGCTGACCAGCTACCGGATGGTGATCTTTGTGCTGCTGGTGTTCGCCACCGCGATGATGGTGGCAGCGCTCGCGGTGCTGGGCATGCTGGTGATGCTGAACCGCCGCATGGCGCAGATTGAACGGTCTGGGATCCAGGTGAATGAGCTGCTGATCAGCCGGGACGAAAACACAGTCTATCTGAACAACATGGGGTTCAGGCTGACGCCTGCCGCGATGGAAACCCTGTCGGTCCTGGCCGAGGCCCGGCTGGACGACGATGTGCTGTCGGGTGCCGAGATCGAGGCGGTCATCTCAGGCCGCACGTCGGCAGATTGCGAGGAGGCTGCCGGCGCCACCCGGATCAAGCGGCTGCGGGACACGCTGGGCAACCAGATGGTCAGCGAGCTGCTGGTCAAGAACATCGCCAAGCGCGGCTATGTGCTGGCCATCAGCAAGGACGTGATCCGCATGGTCTGACCCTGCCCGCTCCGGCTCGCTCAATATCACGTGTTGCGCTCTGGAATTCCCGTCCGCAGACCCCAGATAGATCAGAACCGGCCCATGCCGGCCGGTCCTGAAAGCCGCCGCAAGGACAAGGACCACAGGGATGGATGCACAGGTTCAGACCGGCACCCGCGGATACGGCATTGTCGTTCAGCCGCTGCACGGCCAGGTCACGGCCCGGCGCAATGGCATCATTCTGGCGCAAAGCACCCGCGCCAAGGTGATGTATGAAACCCGCCTGCCCCCGGCTATCTATTTCCCGGCAGAGGACGTGACCGTCCCGCTCTCCCCCCATACCGCGCTGCAAACCTTCTGCCCGTTCAAGGGCACTGCCAGCTACCGCGACATCCTGCTGCCTGGGGACCGCGTGCCGAACGGTGTCTGGGCCTATGAGGACGCGATGCCCGAGGCCGCGGCGATTTCCGGCCATATCGGCTTCATGCCCGGAGCAGAGGCTGAATTCGACCTGGGCCGGAACACGGTTGAGACGCCGGACTACGGCAATATCTCCGGCCCGGTGATCGACTGGCTGCTGCGCGATGCGGCCTTGGTGCCGGCCCCGGAAGAGCTGACCGCCGCCCTGGCCGGAAAATTCGTGGAACAGGGCATCCACCTCTCCCGCCTCTCGGTCATGGCATGGTCGCTGCATCCGCTGATCGCCGGCAAGAACTATATCTGGCAAAGGAAGACCGGCAAGGTCACCACCTACGCGCCGTCGTACGAAATCCACGATCACCCGGCCTACCAGAACAGCCCGCTGCGGCATGTGTCCAACGGCCTGGGCGGGGTGCGCCACCGGCTCGGCCGCTGCTGCTCCGACGACGCCTTCCCGATTCTCGAAGACCTGCGCAAGGAAGGCGCTACCGATTATGTCGCCATGCCGCTGCGGTTTTCCGACGGGCGCATCAACGTGCTGACCCTGACCAGCGACCACCCCAACGGATTTTCCACCGCCAACCTGGGGCTGATCTTCGAATGCTCCGGCGTGATCGCGCGGTATTATGAAATCTTCATGCAGCGCGAAAACGCCCAGTCGCTATTGGAAACCTATGTCGGAAAACGCACCGGCGCCCGGGTGCTGGGCGGCGAGATCCGCCGCGGCGATGGCGACGAGATCGACGCCGCCATCATGTTCTGCGACCTGCGCGGCTCCACCCGGCTGGAGGAGCAGCTGGGCCGCCAGGACTATATCGCGCTCTTGAACCAGTTCTTCGAGACCGCCTCGACCATCGTGCATGATCACGGCGGCGAAGTTCTGAAGTTCATCGGTGACGCTGTGCTGGCAGTGTTTCCGGCCGGCAGCGACCCGGAACAGGCCCGCACCCAGGCGCTGGACAGCGCCCGCGCCATCGTAGCCCGGCTGGAGGAGATCGCGGGAGAGGAAGACGGCCACCGCTGCGAAGCCGCCATCGGCATCGCCTATGGCCGCGTGACCTATGGCAACGTCGGCTCGCGGGAGCGGCTGGACTTCACCGTGATCGGCCAGGCCGCCAATATCGCGGCGCGGCTGGGCGATTACGGCAAGACGGTCAATCACCCGGTCGTCGTCAGCTGCGACATCCTGAGCGATCCGTCACATGGCATCCCGCTGGGCGCGGTCAGCCTGCACAATGTCTCCCAGCCGGTGACGTGTTTTGCCATCCCCGCCAGGCCCGCACCGCAAGCCGCGGCACAATAGACGCGGATGAAAATGCGCACCGGTTAAAGGACCGCCGGTGCAACGCTGCCCCTGAAGGCCGTCTCAGCAAGCCCCTTCCGCCCTGCCGGCGGGGCAGGGCCACGCCCAAGGCTGCTTTGCCGGCATCTTCGATGCAGGCAACAGGCGCGGGAGCTTTCCCTTGCCCCGCACCCAACGCCGGACTCAGCCGGTTGCAATCCCGCGCTGCGCCTCGTCGCCCATGGAGACCAGCAGCGGATTCTCCGCCTGACGCGCCTTGAAGGCCGCCTTGCCGGTCATCCCCTGCCAGCCGCAATGCACCAGCGATTGCGCCACCGCGCCGCCCAGCGTGGTGCCGGGGCCGGTCACGATGAACAGGTCCGGCGCAAACTCATACGCCGCGTTCTGCACCGCACGGGTGAAGTCATAGGGCTCCGCCACCTGATGCCCCAGCGTGTAGTCCCAGAGCGCCTGGGTATCGGTGGCCCCCGGCCACCAGATCTGCCCGCGCCCGTCGATCAGCGGCACCTTCGGCTGGGTGAACAGGTCCGCCCCCAGCCTCTTGCGCCCCTCCACCGCCACCGGCGCCTGCAGCGCGGTGTGAAACGCTGCGTGGTTGGCCAGCCGCATCGGGAAACGCTCCTCCACCACCGGCACTGCCGCCTCGAACGCCGCCAGCCCGGCCTCGTTCCCGGCCAGCACCAGCAGCCCGCCCAGATCAATCGACAGCGCCAGATCATGCCCCTCGCGGGCATTGATCTCCGCTGACAGGGCCAGCAGCTCCGCCTTGCGCACGGGATCGTTCTGCCAATCCGGCCCGGCAAAGGGATAGACCAGCTGACCGCCGATCAGCTGCTCCTGCATCAGCGTGCCCATGGTGTTCACCACCTTGAACCCGGCCGCCGCACTCAGCGCGCCGGCCGCCGCCAGCGCGATATACCAGCCCATTGAGTTGCCGGTGACGGCAACAACCTCGATATCCTCGGCCAGCGACTGCGCATCCGCCAGAGCCGAGGCGTAGATCAGCGGCGAGGCAATATCCCCGCGGGAATATTTCGACACCGAAAACCGCGTGGCGCCATCCAGCGCCGTGACCTCTTCCTGCCCGGCGTCCCGCCGCTGCGCGTCAAAGCCCGAAAACAGCGCCGCCTTGTCCGCGTGGTGGCGGTGCAGATACCCCAGCTCCGCCTTGTTGTAGGTGCCCCGTCCAGGGCAGATCAGAACAGCGGTGCGGGTCATTTCTTGCCTCCTGCCAGCGCCATTGCAGCCGCTACAATGCTGTCCTTCGACGGCAGTGTCGCGCCATAGGCGGGTCCGGTTGCGATGAAGCAATCGCTGGCGGCTATGCGCGCCGCGGGAATACCGCTCTGCTCCGCAAACAGCGCCATCAGCGCTTCCGACTGGCTGCCGGTGGTGCGGCATTCATCAACGATCAGAACGTGCTTGCAGCCCTCGGCAGCTTCCAGCAGCGCCGCCTCCGGCAAGGGCGCCAGCCAGCGCAGGTCCACGATCCGGGCATTCACCCCTTGCGCCGCCAGTTCGGCCTGCGCCTGAGCCGACAGGTAGCGCCCGTTGCCATAGGTCACGATGGCCAGATCGCTGCCATCCCCATGCACCCCGACCTCACCCAATCCGATGCGCCGGTCCGGCGCGGGGTAGGTCCGCATCCAGCCGCCATCCTTGGCCTCATGCAGGTCCCGCATGGGGTAGAGCGCAATCGGTTCGACAAAGACCACCACCCGCTGCTCCTCGCGCGCCAGCCGCACCGCCTCGCGCATCATCATCGCAGCCTCGGCCCCGTCCGACGGGCAGGCAATCACAAGCCCAGGAATATCCCGCAGCACTGCCAGCGAGTTGTCGTTGTGGAAATGGCCGCCGAAGCCCTTCTGGTAGCCCAGCCCGGCAATCCGCAGCACCATCGGGTTCGCAAACTGCCCGTTCGAGAAAAACGGCAAAGTCGCCGCCTCGCCGCGCAGCTGATCCTCGGCGTTGTGAAGGTAGGCGAGGAACTGAATCTCCGGGATGGGCAGGAACCCGTTGTGCCCCATGCCGATCGCCAGCCCCAGAATCGACTGCTCGTCCAGCAAAGTGTCAATCACCCGGTCCGGCCCAAACCGCTGCTGCAGCTTCTGGCTGACGCCGTAAACCCCGCCCTTGCGGCCAACATCCTCGCCCATCATGACGATTTCGCGGTGCTCCAGCATCAGATCTGTCAGCGCCCAGTTGATCAGGCGCGACATTGGCTGCGGCTCCTCCATCGCCCGCAGGTCGCTGCCGAAGGTCCCGGCGCGCGCTTCGGCGCTGGGGCCATTGGTGGGCGCGCACGCCCGCCGGGGCGGGATCAGGCTGGCCGCCACATCCGCCGCCGTTTCCAGATGCGGCCGCGTCACCACTTCCGCCCGGATCCGCTCCACCCGCGCGCAGGTGTCCTGATAGATCTTGAGCGCCTCGGCCGGCTTCAAAGCCCCGGCCGCATCCAGCAGCCGCACCGAATGCAGCAGCGGATCGTTGGATTCATCCGCCTCCACCTCTGCCTTGGCCAGGTAGGTGGTCGGCACATCAGCGCCGGCATGGCCGTAAAGCCGCACGGTGCGCAGATGCAGGAACGCGGGCTTCTTTCGGGTCCGCACATATTCCGCCGCCTCCTGCGCCACCTGAAAGGCGTTGTAGATATCCAGCCCGTCCGCCTTGAAATATTTGATGCCGGGGCGATGCGCCATCGACGCCTCGATCCAGCCTTTCGGCGTCTTGGTCGAAATGCCGATCCCGTTGTCCTCGCAGACGAACAGCAGCGGCAGAGGCACCGCCTGCACCGAGGTCCAGCCCGCCGTGTTGATCGCCCCCTGCGCGGTCGAGTGGTTGGCAGAGGCATCCCCGAAGGAGCACATGACAATCGCATCCTCCGGCAGCACCTGGTGTTCCGGCTGGTGCCGCTTGGCGGCGCCGATGGAATAGGCCGCGCCCACCGCCTTGGGCAGATGCGAGGCGATGGTCGAAGTCTGCGGCGGGATCATCAGCGCCTTGGAACCCAAGACCTTGTGCCGCCCGCCGGAGGTCGGATCCTCGCTGGAGCAGGCAAAGGACAGCAGCATGTCCCAGGCAATCCGCTGCCCCGGCACCTGATCGGCGCGGGCGATCTGGAAAGCCGCATCACGGTAGTGCAGGAACGCCATATCCGTGGGACGCAGGGCGCCGGCCACTGCCGCCATCCCCTCATGCCCGGAGGAGCCGATGGTATAAAACCCCTCCCCCGCCTTCTGCATCGCCCGGCTGGTCAGGTCCAGCGCCCGGCTCAAGACCTGCGCGCGAAAGAGGCCTGCAGCCTCCGCCGCGGCAAGCGGCCCTGCGGGCGCAGCGCCTGCAGGCAGCTTCCCGGCCTGAACCCTTTCGAGGAAATTCTGATGCACGATCTGGGCGCGGTCCATACGGCCTCCTTGGAACACTTGCTGCGTGTTGTTATCCGCGAAACCCCAGCGCAACGCCAATGAGATTGCGTACTGCTGCCATTCCAAAATGGAATGACAGGCAGCAGACTCAGTCCGATCCCTCACATGATTTCCGAACCCGGCCAGCCCCGGCCGTCAACGGCGTTTCCGCCCCTTCAGCCTGCAGGTGTAAGCAGCAAGCCTTATCGGTCTCAAAACCTCAGGCACCCGGAACGGCGCGGGCAAACAGCAGGCGAACGCGGCGGCTTTGGTAAACCTAAGATGAAATTTTGCGCCGCGGCTCACCCCGCAGGGTTGTCAGGGCAGCGGTCATTTACTAGGACCACGCGTAAGCGAACTTTAATCGAGTATTTTATCATGTTGATTACACCAATCCTTCTGTGCGGAGGGTCCGGAACCCGCCTGTGGCCCCTGTCGCGCAAAAGCTATCCCAAGCAATTCGTGCCCCTGATGGGCGAAGAAACCCTGTTTCAGGCCTCAGCCCGGCGGCTGTCCGGGCAGACGGATCAGCTCAGGTTTGCCGCGCCCATGGTGCTGACCAATTCCGATTTCCGCTTCATCGTCACGGAGCAGCTGCAGGCCATCGGCATCGACCCCGGCGCCATCCTGATCGAACCGGAGGGGCGCAACACCGCGCCTGCGGTGCTGGCCGCGGCCCTGCGCGCCCAGGCCGAAGACCCCGATGCGGTGCTGCTGGTGGCGCCCTCGGACCACGTGGTGCCGGACACCGCAGCCTTCCAGGCCGCTGTCGCCAAGGGCCTCGAAGCGGTGGCCCAAGGCCAGATGGTGACCTTTGGCATCACCCCCTCCCATGCCGAAACCGCCTATGGCTATCTCGAGCTTGCTGCCGCGCCAGAGGCCGGGAACGCCCCGGTTCCGCTCAAGCAGTTTGTCGAAAAACCCGATGCCGCGCGCGCCGCTGAAATGCTGGCAGCGGGCAATTTCATGTGGAACGCGGGGATCTTCCTGTTCCGCGCCGCGGATGTCATCGCCGCCTTCAAAACACATGCGCCGGCGTTGATCGAACCGGTGCAGGCAGCGCTGGATCAGGCCAAGACCGACCTCGGCTTTCTGCGCCTGGCGGCAGAGCCCTGGAGCCGCGCCGAAGACATCTCCATCGACTATGCGGTGATGGAAAAAGCCGGAAACCTCTCTGTCGTGCCTTTTGACGCGGCCTGGTCGGACCTAGGCGGCTGGGATGCGGTCTGGCGCGAAACCGGCCCGGACGCGACCGGCGTTGTCACCAGCGGCGGCGCGACCGCGATTGATTGCCGGGACACCCTCTTGCGTGCTGACAGCGAAGGGCTGGAGGTTGTCGGCATCGGGCTGGACGGCATAATAGCGGTGGCGATGAATGACGCGGTGCTGGTCGCCGACAAGTCCCGCGCCCAGGATGTGAAAAAGGCCGTTACCGCGCTGAAGCAGAAGGGCGCGGCTCAGGCCACCCAGTTTCCCAAGGACCACCGCCCCTGGGGCTGGTTCGAGAGCCTGGTGGTTGGCGACCGGTTCCAGGTCAAGCGGATCCAGGTGCATCCCGGCGCATCGCTGTCGCTGCAAAGCCACCTGCACCGCGCTGAGCACTGGATCGTGGTGAAGGGCACTGCCAAGGTAACGGTGAATGACGAGGTGAAACTGGTGACGGAAAACCAAAGCGTCTACGTCCCGCTTGGCGCCATCCACCGGATGGAAAACCCCGGCAAGGTGCCGATGGTGCTGATCGAAGTTCAGACCGGCGCCTATGTCGGCGAGGACGACATTGTGCGCTATGAGGATGTCTACGCGCGGGGGCAGGGCGAAAAGGGCTGAGTCAGTGAAAGTCGCCATTGTTCATTACTGGCTCGTCGGCATGCGCGGCGGGGAGAAGGTTCTTGAAGCCCTGCTGGACCTTTACCCGGATGCTGTGATCGTCACGCATGTCTACGACCCCGCCCAGGTCAGCGACCGGGTCCGCCGCCATGAGGTGCGGGAAACCTTTATCGGCAGGCTGCCGGGCGCAAAGAAGCATTACCAGAAGTACCTGCCGCTGATGCCGCTGGCGCTTGAGCTTATGGACATGCAGGAGTTCGACCTGGTCATTTCCAGCGAATCCGGGCCGGCCAAGGGCGTCATCGTGCGCCCGGATGCGGTCCACATCAGCTATTGCCATTCGCCGATGCGCTACATCTGGGACCATTACCATGTGTACCGGGCGCGCGCAGGGCGGCTGGCCCGGCTGGTGATGCCCCTGGCCGCTCACAGGCTGCGGATCTGGGATGTCACCACGGCAGCGCGTGTCGATCATTTCATCGCCAATTCCTCCTTCATCGCCAAGCGCATCGAAAAGTTCTACCGGCGCGAGGCCGAGGTGATCTTTCCGCCAGTGGAAACCGCGGAGTTCGCGATTTCCCCTTCAGCAGGCGACCACTACCTGCTGGCCGGGGAAATGGTCTCCTACAAGCGGGCGGATCTCGCGGTGGACGCCTTCAACGCGTCCGGGCGCAAGCTGGTGGTGGTCGGTGACGGGGAAATGCGGGAGGCGCTGGAGCGCAAGTCCGGCCCCAATATCACCTTCCTGGGCCGGGTGCCCTTTGCCGAACTCAAGCAGCAGTTTGCCACGTGCAAGGCGCTTATCTTTCCGGGGGAGGAGGATTTCGGCATCATCCCGGTTGAGGTCATGGCCTGCGGCCGCCCGGTGATCGCCTACGGGCGCGGCGGCGCGCTGGATACGGTGATCGAAGGGGTGAGCGGCGTTCTGTTCCACGAGCAGACCGCGGACGCCCTGAACGACGCCATCTCCCGGTTCGAGGACGAGCCCGGCCTGGTCGCCGGCCCCGAAGCGATCCGGGAACTGGCCAAGGGGTTTGATACGGCTGTTTTCAAAGAGAAATTCTCTGCGTTCGCGGCCCGGGCGCTGGAGCGCGCCTGACTCGGGCCGCAAGGGGTTGAGAAGGGATTAAGGGGGCGTGCGCAGGCCTAGGGGGACTTTCATCCCTATGCCTTAACGTCCTGGCGGAACAAAACAGCTGATGAGGCCAGTCCGATGACCAACCCTTTTGACAACCGTGTGCCCGCGCTCTCCGGTCCCGCCCGCGACATTGCGCCGGTCGTCCCCTCCGATACCGTGGACCTGCCGGATGTTGCGATTGCGCTTTATGCCGAAACCGGCGGCGCGGTGACCCTGACCACTGTCCGGGGACAGCAGCGGACCGTCCAGGTCGCCGATTTCTCGATCCTGCCGGTGGGCACGGTCAGGGTTCACGCCACCGGCACCACCGCCGCAGGCATCCACGCGATGGTGCTGGCATGAAGCTGCTGACCGATTTTTCCGTCACCGCGCGCCGCCACCGTCCGGCGGCGGCCCCCGCGCTGCTGCTCGACTTCGGGCGGCAGGCCTACCGGGCCGCAGGCGTGCCCGTGCCGCTGTCCTCGGCGCTGCGTTTCAGCCGCGCCTCCGCCGCCGTCCGCGGGACCGCGGGCGGCCTGCTGGAAACGGTGGGGCCGGACGTGCTGCGCCTGGACCATGCCTTTGGCTCCGGGGCCTTCCGCGGCGCACTGTTCGAACCGGCGGCCAGCAACCTGCTGAGCTATTCCAGCGATTTCACCCAGAGCGTCTGGTCCGGCTATGCCGCCAAGCCCGCCTTCACCGGCGGCCACAGCGCCCCGGACGGAAGCCTGACCGCGATGGCCTGGAACTGCGCCGCGACAACCGGCGGCGCCGGCGGCCAGCGCGGCGGCATCCTGGTTGCCGGCGGCGGTGTCTCCGGCATTGCCACCGCCAGCGTCTGGCTGCGCGCCAGCGCGCCGCTGGTGATGCGCTTCGGCCATTCGGACGGCACCTCGGAGGCCATCACCGTGACCCCGGACTGGCAGCGTTTCAGCTACACCGATGTGCTGCCCAACACCCAGAACCGGATTTTCATGCTGTACGAGGACGTGAACGCGGACACCGATGTCTTCATCTGGGGCGCGCAGGTGGAGCTGGGCGGCAGCGCCAGTTCCTGCATCGCCACGGATGCCAGCCCCGCCGCCCGCAGCGCCGACCAGCCCGGCCTGACCGGGATCAGCGGCACCTTTGATGTGACCATCGCCTATGATGATGATAGTCAGGACGCACTGGCCGGTGAGACGGTGAGCGAAGGCTGGTGGCCCGCGCTGTCACGGCCCTGGGTGAAGCGGATCATCCTTGAATAGCACCTCGGCCTAATGCCAGCGGCGTCCGCTTCTCTAGTGTTGTCGCAAATCCTAAAAGCAACCAAACGTAAGGCCTGAACACCGAACTCATGCCCAGCATCACAATCAGCATGATTGCGATGCTGGAGGAAATTTCCCAATGGCCTTTACGGTGAACCCGGATGGCTATTTTCAGAATGAATACCGCCAAGACAGCGGCGGTTATAACGCCAACGTCGACTGCAAGCTCAAGAAAAACGTTTGTAAGCGGCTTGTCATCCAGCCTCATCCACCATCTGTGCTCAACATATTGTGACAAATCACGTTGGGACAGAATTTCACCGATCTGCCCCGGTCCAATACCCATTTTCCAGTTCTCCCATAGCAGATCCCAACCGAGTATCAATCTCGGCCACCTGTTCCCGCCTCTTTCAATGAAAAACTGTATTTTATCAGGACTCTCGATGAAACCTGAAATAGTTGACGTCAAGAGAGTATCACCGCCAACCAAAGCGAGCGGCAAGAAGAAAAGAACTGCTGGCCCAGCCGTAATTGTGACCCAGAAAAGTGCTTTTGGTCGTTTCACTAAATTTGCTGCGAAGGCAAGACATATCAGCGCGATAAGAGTTGCAGATTGTGTTATCATCAAAAAGCACGCTACGACAAAAAGATCAGCACAAAGAGGCTTGGAAAGAATATTCCGGGTAGCGATGACCAGATAGGGTGCTGACGCGAGCACAAAATAGGACGGTTCATAATAAAAGAGGTCAATCCGCCCCCCCACGGCAATCCAGATCAGAAAACCTGCTCCAATTTGAAGCCGAAATGCAAAAAGGTAAGCGCGATACAAGTAAGGCCACGAAATTTTTCGCCCTAATATCTGCCCAGCAAAGAAAAAACTCGCCAGAACGGACAGCCAGTGCCCCATTTCGAGAAATGGCCTCAACCTAAATTGCGACACACAGACAATAAACGTGAAAACAATAAAAATAAAAAGTATTAAATTAGATTCCACAACCTCCCTTTTGAGGAGGGCGCTCATATTCGCAAACACAAAAATCAGAAGAACTAAAATACTTATCCGAAGATTGCCACCACCGACTGGTATTGCAACAACATCGAAACCGGCCAACAATATGAAAAAGGTTGCTATGAAATACCACCTATTGACGGTCATTTGGTTCTATTGCCCATATTAAGCTCCAAATCCTCAACCGTCTGCTGCGCCGCGTCCGCCCAGCGGTAATCCTGTGCGGCAGCGATATTCCGGGCGATTTCCGGTGTGTCGCAGGCAGGCAGCGGTTTCTGCAGCGTCTCCCTGATCGCCCGGACCCAGGCGCTCTTGTCGTCGGGGTCCAGGAAGGTGACCTCCATGTCCCGGGCCACCTCCTGCAAAGCCTCCGCCGTGGAGGACAGGATATAAGCGCCGTTCAGCGCCGCTTCGATGACGGGGAAGCCGAAGCCTTCGTATTTCGTTGGAAACAGCACCACCGCGGCCTCGCGGTAGAGACGTGCCAGCTCCTCGTTTGAAAGTCCGGAACGGAACACGACAGAGCCCTGGGCCTGGCCCAGCGGCACCGAACTGCGCAGCTCGTCACCGGGCGAGACGACGGTCAGACGCCACGGGTCTTCCGGCGCCGCAGCGGCCCAGGCCTCGATGGCCAGCGCCATGTTCTTGTGCAGCTTGGGCGCCCCGACGATCAGGGCGCTTTTGGTTTTTGAAAACGGGGGCAGAGCCGCGGGGAAGTGGTCGGAGCCGTGATGGATGACCCGGCAGTCCCGCGGGGCGCCGGCCGTGCGGATAAACTCCCGGCGGGTAAAGCCGGAGACGAAGATCACGGAGCGGGCCCGCCGCCGCAGATTGGCCAGCATCATCCGGCTGGCGATGCGTTTGGCAGCCGGCGCAGGAAAGAGATCGGGGCGCTGATGCAGCAGGTCATGCACGGTCACAACAAAGGGGGAGCGCCAGAAAAACGGCACCCAGTAATTGGTGAACCAGGCCAAATCATGCGGTCCGGCGGCTGCGTGCAGGTGCCGCTGCTCCTCCAGGCTGAAGGGAGCGATGGGGATTTCGCGCACACTCACGTTGGCAGCTTCGGCAATCCTGCGCAAATCGGGATGGCTGTTTCCCTGCTGCACGCCAAGGATAAATGTCCACTCAGGACGGGCGGCAATCATGTGCGGCAGGATCGAGGCCACATAGCGCCCGATCCCGGATCCCCAAGGCAGGCGTGCATCCACGTAAAGCCTCATCACGCCTCTCCCTTCCAGGCGGACAGGTCGCGCTGCAGCAGGGTTTCCAGGCGCTCCACGCCGGGGCGGAACCAGGCGGTCATTTCCGCCCGCAGCGCGTCGTCCAGCCGGGACCGGGGGCGTTTGACGTTCAGGAAGCCCTTGAGCGCGGCAACCGCCTTGCTGTCGCGCGCCAGAAGCGCCAGGCGCAGCGCCCTGACCGCCGGGGCCAGCGGTTTCGGAGGCGCCAGCAGGAAATGCGACAGCCGGGGAAACCGCTGGGCGTGGGCGGCATTGCGGGGCGAAAAATCCGTGCGCCCGTCGTCCGGCAGCCCGAGGAAGGACAGCAGGTCCAGCCAGACCGCCCGCGGGTTATCGCGGAAATCGTCATAGATGATCACCTTGCGCCGGGAGGCGGGCACTAGCTCAAAGAACCGCTCGATCTGCGGCGAAAACGCCGCGATCCGCCGGTAGAGCAGGCTGTCCGGGCGGCCGTCCCTGGCCGCGTCCCATTCGGCCTCGCGGCGGGCCTGATCCTGCCACGCGGCGGCAAAGTCCTGCTCGGTTTCCAGGCCGGTGTACAGCTGCTCCATATGGAAGGCGTGGGCCACATCAGCGGGGTTTCTCAGGATCGCCACGAACTTCGCCTCCGGGTAGCGGCTGGCGCATGTGCTGACGGCCTGCGCTGAGCGCAAATAGGAGGTTGTCCCCTCGCCGATAATCTTGTGCCGCGCCGGGTCGGCGGCGGCGAACAGGGCGTCATATTCCGCCTGCGTTTCCGGGCGCAGCGCGTGCGGTTCAATCCCCAGATCGCTGCACCAGAACAGCGGTTCCTTGGGTTTGGAGAAGAAGACATCTTCGCGTTCAGACAAGTATTCGGCAATTGCGGTGGTGCCGCACTTGGGGGCGCCGATCAGAAAGAAATTCGGGGTGCTCATGCGGCTTTGCTCCACAATGAGAAAATGGAAGGGTCGATGCCGACCCGCTTTTTGACGGTAAATAATAGGGTAATATGCGTGACAGCGCGCAGCCCTGCGGTGCAGAACGCCGCGCCGGTCATGCCAAAGTGCTCAGTGGCCGGGACCAGGGCGGCGAGGCAAATGAAGTTGAACCAGACCAGCCGCCGCAGCAGCGTCTTCTCCTGGCCTGCAAGCTCCAGGATGTTGGGCACCGGCCCGCAGCAGACGGAAATAAGAAAGCCGGCCCCCAGAACTGTCAGGGCGGGAGCTGCGGTTGCAAAGTCCGGGTTCATCAGGGCGAGCAGCCAGTCGCCGTAAAACACGATGATCAGAAAGCTGACCAGTGTGGCCATGCTGACGAGCAGGACAGAGTAGCGCAGCATGGCCTGTGTTTCGGCGAAATTCCCGTTGGCATGCCCGCGGGCAACCAGCGGCGCCACGACCATGGCGGATGCGAGGGTGAAGAGGTCCAGGACAAGCGCGATCCTGAAGGCGGCGAAGAAGGGGCCGACCTCATCGGGCGAGAGCACCACGCCCAGAATGACCGGCGCCAGCACCGGCCCGCCAACCGTCTGGATCAGCGACGTGCCCCAAAGCGGCAACCCTGTCCGCACCCGTGCAGCCGCGGCCGCAAACAGCTCTCGCAGTGCTATGGGCCTGCGCAGATGCGGATCGCTTCCGGCTTGAAAGAGGATCAGCGCAAACAAGGGCAGGCCGAGCAACCACACAGCGGCTGCCGCAGAGAGGCTTAGCGAAAACGCCCAAAGGCCCAGGCAGACTGCCAGAACTGCCAGCCGCCAGAAAATATCCCGCGGCAGCAGGGAAAACGCAATCGTCCGGTATCCGCGGAAAAAGTGAACGGCGTTCTCGGCGAACGCCAAGGCGGCGGCGAGGACAGCCATGGCCGCAAACACCTGCGCGTCCAGCTGAAGGAGGCCGAAGGCCTTGGCCGGAACCAGCAACAACGCAAAGGCCAGCGTGCCCAGAACGACAAGCAGGAGGCTGGATTTTCCGATCAGGGCGAGCTGGCTGCCGTCCGCATTTTCGTGGGCGATGGCAGCGTCCTTCAGGGACATCATGCGCTGCCCCATAGACCCTGCAACCGCGAGCAGCGTTGCAAGCGAAAAGCAGAAGCCGATGACCCCAAAGCTCTCTGTGTCGGTGACCCAGGCCAATGCGGTGAACATGGCCAGTGACGCCGCGGCGGCTGACCCTTTGATCAGCACCGCAATGGCGCCGCCGCCAAGCAGGCGCAGGAGCATCTTGTTGCTTTTGAGCCGGTGCAAAACCTTCATCGTGACAAAACTCTTTATCAAACTGCGTTCGCAAGAAATACGCATTCCTCCCAACAGGAGGCCTGCAGCGTGCGGCTCTCAGGCCGGGAAAGTCCGCGGATCAGTCCGCCACCGCATTAATCGGAGCGGTGATCAGAGAGGGTGTGATCTGGTTGATGGTGCGGCCCCAGCGGGTGACAGGGTTTTCGGCCACAAACACGATATCGTCGGGGCGCAGCTCAAACCGGGCGGCCAGCGGCAGATGCGCGGCGTTGCGCACGTCCAAGTGCCAGGCTGTCACCGCACCGAACTCGCGGATGTCATCGGAGGCGCGCAGCACGTAGACTTCCGAGGCGTCTCCGGTTTCCTTGGCGATGCCGCCGCCGGTGTCGAACAGCGCATCGGCCAGCGTCGCCTTGCGGCCGAACGGCAGCGTGTAGCGGCCCTGGGTGCGGACCTCGCCGCTGAGATAGACGTAATCCCTGTCAACCGCGTCCAGCTCCAGCGCCTGGGAGAAGTTATCGCGCCGCTCATCAAGGTCGGCGCGGCGCAGGGTGAGGGCGGCGGTCAGCTCGTCAATCGCAGCGCGGCGGCCCGCCAGCGTGGTTTGCTGCAGCTGGATCTGCTGCGCGAAGTAACGCTCGGCGCGGCCAAGGTCGTAATCGGTATCCACAAACACGGAGTCATCCGCCAGCAGCTTGAGCTGCTGCAGTTCGGAGCGGGCATACAGATCCTCCAGCGGGATCTGGTACATTGCGCCATCCCGGTAAATCCGGACCGAGCTTGTGTCGATATCCGCCACCGAGACCGACCCCGCCGCCGCCAGCGCCTCGCCCAGAGTGAGCGGCGTCAGGGTGATGGGGTAGACGCCGGGCTGGCCCACGGCGCCGCCGATCGAGACCCGGCGGGAATTGAATTCGGAAATCTCGAGGCTGAAGGTCGGGTCGATCTGGCTTTCCACCAGGCGCTGGAACAGGAGCGCCTCGGCCTCGTCCACGGTGAGGCCGGCAATCCGCACCCGGCCCACGTCCGGAATGTTGATCGAGCCGTCATCCTGCACGGTATACCCGTTGCGGCTGTTCTGCGCCGCCAGCAGGCCCGACAGTTCTGCCACGGTGCCTTGCGTCGACGGGGTCGACAGCACCACCACATCGCCGGTGCCGATGGTATAGGGTCCCGGATCGACGTTCGGCGGCGGATCAAGCCGCAGCTCCTGGCGGCTGCCGCCCTGGGTGGAGGGCGCGTCGGGCAGCCGGCCCAGGCCGCGCGGGCTGGCCCCGGCACCCGAGCCTGCAGAGATCTGGAAGACGGCAGGCAGGGTCTTGGGCTGATAGGCGGCGCGGTTGGCGACGAGAACGGTTTCCGGGGTCACGGCAACCACCCGGACCTTGCCCGCGTCCGACACGCCGGCCTTCACGGCAGGGCTGCGGTAGACGGTTGAGCAGCCTGACATCAGTCCAGCCAGAGCCAGAGCGCTGAGGGCAACGGAAATGCGGCGCACGGTGCGTCCTCCAATCATCTTACAATCAAATCTCATCCGGCACCGTCTTCATAAAGAGGTTGCCAAGGAAGCTGCCGGTCCACTGCGAGGATTGCAAAACCTCGGGGACTCCCTGCCGCACCCAATAGGTATTTGTGAAGCTTTCCGCTACCCCGTGGCAGCGTTCTTCCAGCTTTTGCGCGGCAACCGGCAGGCCGCGCAGAAAAATGCTCTCCGGCCCCAGACGCGTCACAACGCATTTGTAGGCGTGCAGCTCAATCTGGTCGTTGCCGTTCAGAAAACTGTGGAACCGCTCTGCCGTGCCCTCCTGCCGGGCCAGCACCAGCGCCGCGCTTTGCCGCACATCCGAGGCCGCCAGACCAGAGCCGAACCCCTTGGCGGAGGTGAGAAAGCCGCGCTCCAGTGTGATCGTGGCGCCATCGGCGGTGAGCCAGGTCTGCACCCCGGCCCGCTCGGTCTCCAGCAGCATGACACCGCTCAGGTCGCGGCTGGGAAAGCTCACCTCCAGCCGCGGCGGGATCGGGCGCACAGAGGCCAGCGCGTTGGCGCGCGGATGGAACCGGGGCGCATCGGGCTGCAGCGCGCCGCGCAGCAGGTCGAGTTCGTCCCTGGCGTCGCCGCAGGACGCCAGCAGCAGGCAGATCAGGGCAGTGCGGAACAGCTTCATCGCAGGAACCTCCCCCATCCCTTGGCCAGCTGCTGGGCGCGCGCCTCGCGGGTCACGCCATACAGCCGGTTGCGCACGTTAAGCCGGGCGCCGCCATCGCGCAGCACCGGGCGGATCACCTGCGCCAGCCGGTCGCGCGACGGGCGGCCGGTCAGCCAGGACACCGGAATTTCCAGCCGGATCCCCTTGTCAAAGGAGCCTTCGCCGAAATCGTCGAAGCTGACCGTGGTCAGGGTAAAGAAGGCGCCGACCTTGAAGCCATTGGCAAATTCGCGGTCGAGCGTGACGGTGGCCCCGTAGTCGCCGGCCAGATAGCGGCCTGCGTCCACCTGCGCGTGGTATTCGCCGGGCAAATCATAATAGGCGGAGACATGGCCGGTCGCGACCGAGTAGTCCTGGAACCCGAACAGCACGTCAAAATCGCGCTGCTTGACGTAATTCACCTCGGCACCCAGCGCCAGGCGGCTGTCCGCCGGGAACCACAGCACTTCGGCCGAGACGCCGCCGTACATGGTCTCCAGATACCCCGCCGTGGTGCGGGCATAAAGGTCGGTACCGGGACGCCAGATGTATTCGGCGGTCAGATGCTCGACGCGCAGATCGGACTCCCGGGCGTAGATCCCCCAGTCGGACCGCACCCGCTGGATCACCGAGTTCGACTGCCGCTGGCTGTCGTCCAGGTTGCCGGCGGCCGGCTGGCGCAGCCCGGCAGACAGGGTGAAACCCGGGGCGGCGGTGTAATCCAGCCCCATCTGGGCGCCGATTTCATAGCGCAGCGGCGCATCCGGGTCGAAGAACGAAGCCTGCAGATAGGGGCCGAACCGGTAGCTGAAATTCGGATAGGCCGCATCGGTGAAGCCGCCCCTGACCAGCGTCAGGCTGTCGGACACCTCGGCCCGGGCAAAGCTGCGCCAGGCCCCGTCGGGATCATGCTCCAGCTCATAGAGGTCCTGGCGGGCGATGCGCACGGAGCTGAGCGGCACACCATTCGACATCAGCGCGATATCAAAGCTTTGCACCCGGGCTGGCTGGGTATTGGCCAGCACCCGCGCCGCCCGCCCGATAGCCTGCGCCGCCTGGCCGTAGGTGCCGTTTTCAACCCCGATCCGCAGCGTGCCGCCTGCGTCTTCCAGATAGACCAGCCGCAGCCCTTCCTGTTCCAGGCTGCGGGTCAGGACCTGCTGCCTGCGGCCCGGCGCAGCGGTATCAGGCAGGTTCCAGCTGGCCAGCGCCACCCGGTCGATCGGCTGCAGCGGCGGCGGCGAAGCGCCCTGCCCGCCCGGCGCCACGCTTTGCCGCGGGTCGATGAAATAGCTGTAGTTGAGCCCCAGGGTGGTGCCGTACATGAAGGCGGCGGTCACCTGCGATCCGTTCTTCAGACGGTACTGGGCGCCGAAGTTGAACGGCGAGCTGACCTCGAAACCGATGCGGTCCCGCTCTTTGGTGTAGAGGTCCGGGGAGTATTCCGCGAGCAGGGTCAAGCGGTCGCTGTAGGCCCAGCTGGCGCCGCCAAACAGCGCCGCATCGCCCCGGAACCAATTGCCGAAATCCAGCCGCCCCGTTTCGGTGATGTTGCCCGCACGGGGGTCGCTGCGGGTGTCGAACCGGCTGCTGAGCAGACCCAGAGGGTTGGAGAAGCTGCCGCGTCCGGCCAGCCGTCCCCAGCCGATGCCGCCGGACAGTTTCAGCCGGTCCCGGAAGGTCTTGGTAGCAACCAGATACTCCGAGGCATAGATGCCGGTGCCGCCGAAGTCGCGCAGGCCCAGCGCCAGGGCCGGGGACGTCCGGCCTTCCTCGCGCAACTGGAAGTGCAGGTCGAAGCTGCGGTCGAAGCGGTCGCCGATCTCCCCGTCGAATCCCTCGATCACCGCATAGCGGAAGCTGCCATGCACCCAGGGCAGCATCTGAAAGGTCATCGTGGCCCGCAGGGTCTGGTCCAGCACACCGCTGGTAAAGGCCAGGGTGCCATCGGGATACATTTCAGCCGTAGGCGTTTCGATCAATCCCGGCGTGCCGTAGACCGAAGTGCTTTGCGCCTGGGCCAGTGCGGGGGCCAGTGCCGGGGCGGCAGCCATGAGAGCCGCCGAAAGCAATTGCCGTCCCTGGAAAATCAAATCTGTCATACCGTCTAAGAATGTACTGCTGGCCTGCCGCCCCTTTATCCGTTTTTCGGCGGACTGTCCCGCAGGCTGGAGAAAAGGCCGGAAATGTCTTTCTGCTGTGGCGAATCTGCCTGTCTCTTTCCCTGTTTGGGCCGTCAGTGCAACCCTTGCCGCAGCAAAACCTGCGGTTGCGCGGCTTCTTCTGTTTCCCCCTAGCGGCATTCGCGCCGGACAGCGGCGGAAAAACACCATTTTGGACACATACCGGCAGCTTTGCAGCAGTGCAGCATTTGCAGAGCCGGCGGAGCATGATAGCGTGGCGCCGAATAGGTTTAGGAGATTGACGATGATCCGGATTACCCTTTTGGCCCTGGCCCTTTCCGCAACCGGCGCTGCTGCCCAGAGTGTCAGCCCCGCAACCGCTAAGGACGATTGCGAAGATACCCAGAACACTGACGATGACGAGTGTCTTGCAGCGCTGGCAGACGCCGCCTCTGCGGCAGAGGCGGAAGGCGTCACCGGCTTTGTGCCGCTGGTGGCACCCGCGCTTGGAGCGGCAGCTGCTGCCGCCGGACTCGCAGCCGCGGCAGGCGGCGGCGCGACCCCGTCCACCACAAGCACCGTCAGCACGAACTGAAGCACCCGCAACCGCGGCCTGCAGACTGCAAAAGTGAACGGCGCGCCCCCTGCGGGGCGCGCCGTTTCTTTTTCAAGCCGTCTTCTCCGGCTCCAAATCGTCAGTTGGCGTAATATTTCGAGCCATAGTCCCCGTAGCTGTAGCCATACTGCTTCATCCGGCGGGTGTTGATCTGACCCAGGATCATCCCGGTCAGGCGCTGGTTGTCGGTGTGGAACAGCCGCAGGGCTTCTGCCACATCCTGTTCGGCAGTGTCGTCCCATTTCACGGTCAGCAGCACCGCATCCGCATTGCGGGCGATCAGCCGGGCGTCTGAAACAATCAGCACCGGCGGCGTGTCGATCAGAATGACATCGTAGCGCTGCCGCATCTCCTCCAGGAAGACACGGAACCGCTCCGACGCAAAAAGGTCGGCGGCATTGGCCGAGGTCTTTTCCCCCGCCAGGATGTCACAGCCCAAGAGCGGATCCTGGAAGATGGCTTGCTCAGCAGGGATGTCGCCTGCCAGCACCGAGACAATGCCCTGCGGCGGCACATTGCTGAGCTGGGCCGTCATCGTCCGGCGCCGGATGTCGCCCTCGACCAGCAGAACCTTCTTGCCGATGCCAACGAAATTCTGCGCCAGCGCCAGCGAGTTGGTGGTTTTGCCTTCCCCCGGCAGGGAGGAGGTCAGGACCACGACCTGCGGCGGATGATCCACATTGGACAGCATCAGCGAGGTGCGCAGGTTGCGCACCGCTTCCGCAGTGGCGGACGAGGGTTTCTCGGCCAGGTATTCCAGCACCTTGCGGCGGCCGCTGGCCGGGAACACCGGGATCTGCCCCAGCACGCTGTATCCGGTCTTGCGCTCCAGTTCCTGAGCGGAGCGGATGCCCCGGCGTCGCGCTTCAATCAGCAGCACGATGCCTGCGCCCGCCATCAGCCCCAGAATTCCGCTCATCGCAAGGATCAGCGATTTCTTGGGTGCGGAGGGGCGCAGGGGAATCACCGCCCGCGACAGCAGGCGGCTGTCCGCCTTCTGGATGCCCTCCTGCGCCGAGGTCTCCTTGAGACGGGTCAGGAAGTATTCATAAAGCAGCCGCACAGCTTCCGCCTCGCGGGTGAGCTGCTGAAGGGTGATCAGATCCTCGCTCTGCCGCGCCGTCTGCCTGGATAGTTCCGCCTCCGACTGCACCAGCGTCTGCAGCTGCTGCGTTGCGCGGCGGGCATCCAGCGCGGCGCGGGCGAGAAGCCGCTGGAAGGCTGTGTCAAACGCAGCCCCGCCCGCGGCGGTGTCCGCCTGCGCCAGCAAACGCTGCAGCTGCCGGTCCTGGCCGATCTCCGCCTGATCTTCGCGGGATTCCGCCGCGCGCAGCGCACCGTAGCGCACCTGCGCGGTCTCCTCAGCGGTTTTGGCAAGCGCAATGCGCTCGCGCAGATCCTTCAGCTGCACCTCCTGCGCCTGCAGCGCCTCAGGCGAGACCAGGGCAGTGCCGGCATTGAATTCATTGGCCTTGGCCTCGGCGGTTTCCAGTTCTGCCTTAAGCTCCGCCACGCGGCCGGTCAGCCAGGTTGTGGCCTGTTCGGTGGCGTCGAATTTCACCTCGATCTGGTTGAGGATGTAGAGATCCACGATCGTGTCGGCGATCAGAGCCGATTTGCGGGCGGACTCAGTCTCTGCCGTAACCTCGAACACCAGGGTATTGGGCACGTTGCGCACCGAGATCTTGTCCAGCAGGGTCGAGACCACACTGTCCCGGATCAGCTGTTCAACCAGCTCTTCCGGCATCTCTTCCGCCGGTTTTTGCAGGCCCAGCAGCGATTTGATCTGCGATTTCACCGTCCAGACCAGCGATCCCAGCGCGGAAGGCTCAACGAGGGTTCCGTTGAACTCCGGGTCGTCCATCAGGTTGAGCTTATCGACGACCTTGCTCATCAGCCCGCGCGATTGCAGCACTTCCAGCTCGGAATTCACCTCGGTGTAATCGCCCGACAGGCCGCTGACGACGCTTTGCAGATCAACCACGCTTTCCTGCTTGGTCTCAAGCATCACCACGGCGCTGGAGGTGTACTGCGGCACTGCGGCGACAAAGGCGTAAATCCCGCCCAGGAAAATGGCCGCCGCGGTCGCCAGCAGCATGATCCACTTGCCGCGCCACAGGGTGGCGAACAAGGCGCCGAGATCTATGACATCGTCATCCGGCGTTTCGGCGGGCGAGGGGCGCTGCACAGGGAAGGAAGCTTCGTTCAAAGGCGTCTGTTTCATGAATACCCAAGTACCGTACTGATTGATGCGCGCTGCACACGCGCATCATCCCCCGCATACACGCGGGGGCTTTGAGAAGAAAGTCCTGCGGACCGGCACCGGCCTCAGCGGCCGGTTCTGCCCAGCACTGCTGCACCTGTGCGGAGGATGATCTTCAGATCCTTGAAGAAACCGCGGCAGGACAGATAGGCCACGTCCAGTGCCACCCGCTCATCATAGCTGATGTCATTGCGGCCGGAGATCTGCCAAAGTCCGGTGATTCCAGGCTTTTGGGCCAGATATGCGGACACGCTGCTGCCGTATTTCGGCAGTTCCTTGGTGACGATGGGGCGCGGGCCGACAAAGCTCATCTCGCCCCTCAGCACGTTCCAGATCTGCGGCAGTTCATCCAAGCTTGTCTTGCGCAGGATCCGGCCAAGCCGGTTGATGCGCGGGTCGTTGGTCAGCTTGTGGTCACGCTCCCATTCCGCAGCAGCCTCGGGGTTGCTGTCCAGATGGGCCTGCAGCCGTGATTCGGCATCGACCACCATGCTGCGGACCTTCCAGCATTTGAACGGCTTGCCGTTCTGGCCCACACGGGTATGCCCGAAAAACCCCGGTCCGCCATCCAAACGCACGACACCCCACAGAATAAGGATGACAGGCACCAGGACGGGCAGCAGCAGAAGGGCAAAAAGTATATCAAAAATCCGCTTACCGAATCTGGAGTAGCCGCCAAGCCGTGATTGGCCAAGCAGCTGATATTCAACAGATTCATCAATGGAGTACGCGGTCAGTGCAAAATGTTGCATCGTCTAACACTCCGAAATTCAAAACGTATTAACCAAAACCTACCCGCCAAACGGGATAGGTAAGGGCTCACTACACTCAAGTTGCAACAAACTTAAGTAGTATTTTCTATACTTTTGAAACTTGGTTAACCTTTCTGTCCCGAGCGTGTCCTGAGCGCAAGACTTGGCTGGTCCAATTCAATTCTGAGTGGATGATGGGCTTTGATTCTGCCGGGATGATGGTTTCCGGACAAGGTGGCCTGGGGCCCGATTCAGCTCTTTCGGCTGTCAGAGCCTGAAGGAAAGATGATGCCTGCAGGAGGCAGCCCCGGCGACGTTTTCTCCGCCAGGCAGGCATTCTGGGGAGCCCCCCATTCCCCGAACAGTATTACGGCGCTGCAAAGCTTGCCTGTCGATCATGCCGCCGCCCGTAGGTCAGGCCCTTGATGGGCCTCTACCTGTGTTCTGCCGCCTAGCGCCGAATGGGGCCTCTCGGTGTTGCTGAAGTAGATCCATTTGCCGACGCCAACCCAGGCCGACGACCCGGCTTCAAACGCCTGGAGGTAGACGCACTCGCACTTCAGGGACCGCCATAGCCGTCCGATCACCTCTCGCCACCTTCGCCTTCAACCCGGCGCTGTAGTTCTTCCGTTTGCCAGCTACGCTGTTCTTCCTCGTCATCGTTGGCGGCAAGCTTAGCAGGCTGTCCGATTTTCGGGGACCACCTCGGCCCGCGTCCCCCGTTTCTCTGCCTGCGGCCGTCCGGGGGGGCTGTTTGCTTATGCCGCACCCGCTGGCAGGGCCGGATTGCGCTGCCGGGGATGGTATGCCCCAGCCCGGTTTGCCATAATGCCCGGCGGGCGGTCCGGCGCCTTGCAAAACAAAACCCTGCGGCCGGGTTCCGGATCCCGGCGGTTCAGACAGGCCCCTGGAGCAGACTGATGACTCAGCAAACCGTTCTCGTCACCGGGTCCTCCGGCTTCATCGGCTACCACCTGTGCCGGCGCCTGCTGGACGACGGGTTCCGCGTCGTTGGTATCGACAACCTGTCGGATTACTACAGCGTGCAGCTGAAACGGGACCGTCAGGCGATGCTGGAGCAGCACCCGGATTTCAGCGTCATCAACCGCAGCATCGAGGACCCCGGCGTCGTCCTGAGCGCCTTTGAGGAGCACAAGCCGGACTATGTGGTGCATCTCGCGGCGCAGGCCGGGGTGCGCTATTCGATCGAGAACCCCCGCTCCTATCTGGAAAGCAACATCACCGGCACCTTCGAGATCCTGGAGGCCGCCCGCGCCCATCCGCCCCGGCACATGCTGCTGGCCTCCACCTCCTCGGCGTTCGGCGCCAATACCGAGATGCCCTACAAGGAGACTCAGAAAGCCGATCACCAGATGTCCTTTTATGCGGCTTCCAAAAAGGCGACCGAGAACATGGCGCATTCCTATGCGCATCTGTTTGATCTGCCAGTCACCATGTTCCGCTTCTTTACGGTCTACGGCCCGTGGGGGCGGCCTGATATGGCGCTGTTCAAATTCACCAAGGCGATCCTCGCGGGGCAGCCGATCGACGTCTACAATTACGGCGGCATGCAGCGCGACTTCACTTATATCACCGATCTGGTGGAGGCCGTCCGGCTGCTGATGGACGCGGTGCCCGAACGCCCGGCGGACGAGGCGGTGCCGGAGGGCGACAGCCTGTCGCCGGTTGCGCCGCACCGTGTAATCAACATCGGCAACTCCGAGCCGGTGCAGCTGAATGATTTTATCGCCGCGGTCGAGACCGCCACCGACCGCACCGCGGAGCGCAACCTGATGCCGATGCAGGCGGGCGATGTGCCCGCCACATGGGCCGATGCCTCGCTCTTGCGGCGTCTTACGGGCTACACGCCCCAAACCGGCGTGGCAGAGGGCGTGGCGCAGTTTGTTGAGTGGTACCGGGCGTATTACCCGGAGGCCCCGGACAGCCAGTAAGCCAAACGGCGCAGCCAGGGCTGTCTTGGGCCAAGGCGAGCCTCTTGAACCTGAGGCTGCCTGGATTATGAAGGAGCGGTTGTGACTGCGCAGCGCAGGGGCTGCGCCACCTTGTTGCCAAACCGCACGTCCGGGGAGTGATCATGAGGCAGGAACTGATCTTGAGGCCTGCATCCATGCGTTTGGCCGTTTTTCTGCTGGCGGCAGTGGCCGAGGCCGCGGCCATTCGGCTGCTGACCTATGATGCTGACCAGTTCTTCTGCGGAAACGTGTCCGCATATACTCTCTGCCGGGGCCTGCGGACGCTTCCTCTGAGCGTTTTCTTCATGTGTGCTGCCGTTGTCTTGATGACGGCGGCCCGCCCCCGTCTTTGGCACAGCTATGCCCATCTGGCGGCCGCGGCACCGTCCCGCCGCCTGGTTCCGGCCGGGCTGCATCTGCTGGGGCTGGTGCTGGTGCTGGTGCCGCTCTGGCGGCTTCCGCTAGCCCAGCTTGAGGCGCAGTTCAGCCAGGCGGCGCCGCTGTTTCTTGCCGGCGGGGCGTTTGCGCTCCTGGGCGCTGCGCTCTGGCTGTTGCCGCTGCGCGCGTGGAAACAGTGGTTGCTGGGCAACGGCGCCTTTCTGCCGCTGGTGGCGGCCGGATTTTTCCTTCTCCCGCTTGTCGTTGAGGCGACCGGGTGGCTGTGGGGCGAGAACCGCGCCTTGACCCGGCTGACGTTTCAGGCCGTAAGCGGCGTGTTTGCCTTGACGGGCACCGAGCTGTTCACCCTGCCGGGGGAGCGCATCATCGGCCTCAACGGCTTTTCTGTCCGCATTGCCTCGGGCTGTTCCGGTGCCGAAGGCGTGGCCCTGGTGGCAGTGTTCATGGCGCTCTATGCGCTGCTGGCGCGCCGGACACTGCGCATGAGGCCCTACTGGGCGGTGCTGTTCCCGGTTGCGGTCTGCCTGAGCTGGATCCTGAATATCCTGCGGATTTCAGCGCTGATCTGGCTGGGTGCAAATGTCTCGCCAAAACTGGCGGTGGACGGGTTTCACTCCTATGCGGGCTGGCTGATGTTTTCGCTGCTGGCCTTTGCGGTTCTGGCCATCGTCCATAACATGGCCTTTTTCCACACCGGGGCAGCAAAGCCTGGCAGCCGCCCCGGCCTGCCCCTGAGGGCGGATCCGCTGTTTGCCAGAATCGTTCCGTTCATCCTTTTCATGATGAGCGGCACCATCACGCCGCTGCTATGGGAAAATCCTGCCGACGGCTACCCGCTGCGGGTGGCGTTCATGATGGTGGGGCTGGCGCTGTTCTGGCCTGCGCTGAGGGCCATCGACTGGCGCGCCGGGCCGGCCGACTGGCTGACCGGCTGCGGGGTGGCGGCTATGTGGCTGCTGCTGGCCCCGGAAACCACCGCCAGCGCGGCGCAGGCGCCGGATCCGTTCTGGATCCTGTGCCGCCTGCTGGGCACGGTGCTGCTGGTGCCGGTCATCGAAGAGCTGTTCTTCCGCGCCTATGTGCTGGAACGCGCCGCCGGCACTTCCGCTGCAGCACCCTGGCGCGTCCTGGCCGGGCTGGCGCTCAGCAGCCTGCTGTTTGCGGCACTGCACGACCGCTGGCTGGCAGGGGCCGCGGCGGGCGTTGCCTTCGGGATTTTGTACCTGCGGACCCGCCGCCCCGGCGGCGCCGTGCAGGCGCACATGCTGGCCAACGCCATCATCGCTGCCGTGGCCATCGCCACCATGAATTACGATCTGATCTGATCTCATCCCGCTGGATGGCACGCCGCAGGACGGGGCGAAAACTCTTAAAATTTGCCTAACATGCGGGCTAAAGTGTTGATAATGTACTAATTTTTGCCACATCTCCACCCCGGCCAGCGCGCAGGGGTTTTCTATCCAGTCTCCAACGCCCGTTTTTTGCATTGGAGATCTGATCATGCTGGCACTGAATCTCGCATCTTCTGCTGCCCTGCCGGGGCGCACCCGTTCCGTCTTCCGCAAGGCCGCCAAGGCCGCCGTTGCCGCATGCCTGGCACTTGCGGTGCTGCAGCCGCAGGCAGCTGCCGCCCAGCAGACATATGTCGTGGGCAGCGACCGCGGCGGTTACCTGCACGACCGGCTGATCGAGCTGAAGAACCTTAAGCGCAGCGGCACCCGGGTCGAGATCCGCGGCCGGGTCTGCTATTCCACCTGCACGATGTTCCTGGGCCTGCCGGGGGCCTGCGTTGATCCGAACACCACCTTCGGCTTCCACGGCCCGTCGCGCAGCGGCCGCCGCCTGGCGCAGGAGAAGTTCGATTACTTCAGCCGGGTGATGGCGGACTTCTACCCGGAGCCGCTGAAGGTCTGGTTCATGGCGGAAGGCCGCAACCGGATTTCAGGCATCTACAAGATCAAAGGCAGCGAGATCATCCGCATGGGTGTGAAATCCTGCCGCAGCGCCTGAGCGGGCCAGCTTGCCCCGGTGCGGGCTGGCGGGTATCACGGAAGTGATTGCAAAAGCCCCGGCGCGCCGCAGCACGCCGGGGTTCACTGCGCCAACCAGGCTACCGGGAGATCTGGCTATCGTGCTGTCATCCATGCTCCGCAAGTTTGCAAAGAGCGCCGCCTTTGCGGATCCCGCGCCTGAGGTGCCGCTCTGCGTGATCGGCGACGTGCATGGCTGCCTGCCGCTGCTGGAGCAGATGCTGGCCCAGGTGCCGCAGGATCACCAGGTCATCCTGGCAGGGGATTACGTCGACAGGGGCGAGCAGAGCGCCGGCGTGCTGCGCTATCTGAGCGCCCGCCCGGATCTTACCTGCCTGATGGGCAATCACGAGGATATGCTGCTGCGTTTCCTGCAGAACCCCGCCCGCGACGGCGGCCGCTGGATCAGGAACGGCGGGCTGCAAACGCTGGCATCCTTCGGCATCTGCGGCGCCCGCCCGCAGATGAGCGCAGATGAGCTGCGCGGCTGCCGCGACCGCCTGCAGGCGGCGATGGGGGAGGATCTGATTGCCTGGATTACCGGCCTGGAGACCTCCCTGCTGTCCGGCACTGTGCTGGTGGCCCACGCCGGGGCAGACCCCGGCACAGCCGCAGACGAGCAGCAGGACGGCACGCTGCTGTGGGGGCACCGGGAGTTCTTCCGCACCCCGCGCCGGGACGGGGTCTGGGTCGTGCATGGCCATACCATCGTCAGCAAGCCCGCGGCGGAGCGGGGCCGGATTGCCGTTGATACCGGCGCCTATGCCACCGGAACCCTGTCCGCGGTCTGCCTGGATGGCAGCGCGCCGCGGTTCCTAAGCGTTCCGGGGCAACCTGCCTGACGCAAGGTCACCGGTGCAGACCGGATACAGAAGGGTGCGAAAACCGCACCCTGGCTGTGCTGCAAGTTGAGCAGCGGTTAAGAAAGTGTTAAGCGCCTTCGGGTGAGGGAGTTCAACAGTTATCTTTTGAGGCCAAGCAGATGAAAAAACTTATTTCCGCCGTTCATGCCGCTTTCATTGTCAACTGCATGACCCTGTCCGTCGCGTTTGCTGCGCCCGGCAATGGCAATGGCAACGGGAATGGGGTCGGCAACGGCAACGGGGGCAACGGCAACGGCAATGCGCATGGCGTGCCGGAAATCGATGCGAGTGCCGGTCTGCTGGCTCTGGCCGCAGTTGGCGCGGCGCTGATCCTTGCCTGGGAAGTCAACCGCCGCCGCGCCTGATTCGAAACGGGCCCCTTTAGTGGGGCAAATCCGTTTCCGCCAAGGCTGATCAGGCGTCTGCGGCGATCACCGTAGACGCCTCTCACCGCAATAGCCCGCCACCTTACTCTGCACAGGCTCCGTTCCAAGCGCCTCGGCCTTGGGCGGGCCTGTGGTCGTGCCGCTGGCCTGGCTAATTCAGCGGCCTGTTAAAGGAGCACCTGGGGAGGCACTAGAACGTGACAGGTCCAAACCGCACGTCAATCAGGGGGCAACTTTGGATGCCTGCAGGGGGGTCACGTTCCGTGCCGATTGGCAAATCGAAAGCGTAAAAGTCATCTTGCGGCGATGCCGAAGGTGTTGATTAGAGTAGTAAATTCTCTTGGGTGATGGTGAGGAATGGTGCCGCTGAAGGGACTCGAACCCCCGACCCCATCATTACGAATGACGTGCTCTACCAGCTGAGCTACAGCGGCATTCCTCTCTCGTCGCGGCCCTACTATGGCCCTAACAGTTACTCTGCGCCGCCTCTAAGCGACTGGTTTTGCAAGTCATTCACGAGCGGGCCCGCTACTTACATATGACGTGCTCTACCAGCTGAGCTACACCGGCGCCGCTGGTTTCATAATGCCGGTCCGTGTCGCAGGCAAGCGAAATTGCCACTCCGCCAGCGGCATCGGCGGCCTCTGAAGATCCGGTTGCACATCCCGGAAAACCTCGCTTCCGGCGCGCTATTTCCGTTTGACGCCCCCGGAAAACCATCTTATACGCCCATCCCACGACACCTGCCCAGGTGGCGGAATTGGTAGACGCGCTAGCTTCAGGTGCTAGTGTCCGTATGGACGTGGAGGTTCGAGTCCTCTCCTGGGCACCATTCCCCTGCACATATTGAATCCAAGCCGCGCCCGGCTGACCGGGGGCCCTGCATGCATGCCCCGCATAAACCAGCTTGGCGTCGCGCAGTTGAGTTTGAAGGCCAAAGCGCCTATCTCCTCTCCAGCCCCTGCCGGCGCGATGATCATCAAAAGGGAATTCCAGTGGCCAACCACCTGTACAAAAACGACCTGCCCGACGGGCTGGACCTCGGTCCCGTTGTCGCCATCGACTGCGAGACCATGGGGCTGAACCCGCACCGCGACCGGCTTTGCGTGATTCAGATGTCCGGCGGCGACGGCAACGCGCACATCGTGCAGGTCGAAAAGGGCCAGACCGAAGCGCCCAACCTGTGCCGGATGCTGGAAGACCCCAATGTGCTGAAACTGTTCCATTTCGGCCGGTTCGACATCGCCGCCATGTACCACGCCTTCGGCGCCCTGGCCGCGCCGGTCTATTGCACCAAGATCGCAAGCCGCCTGGTGCGCACCTATACAGACCGGCACGGGCTGAAGAACCTGACTCAGGAACTCTTGGGCATCGACATCTCCAAGCAGCAGCAGATGAGCGACTGGGGCGCGGAGGAGCTGACCGAAGCGCAGCTTGACTACGCGGCCTCCGACGTGCTGCACCTGCACAAGCTGCGCGAGGCGCTGGACAAGCGGCTGGCCCGCGAAGGCCGCTCTGAGATGGCTCAGGCCTGCTTCGATTTCCTTCCCATGCGCGCCAAGCTGGACCTGGCCGGCTGGCCCGAAATTGACATCTTTGCCCACTCATGACCGATTCCGAAAAATTCCTCGTCACCGCACGGCAGGTGATCACCGATGAGGCGCAGGCGCTGAATGCCCTGGCCGAAGGCTTGGACGAGCGCTTTGCCGAAGCGGTGCAGCTGATCTTGCAAGCCAAGGGCCGCATCATCGTGAGCGGCATCGGCAAATCCGGCCATATCGGCCACAAGATTGCCGCGACACTGGCGTCCACCGGGACCCCGGCCTATTTCGTGCATCCGGCCGAGGCCAGCCACGGCGATCTGGGCATGCTGTCCGAAGGCGATGTGGTGCTGGCGATCTCCAACTCCGGCGAGGCGCCGGAGCTGGCCAATCTGCTGGCCTTCACCCGCCGCTTTTCGATCCCGCTGATCGGGCTGTCCAGCAAGATGGACAGCACCCTGATGAAACAGGCCGACGTGCATCTGCAGATCCCCTCGCTGGGCGAGGCCTGCGGGTTCGGGATGGTGCCGTCGATCTCCACCACGCTGACGCTGGCGATGGGCGATGCGCTGGCGATTGCGCTGATGAAGCACCGCGATTTCCGCCCAGAGAACTTCCGCGACTTCCATCCGGGCGGCAAGCTGGGCGCGCAGCTGAGCAAGGTGCGCGACCTGATGCACGCGGGCGACGCCTTGCCGCTGGTCAGCGGCGACACCCCGATGGCCGATGCGCTGATCGAAATCAGCCAGAAGGGCTTTGGTGTCGCGGGCGTTGCCGCCGCCGACGGCTCGCTGGCCGGCATCATCACCGACGGCGACCTGCGCCGCCACATGGACGGGCTGCTGAACAAGACCGCGGCCGAGGTGATGACCGCAGGCCCCGCCACCATCGCTCCCGGCGCCATGGCGCAGGAAGCGGTTGCGGTGATGAACCAGCGCAAGATCACCTGCCTGTTTGTGGTCGATCCCGATAACGGGCAGAAGGCTGAGGGCCTGCTGCACATCCACGACTGCCTGCGCGCAGGCCTGGGCTGACCGAGGCCGGAGGGGAGCTGACGATGGACAGCCATTCCAGAGCCGTTGCCTATCTCAAGGTGCTGCTGCCGCTGGCGGCGCTGGTTCTGATGTCGACCCTGTTCCTGATCTCGCGGGGGGTGAACACCGATGCGGTGATCCCCTTTGCGCAGAAGGAGATCGAGGACCGGATGAAGGGCCAGCAGGTGACCGCGCCCTTCTTCTCCGGCACCACCGCCAGCGGCGACGAGATCATGGTCACCGCCTCCCTGGCCCGTCCCGGCCGCGACGGCACGCCGGCGGTTGCCAGCGATCTGTCTGCCGATATCCGGCTGGCCCAGGGCGGCCGGATCACGCTGGCGTCCGAAACCGGCTCCATCCACCCGGACCGGGATATCGCGCAGTTTACCGGCAACGTTCAAATCACGTCTGCGGACGGGCTTGTGGTCGAGACCGAAGAGCTGAACACCGCGCTGAGCGGACTGGAGGCGGACAGCCCCGGACCGGTCCGCGCCACCGGCGCCATCGGCGAGCTGACTGCGGGAAATATGCACATCGGCGTCAAAACCGAAGGCGGACCGGTCCATATGCTGTTCAAAAACGGCGTGAAGCTGCTATATGATCCCCAGCAACCGGAAAGATAACCTGTGTCCTATTTGCGCACCCTGATCTTCTGCCTGCCGCTGGCGGTATTTCCCGGCCTCGCGGCAGCGCAAACGGCCTCTGTGGCCTTTGGCGCCGTCAAGGCCGACCCCAGCCAGCCCGTCGAAGTCACCGCCGACAATCTGGCGGTCAACCAAGCTGACGGATCCGCCGAGTTCACCGGCAATGTTCTGATCGTGCAGGGCATCATGCGGCTGTCCGCGGACACCGTCCTGGTGATCTACAAAACCGCGGACGACAGCGGCGCCAAGGCAGGCATCGAACGGCTGGAGGCGGCCGGCAACGTGGTGCTGGTCAGCGGGCCTGATGCGGCGGAGGCAGAGCGCGCGGAATACACCATCGACACGGGCACCATCGTGATGACCGGCAATGTGCTGCTCAATCAGGAGGGCGGCACCCTGGCGTCGAACCGGCTGGAGGTGAACCTGACCTCGGGCACTGCCAAGATGGCCGGCCGGGTGAAGACCATTCTGAACCCCAGCGGCGGCAGCAACTGATGGCGAAACCTGACCTGACCGTGACCGAGGGCTCCTCCGGGCTGCGCATCGAGCGGCTGCGCAAATCCTACCGCAAGCGGGTGGTGATCCGGGATGTCTCGATGTCGCTGAACCGCGGCGAGGTGGTGGCGCTGCTGGGGCCCAACGGCTCTGGCAAGACCACCAGCTTCTATGCCATCGCCGGGCTGGTGTTTCCCGAAGCGGGCACCGTCAGCATCGACGGCCAGAATGTGACCGGCCTGCCGATGTACCGCCGCGCGCGGCTGGGCATCGGCTATCTGCCGCAGGAAATGTCGATCTTCCGCGGCCTGTCGGTGGAGGACAACATCTCCGCCGTTCTGGACATCTCGCAAAAGCATGAGCACAAGCGCCGCGAGCGGCTGGAAGAGCTGCTGTCGGACTTCTCGATCGAGCATCTGCGCCGCGCGCCCGCGCTGGCGCTGTCCGGCGGCGAGCGCCGCCGCGTCGAAATCGCGCGCTGCCTGGCCGCAGACCCCAAGTATCTGCTGCTCGATGAGCCCTTCGCCGGCGTGGACCCGATCTCGGTCGGCGACATCCGCCATCTGGTGAGCGACCTCAAGAAGCGCGGCATCGGCGTGCTGATCACAGACCACAACGTGCGCGAAACGCTGGAGATCGTCGACCGCGCCTATATCCTGCACGACGGCCAGGTTCTGATGTCCGGCAGCCCCGAGGAAGTGGTCGAAAACGAGAACGTCCGCCGGGTCTATCTGGGCGACAATTTCCGCATCTCCTAAGCCGTTGCGCCACCCGCAGGCACCCCGAAAATATGCCTGAAAGGCAGGCTTCATTTTTCGGGAATATCCATTGACTCTCCCGCTGTCTTGCCGTCGAATTGGCCCATGGCATACGCGCAGTCCGATGCAATCCGCTCATCAGCCTTGGCAACAAGGCCCGGACGGATGCACCCGGACGGCTGGCCTGCCCCCCGGTTCCGGACCTGATGTGACAGCGCCAAGGATTGCCTTGGCGGCGGGCCCGGCCGCAATAATTTGTGAAGGAGATCACATGCGTTACAAAATCAGCGGAAAACAGATCGACATCGGTGAAGCTCTGCAGACCCATGTGCAGAACGAACTGGGGTCGGCCGTTCAGAAATATGCCGAACGCCCGACCGACGCGGCTGTGGTCTTTTCCCGTTCGGCGCATGAATATGTGTGTGAAGCCACCGTCCATCTGTCGACCGGATTGAGCGCTCAGGCCAAGGCGCATGCCACGGAGATCTATGCCGCCTTCGAGGCCTGCTGCGAAAAGATGGAAAAACAGCTGCGCCGCTACAAGCGCCGCCTGAAGGACCATCACAAGGACCGCAGCGAGCCGGTTGAACATTTGGGCGCCAACTCGTATATCCTCGCGGCTGAGGAAGCGGATTCCGAACCGGACACGCTGCAGCCGATCATCGTCGCCGAAATGGAAACCCGCATTCCGTCTCTATCGGTCGGGGAAGCGGTGATGCAGATGGAGCTGGCAGGCGCCCCGGTTCTGGTCTTCCGCAACGAAGGCAAGAACGGATTGAATGTGGTCTACCGCCGTGAAGACGGCAATATTGGCTGGATTGATCCGTAAACACATCTAAGGCATCGGCGCCCCGCCGGGGGCGCCGGAACGGAGCAGACATATGCAGATTTCCAGCATCCTCAAGCCAGAGGCCGTCCGGGTAATCGGAGCGGCTTCGAGCAAGAAGCGGTTGTTCCAGGAAGTCGCAGATATTGCTCAGACTGCCTACGGGCTGGACGCCCAGCCCACGGTCGAGGCCCTGCTGGACCGCGAGAGCCTCGGCCCCACCGGTGTCGGCCATGGCGTCGCCCTGCCGCACGCCCGGCTGGACAGCATCAGCGAGGTCTGCGGCGTCTTTTTGATCCTTGAGAAACCGCTGGATTTCGGCGCCGTCGACCGTCAGCCGGTGGACATCGCCTTTGCCCTGTTTGCGCCGGAAGATGCAGGCGTCGAACACCTGAAGGCCCTGGCGCTGGTCTCGCGCACCCTGCGGGAGCAAAGCTTCTGCACCAAGCTGCGCGCCAACCACGACCCGGCCACGCTTTACACCATCCTGACCGAGGGTCAGTCAGTCCAGGCTGCCTGATCCCGGCGCCGCACGTGTTGCGCCCGGCAGCCCGCTGACCAAAAGGCCGACCTGCAGCCGCCGCCCCGCCGTCACGGGCTCCAGCCACCGGATGTCCAGGCCCCGCAAGCGCTCCTGCCCGTCATCGGCCGCCGTCCGGCGGCACTCTTCCCGTTGGCCGGGCATGGGCCAGGGCCTCATGCTGCAGCGCCCCTTGGCCCGGTTTGGAAATCAGCGTCAGCCCTGCGCCAGGCGCCGCGCCGCACTTGTGCGGCGCCGGGCCCAAGGCCGCCAAGGATGTTTGGCGCAGCCAATATCCTGCGGGCGCGGGAGAGCCCCCGCCTGTCGCCAAACCTCCCGGATCAGTCTGCGCGCCAAGGCCCGAAGCCGAACGCCAGATAGTCGCGCTGGTAGACCGACGCGATCAGCGCCTCCAGACCGGCGTCGTAAATCTCATCCAACGCAAATGGCTGCTCCGGCGGCGCGGCCGGAACCGGCCCGGGCTCCATCCGCCCCAGTTTCCGCGCCAGGGCCGGCAAATCCTCTGCCATCTCCGTCTCGCGGATCAGCAGATCCGGCACCCCGGCGCCGGCAAACCCCTCCAGCGCCTGGCTCTGGCTGGCCCATTCCGCATCCAGCCGGACCGAGGTCTGGCCCGCCAGGCTGGCCCGCACGAATTCCAGGAACGTAGAGAACGCCTCCCGGTGCTGCGCCCGGCTGTACCCCTCGCCCGGCCCCGCCTCCGGCACCGCCAGCCCGAACTGCCGCCGCAGCGTGTTGCGGATCTGCCGGTAACTGCCCTCGCCCGCGTTCAGGATCCTGCGGCAGAACACTGCATGGGCCCGCGCCGCCGGATGCCGCAGCACGGTAAAGCTGCGAAAGCCCTTATTGCCGCGCTTCCACTGGCGCAGCTGCTTCTGGTTCAGGCCCCGGATCAGCCCGTCCGGCGCGACCCGGTCCAGAACCGCCATCCACTGCTCCACCTCCGCCTCAGGCCCGCCCTTCAGCGGCAGATACAAAAGCGGCGTCACCGCACCCGCCACATAGCCGGGCACCGCCGGTCCGCGGCGCGGCTCGAAGTTCGGGGTGCGGGTCAGGTTGAACCTGTCCAGGCCGGACAGGGCCGCCTGCATCTCCTCGGGATTGGCCACCTTGTCCAGCACCGGTGCCGGGTTCTGCCGCTTGAGGCTCTCGTCCAGCGCATCCAGCTGCTGCGGAACTCCCAGCCAGCGGGCCAGCCCGTTCATCACCGCAACGCTTTGCAGGTCTTCATAAGCCACATAAAACGCAGTCTGGCCCAGCGCCTGCAGCCGGTTCAGCAGCGTCACCTGAAAGGCCTGCAGCGCCCCGGCATGGGCGGCAAACTCCGCCGCATCGAACTGTGCCTTGGCTTCCTTGCGGCGCTTCACATTGGTCAGCTTCCACTGCCCGGTCTCTTGGGCGATCTTCCAGGACACGTAGCTGTCCAGCGGATTGCGCGTAAGCACGATCTTGGCGCAGCGCGGATCCTCCAGCATCAGATCCAGCACCCGCGGATCATGGTCGTGAAAATAGCGGAAGCCCCCAAGCACCCCCGGCTGCGCCCTGATCTCCTGGATCAGCCGCGCCGGATCGGCCTCGCGCAGGCTCTGGGTCACACCCAGGATATCCGCGGACTCGGGGTAGCCGATGAAATGCGGATTGAACGCCTCGCCATGACAGGCGAGCCCGTCAAAGGCATTCAGATTGGTCTCCAGGAAATTGGACCCGGTCCGCATTTCGGCAAAGACAACGAAGTAATCAAAAGCGGGTTCAGACATAAGCGGTTATCGCACCAGATAGGGTTTGCGCTGCGGCGCGGACGGGCTGACGGGCATCGGTCCGGCCGGAAAATCCCCCATCAGATAGGGGTGCATCCCCTGGTTCTTCAGAGTCTGCAGAAACTGGCCGAAGCCTTCAAGATCCGTCATCTTCGGGGCCTCGCTCAGGTGGCGGACGGAGATCGCGCCGATTTCGCCGAGAACGGTCTGAAGCGGCTCCATCGGCGCTTCTGCAAAGTCCGCCATGCTCCAGATCCGCACCCGCGCCTTGGTCCATTGCGACCGCAGGATCTTCAGCTGCTCCGCCTCGATCTGCTGCAGCCGCGCCGCCTCCTGCCGCAGTTCCGCGAAGCTGCGGCTGGATTTGAACAGCGGCACCGCCCAGGCGCCGCTGATGACTGAGACCTGCGCATTTGTATCGCGCGCCAGCAGCCAGTTCACCGCCTGATTGTCGCGCGGGCCGAACTGAAAGCACTGGCGCTCGCCGCGGGTATTCCAGATCAGGCTGGTCAGAAAGCTTTCCGGATTACAGTCGCGCGCTTTGGCATTGCTGTTGAGGCAGCCGTTGATCAGGCTCTGCGCTTGCGCGAACTCCGCCCCCTCCGGCGCGAAGAGATGGCCGTGCACCCGGGCGCCGGTGGTTCTGGCCAGCCAGGGCTCAAAATCCTCGAACAGCTCCGTGAAGCCCTGGAACACCGAATAGGGGTTGGAGGTGATCCCGTTTTCCGACCCTTGCCCGGGAAACCGGCTTTGCATGTAAAGGCCGGGCCGCCCGCGGGTGCGCCGCTCCACCGCCTTGGCAAAGATCCGGTCGATCTTGCCGGGGTTCGGCTCGGTCCGTTTCAGCGCACCGTCGGTGTCGGTCAGGAACGCCTGATACAGCCGGTCCGCATGCGGCCAGATCTTGCGCGCGACAAAACAGTCGGACCGGCGCAAGAGCTGCAGATGGTCGTCATAGAAGATATGCGGCTTACCCTGAAAATCGAACTTGCTCAGCGTCAGGGAGCGGCTTTCGATATTGCTGGAATACCGCCGAGCCAGGGTCTGGAAGTAGCTTTCGTCCGGGATCCAGACCTTGCGGAAATAGGCATCATAGGCCGGGCGGTCCGGGTCCTGCAGGATTGCCGTCAGGGTCCGCCGGGTCAGGCACCACCACTGGCTGCCCATATGCGGCACCAGCCCGGCCGGGATCCGCCGCTTGAACCGCAGCTTGCGTTGCAGTTTCACGTAGCGGTCGAACAGGTAGCGGTGCTTTTTCCATGAAAACGGAAACCGCAGCGTGAACCGTTCATGGCTGAGGCCGCCGACAATCCAAGGCACATCCGCGGTGGTGGCACTTTCGATGAAATCGGTGTCCGGGCGCGCGGCCAGGTAGTCCATCAGCTCCTGCACCGGCCTGAGCGGCAGGCAGGAGCCCGAGGCCAGGTAAACGTGGCGCACATCCGGAAACTCCGCCAGCATCACCTCAGACGCCGCCTGCGTGGCGGCAACGATACCCCAGGTGCCCCATTCGCAGTGGTGGCGGGCGGAAAACCGAACCAGCGGGTTGCCGTCCAGAGACCGGCGGAAACGCTCAAACGCTTCATGCCGGACCTTGCGGTCCACATGCAGCACAACGGGGCAGCCTGCCGCGGTCCAGTGGCGCACCACCTGCGCCGCCCGTTCCAGCGCGGTGTGGACCAGCATGACAACCCCGGCCGTGCTCATGCCCAGTTCCCCTTGGACATCAGCCCCAGGATCTCAAGCTGGCGCCAGTTGATGTATTTCTCGCTCCATTTGCACCACAGCTCCGGCTGCTCCGCCAGCTTGGCGGCATAGGCCTTGTACTCCACCGATCCGCCGTAGTGCTGGCCGCGCTCCAGCTCCTCCTGCGCCTTGGCGGTGAAGGTGTCGAGGAACTTGGTATGCAAGAGCGCGCCGCTCGCCTTTTCGCCTCCGTCGGTCTCATAGACCTGGTTCAGCCCGCGCGGCAGCAGCGCATGGGTGGAGCTGGCATAGGCATAGCGGCGGTGCCATTTCACCAGCGGAATCTTGTTCAACGCCGGCGCCCGGTCCGGCTGGTCGGCAAAGAACACCCGCGCCCGCGGCCCGCCCTGGATCCACAGGTTGCCGTATTCCGGGTTGCGGGAAATGCTGTAGTTGCCGCTGTCGAACCAATGGGCGATCTCCAGCGGGTTCTGTCCCGCCCGATACGGCACCTCATCGATTCGCCCTTTTGGGTAAACATCCAGCAGCATCGCCGAGAAGCTGCGGATCGCCGAATTGTCCAGCCAGTCGGTCAGTGCCCGGATCGGCCGCGTATCGCAGAACGGGTAGATAAAGAACTCATCCGGATCGACCACCAGCACCCAGTGCCCATGGGCGTATCTGCGCTTGAGGCAGTTCATCCAGTCGATACCAAAGCCCGCGCGCTTGTAGCTTGCCGTGGTGTGCCACAGCGAGACATCCGCCATCCCGCGCAGGTAATCCGCCGTGCCATCGGTGGACCCATTGTCCACAAACAGGAAATGGTTGATCCCAAGGCCGCGGTAATACTGCAGGAAATAGGGCAGCCGGATCTGCTCGTTGCGCATGGTGCAGACCAGCAGGATATCCTTTGGGCGGATCGACCGTGTATTGTCCTGGACGGACGTCAGCTCACCGGACTTGCGCACGGCGCGGACCAGCCGCCGTTTGCGCCGCAACCGCATCCGGTAAGAATCCCAAAGCCCCACGTTTACTCCAAACCATTTTCCAAGGAGCGCGCCAGCCTGCCCAAGCCGCCCCGCACCTTCGGCAAGTTTCCGCGCAATATGTCACGGGCATATGGTATTAACAACGGATTTAGAAACAGTTACGCGGGCGCACTGCGCGGCTGCAACACCCTGCACCGGACATGCGGGTCACCACGAAAGCGGCGTCATCAGACCCAGTTCTGCCAGTTGGTCCGGACCGCGGTAGCGGACAGATTCCGGGTGCCACAAATCCGGCGCTTGCGCGATCCGGTCGTAATAGGTGTCAAATTGCTGCGGCGTGTGGAAATGCTGCTGACGCTGTCTTTCCGTTGCTGATTTGGAAACAATTTCCGGCAGGAACTTCGTGTGCAGCAGCACCCCTGACGGCGCCGTGCCGCCCGGCCCGCCGTATTGCGCATTCATCCGCGGCGGCAGCATCGAATGGGTGGAGTTGATATAGGCATAGCGCCGGTTCCAGCGCACCAGCGGCAGCTTGTTCAGCGTCGGCGACCGCTCCGGCTGGTCCGGGAAAAACATGCGCTCGCGCACACCGCCCTGCACCCACAAATTGCCCATCGGCTGCTGCCGCGCCGCGCGGTAGGGACCGGCGTCAAACCACTGCAGCACCTCGCAAGGGTCCTGCCCGGGTGTATAGCTCTGCGCGCCCAGCGGTCCCTTGGGATAAAGATCCAGCATCAGCGCGCCAAATTCCGTGCGCCCCTGCTGCTCCAGCCGCTGCGTCAGGGCGCCAAGCCCATGTGTCTCCATGCCCGAATAGACCAGCAGCTCATCCGTATCGGCCGTCAGGCACCAGCGCCCGTGGCCATAGCGGATCAGCAGCCATCCCAGCCAGTCCAGGCCAAAACGCGTGTTCCGGTAGCTGCCGCCGGCGCGCCACAGGGACACATCCGGCTGGTCCGCCAGCAGTTCGGCGCTGCCGTCATCGCTGGCATTGTCCACGGCCAGGAAATGCACCGCGCCCAGGCGCCGGTAATGCTCAAGGAAAAAGGGCAGCCGGGTGACTTCATTGCGCAGGACGCTAAAGACGAGAACGCCTTCTTGGGGGATCTGCCCGGTGCGGTCCGCGGCCTTTGCCATCCCGCGGCGGGCCCGCAAGGCCCGCCACAGCATCCTCCGCCGCTTCCACCGCATCCGGTAGGCCCCGGTCAGGCCCAGCGGCGGCAGATCAGGGGCGGCGGGGCCAGTCATGCTCAGGCCTCGTAATGGCCCGTCTTGTGCCACTTCCAGGCATCGGTGATCATGGTTTCCAGGCTGGAGCGCCGCGGCTCCCAGCCCAGATCAGTAACCGCGCGGGTCGAGCCCGACACCAGCTTGGTGCAATCGCCCGCCCGGCGCGGGCCGGTGTTGCAGGGCACTTTCTGCCCGGTCACTGCCTCCGCCTTGTCCATCACCTCGCGCACCGAAAAACCCGAACCCGTGCCCAGGTTGAACACCTGACTGCCGTTGCCGTCTTCCAGCCACTTCAGGCCCAGCACATGCGCGTCCACCAGGTCGCAGACATGCACGTAATCGCGGATGCAGGTGCCGTCCGGGGTGTCGTAATCGGTGCCGAAGATGGTCAGCGCATCGCGCTTGCCCGCAATCGCATCCAGCACCAGCGGCACCAGATGGGTCTCGGGCCGGTGGAACTCGCCCACCTCGGCCTCGGGGTCGGCCCCCGCCACATTGAAGTAACGGAAAATCACCGACCGCAGCCCGTGCGCGGCGCCGAAATCCTTGAGGATATCCTCCACCGCGCGCTTGGAGGCGCCGTAGGCATTCAGCGGCAGCTGCGGGGTGTTTTCGTCCAGCACCACGTTGTCATGCTCGCCATAGGTGGCGCAGGTCGAGGAGAACACGAAGTCCAGGCAGCCCGCCGCCACAGCGGCCTCCACCAGGTTCAGCGAGCCTCCGGTGTTGTTGGCCCAGTATCGGCCCGGCTCGCTCATCGCTTCGCCCACCTGGCTCAGCGCCGCGAAATGCATCACCGCGGCCGGCCGGTATTTGGCAAACACCTCATCCAGCCGGGCACGGTCGCTCAGATCGCCCTTCTCGAACGGGCCGAACTTGACCGCGTCCTGCCAGCCCGTCACCAGATTGTCGTAGGTTACAGGAGTATAGCCCGCCGCCTTGAGCGCCTTGCAGGCATGCGAGCCGATGTATCCGGCACCGCCGGTCACAAGGATATTTGTCACTGTCTCTGCCCCATGCTGGGCCGCCCCCGGAAGGGCGGCCAGAGTGGTTACTGCGCGGCCTTTCCGACCTGCACGATTTCGTTGATGTAGCTCATCAGGTCGTCCCGCAGCTCATCGCGCGCCAGCGCAAAGGCAACGGTCGCCTGCAGGAAGCCCGCCTTGGAGCCGCAGTCGAACCGCTGGCCGCGGAAGCGGTAGCCGTAGACCGGCACATCCTTGGCGATGTCCTCGGCAATTGCATCGGTCAGCTGGATCTCGCCGCCGGCGCCATGCTTCATCTTGTTGAGGTTCTTCAGGACAGACGGCGCCAGGATATAACGGCCGATCACCGCCAGATTCGACGGCGCTTCTTCCATCTTGGGCTTTTCGACCATGCCGTTGGCGGCAACCACCTGGCCCATGTCCTCCTTGACGTCGAGCACACCGTAGGAAGAGGTCTTCTCCGGCGGAACCTCCATCGCGGCAACCATGTTGCCGCCGGTTTCCTCGTAGGCTTCGACCATCTGCTGCAGGCAGGGCTTTTCCGCCGCGATCACGTCATCCGGCAGGATCACCGCAAACGGTTCATTGGCGATCAGACGGCGCGCGCACCAGACCGCATGGCCCAGGCCCAGCGCCTTGTGCTGGCGGATATAGGCAATGGCACCGGACTCCATGTCTGTGCTTTTAAGGATTTCCAGAAGGTCATCCTTGCCCTTCCTGCGCAGCTCCTGCTCCAGAACCGGCGAATGATCGAAGTAATCCTCCAGCGCGCCCTTGCCGCGCGAGGTGACGAAGATGAATTCCTTGATCCCGGCGGCGCGCGCCTCGTCGATGGCGTATTGCACCAGCGGCCGGTCGACCAGGGTCATGATTTCCTTAGGCACCGACTTGGTTGCCGGCAGGAACCGCGTCCCCAGGCCCGCGACCGGAAAAATTGCCTTAGTTACTTTTCTACGCATGTCGTTCTCACTGTACTTTAATTACCGGGCCTGCGGCTGTCTCCAGCGCGAGCCGCGGAGAAGCTGGCGCGCATTATGCCCGGCCGCTTCCAACGAATTTCAACGCAGCTGCCTGCTGCCCTCTGCGGCCGCCGGTATGCAACCGTCGCGTGCCTTTACTGTCTCTCATTACCATGATCCAGTCACTCGTGCCCCATTTTCTTCATCATAGCCTCCAGGCGCGGCACGTCCTCAGGGTTGTTCAGCTCCCAGAACTCCCGCCCGCGCGCATCTACCTCAACACACAGCACCTTGCGCCCGTTCTCCAGGAACCGCAGCTGCTCCAGGCCTTCCAGGTTTTCCAGCGGCCCGGTCCGCCACCCAGAATACGCCGCCAGGGCATCCGGGCGGTAGGCATAGACGCCGACGTGATGAAAGACCGGCGTGTTTTCGCCAGCGCCATAAGCCTTGCCGCAATAAGGCACCACCTCTTTGGAGAAATAGAGCGCGCTGCGGTCCTCGGCAAACACCGCCGTGGTGCCGCCGACCCGGCCCGCCTTGCGGTCCGCCAGCAGGCTGTTCAGCGTCTCGCCGTTGCAGCGCAGCACCGGCGTCGCCAGCTCCATGCCGGGCGCATCGCGCAGGCCGGCAACCAGATCCTCGACAAACCAATGCGGGGTCAGCGGCGCATCGCCCTGCAGGTTCACCACGATCTCATAGCCGCCGCCCAGCGCCGCATGCGCCTCGGCGCAGCGCTCGGTGCCGTTGGCGCACTCCGGCGCGGTCATCACCACTTCGGCGCCGAACGCCTCGGCTGCGTCTTTGATGCGATCATCATCCGTCGCCACCACCACCCGGTCCACGCCCTGCACCGAGCAGGCCGCCCTCCAGGAGCGCTCCACCAGGGTGCGCTTTTCACCGGTGGCCCCGGTCAGCGGCACCAGCGGTTTGCCGGGATAGCGGGTCGAGGCGTAGCGGGCGGGGATGACAATCAGGACAGACATCAGGCTTTCTTCAATTCCACAGCCGGTGCATAGGCGATGAAGAACGGGTTCGCATAGCCCTCTTTACCGTAAATAAGCGGGGAATGATCGTCAAAACGCACCACTTTCCCGCCGGCACCCGCCAGCACCGCGTGACCCGCGGCAGTGTCCCATTCCATGGTGCGGCCGACACGCGGATACAGATCCGCCTCGCCGGTGGCCACCAGGCAGAATTTCAGCGAAGAGCCCGCGCTCTTCATGTCCTTGACGCTGTACTTGCCGATATAATCGTCGGTTGCCTGATCGCGGTGCGATTTCGAGGCCACCACCATGAGGGCCGAATTGTCGCTGTCCGCAACCCGGATCGGGCGGATTTCCCCGATGGTCTCGGGATCGAACGCGCCTGTTTCCTCGACTGCGCTGCCGTCCGCCAGGGTAAAAAACATCCGCTCTTTCGCGGGGGCATAGACCACGCCGCGGGTCGGCACGCCCTTTTCCACCAGCGCGATATTGACGGTGAAATCGCCACGGCGGTGGATGAATTCCTTGGTGCCGTCCAGGGGGTCGACGATCAGGAAGGTGTCGCCGCGCGCACTGTGCGAAGCCGCCTGCTCCTCGGTGACCAGCATCATGTCCGGGAACGCCGCCCGCAATCCAGCAGAAATCAGCGCATCCGCGGCTTCATCCGCTTCCGTCACCGGGCTCTCGTCGGATTTCACCTTCACGCCGAAATCGTCGGAGTTGTAGATCTCCATGATCTTCGCGCCGGCCTCGATGGCCAGGCGGCGGATCACGGGCACCAGGTCTTCATAAGTCACGCGGACCTCCCTGTCGGGTTTAATTGAAAATTTGCCTCTCATCTCTTATGCTGCGCAGACAGCAGAACGGCAAGCAGCCGCATCGGATTCGAGCAGAGAATACAGGCCTCATGTTTCAGCAGCGTACGCAGCAATCCTGGATCTCCGGTTTTGTCGCCCTCACAGAGGTCGTGTTCCATTCGGTCGTGCGCAGCGTCCGGTCCAAGCATAACAACGCATTTGCGGCGCTTGGCCTTAATATTATGCAGGCGGTCCTCTTTGTGGCCGCCTTTTACGCGATGTTTGCGCTCCTTGGGATGCGCGGCTCCGCCATCCGCGGCGATTTCCTGCTGTATGTGATGTCCGGCATCTTTCTGTTCATGGTGCACACCAAAACCGTCAGCGCCGTCGCAGGCGCCGAAGGTCCCAGCAGCCCGATGATGCAGCACGCCCCGATGAACACGATGGTGGCCATTCTGTCCGCGGCTATCGGCGCGCTATATATTCAGGTGCTGTCGCTGTTCATCATCCTGTTTGTCTATCACGTTGCCTTCACCCCCCTGCATATCGAAGATCCGGCAGCGGCTTTCGGCATGGTGCTGCTGGCCTGGATCACGGGTGCGTCCGTAGGGCTGGTGTTCCTGGTGCTGAAACCCTGGGCACCCGGCTTTGTCAGCATCCTGACCATGATCTACCAGAGGGCCAACATGATCGCTTCTGGCAAGATGTTTCTGGCCAACACGCTGCCCAGCTTCATGCTGGCGATGTTCGACTGGAACCCGCTGTTTCACTGCATCGACCAGTCCCGCGGCTTTGTGTTCATCAACTACAACCCGCATTTCAGCTCCTGGCAGTATGCGGCCTGGGTGGCATTGGTGCTGATCGTGATCGGCCTGATGGGCGAGTTCTACACCCGCCGCAACGTCTCCCTCAGCTGGAGCGCGCGGCGATGAGACGGCACGCCGCTGCTGCCCTGCTCTGGCTGGCCGCTGCGGTTCTGCCGGCCGCAGCGCAGGAGTTTCCGGCGCTTTACAGCGTCGCCGGCGTGGCGGCGGATGACGTGCTGAACATCCGCAGCACCCCTTCAGCCAGCGCTGAAATCATCGGCACCCTGGCGCCTGACCAAGCCGGGGTGGAGGTCGTGGCAGCGGACAGCAGCGGCGCATGGGGCCTGGTGAACAGCGGCGAGCGGTCAGGCTGGGCTGCCCTTCGGTTTCTGACACAGGAGCCCAGGGACGACTGGCGAAAGCGCCAAAAACAGGCTCTGAACTGTTTTGGCACTGAGCCCTTCTGGTCGCTTGCTCTGGACGAGACGCCAAACCTGACCACACCGGGCGGGCCGGAGATCCCGTTCGTGCTGCTGGCGCGCGAACCTGGCTCAAATCAAAGCGGCAAATCGGGCTTCCACGCCATCCGCGGGGATGACGGCAATATCTCAAACACCGAACCGCTGACCCTGTCCGGCACGCTGACTGCGCAGCAATGCTCCGATGGCATGTCTGACCGGAGCTTCGGTATCTCGATTGACCTGCTGCAGCTGCGCGGCGCCGGGCAATTGGACGTTCTGAGCGGCTGCTGCTCGCTGGTGCCCTGAGCAGCGCCCCGCCCCAAGACTTTTACTGAAAAAGTCTTGGCACAAGTTTTCCGGAAAACTTGTGCGCCCGCCGCCGGAGTCAGGTCACCACCCTCAAGGTCAGATTGATCCGCCCGCCCTTGGGCAGCAGGCGGGAGGATTTGTACCGGATCCGGTCCACCCCGTGATACATCAGCCGCGCCTCGCCGCCCATCACCACCACATCGCCCGAGCTGAGCCAGACCGATTCCGTCTTGCCGCCGCGGGTCCGGTTGCCGATCCGGAACAACCCTTCATCGCCCAGCGAAATGGACACCACTGGAAAGGAAAAATCCGCCTCGTCCTTGTCCTGGTGCAGCCCCATCCGGGCCCCCTCGCCGTAATAGTTCAGCAGGCAGCACTCCGGCTCACGCTCCAGCCGGGTCAGCTGGCGCCAGATCTCCAGCACCGGTTCCGGGATCGCCGGCCAGGGCCGCCCCGACGGGTGCGCTTCGGCATATCGGTAGCCGGAGGTGTCGGAATACCAGCCGAATTTCCCGGCCGAGGTCATCCGCACCGACATCTGCCCGCCGCCCGGCACCACCGGCGAAAACAGGGGCGCTGCCTTCAGCACAGGCCGCAGCGCCTCGATCAGCGCCGCCTGCCGGGCGGGCTCCAGATACCCCTTGTGAATATCAAATCCGCGCACGCGCAGCAGGGTCATTGCCGTTCATCCATCCTTAACCAAGACCGCTGCAAAAAAGCGCATTGATTCACGCTTGGCCGCGCGCCTGAGCGCTTGCAGGGCCGTTTTCACGTCCCTATATACGCCGGGACGCGGCAAGGTGCAGACCAAACCGCAACTACAGATCGGGGCCGGGATGCCGCAACGGGTTCAGGCCTCGGGTAATCGCCTTGAGTAAATGTAAGGGATCGAAAATGAGCAAAGTTATCGGCATTGACCTGGGTACCACCAACTCCTGCGTGGCCATCATGGATGGCTCCCAGCCCCGCGTGATCGAAAACGCCGAGGGCGCGCGCACTACCCCGTCGATTGTCGCCTTCACCGATGAAGAGCGTCTGGTCGGCCAGCCCGCCAAGCGCCAGGCAGTGACCAACCCCGAAAACACCATCTTCGGCGTCAAGCGCCTGATCGGCCGCCGGATCGACGACGCGGCTGTCACCAAGGACAAGAAAATGGTGCCGTTCTCCATCGTGGACGGCGGCAACGGCGACGCATGGGTCGAAGCCAAGGGTGAGAAATACTCCCCGTCGCAGATCTCTGCCTTCACCCTGGGCAAGATGAAGGAAACCGCGGAATCCTACCTGGGCGAGGAAGTCACCCAGGCGGTGATCACCGTTCCCGCCTACTTCAACGACGCCCAGCGTCAGGCCACCAAAGACGCCGGCAAGATTGCGGGCCTCGAAGTGCTGCGCATCATCAACGAGCCGACCGCGGCTGCGCTGGCCTATGGTCTGGACAAGGAAAACACCCAAACCATCGCCGTCTATGACCTCGGCGGCGGCACCTTCGACGTGACCATCTTGGAAATCGACGACGGCCTGTTCGAAGTGAAGTCGACCAACGGCGACACCTTCCTGGGCGGCGAAGACTTCGACATGCGCATCGTCAACTATCTGGCGGATGAGTTCAAAAAGGAAAACGGCGTCGATCTGTCCAAGGACAAGATGGCCCTGCAGCGCTTGAAAGAAGCCGCTGAAAAAGCCAAGATCGAACTGTCCTCCACCTCGCAGACCGAGATCAACCAGCCGTTCATCTCGATGGACCCGTCCTCGGGCCAGCCGCTGCACATGGTGATGAAGCTGACCCGCGCCAAGCTGGAAAGCCTGGTCTCCGACCTGATCAAGCGCTCCATGGACCCGTGCAAGGCGGCGCTCAAGGATGCAGGCCTCTCCGCCTCCGACATTGACGAGGTGGTTCTGGTCGGCGGTATGACCCGGATGCCGAAAGTCATCGAAGAGGTTTCCAAGTTCTTCGGCAAGGAGCCGCACAAGGGCGTGAACCCGGATGAAGTGGTTGCCATGGGCGCCGCCATCCAGGCCGGTGTTCTGCAGGGCGACGTCAAGGACGTGGTGCTGCTCGACGTGACCCCGCTGTCGCTCGGCATCGAAACCCTGGGCGGCGTGTTCACCCGGCTGATCGACCGCAACACCACCATCCCGACCAAGAAGTCGCAGGTGTTCTCGACCGCGGAAGACAACCAGAACGCCGTGACCATCCGCGTGTTCCAGGGCGAGCGCGAAATGGCTGCAGACAACAAGATGCTCGGCCAGTTCAACCTGGAAGACATCCCGCCGGCGCCGCGCGGCATGCCGCAGATCGAAGTGACCTTCGACATCGACGCCAACGGCATCGTGTCGGTCGGCGCCAAGGACAAGGCGACCGGCAAGGAACAGCAGATCACCATCCAGGCATCGGGCGGTCTGTCCGACGAGGACATCGAAAAGATGGTCAAGGACGCCGAAGCCAACGCCGAGGCGGACAAGGAACGCCGCGAGCTGGTGGAAGCCAAGAACCAGGCCGAATCGCTGATCCACTCGACAGAGAAATCGGTGGAAGAGCACGGCGACAAGGTCGACCCGTCCACCGTCGAGGTGATCGAACTGGCCGTTGCCGCGCTGAAGGACGAGCTGGAAAACGAGAAGGCATCCGCCGAGAAGATCAAATCCGGCATCCAGAACGTTACCGAAGCGGCCATGAAGCTGGGCGAGGCGATCTACAAAGCGCAGGCCGAAGAAGCCGAGGAAGAGCCCGCAGCCGCGGATGACGCCTCTGCAGGCCGCGCCGATGACGACATTGTTGACGCCGAATTTGAAGACCTGGACGACGACAAGCGCTAACGCCTGACACGCAGGCCAAAGCGGGCCGGTCCGTACCCCGGACCGGCCCATTTTCGTTGAGGCAGATGGGGTAACCGATGTCAAAACGCGACTATTACGACGTTCTCGGGGTGGCCAAAGGCGCCACCGCAGACGAAATCAAAAAAGGCTTTCGCAAGAAGGCCAAGGAGCTGCATCCCGACCGGAACAAGGACAATCCGGACGCTGAGGCGCAGTTCAAAGAGGCCAATGAGGCCTACGACGTTCTGAAGGACGCTGATAAAAAGGCAGCCTACGACCGCTTTGGCCATGCCGCCTTTGAAAACGGCATGGGCGGCGGCCAGCGCGGCGGTCATGGGCAGGGCTTTGGCGGCGGAGATTTCTCCTCCGCCTTCTCGGATGTGTTCGACGATCTGTTCGGCGACTTCATGGGCGGCCAGCGCGGCGGCGGCGGACGGCAGCGGGCCGCCCGCGGTGCCGACTTGCGGTATAACCTGCGGGTCTCGCTCGAAGAGGCCTTTTCAGGCCTGCACAAGACCATCAAGGTGCCGACGTCGGTGGCCTGCTCCTCTTGCGAGGGCACCGGCGCCGAAGGCGGGGTCGAGCCGACCAACTGCCCGACCTGCTCCGGCATGGGCAAGGTCCGCGCGCAGCAGGGCTTCTTCACCGTCGAACGCACCTGCCCAACCTGCTCGGGCCTGGGCCAGATCATCAAGAACCCATGCAAATCCTGCCATGGCCACGGCCGGGTGGAAAAGGACCGCTCGCTGTCGGTGAACATTCCGGCAGGCGTTGAAACCGGCACCCGCATCCGCCTGGCAGGCGAAGGCGAAGCCGGCCTGCGCGGCGGCCCTCCGGGCGACCTCTACATCTTTGTCGAGGTCTCGGCGCACAAGCTGTTCGAGCGTGACGGCAACAACCTCTATTGCCGGGTGCCGGTCAGCATGGCCAAGGCAGCACTTGGCGGCTCCATCGAGGTGCCGACCATCGACGGCGGCCGCGGCCGGGTGCAGATCCCCGAGGGCAGCCAGTCGGGCCGCCAGATGCGCCTGCGCGGCAAGGGCATGCCGGCCCTGCGCGGCGGGGCAACCGGCGATATGTTCATCGAACTGGCGGTGGAAACCCCGATGAACCTCACCACGCGCCAGAAGGAGCTTCTGCGCGAGTTCGAGGATATCTCCGCGGAGAACACCAACCCGGAATCCCGCAGCTTCTTCTCTTCGGTGAAGAGCTTTTGGGACGGCATGAAAGGCTGAGGCCGGGGCTTTGCCCAGCCGAGCCGCGGATGAAAGCGCCCCTGCGGGGGCGCTTTTTCTTTTGCGCTCCGGCCCAAACCTCTTGCCGGCCGGCCGCGGCAGAGTACAGGCACGCCGCACCTCGGCGGTGCACAGGGGGTGTACAGGGAGTGCACGCCTGTCACCCCCGTTTTGCCGCCGCATATCGAAGCGGATGTTAACACTTCCTCAACCATGATGGCGGCACCATGGCAGCATGGCACAGGATCCCGCATTTGAGGACGTCTCCCTGCCGCTGTTCCCCGGCAGCGAGGAGACCCCGGTTGTGCCCGCGCAATCGAGCCGCCTGCCCTCCTACATCAAGGACCACCGCGCCCGCCTGCGCGAGCGCTTCATGCAGGGCGGCGCCTCGGCAATGCCGGATTACGAACTGCTGGAGCTGCTCCTGTTCCGTTCCATCCCGCGCCGGGACGTCAAACCTCTGGCACGGCAGCTGCTTGAAACTTTCGGGGATTTCAACCGCGTGGTAACTGCCTCGCCGGAACGTCTGGCGAGTGTCAAAGGCATCGGCGATGCCGTCATCACCGACTTCAAAGTGCTGGAGGCCGCAGCCCACCGGATGGCCCGCGCCCGGGTGATGCAGCGGCAGGTGATATCCAGCTGGGACGCGCTGCTGGACTATTGCCACACCACCATGGCCCACCGCGAGACCGAGCAATTCCGCATCCTGTTCCTGGACCGCAAGAACGTGCTGATCGCTGACGAGGAACAGGCCCGCGGCACCGTCGATCACGTTCCCGTCTACCCGCGGGAGGTCGCCAAACGCGCCCTTGAATTGAACGCCAGCGCCTTGATTTTAGTTCATAATCATCCTTCTGGAGACCCCACGCCCTCGGACAGTGACATCGGCATGACGGACCAGATCCTGGCCGCTCTCACCGCTCTTGGCATCACCTTGCACGACCACCTGATCATCGGCAAATCCACTGAACTCAGCTTCCGCGCCCAGGGGCTTCTCTAGCGCTGCCGCACCGCGCGCCAGCGCGGCGCCCGGCGTGCCGTTCCTAGCGCACCCAGATCTCGACCCGGCGGTTGATCTGGCGGCCCCAGGCGCTGTCATCACAGGCCATCGGCAGCGCCTCGCCAAAGCCCTCGGTGCGGATCTGAACCCGGCTGATATCGGCGGTATCGGCGGCCTTCACCACGGCGTCACGCACTGCGCCCGCGCGTTTCAGCGCGATCTGCCGGTTGCCCTCCGCAGGGCCGACGCCGTCGGAAAAACCCGCAAAAACAATCTCCTTGGCATCAAACTCCCCGGCTTCCAGCGCCCGGGCCAGCTGCTCAATATTGCTGCGGGACTGTGCATCCGGGCGGGCTGATCCGGGCTCGAACCGGAAGGAGGCCGTCAGCCGCCTCATCCCGCCCAGCACCGTGACCAGCCGCTGCAGCTCTCCCAGCCCGGCCTCACCCTCAGCGGCCAGGATTGCATTGGCAAAGCGGCTCCCCTGGCGGCTCACCGGGATCAGCTCCGGCGCTTGGTCCACGAATCCCGCCCGGCGGATCACTGCCTGCGCCGCCGGCCCGCGGACGTAGGTCAGGAAATCCCGCGCCACCTTAGGCAGGCGGCGGGCCGGCAGATACAGGAACATCGGCACCGTCAACGGATAATCCTCGGTCTTCACCGCCCAGCGGCTGGCCTGCAAGGAAAACCCGCACGGCCCCGTCAGCGTCAGCATCCGCGCCGCGCCCTTCTCTGCATAGCTGGCGATGCCAATCGAAAACGGGTCGACCAGAACCTGGCGCACCAATGTGCTGCTGCGGTCGTGACGCCGGATCTGCGGCGCGAACCCGGCGCCAAAGGGCGCCATCAGCTTATCCTCCACCGCCTGCGCCAGCCCGGAGCCGGACACTGGCATATGCAGGGAAATCGGCGCGTCAGGGCCGCCAAGCTCCTGCCAGTTGGCAATCCGGCCGGACAGAACCTGCGCCAGTTGCGGCAAGGAAATCTCCCGCACCGGGTTGCCGGGCGCCACCACCGGCACGAAGGCGTCCAGCGCCAGCACGCGGCTGCGGCCGGGTGCGGTCAAGTCCCCCAGCTGCGCGGCGCGGGCCGCTTTTTGCTCCAGCGGGCGGATCTCGCGCAGTGCCATCGCCACATCGGCCTCATCCGCGATCAGCGCCGCAAACCCGGCATCGGTATTGCTGGCCGTGAAAGTGAAGCGGGCAGCCGGCTGCTGACCGCGCAGCAGAACATGGCTGAAGTTCCCCCCCGGCAGGGGTTCGCGGCGGGTCTGATAGCCGTTGCGCAGCGCGAACCCCTCGATGAGCGCCGGCAGCAGCACCTCGGACATGGTGGAAGACCCTGCCAGGGTTACCTCCGCCACAAATCCGGACAGGCTGGGACAGCCCGGCCCCTCGCAGGTCACGCCGGAACCATCAACGGTCAGCTCGCCGAACTGGGTCTGCACCCGGTAAAACTCGCCGTCGAAGCCCAGCAGCGTGCCGGTGATCTCAACCGCGCCGTCGGGCGAAGAGAGGGTGACATCCTCGGCCGCAAGCGCGCGCGCGAAAGCCGCCAGAAAAAGTGCGGCGCAGACGGCCGCACGCAAGAAGGTCATATGAATACCTGAAGTTACCGCAAATCAGTTAGAGGCGATTTTCAGGTCTTCCACCAGATTATTCAACACCAGAAAACTGCCCTGAGCATCGCAATCAGGCATTGCAATCGCCAGATCCCGGCTGCTGAGCCGTCCGCCGCTCAGCTGCAGCGCCTGGGCCGAAATATCGCGGCCGCAGTTCTGGCCGGTCACCTCCGCTTCGGCGGTCACGGAGACCGTGCCTGAGCGGCCTGGCTGGCTGGACGGGACGCTATAGATCTCGGCGATCCGCGGCGCCAGAAGGCGGGCATCACCAAGCCGGATCACCTGCCCGGCAGCCGCGCCGGGCGCTGCCCCGTGCCAGACATGGCCGGTGCTGCCATACTCCGCGCCGAACTCCCGGGCGTGAATTTCGAGGCCGCTGCTGCCGCTCCATTGCAGGATCACGCGCTCCACGGTCCCGGCGTCCGCTGCTTCGGCAACCGCAACCGCGCCGCCGCTTGCGGTCTCCGCAATGTAGACCGCGGTCCGCGTCAAAGCAGGAACCTGCGCCGCAAAGTTTCCGGACAGGTCCAGAGCGGCGGTGAAGGTCATGCCGCTGTGATGCACGGTGAGGCGCCCGCCGCCTTGGCAGGGCGCGGAAACAGTGAGGTTAACCATCGCCATGGGGCCAGCCTCAGCAGCCGCTGTCACACCGCAGGAGCCGGGCTGAGCCAGAGGCGCGGATTGCGGCTGCGCGTCGGAAGGGGCCGGTTCAGCCCGGCGGGAAGTCAGGGTGATATTCTCGATTGCGAGTTCAGCCGGCCCGGGTTCGGGCGGCAGCTGCGGGTCCGCTGCGGCAGCCGTCTCCCCCGCCCAACGGGGGCTCGATGTCTGCATGAAGAACCCGATGCCCAAGGCGCACGCCAGTGTCATTGCACTTGTCAGCACCACCTGTTTGCTCAGCATGGGATCCTCCTGAACCTGTCTGTCAACGCAAGCATGGCTGAAAATGCCGGCCGGTTTGTGGCCTTAACCGGGAGAGATTCCGGCAAATGCGGCAGCTTTGCCATCATTGTTTCAGAGGCGGAAACAACAACGCGGAAGCGCAAGCGGGGAGCTCCCGCGCCTGCGGGCGCCCTGGCTGCGCCAGAGACTCCCTGGCAGCCTTGGGCGTGGCGCTGCGCGATGCGCAGCGCCACGCCCAACGGGAGCGGTCTTGATCAAAGACCGGCGACGGGCGGGAGTACGCCCCTTCCGCGGCCGGCAGCAGGTCCCGGAGTATTGGCCGGGCCCTGAGTGTTCCTGCGGTCAGGCGAGGCTGCCGTGGCAATGCTTGAACTTTTTGCCGGAACCGCAGGGGCATTTGTCGTTGCGCGAAGGGTTGCCCCAAGTGGAGGGGTCATCCTCAACAAAGCCCGGTGCGGGTTCTTCTGCTGCAGCTTCAGCAGGGGCAGGCGCGGCCGCCATCTTCTGCATCGCAGCCTGGCGGGCTGCCATTTCCATCAGAATCTGCTGCTGCTCTTCCTCGGTCATCGGGCGCACCCGGCTCAGCTGCTGGGACACTTCCTCACGCAGACTGTCGAGCATGCTTTCAAACAGCTGGAAGCTCTCGTTCTTGTACTCATTGAGCGGATCGCGCTGCGCGTAGCCGCGGAACCCGACAACCGAGCGCAGATGCTCCAGCGTCAGCAGGTGCTCGCGCCATTTCTTGTCGATGGTCTGCAGCAGAACCTGCTTTTCAATGTTGCGCATGTTCTCCGGACCAAAGGCCGCGGCCTTTTCAGCCATAAGCTTGTCGGAGGCCTCCACCAGGCGCTCGCGGATTTGCTCGTCATCGACGCCTTCCTCGGCGGCCCATGCCGCCACCGGCACCTCAATGCCCAGCATCTCGCGCACCTGCTCCTGCAGGCCCGCGGTGTCCCACTGGTCGGCATAGGTCTTGGGCGGCATGTGGGTGTCGAGCAGGTCGTCGATTACCTCGTGGCGCATGTCGTCGACGATTTCGGACAGGTCTTCTGCGGCCATGATCTCGCGGCGCTGGCTGAAGATCACCTTGCGCTGGTCGTTCATCACGTCGTCGAACTTCAGCACGTTCTTGCGCATGTCGAAGTTGCGGCCCTCGACCTTGGCCTGGGCGCGTTCCAGCGACTTGTTCACCCAAGGGTGAATGATCGCCTCGCCTTCCTTCATGCCCAGCGAGGACAGCAGCTTGTCCAGCCGTTCGGAGCCGAAGATCCGCATCAGGTCGTCTTCGAGGCTGAGGTAGAAGCGGGTGCGGCCCGGGTCGCCCTGACGGCCCGAACGGCCGCGCAGCTGGTTGTCGATGCGCCGGCTTTCGTGGCGTTCGGACGCCATCACGAACAGCCCGCCAGCATCCAGCACTTTCTGCTTTTCCTCGGCGTGCTTGGCTTCCTCGGCGGCGCGCAGCTCTGCCGGGTCGGCCTCGGGGTTTGCCGCCAGCGCCTCCAGCACCTTCAATTCGACGTTGCCGCCCAATTGGATGTCGGTGCCGCGGCCGGCCATGTTCGTGGCGATGGTCACCGCGCCATAGCGGCCGGCATCGGCGACGATCTGCGCTTCCTGCTCATGGTGGCGGGCGTTCAGCACGTTGTGCGGGATGCCTTCCTTCTCCAGCAACTGGCTCAGCAATTCGGATTTCTCGATCGAGGTGGTGCCCAGGAGGACCGGCTGGCCCTTCTCGTGCGCCTTCTTGGCTTCCTTGATCATCGCCTCGTATTTTTCGCGGGCGGTGCGGTAGACCTGATCGTCCTCGTCCACCCGGGCAATCGGGCGGTTGGTCGGCACTTCGACCACGCCCAGACCATAGATCTCCTGGAATTCATCGGCCTCGGTCATCGCGGTGCCGGTCATGCCCGACAGCTTGTCGTAGAGGCGGAAGTAGTTCTGGAAGGTGACAGAGGCCAGGGTGGTGTTTTCCGGCTGGATCTGCACGTCTTCCTTGGCCTCGATGGCCTGGTGCAGCCCTTCGGACAGGCGGCGGCCCGGCATCATGCGGCCGGTGAATTCGTCGATCAGCACAACCTGGCCGTCACGGACGATATAGTCCTTGTCCCGCTGGAACAGCTTGTGCGCGCGCAGGGCCTGGTTCACGTGGTGAACGACGCTGGTGCTTTCGGGATCGTAGAGCGAGGCCTCTTCTTCCAAAAGCCCATGCTGGCGCAGCGTCTGCTCCAGATACTCGTTGCCGTCCTCGGTGAAGGTCACACCGCGTGTTTTCTCGTCGACCTCATAATGCTCCTCCGACAGCAGCGGGATCACCTTGTCGATGGTCGCGTACAGCTCTGAGCGGTCTTCGGCGGGGCCGGAGATGATCAGCGGAGTGCGGGCCTCGTCGATCAGGATCGAGTCCACCTCGTCGACGATGGCAAAGTTGTGCTGCTTCTGGAACACCTGGTCCAGCGACGGCTTCATGTTGTCGCGCAGGTAATCGAAGCCCAGTTCGTTGTTGGTGGCATAGGTGACGTCGCAGCCATATGCGGCCATCTTCTCGGCATCGGCCTGGCCGGACCAGATCACGCCGGTGGTCATGCCGAGCTGGGCAAAAACCTTGCCCATCCATTCGCTGTCGCGCTTGGCCAGGTATTCGTTCACCGTGACCACATGCACGCCCTTGCCGGTCAGCGCGTTCAGATAGGCCGGGAAGGTCGCAACCAAGGTTTTGCCCTCGCCGGTCTTCATCTCGGAAATGTTGCCCTGATGCAGGAACACGCCGCCCATCAGCTGGGTGTCAAAGGCGCGCAGACCCAGCGCTCGCTTGGCCGCCTCGCGCACGTTGGCAAAAGCCTCCGGCAGCAGCGCGTCCAGGCTCTCGCCGTCCAGGGCGCGCTTGCGCAGCTCTTCGGTTTTGCCGATCAGCCCGTCGTCGCTGAGCTTCGCGAACTCGTCCTCCAGCGCGTTGATCTGTGCGATCAGCGGCCGCGTCGCCTTGATCTTACGATCGTTCGGCGTGCCGAAAACCTTTTTGGCGAGTGTTCCGAAACCCAGCATGTTTTCTCCAGCGATCCTATCTCCGGCCTTTGCATCGGGCAGGCTTGCCCGCCGTGTCCGCAACCCATAAACAAGGTGGAAAGACGGTCCTGCCAATGGCCTCAGAGCGATGTAAGCGGCAGGGTTTAGAGTGTCAACGGCACGCCCCCCGGCGGCCAAGGAATAGGAAGGTTTCTATGCGTAAAGGTCTCACTTTTCTGTGCGGTATAGCAGTCGCGGCCTGCGCAGCGCTTCCGCTTGCGGCAGTTGCCGCACCCCATGCCAACACGGTGGTTGCCACGGTCAATGGCGAGGAGATCACCATCGGCCATATGATCATGGCGCGCGAAAACCTGCCGGAGCAGTACAAGCAGCTGCCCGATGACGTGCTGTTCAACGCCATCCTTGACCAGCTGGTTCAACAGACCGCGCTGAAACAGCAGCTGCATGGCGAGGTGCCCCGCTATGTCGAGCTGTCGGTTGAAAACGAAGAGCGCGCGATGCTGGCGGCCAATGTGATCGAGATGGTGATGGACAACGCCAGCGGCGAAGAAGCGCTGCGTGCGGCCTATGAGGAGAAATATTCCTCCGGCGACGGAGGCGATGAATTCCACGCCGCCCACATTCTGGTCGAAACCGAGGAGGACGCGCTGGACGTGATCAAGGAGCTGGACGACGGTGCCGATTTTGCCACCCTCGCCAAGGAACGCTCCACCGGCCCCTCCGGCCCCAGCGGTGGTGACCTGGGCTGGTTCACCACCGGCCGCATGGTGCCGGAATTCGAAGAAGCGGTGATCAAGCTGCGCTCGGGCGAAGTGTCCGGCCCGGTGCAGACCCAGTTCGGCTGGCACGTGATCCTGCTGAATGAGCGGCGCAAGACCGAAGCCCCTGAATTCGACGAAGTCCGGGCGCAGCTTGCGGATGAACTGCAGCAGAAAGCGGTCGAGGCGCGCGTGAACGAGCTGACCGCAGCGTCCGAGATCGAACGGCCTGAGATCGAAGATCTGGATCCGGCCATTCTGCAAGACCTCAGCCTGGTAAGGAACTGATCATGGCGAAATCCCTGCCCGTCTCGCCACTTGCCCCCGCCGGCTTTCCCGACCTGCCGGTTATCAAGGGAGTAAGTTTTGCCTCTGCTTCTGCTGGGGTGAAATACCAAGGCCGCACCGATGTGATGCTGGCGGTGATGGATCCGGGCACCTCTGTTGCCGGTGTGTTCACCCGATCCAAGACCCGCTCTGCCCCGGTGCTGGACTGCCAGTCCAAATTGGGCGGCCCTGCGGATGCCGGCGCGGCAATCCTCGTGAATTCTGGTAATTCCAACGCCTTTACCGGCCGTCACGGGCAGACTTCGGTGGCAGAGATCACCGCCGCGGTTGCCGCGGCGGCGGGCCTGCCGGCGGAGCGTGTCTTTACCGCGTCCACCGGTGTGATCGGCGAGCCGCTGCCGCACGACCGCATTGTCGCAAAGATCGGCGAGCTGCACAGCGCGCTGGACGAGACCGCGCTGGAAGGTGCCGCCAGGGCGATCATGACCACCGACACCTTTGCCAAAGGCGCCAGCGCCACGGTCGGGATCGCTGGCAAGACAGTCAAGATTGCGGGGATTGCCAAAGGCTCCGGCATGATCGCGCCGGACATGGCGACGATGCTGGTCTATATCTTCACCGATGCGAAGGTCGAACAGGCGGCGCTGCAGGCGCAGCTGGCGGAGATCTGCGACCGGACCTTCAACTGCATCACCGTGGACAGCGACACCTCAACCTCCGACAGCCTGATGCTGTGCGCCACCGGCGCCTCGGGCGTGGATGCCACCGGCAACGCAGAGTTCGCGGCAGGGCTGGAGCGGGTCATGCTGGACCTGTCGCATCAGGTGGTGCGCGACGGGGAAGGCGCAACCAAGTTCGTGGAAATCCAGGTGACCGGAGCGGCCTCGGACGCAGATGCCAAGGTGCATGGCCTAGCGATTGCCAATTCGCCGCTGGTGAAAACCGCCATCGCGGGCGAGGATCCGAACTGGGGCCGCGTGGTTATGGCGATCGGCAAGTCCGGCGCCGCGGCGGACCGCGACCTGTTGTCGATTTCCTTTGGGGATGTTCTGGTGGCGGAAAAGGGCTGGGTCTCGCCCGGCTACAAGGAAGAGCTGGGTGCGGCGGAGATGAAAAAGCAGGAGATCACCATCAAGGTGGATCTGGGCCTTGGCGGCGGCCAAGCTACAGTCTGGACCTGCGACCTGACGCACCAGTACATCTCGATCAACGCGGATTACCGGTCATGAAAACTGTTCTGGTCTCCGCTGTCGCGCTCATCGATGCTGATGGGCGCGTGCTGCTGGCGCAGCGGCCCGAAGGAAAATCCATGGCCGGCCTGTGGGAATTTCCCGGCGGCAAGATCGAACCGGGGGAGACACCGGAGGCCGCGCTGATCCGCGAGCTGCACGAGGAGCTGGGGATCGGCACCTGGGCCTCCTGCCTGGCGCCACTGACCTTTGCCAGCCATTCCTACGAGGATTTCCACCTGCTGATGCCTCTGTTTGCCTGCCGCAAGTGGGAAGGCATCCCGCAGGCCAGGGAAGGTCAAACCCTGAAATGGGTGCGTCCGCAGGACCTGCGCGACTATCCGATGCCGCCGGCGGATATCCCGCTGATCCCGATCCTGCGCGACTGGCTCTAAGGCCTCCAAAGCCATGGGTGTGACGCCCGCCCGGTCCGGTTTTCCGCCGGTTTGGCGGGCGTTTAACTGCCGCCGCCCGCACGGGTAACGCTTTGTTAAGCAATCTGATTAAGCATTAGTCTACGGAGCAAGCCACTACCCTGAATTGTAAACAGGCAGGACCGGACCATGCTTAGAACAATCGCAATAGGTAAGTTTTCCTTGGTTCAAGGCAATTTCATACGGGCACTCCCCAATGGGAGAATCGCTGTGCGGGTTGGCTCAATAACCTATCAAGGCCAGCCAGTGACGCCAGCCGCCTGAGCCGCCACTCACGCACATCAGGCACATCAGGCACACAGAAAGGGCAGCTGCCAACAGCTGCCCTTTTCCGGATGCGTAGCCAGCGGCGTGATCACGTATTCTCGTTAGCTTTCTGGCAGAAGACCTGTCCTTTTGGACCGGGACACCGTCCTTTCGCCAGCTGTCATTTCCCAGCTGGCCCGGGCACTGTGACAGTGCAGCAGCGAAGGGCCTGGCCTGAGGCGCCGCCGGACCGCCAAGGGCCGGCTTTCGCCCCCAGACGCTTCGTCAGCTGCTGCACGAAATTTCCCGTGCCGGACAGGACCGTCAGGCGCACAGAAAAAGGCCCCAGCATGGTAGCCGGGGCCTTTGTTTTTTTTCCGATCGCGGACCGGTCAGTCGAGGGTGCGGGTCACTTCCTCGCGCTCGAAAATCTCGATCACGTCGTTCGGACGGATATCGTCGTAGTTTTCGAACGCCATACCGCATTCCTGACCGGATTGAACCTCCGACACTTCGTCCTTGAAGCGTTTCAAGGTCTTCAGCGTGCCTTCGTGGATCACCACGTTGTCGCGCAGCAGGCGCACGCCTGCCGAACGGCGTGCAATGCCTTCGGTGACCAGACAGCCGGCAACCTTGCCGACACCGGTGACTTTGAAGACTTCTTTGATCTGCGCGTAGCCGATGAAGTTCTCGCGAATCTCGGCAGACAGCAGGCCGGAGGCCGCCGCCTTCACGTCATCCACCAGGTCGTAGATCACCGAATAGTAGCGGATCTCCACACCCTTCTGGTTCGCAGTGTTGCGGGCAGAGGCATTGGCACGGACGTTGAAGCCCATGATCGGGGCACCGGAGGCCTCGGCGAGGCCGACATCGGTTTCGGTGATCGCACCGACGCCCGAATGCAGCACGCGCACGCGCACCTCCTCGTTACCGATTTTTTCCATCGCCTGAACGATGGCCTCGGCAGAGCCCTGCACGTCGGCTTTGACCAGGATCGGCAGCTCGGAGACGTTTTCGTCTTCCTTGGCCTTGGCCATCAGCTGTTCCAGCGTGGTCGCGGCACCGGCAGCGGCGCGCTTGTCCTTGGCGGCCTGGGCGCGATACTCGGCGATCTCTCGGGCCTGCGCTTCGGTTTCGGTGACGTTCAGAACGTCGCCTGCTTCCGGCGTGCCATTGAGACCCAGAACCTCGACCGGAACCGAGGGGCCAGCTTCCTGCACGCGCTCGCCCTTGTCGTTGATCAGCGCGCGAACCTTGCCGTACTGCTCACCCACAACAAAGATGTCGCCCTGGCGCAGGGTGCCGTTCTGAATCAGAACAGTCGCCACAGGGCCGCGGCCCACATCCAGCTGCGCCTCGATCACGGCGCCTTGCGCGGCGCGGTTCGGGTTGGCTTTCAGCTCCAGGATTTCCGCTTGAAGGGCAATGGCTTCCAGCAGATCGTCCAGGCCCTGGCCGGTGACGGCGGAGACTTCCACGTCCTGCACTTCACCGGACATGGCTTCCACGACCACCTCGTGCTGCAGAAGATCGGTGCGGACCTTCATCGGGTTTGCAGCCGGCTTGTCGATCTTGTTGATCGCCACAATCATCGGAACACCCGCCGCTTTGGCGTGGTTGATCGCCTCGACGGTCTGCGGCATCACCGCATCGTCCGCGGCCACAACCAGAACCACGATATCAGTCACCTGCGCACCGCGCGACCGCATCGAGGTGAAGGCCGCGTGGCCCGGGGTATCCAGGAAGCTGAGCACAGTGCCGCTTTCGGTGGTCACCTGATAGGCGCCGATGTGCTGGGTAATGCCGCCGGCTTCGCCTGCCACAACGCGGGCATCGCGGATCGCGTCCAGCAGCGAGGTTTTGCCGTGGTCGACGTGGCCCATGATGGTGATGACCGGCGGACGCGGCTTCAGGTCCTCTTCCTTGTCCTCGACCTCTTTGATCACGTCCTCGACGTCGGCGTCGGAAACGCGCGTCACCTTGTGGCCGAATTCCTCGATGATCAGCTCGGCGGTGTCGGCGTCGATCGACTGGTTCTGGGTGACCATCATGCCCATCTGCATGAGCGATTTCACCACGTCGGCAACGCGTTCTGCCATGCGGTTGGCCAGCTCGGACACCACGATGGTTTCCGGCAGCTGCACGTCGCGCACAACCTTTTCCCGCTCGACCGAGCCGCCCATGGCCTTCTGACGCGCACGTTCCTGCTTCCGCTTCATCGCCGCCATCGAGCGCTGGCGGTTGCCTTCGCCGCCAGTGGCCTGGCCAAGCGTCAGCTTGCCGGAGCGGCGGTTGTCGTCACGGCCCTTGCCGCGGGACGGACGCTGCTCGCGTTCGCGCTCGGCTTTGCGCGGGGTTGCAGCAGGAGCGGGCTTGTTCGCTGCCGGACGCTCTGCCTTCTCCGCAGGTTCGGGCGCAGCGGCTGCCATTTTGGCTGCTTCTGCTTCCTCGGCGCGCTTGCGCTCTTCCTCTTCGGCTTTCTGGCGGGCGCGTTCTTCGGCTTCGCGCTGCTCGCGCTCTTTGGCTTCCGCTTCGGCGCGGCGGCGCTCACGCTCTTCGGCGCGGGCCTTTTCCTCGGCTTCGCGCTGCGCGGCTTCTTCCACCTCGCGGGCCTTGGCGGCCTGCAGTGCCTTCAAGCGGCGCTCCATCTCTGCATCGCTGATGCCGGCAGGCCGGCGGGATCCGGACGCTGCCGGTGCAGCACCGCTGCCGCTTTTGGCCGCACCCGGCTTGGGAACCACCACGCGCTTGCGCTTGGTTTCCACTACGACATTCTTGGTCCGTCCATGGCTGAAACTCTGTTTCACGTTCCCCGGACGGGAACTCCCACGCAGACCCAGTGTCTTTTTGCCGTCACTATCGCTCATAAAGCTACTTATCCTTCCGTGCGGCCGCTGCCGCCCACCGTTTCGCGCAAACCTTGCAGTCGTTGCGCCTCATCTACAACACGTTTGCTGAGTCCGCCAGAGGCGAGGGCGGCATGTATCACAGTTTGGCGCCCAAATGCCATTCCCAGCTCGTCCGCCGTGAGGCAGCCGATAAATTTGCCCTTGTAGGGCGTGCTCAGCTTCGACTTTCCGCGGCCCGACCCGTCAGAGGCCTGGATCAGCACCCGGGCCTCTTCCTTGGACAGCCAGTCCTTGACCTTCTCGAAACCGGCCACCGCGTCGCCCGACTTGCGCGCCAGGCTGATCAGCCCGACGAGGCGGCGGACCACTTGGGTCTCCACCTCCCCGGCAAGCCCGCTGGAGACCTGGACCTGCGATTTGAAGCCGCGGGCGAACAGCTTCTTCTTGACGGCGGTTTCCAGCGCCGCGCGGCTGGACGTCACATAGACGCCGCGGCCCGGCAGCTTTTCCATCACATCGGGCACGACCTGGCCCTCGGGTCCCATCACAAATCGGATGAGCCCCTGTTTGGGCTGGATCTCGCCGGTTGCGATGCACTTGCGCTCGCTGCCTTCGGGCCGGTCTTTTTGAACGCCGCCGCGTGTCATGCAGGTCTCCTTTGCAAAGCCCGGGATCAGGCTTCGCCTTCCTCTTCGCCAGCGTCTTCGTCTTCCGCCGCTTCCGCTTCCAGCTCAGCCGGATCGACCCAGCCCAGCATGATGCGGGCGGTCATGACCATGTCCTGCGCCTCTTCCAGCGATACGCCGAAAGGCTCCAGGATGCCGTCATCCTTGACCCGCTCGCCGCCGTTGGAGGTCCAGCCGCCGGCCAGTTCCCAGTCCGCACAAGTGGCGAAATCTTCCAGCGACTTCACGTCGTCCTTGGCAAGCGCCTCGACCATTTGCGGGGTCAGGCCCTCGAACTGGATCAGGCTTTCCTCGGCGCCCAGCTCGCGGGCTGCGTCCAGGGCCGCCTTGGCCTGGGCTTCCAGATAGTCGCGGGCACGGGCCTGCAGCTCCTCGGCGGTGCCTTCGTCAACACCGTCAATGACCAGCAGCTCATCGAGCTCGACATAAGCAACCTCTTCCAGGTTGGTGAAGCCCTCAGACACCAGAAGCTGGGCAAAGAACTCGTCCAGATCAAGGGTCTCCATGAACAATTTCGTGCGCGCCTCGAATTCTTTCTGGCGGCGGGCCGACTCTTCTTCCTCGGTCATGATGTCGATATCGAGACCGGTGAGCTGCGACGCCAGGCGCACATTCTGGCCGCGGCGGCCGATAGCGAGCGACAGCTGCTCTTCCGGCACCACAACCTCGATCTTGCCGGCTTCCTCGTCGAGCACCACCTTGGTCACTTCGGCCGGCTGCAGCGCGTTCACCAGGAAGGTCGGCTGGTCCTCGTTCCACGGGATGATGTCGATCTTCTCGCCCTGAAGCTCGTTCACGACGGCCTGCACACGGGAGCCGCGCATACCAACACAGGCGCCGACCGGGTCGATCGAGCCGTCATAGGAGACGACAGCAATCTTGGCGCGCGAGCCGGGGTCGCGGGCGACTGCCTTGATCTCGATGATGCCGTCATAGATTTCCGGCACTTCCATCTTGAACAGCTCGGCCATGAACTCCGGCGCGGTGCGCGACAGGAAGATCTGCGGGCCGCGCGGCTCGCGGCGCACGTCCTTGATGTAGCAGCGCACGCGGTCGTTCGGGCGGTAGCTTTCGCGGCCGATCTTCTCGTTGCGGCGCAAGATCGCTTCGCCCGCGCCCACGTCGACGATGACGTTGCCGTATTCCTCGCGCTTGACCAAGCCGTTGATGATCGTGCCGGCGCGGTCCTTGAATTCTTCGTACTGGCGGTCGCGCTCAGCTTCGCGGACCTTCTGCAGGATCACCTGCTTGGCCGACTGGGCTGCGATCCGGCCCATCTCAACCGGCGGCACTTCCTCGACATAGGTCTGGCCCACTTCGGGGTTCGCCATGTACTGGCGCGCCTGCTCAACGGTCATTTCGGCCTGGTAGTTTTCCAGCTCATCATCCGCGACAACGGTGCGCACGCGGGTAAAGGTGGCGCGCCCGGTCTTGCGGTCGATCGACACACGGATATCCATCTCGGCGCCATAGCGGCTCTTGGCCGCACGGGCGAGGCTTTCTTCCATCGCCTCGATCACCAGACCCGGGTCGATCATCTTTTCGCGCGCCACGGCCTCGGCGGTTTGCAACAGCTCCAGCTGGTTTGCAGAGGTGATAGCCATTACTTTTTCTCCTCTTCGGACTCTTCGGTCTCGATTTCGTCGAATGCGTCTTCGTTGAGCGTCCCGGCCTCTTTGCGCTGACGCAGCATTTCCTTGATCAGATCGTCGGTCAGAACCAGCTTGGCATCGCTCAGCCAGTCGAACTTCAGACCAACGGTCACGGTCTGGCCCTGATCCTCGATGTTGATCAGGACTTCATCGCCCTCGGTGCCCGCGAGCTCCCCCTTGAAGCGGCGGCGGCCACCGACCGTTTCGGCGGTCTCCAGCTTGGCCTCGTAGCCCTCGAACATCTCGAAGTCTTTCATCCGCGTCAGCGGACGGTCAATGCCCGGGCTCGACACCTCCAGCGCATAGGCATCGATGATCGGGTCTTCGACGTCGAGCGCAGCGCTGACGGCATTCGAAATCTCGGCGCAATCATCCACCTCGATACCGCCGTTGGGCTTGTCGGCCATGATCTGCAGCGTCGTCGACTTACCAGACATCAGCCGGATTCGCACCAGCTCATACCCCAGATCCTCGATCACCGGGGTGACGATCTCGGCCAGGCGCCGGTCGATGGCAGCTTTGGCAATCAGGTCGTTGGTCATCAGACCTCCACTTGGAGCGGCAGGCGCAAACCTGCAAACACAAAAAAACGGGCGCGCGGCCCGTCGAAAATCCCGGTGGAGCCTTGAGCCAGAGGTTCAACGCGCCGCTGTTGTCAAAGCCATATAGGGGGGATTGGGGAAAACTGCAAGGCTTGTCTTCCGTGACGGCCGCCGGGCGGCGTCAGGCGATCCACCAGCGCTCTGCGATGCGGCCGTCATCCAGCGGCGCGCGCTGGCCGACCTTGCGCGGGATGCCGACCGTGTGGCGGGCAGCCAAAGCCATGTCGCTGGACGAAGGGTGATACAGAAACTCGCCGCGGCGCAGCAGGCCGCGCGGCTCCGGCAGGGCTGCCACGTCGACATATCCGTCGCGCAGGGCTTCGGCGCGGACAGCAGCGTCGGGGATCACGATGATCTCTACCGTCTCCACCCAGCCTGCAGTGCCGGCCTTGTAATGATCCGCCACCTTGGAGGCACGGAAATGGCGGCCCTCCTGAGCGCGCGCCACCTGGTAGCAGCCAGTCCCGACCGCATCTGACAGCGGCACCGGCAAAGCGCCTCCGGGGGCGATCACCTGGCCCGCACCGGCCAGCAGATAGGGGAGATGCGGGTTCGGTTGCACAAGTTCCACCAGCAGCTGATGGCTGCCCAGCGCGGTGATCGCCTGCACCTCCGCCCCGGTGATTCCCTGCACCAGGAGCGAAGCGGCGGCATCATCCGAAGTCAGCGGGCTGCCATCATGAAACGCTACGCCGTCCCGCAGGCTGAAGGTCCACGTCCGGGCATCCGCAGTGGAATGCCATCCCGTGGCCAGTTCGCCGCGCAGCAGCCCGTCAGGTGCGATTTCGGTCAGCGTGTCATAGATTGCGCCGCGGGCAGCCTGTTCCAGCATCCCGCCATCGCGCGGAACCGCCAGACGCAGCACGCCGCCCGGCTTGGGCGACGCATGGACCGATCCGCCAGCGGCGGCCAGCAGGGCTGCGGCAGCACCCGAGGTGAACAGCGCGCGGCGGTCAATGCGCGTCATGGCACAAGCTCTCCTGCAATCCGGTCCATCGCCCGGACCAGCTCTGCGCTGATTCCCGGCTCCGACAAAGCATGGCCTGCGTTGCGCACCATCTTCAACTCCGCATTTGGCCACAGCTCATTCAGGCGCCAGGCGGACGACGGCGGGCAGATCATGTCGTAGCGGCCTTGCACGATCACCCCGGGGATATGGGAAATCCGCCCCATATTCGCAAGGATCTGGCCATCATAGTCAAGAAAGCCGCCGTTCAGGAAATAATGGTTTTCCAGACGGGCAAAGGCGCGAGCGTAATCGCCGGGGCTTTCGCCGCTGTGGCCGTTGGAATGCACCGTGGCCAGCGCATTTTCCCAGGCCGACCAGGCACGGCCAAAGCGCACTTCCTCGTCCAGATTTCCGGAGAACAGCCGCTTGTGGTAGGCGCTGATAATGTCGCTGCGCTCCCCATCAGGGATCAGCGAGACGAATTTGGCCCAGGTTTCGGGCCAGAACTTGCCGGCGCCGCCGCCGTAAAACCAGTCCAGTTCTGCCTTGGTCATCAGGAAGACGCCGCGCAGGATCATCTGCTGCACGCGGTCCGGATGCGTCTGGGCATAGATCAGCGCCAGCGTCGCCCCCCAGCTGCCGCCGAACAGGATCCAAGACTCGACGCCGATCTGACGGCGAATCAGCTCCATATCGGCGACCAGATGCCAGGTGGTATTGTTCTCGCAGGAGGCGTAGGGGCGTGAGCGTCCGCAGCCGCGCTGGTCGAACAGGATGATCCGGTAGACATCGGGATCAAAATAGCGCCGCATCGCCGGGCTGCTGCCGCCGCCGGGTCCGCCGTGGCAGACAATCACGGGTATGCCGTTTGGATTCCCGCTCTGCTCTGCATATATGCGGTGACCCTGGCCTGCGTCGATCATGCGCTGGTCAAAGGGTTCGACCGGCGGGTAAAGATAATGCACTGCGCGCTTTTGGTCCGGGTATCTATCCATTACTGACCTTAGTGAGACGTCAGACTACAAAAGAGCACACGGAGACAGGAATGCAAGCGCCTCAGTCCACGGTCGACCCAGCGGAAATCGCTAAATTCGAGGCGATGGCGGCGGAGTGGTGGGATCCGAACGGCAAATTCAAGCCGCTGCACATGCTGAACCCGTGCCGGCTCGATTACATCACCAAGCAAATTGCCGCCGAGTTTAACCGCGACCTGACGTCACGGAATCCGTTTGAGGGGCTGCGGCTGCTGGACATCGGCTGCGGCGGCGGGCTGCTGAGCGAACCAATGGCGCGGCTGGGCGCGACGGTCGTGGGTGCCGACGCCGCCGAGGGCAACCTGCCTGTCGCGCGCATCCACGCCGAGCAATCGGGGCTGGAGATCGACTACCGCCACACCACCGCCGAAGCGCTGGCCGAGGCTGGCGAGCAGTTCGACGTCTTGCTCAACATGGAGGTGGTGGAGCATGTTGCCGATCCGCTCAGCTATCTGACCGCGACGCAGCTGCTGCTGAAACCGGGCGGACTGCAGATCTGCTCGACCATCAACCGCAACCCGAAAAGCTTTGCCATGGCCATCATCGGCGCCGAAGTGATCATGCGCTGGCTGCCGCGCGGCACCCATGAATGGTCCAAGTTCATCACGCCGGATGAGCTGTTCGAGCTGCTGCGCAAGGCCGGGCTGAAGCCGGTGGACCGCAAGGGGTTCGTGTTCAATCCGATCACCTGGACTTGGTCAATTTCCGAGCGGGATCTGTCGGTGAACTACGTGACGGCCAGCGTAAAGCCCGGCTGAGGCGCAGCGGACACCGCCCTGCCGGCGCGGCCGCCTATCCTTAAGGATAGGTGGTAATCCTTATGCACTCTTTAGTTGCACCGCCCTGATTGTTAACGTCAGGTAACGGATTTGGAATGTTACCCGGTCCGTCTGGGGCAAAGCCCCTTAACCGAAGAATTGCTTACCGCTGTTTCCGGCGGGTCCGCCCAGAGGTTGCCAGGACCGCCACTCACGGATTGATGGGGACTGATGGGGAGGAAGGGCGCCTGCTTGCGGGCGTCCTTCTTTTTTGGGGAACCGTTGCAATCAGCCGGCTGCCGGGGCCTGCCGGATCAGCCGCTTTCTTCCAGCTTGCCGCGCAGTTCGCGCAGGATCGGCAGGGCGGCCCGGACCCGGTCGCTGCCCAGTTCCCCCACCACTTCGGAAATCACCGGAACGATCCCGGCCAGCGCCGCGTCGCGGGCCTGTCTGCCCGCCGGGCTGATCGCCACCATCTTGCGCCGCGCATCATCCCAATCCGGCCGGACATGGATATATCCCGCCACTTCCAGCTTGTTCAGCGTGTTGGTCATTGCGCCGCGCGTCACGTGAAACGCCTTGGCCAGCTGTGCGGGCGAGCGTTCCAGCCCGGCGCGCGCCAAGTGATTGAGCACCGAAAAATGCGAGAGCTCCATACCCTTAGGCAGCACTTTGCTGAGGCGTGACCGGGCCAGCTGGTCAGCCATCAGTATCTCGCTGAACAGCGATACCGCCAGGGAATGGGTTTCATCCATCAGGGTCCGTCGAACTCCCGGTCGTGGGTCAGGGAAGGCACACGCTTGCGTGCTTCTGCCACTTTTTCGAGGTCGAGATCAACGTAAGTGACGCCGGGTTCCTGGCCCGCATCCGCCAGCACCTCGCCCCAGGGAGCGACGGCAAGGGAGTGCCCGTATGTCTTGCGGCTGGGCCCGCGGGAGGCTGGATGCTTGCCGGTCTGCGCCGGCGCCAGCACGAAACACCCGGTCTCGATCGCCCGGGCGCGCAGCAGAGAATGCCAATGCGCCTCGCCCGTCACATAAGAGAACGCCGCTGGCGCGGTGAGAATTTGAGCTCCGCCCTGGGCCAGCGCCCGGTGCAGATGCGGAAAGCGCACGTCATAGCAGATCGTCATGCCGATCCTGGCGAAGGGCGTTTCCGCCACGACGGCCTTGGTGCCCGGGCGGTAGCCATCGGATTCGCGGTAGGTTTCCTCTGGCGTGACCTCCACGTCGAACATGTGGATCTTGTCGTAACGCGCAGCGATTTCACCCTGCGGGCTGATCAAAAACTGCCGGTTGGCAAAGCGGCCGTCCGCGTCGTGGGTCTTGACCCCCAGCGAGCCGAGCAGCAGCCAGACCCCGTGCCTGGCCGCCTCGTCCCGCAGGGCAGCCAAAGTCGGGTCGTTCTCTTCATGGCAAAGAACGTCCTTCTGATGGGTCCGGCTGCCGGAGAGGCAATTGGTGACCTCCGGTGTCAGCACGAAACCGGCTTCGCCGCGCACAGCCTCCGCCATCATCGCCTTCACCGTTTCCAGGTTTTCAGCCGGGATGTCGGTGGATGTCATCTGAAGCAGAGCTGCGCGCATGGTGTTTCTCCGGGACTATGCCGCCAGCAGCGGGTCGAGCTTGCCCGCCTGCTCCAGCGCATAGAGGTCGTCGCAGCCGCCGACATGAGTGCCGCCGATGAAGATCTGCGGCACCGTGCGGCTGCCGTTGGCACGCTGGATCATCTCCGCCTTGCGCTCCGGCTCCTCCAGCACGTTGACTTCCGAAAATGCCACACCCTTCTGGTTCAGCAGCCGCTTGGCTGCGTGGCAGTAACCGCACAGAGGCGAGGTGTAGATTTCTACCGTTTTCATTCAGGACCCCATTATCTGGTTTCGAAGCTTGTGGAGGAATTGGGGATTCATTGCAACAATTGCCAGAGGCTGGCCGCCGGGCTCACACTTGCGTGACCCGGGCCAGCACCGCCACCCGCACCTCTGCTGCTCCCGCCCGCAGGCAGGCATCGGTGCAGGCGCTGAGCGTGGCGCCAGAGGTCATCACGTCGTCCACAATCAGAACACTGCGGCCCCTGATCCTGTTCAGCCGGCCCGGATGCGCGCCGATGGCAGACCCCAGAAGCTGGTAACGCTGGTCCCGTGTCTTTCCTTCCAGCGCAGGCGTTTTACGGATCCGGCGCAGCAGGTCCGGGCAATGCTGCAATCCCGAGCGTCTCGCCAGCGCGTCTGCCAGCACTGCCGACTGATTGTACTTACGCTTCAGCAGCCGGGTCCAATGCAGCGGCACCGGGCAGATCAGCGGATCATCCTTCAGCATCGGCTGCGCTGCGCGTTCCAGCCAAACGGCTGCGGCCTGTGCGATTTCTGTCCGGTCGCCGTGTTTAAGGGCCAGCACCAGTTTGCGCCCCTGCCCCTCGTAAATCAGCGCCGACCTCCCCTGGCTCCAGGGCCGCGGATGGCGCAGGCAGCTGTCACACTCCAGGCGGAAGCCGTCCGCCTCCCCAGGCAGCGGAACGCCGCAGCCTTCGCACACTGTGCCGCTGATGAAGCTCATACCGGACCAGCATGTCCCGCATAGGCCGAAGTCGCTGCCTACCAGCCCGCCGCAGCCCAGGCATTGCGGAGGGTAGATTAGCGAAACAGCGGTTTGAATCCCTGCCAGCAGCATCTAAATAGCCCCCATGACACAAGCACCCAAAGACCGGGCCCAGCAACAGCTCTTTGACCGTCAGGCGCTGGCATCCCGCCGCGCCAGACGGCAGGCGGACGCCCTGTTCCTCCACCATATGGCGCGGGATGAGGCCGAGGATCGCCTGAGCCTGGTTAACAGAACCTTTACAGCGCCCGCCGTGGTCTGCCCTTTCCCGGAGGTCTGGGAAGGGTTTCGGCCGGACGCGAAGATCGTGGCCGACGCGGACGTTCTGGAACTGGATCAAGGCGCGCATGATGTGGTGATCCATTCCATGTGCCTGCATTGGGCCAATGATCCCGTCGGTCAGCTGATCCAATGCCGGCGCGCCCTGAAGGAAGACGGGCTGCTGCTGGTCCTGCTGCTGGGTGGCCAGACCCTTCACGAGCTGCGCGCAGCCATGGCAGAAGCTGAGACAACCGTTCTGGGCGGCCTGTCCCCCCGCGTTGCCCCGATGGGTGAGATCCGGGATCTGGGCGGGCTGCTGCAGCGGGCCGGTTTTGCCCTGCCGGTGGCCGACCTGGTGCCGCTGACCGCTCAATACCGTGATCTGACGCATCTTATCCACGACCTGCGCGGCATGGGGGAGACCAACGCCCTCGCCCAGCGCCTAAAGCGCCCGGCGCCGCGAGCCCTGTTCCAGTTGGCCGATCACATCTATCGCGCGCATTTCGCCACCGCAGACGGCCGGTTGCCGGCGACGTTCGAGCTGGTATGCCTCACCGGCTGGTCGCCATCGGACAGCCAGCAAAAACCCTTGCGCCCCGGCTCGGCCCAGATGCGCCTGGCCGATGCCTTGAAGGTGCCGGAAACCAAGCTCGGCCCCCGATAAGTCTCCGCTATGGCTGCGCCAATGTGATCCAATTGGCCTTCTGCGCGTAAAGACAGTAGTTTGCCGCCAACACCGAAATTCTCAGCCCCACAGGACCTGCCCATGCTGGACGCCGCCCGGACCGCCAAATGCCCTGCCCACGCCCCCGCCGATCACCCCAAGATCCCGGCGGAGAAAGTCGGCATTCTGCTGGCCAACCTTGGCACGCCGGACGATCACTCCTATTGGCCGATGCGCCGGTATCTGAACGAATTCCTGTCCGACAAACGGGTGATCGACTACCCGTCATGGAAATGGCAGCCGCTGCTGCAGCTGATCATCCTGACCAAGCGCCCGTTCTCCTCCGGCGCGGCGTACAAGTCGATCTGGAACCATGACAAGGGCGAGAGCCCGCTGATGACCATCACCAAGGACCAGACCGCCAAGATGGCTGAGGTGATGAAGGGACGGTACGGCGATCAGGTGATGGTCGATTTCTGCATGCGCTATGGCAACCCCTCAACCAAGTCCAAGGTGCGGCAGATGGTGGAGGCCGGCTGCCAGAAGATCCTGTTTGTACCGCTCTACCCGCAATACGCCGGCGCGACCTCTGGCACGGCCAACGACCAGTTCTTCCGTGCCCTGATGGAAGAAACTTGGCAGCCCGCCGCGCGCACGATCGCGCCTTATTTCGACCAGCCTGCCTATATAGATGCGCTGGCGCGGTCGGTGGAGGAGGCCTATGCCAAGGCTGCGAAGCGTCCGGATATTCTGGTGGTATCTTACCACGGGATGCCCAAGCGATATCTGATGCAGGGCGACCCTTATCATTGCCAGTGCCAGAAAACGACGCGCCTTCTGAAGGAGCGGCTGGGCTGGGACGACACCCAGATCACCTCGACCTTCCAGTCGGTGTTCGGGCCTGAGGAATGGCTGAAACCCTACACCGTGGACCACGTCGCGGCGCTCGCCAAGGAAGGCAAGAAGAACATTGCGGTGATCGCGCCGGCCTTCTCTGCCGACTGCATTGAGACGCTGGAAGAGATCAACGAGGAAATCCGCGAAAGTTTTGAGCACGCGGGCGGCGAGGACTTTCTCTATATCCCCTGTCTCAACGACGATGATGACCACATCGCCGCACTGGCCGGGGTTATCGAGGAGAATCTGAAAGGCTGGCTGGACTAAACCCTCATCCCGGTCCAAATAGGATCCAATATTTGATCGCCGGGCACGCCGGCAGACCGGGGAGAATTTGGATGACGCTTGCGCATTGGGCCGCTGCCCTTGAGGAGCATTGGGGTATCAAGGCGGAACTGAGCCGCCTTGATGGGGAGTATGACCTGAACTTCCTGGCACGGGACGCAGATGGCCAAGGCTATATCCTCAAGGCCATGCGCCCGGGCTGTGAGGCTTGGCTGGTCGATATGCAGGTGAAAGCCTTTGAGCATATCGCCGCACGCCAGCCGGATCTGCCTTGCCCCCGGGTGATCGCCTCAGCTGACGGCCGCTCTCTGCTGACACTCCCGGACGAAACGGGCCAGGACCGGCTGGTCTGGCTGCTGAACCAGCTGCCCGGGCGCTGCTATGCCAAGGCGGAGCCGAAGAGCGATGCGCTGATCCATGAGATCGGTCAGGTTCTGGGCGGATCGGCCAAGGCGCTGGCGGATTTCCGGCATGAGGGGCTGGAACGGGATTTCAAATGGGACCTTATGCGCGCGGGCTGGATCAAGGATCAGCTGTCCTGCATCACTGACCCAGCGCGCCGTGCGATCCTTGACGAGATTTGCGCGGACTTTGTCAAGTTAGAGCCTGATCTGGCCGCGCTGCCCAAGCAGGCCATCCATAATGACGCCAATGACTACAACATCATGGTCGCGGGTGAACTGAATGAACCGCGCAGGGTGTCGGGCCTTATCGACCTTGGGGACATGTGCGCCGCACCGCGGGTCTGCGACCTGGCGATTGCCGCGGCCTATATCGTTCTGGACCATCCCGCGCCTGAGGCTGCGCTTGCGGCATTGGTGGCGGGCTATCATGAGGCCTGCCCGCTGACGCCCGCCGAAGTGGACATGGTCTGGCCGCTTTTACGCGCGCGTCTGGCTGTCAGCGTGGTGAACTCCACCCTGATGGCGGCGGAGAACCCGGATGACCCCTATGTGACCATCTCGCAAGCGCCGGCCTGGCGGTTCCTGGAAGGCAGCACGCTGCATCGCGGTCTGCTAGCGGCCCGGCTGCGCGCCGCCAGCGGCCTGCCGGTGGTGGACAGCGCCGACAGGGTGATGGCGTGGCTGGAGCAGGAACGCGGCAATTTCGCCCCGCTGATGGGTCAGGACTTGGCGGACGCACCGATGGGCTCGCTGTCGGTGGAGCACTCTACCTGGCCGCAGAACCCGTTCCACATGCCCCTTGAAGAAGCCGCCAGGGCCGGCGAGGAGTTTGAAGATAATGGCCGCATCTGGCTGGGATATTATCACGAGCCGCGGCTGATCTACACGGATGCGGCTTTCCGCAAAGGCCCTTGGAAAGCCAGCAACAGGCGTACTGTGCATCTGGCTGTGGACGCCTTTGCCCCGGCGGGCACACCGATGTTTGCCCCCTTGCGCGGTGAGGTCTATGCGGCCGAAAACCGAGACGGTCATCTGGACTATGGCGGGGTGATCATCCTGCGGCATGAAACCCCGGCGGGCGATTCGTTCTATACCCTTTATGGCCATCTGGACCCGGAATGCCTCACCCGGCTGAAGCCTGGCGACATGGTGGAGAAAGGCGAGGAGTTCTGCCGCCTGGGCGATCCCGGCCAGAACGGCGGCTGGGCGCCGCATGTGCATTTCCAGCTTGCCCTGACCACCGAGGGAATCGAGGCGGACTGGCCCGGTGTTGGCGATCCGGACGAAATGTACCTGTGGCAGACCCTTTGCCCCAACCCGGCAGCACTGCTGAATCTGCCGGATGAAAAAGTCCTCTATCACCCCACCAGCAAGGAAGACGTGCTTGCCGGCCGCCGCGCGCATTTCGGCGGCAACCTGAGCCTCACCTACAAAGACCCGGTGATGTTGCTGCGCGGCTGGAAACACCACCTGTTCGACGAATGGGGGCGGCCCTATCTGGACGCCTATAACAACGTCCCTCACGTCGGCCACGCCCATCCGCGCATTCAAGCAGTGGCGGCGGATCAGCTGAAACGGATGAATTCGAACACCCGCTACCTGCATCCGGCTCAGACCGCCTTTGCGGAGAAGGTCCTGTCCAAACTGCCGGACCGGTTCGAGGTCTGTTTTTTTGTGAATTCCGGCACCGAGGCCAATGAGCTGGCCCTGCGCCTGGCCCGCGCCCATACCGGCGCCAAGGGCATGGTGACGCCCGATCACGGCTACCACGGCAACACCACCGGTGCGATTGACATCTCTGCCTACAAATTCAACAAGCCCGGCGGCGTTGGCCAAGCGGACTGGGTTGAGCTGGTGGAAGTTGCCGATGACTACCGCGGCTCATTCCGGCGCGGCGATCCGGACCGGGCGCAGAAATTCGCAGATCTCGTGGACCCGTCAATCGCCCGTCTGCGGGAGAAGGGCCATGGTGTGGCCGGGTTCATTGCCGAAACTTTCCCGTCTGTGGGCGGCCAGATCATCCCGCCCAAGGGCTACCTGCCCGCGGTTTACGAAAAGATTCGCGCCGCAGGCGGCGTGTGCATCGCAGACGAGGTGCAAACCGGCCTGGGCCGCTTGGGCGAATACTACTTTGGCTTTGAACATCAGGGCGCGCTCCCGGATATCGTTGTAATGGGCAAACCGATCGGCAATGGGCATCCGCTCGGCGTATTGGCCACAACCAAGGAAATCGCCGCGAGTTTCGACAACGGGATCGAGTTTTTCTCAACCTTTGGAGGTTCCACCCTCTCCTGCCGAATCGGCAAAGAGGTGCTGGATATCGTCGATGACGAGCAGCTTCAGGAAAATGCCCGTGTGGTCGGCGCTCAATTGTTAGGCGGACTGAAGGCGCTGGAGGGGAAACACGCCTGCATCGGGGATGTGCGCGGCATGGGCCTATTTCTGGGCGTGGAGCTGGTCAATCCGGATGGCACTGAGGCCACGGAGATCTGTTCCTACGTCAAGAACCGGATGCGCGATCACCGGATCCTGATCGGCAGCGAAGGCCCCAAGGACAATATCCTGAAAATCCGCCCGCCGCTGACGATAGAACCGGAAGATGCGGACATGATAACCAGTGTTCTGGACGAGATCCTGCGCGAGGTGGCGGCGGTTTGACCGCCCCCGCAGCGGCCTTTAGCCAACAAAAAAGGCGGTGGAGAACCACCGCCTTTTCCGTAACTGTGTCGCGAACTTAGTTCGCTGCAACAGCTGCGCCAACCAGGACCAGCAGCAGCAGCGGCAGCAGGATGCCGCTGGAAGAGCCCTGTGCTTCTTCAACGATGACCGGCGGTTCTACAACCGGCTCGGACAGGTTGCCCGCGGTAGCGGTCGAAGCAGCAGCGGTCAGCGCAGCAGCGATAACGAGTTTTTTCATGTTAACCTCCAGAATTTGCGCGGGCCATAAAGCTGAACCGCGCACCCAAGACATACCTCGTATTTTTTTCTAACCAGCAAAATCGCGCGATTGCAATTGCTTGTTATAGTTAACAGGCTAGCGCCCGGTCCCGTGGCGTCAAATTAGCAACACCTGTGTACCCACTTTGGCAAGGCTGAACAGCTGGGCAATGTGCTCGTTGTAAAGCCCGATGCAGCCGTTGGACGATTTGCGCCCGATTTTACGCGTATCGTGGGTTCCGTGGATCCGGTAATACTTCCAGCTGAGGTACAGCGCATGGGTGCCGAGCGGGTTGTCCGGTCCCGGCGGGACATATGCGGGCCATTCCGGATTGCGCTTGCGCATGTTCGGAGTCGGCGACCAACTGGGCCCTTCCACCTTGCGCACCACCTGAGTGCGGCCGCGCCGTGTCAGATCGTCCGACAGCGGCACCGAGGAGGGAAACAGCTTGTAGGTATTTCCATCTGCGGACCAGAAGTGCAGCGCCCGGCTGTCGATATCGACGAGAATCGCGCCATTGCGCAAATTGTCGAAATAAGGCCGCCACGTTTTGGAGCGGAAGGCAGAGACATTGCGATGAACCGGCGGTTCCGGCTCCGGCGGCGGCCGCAGCGGATCGTAGGCCTGCTGAGAGAGTCCGGAGTCTTCCTGCGCCAGCGCGGAAGAGGAAATCAGGGCAGCGCTGCCGGCAAGAAACTGCCGCCTGCTGAAGTTATTAAAAGGGATACGGGACATGATTCATTCCAACTTGCGCAATCGGGATCCAGGATTTCAGCATTTTATGGCCGGAAAGCCGCAGTCGCAAATCAATCCGTCACCGCGGTCCGCATATTTCTGCCACCCCGTTTGCCTCCCGGCCACAGGAAGGATAAATGCAGGAGGATCTGACGGAGCATGAGAGAATTATGAAGCGCGTTTTTCTGCTTATGGCTGCGGCCATTTTGACTGCCGCGGCCGCGTGTACGCCCGCAACCGACTCCAGCAGCAGCTACCGCATCCGCAATGCGGACAAGGTCCAGATCCGGATGCTCGATTCCGTCAATGCGCTGCGCCAGGCCGCAGGGGCGCAAACGGTTCAGCTGAACGCTCAACTGACCGCCGCCGCCGCGACCCACTCGCGCGATATGTCGGTTCAGAACCGGCCCTGGCATTTCGGCTCCGACGGCTCCTCGCCGCTCGACCGGGTGACACGGGCGGGCTACACCGGAACGCTGCTGGGCGAGAATATCTCGGAAACCTATGAGAATGAGCAGCAAACGCTGACCGCCTGGCTGGAACGGCCCGCCACGCGTGCGGTCATTCTGGACCCGAAAGCTGCGAATATGGGCTTTTCCTGGTTTCAGGAACCGAACGGCAAAATCTGGTGGACATTGGTGATGGGCAGCTGAGCCCGCGCGCCGTGCGTCAGCACGGCGCCACGCCCAAGGCTGCCAAGAGGTGCCGGCCCCGCCGGCGCATCTGCAGGCGCGGGAGACCGCCGACGCCGATTGCGGTTCAGGGCCGCAAGGCGATGGTGGTTCCGTCCTGCACCATGGCATAGATCTCTTCGATGTCGTCGTTTGACACCGCGATGCAGCCTGCGGTCCAATCGCTGACCCGCGCTGCGCGCTTGCGCTCTTTCGGGTTATTGGGCTGCCCGTGAATGAAGATCTCGCCGCCGGGCTTCTTGCCTGCGGCCTCCGCCGTGGCCCGGTCCTCCACATTCGGATATGAGATGCCGACTGACAGGTGGTAGCGGCTGTTCGGGTTGCGGCGGTCGATCACATAGGTGCCTTCCGGGGTTTTTCCGTCGCCCTCGAACTGCTTGTGGCCCTGCGGCGCAAAGCCCAGATCAACGTCATATTCCCGCAGCACCTCTTCGTTGTGCAGCAGATACAGCTTGCGTGAGCTCTTGTTGATCACAACCGATGTGACCTGAGGTCCTTCATAAAACTGGAACCTGCGCGCCGCGCTGCCGGTCCTGCTGCAGCCTGCCAGTGCAAAGCTAGCAGCAGCACCGAAACCGAATGCCCTTCTGTTCATTGTTCAGCCTGTATTTCTTGTTTGCCTCTATTCAGGCCATACCGCGAAACCGGGATTAAGAAAATTCACATTTTTCTGTCTTCGCCTGAAAGGCCTGAAATCTTCTGCTCGATGGCCTCCAGGCGGGCCAGCACCTCGTCCCGGTACGCATCGGTGCGCACGCCCTCTTCCTCGCCGTGCGCGTCCTGCATGGAGTTCACGATCAGGCCAACCAGCAGGTTCACCACCGCGAAGGTGGTCACCATGATGAAGGGCACGAAGAACGCCCAGGCATAGGGATGCACCTCCATCACAGGCCGCACGATGCCCATAGACCAGCTTTCCAGTGTCATGATCTGGAATAGCGAATAGGCGCTGCGTCCCAGATCGCCGAACCACTCCGGGAAATCCTGGCCGAAGATCTTGGTAGAGATCACCGCGCCGATATAGAAAATGATCGCCATCAGCAGAAACACAGATCCCATTCCGGGCAGCGCGGTAATGAAGCCTTCGACCACCCGGCGCAGCCTTGGCGCTACTGAGATGACCCGCAGAACCCGCAAAATGCGCAGTGCCCGCAGGACTGACAGACCCTGTGCTGCCGGTATCAGCGCAATGCCCACAATTACGAAATCAAACACATTCCAGCCGCTTAAGAAGAACCGCAGGCGGCGCACGTAAAGCTTGGCCAGGATTTCGACAACAAAGATCGACAGGCAGGCGTGATCTATCAGGTAGATCAGGTCGCCTGCTCTGGACATTACTGATGGTGCAGTTTCCAGTCCCAAAGTGACTGCGTTGACCAGGATAACAGCGGTGATGAAACGGCCAAATCCTGCGCTGTCCAGAAGGGCTTCGAGGCGGCGTGTCGGGGTGGTCGCTGGGGTGTCGGTCATTTCAGTCTTTCAGGGTGAATCGCGCAACAGCTTCGATATGGGCAGACCAGCGGAACTGGTCAACAACCTGGACCCAGCCGAGGTCATAGCCCGCTGCAACCAGCGTTTTGGCATCGCGGGCAAAGCTCACCGGGTTGCAGGATACGTAGGCGATCACCGGTGTGCGGGCCTTGGCCAGCTGCGCGACCTGGGCTTCGGCGCCGGCCCGTGGCGGGTCGATCACTGCCGCGTCAAAGGCGGCGCCAAACGGGTTCAGGTCTTCGGGCAGCAGCGGATTGCGGAACAGGTCGCGGGCCTTGGTGGTGACCTTCTTCAGCCCCTTGGCCTTGCGCCAGCCGGCGTCCAACGCCGCCACCATGTCCCGCTCTCCCTCCACCGCGTGCACCTCGGCAGTCTGCGCCAAAGGCAGCGCAAAGGTGCCGCAGCCGGCAAACAGATCAACGATCCGCTTGGCGCCCCTGGTGATCTCCAGCACGGCGGCCAGCAGCGCGGCCTCGCCGTCTTTGGTCGCCTGCAGAAAGGCCCCCGGCGGCGGGCAGACCAGGGCAGGACCAAACGGCTGCACCGGCGGCTGCTCCATCGCAACCAGTTCGTCGTCCCAGGTCAGGCGGGCAATCCGGTGCTGCTCTGCCAGCTGTGCCAGCGCGATCCGCAACGGCCCGTCCAGAGGTTTGCCGTTGCGGACCAGCATATCGAGGCCCGCGTCCGAGGCAGTGACTGTCACCGACAACGGTGTTTTGCGGCTGGCTCCGGCCAGGGCGAGCGCTTCGGCCACCGGTATCGCCGCCATCAAGGCAGGTTCCAGCAGCTGGCAATCGGGAATCTCCGTAATGACGTCCGATGCCTGGCCGTGGAAGCCGGCCATCGCACCCTTCTTGGTGCGCCGCACCGCAAGCGTGGCCCGGCGGCGGGACTGGGACGGCGAGGTGTGGGCAGGCCGGAACTCCGTTTCGAGCCCCTGCGCGGTGAGCGCATTGCGCACCACATCCGTTTTCCACTGCGCCACAAAGCCATCACTGGCGTGCTGCAGCTGACAGCCGCCGCAGGACTTGTAGTGGCGGCAGGGCGGCTGCACCCTGTGCTCCGACGGCGTCTCGATGCGGATGCTGGTCAAGCGGCTGCCCTCGGCAATGCCGCTGACAACCTCGCCCGGCAGGGTGCGCGGGGCGAACAAGGGGCCGTCGGCCACGCCATCGCCCTGGTGGCCCAGCCGGCTGATCGTTGCTGTAATTCTGGCTGCGTCTGTCATGGCGGCTCAATAGCGCGGCACGGGAGCCAGCAAAAGCAAAATGCGCCGGCTTGTCTACTCCGCCGCCGCCTGCTCCTCGTCCGTGCAGATGAAACCGCCGGACTGGCGGGCCCAGAACTGCGCGTAAAGACCGCACTCGGCCAGCAGTTCATCGTGGCTGCCGCTTTCGGCAATGCGCCCTCTGTCCATCACGATGATGCGGTCCATTTCGCTGAGTGTCGACAGGCGGTGAGCGATGGCCAGCACCGTCTTACCCTCCATCACCCGGTGCAAGGCTGTTTGAATTGCGGCCTCAACTTCGGAATCCAGCGCCGAGGTGGCCTCGTCCAGCACCAGGATAGGCGCGTCCTTCAGAATGGCGCGCGCCAATGCGATCCGCTGCCGCTGCCCGCCGGACAGCTTCACGCCCCGCTCGCCAAGATAGGCGTCATAGCCGGTGCGGCCTTGGGCGTCCTCCAGCTCTGTGATGAATTCATGCGCCTCAGCCTTCTGCGCCGCCGCGACCAGTTCTTCCTCAGAGGCGTCGGGCCGGCCATAGAGAATATTCTCACGGGCCGAGCGATTGAACATCGCGGTTTCCTGGGTGACCATACCGATCTGGCTGCGCAGCGAATTCTGGGTGACGGTGGAAATATCCTGTCCGTCGATCAAAATCCGCCCGTTTTCCCCCTCATAGAGCCTTAGAAGAAGCGACACGAGCGTCGACTTCCCGGCCCCTGAAGCACCGACGATGCCCAGCTTTTCGCCTGGATGAATGGTCAGGCCGATGCCCTGCACCCCGCCCACGTCCCGGCCATAGGCAAACTCCACCTGGTCAAAAGCAATTTCACCCTTGCTGACCTTCAACGGCTTGGCACCGGGCGTATCTTCAACCCTGTCTCGGACGGACAGGGTTTTCATGCCGTTCTCGATCTCGCCCACGTTGGAATAGATCGCCATCAGCGTGAAGCTGACCCAGCCGGTCATCTGGGCGATGCGGATGGACACCGCGCCCGCTGCCACAATGTCGCCCTCGGTGGCCGTGCCCGACTGCCACAGAAACAGCGTTGCGCCGATCAGAAGCACCGGCAAAATGCCTGCCAGGCACATCAGGGAGAAACGGAAGCTGGCGGAGAGGTAACCGAAATGCAGCGACTTGTCACGGAACCGCACCATGGCGTCCTGGGCGGTGCGTTCCTCATGGTCGGCATGGGCAAACAGCTTGACCGTCTTGATGTTGGTGATCGAGTCGACAACCTGCCCGGTTACCATCGCCCGCGCCCCGGCCCGTGCGCCGGACCGTTTGCGGATGCGCGGCAGAAACCAGCGGATCAGCGCGAAATAGGCGATCAGCCACACCAGAAAAACGGCCGTGATACGCCAGTCAATAGAGCCTAATAAGGCTAAAGAGCCCGCAAGAGAGGCCAGAGCAAAGGCCACCACATTGATCATCTCAGTGGTCACGGAGGTGACGGCAGTTGCCGTCTGCATCTGCTTCTGAGCGATCCTGCCGGCAAAATCATCGTCGAAGAACCGCACCGATTGGCCCAGCGTCCACCGGTTCAGCCGCGACAGCACCAGCGGGTTCACATTGGGCTGCACGATAATGGCGTTGGAGGCGGCAGACAGGCCAAACAGCACTGGGCGTACAATAAGGAAAAAGCCCAGCGCCAATGCGATGACCGCCACATTACCGGCCGAGAAAAACTGTTCCGGCCCGCTGGCTATGGCGGTGTCGATGACCATCCCCAGGATAAAGGCGGTACCCGCCTCCATCCCGCCGGCAAGTGCTGAAAAAGCCGCCGCCAGCACCAGCATGGGCCATGCCCCGGCCAGACACCAGCGCATGAAGGATCCCAGCCTTTGCGGCGGCGGGCCCTCTGCCGGGCGGAAGGCGTCAATCAGGTTGCCAATTGTCATTCTGCTGCCTCGATGTTCAGGAAGCCGCCGGACTGGCGCGCCCACAGCTGGGCATAAAGCCCCTGCGCCTGCAATAGCGCCTCATGCGAGCCTTCTTCAACTATACGGCCCTGATCCATTACCAGGATACGGTCCATCTGCGCGATGGTGGACAGCCGGTGTGCAATCGCAATTACCGTCTTGCCCTGCATCATGCCGTAAAGCGTTTCCTGTATCGCCGCCTCAACCTCGGAGTCCAGCGCCGAGGTAGCCTCGTCCAGTACCAAGATCGGCGCATCCTTCAGGATCACCCGCGCCAGCGTCACCCGCTGACGCTGGCCGCCGGACAGTTTCACCCCGCGCTCCCCCACATGGGCATCATACCCTTTGCGGCCCTGGGGATCTTCCAGATCCAGAATGAACTCATGCGCCTGCGCCTGTTTGGCGGCGGCGATCATCTGCGTCTCGGTCGCGTCCGGGCGCCCGTACAGCAGGTTGTCCCGGACCGAGCGGTGCATCAGCGCACTGTCCTGCTGAACCATACCGATATGGCTGCGCAGGCTGTCCTGTGTCACCGCCCGGATGTCCTGGCCGTCGATCAGGATCTGGCCGCTTTCAGCGTCGTAGAACCGCAGAAGCAGTTTCACCAATGTCGATTTCCCGGCGCCAGAACGTCCGATCAGGCCGATCTTCTCGCCCGGCTGGATGGTCAGGCTGATCCTGTCCAGCCCGCCGGCCTCCCGCCCGTAATGGTGCGAAAGATTGCGCAGCTCAATCTCTCCCTTGGTCAGCTTCAGCGGTTCCGCATTGGCAGCATCCACCAGGTCGATCGGCTGGGCGATGGTTTGCATCCCCTCGGCCACCACCCCCAGCTGGCGGAAGAACGAGGTCAGCGCCCACATGATCCAGCCGGTCATTGCATTCAGCCGCAGGGTCAGCGCCGTGGCCGCCGCAACCAGACCGACCGAGGCTGTCCCCTGCATCCACAGCATCACAGCCCAGCCGACGACGCCGATAATCAGCAGACCGTTCAGCGTGACCAGCGTGGCATCCATGATGGTGAAGATGCGCATCTCTGTCTGGAACGTCTTGCGGGTGTTCTCGATTGCTTCGCGGGCATAGGTCAGCTCCCGGTCGTGATGGGCGAACATCTTGACCGAGTGGATGTTGGAATAGCTGTCAACCACCCGGCCCGTTACGGTTGAGCGCGCGTCTGATGACGCCTGGCTGGCAGGCCCGACCCGTCTGACGGTCCACATAACCAGAAGCGCGTACAGCGCGAACCAGACCGCCAGCGGCAGCATCAGCCGTACATCGGCGACCCACAGCAGAACCGCAGCGCCGGCGAGGTAAGCCAGGGAAAAGGTGATCGCATCAAACACCTGAAAGATCACTTCCCCCGCGGCGGGCGGGGTCTGCATGATCCGGTTGGCGATCCTGCCGGCAAAATCATTCTCGAACCAGCCCACCGACTGGCGCAGCACATGCTTGTGCGCCCGCCAGCGGATCAGCGTGCCGAAGTTCGGCAGGATCGCATTGTTCAGCAGCGCGACGTCAAAGAGCTGAATCAACGGCCGCAGCAGCAGAATGAACAGGGCAACCAGGATCAGCTCTGTCCCATGGTTATCCCACACCTGCTGGGGCGTGCCCGACATCAGGTCGACGATCCGGCCCATGTAGTAGATCAGACCAACCTCGATCCCGGCGACCACCACCGACATCAGCCCGGTCAGGGCAAAGACGGATTTGAACGGCTTGCAATAGTCACGCAAGAAAGGCCACAGCCGCGTTGGCGGCGTGTTGGTTTCCGGGTAGGCGCAATAAGGGTCAATAAGGTTTTCAAAGAAGCGAAACATGCGGATGCTCCAGTCGTTCGAGCAAGTCGGAATACAGATGCGGACAGCGGGCGGCCCAAGGCCCCCACGTCAAACGGGGCTAGGTCTCAGGCGTTAGAGAAACCAGATCCCGTAATACATCAGCATTCCTCCGTCATGTGGTGGCTGCCCTATGGGTACGCAAGATTTACCGCCTTGTCACCCCCCAAGGTTGTGACGCTGCTGACAGCCCTTGTCAGCGGAGGGAATCCAGCAGCTCCTCGCGGCAAAGAGTGAACCCGGAAGCGATCCAGTTTGCTTCCATTTTCTTCATCGCTGCCCCCAGGTCCGGGCCCGTCAGGTCCGGCTGAAGATCGCGGGCTTTCACTGGGAACACCGCCCGGGCGCCCTGCGCAATATCAGTCTCTAAATCAGGGGGAAGCGGCTGCTCAAGCAGTGCTGCGCGCAGCAGCAGCGCATCCAGCGCCTTCTGCGCACCCAGCCGGTACCCCAGCTCCCTTGCCTGCGCGGTGCCAGCCGCTGCCTTCCGGATTGCGGCCAGATGAGAGGCCTGCGCCTTGCTCAGCCTCAGGGCCTCCTGCAGGCCTTCCCCGCCCAGCGCGGCAAGGCGGCGGATGCCGGACGCCGCCCGCCCGGCCTCCAGATGAATCAGCGGCGCAAGCGTCCGGTCATCCGCGCCGGGCAGAATCCGCGCCAGCACGCCAGCCTGCCGCATTGCTGCAACAGACGGCGCAGGATCGGGCGCCGCCAGCAGTTTCAGCAGCTCCGCGCCGACCCGCTCCTTGGACAGCGAGGCCAGACCGTCCAGATTGGCGGAAATCGCTGCCAGCGCATCCGGATCAAATCCCTCTGCCTGATCGCCGTACCAGGCGTGAAAGCGGAAATACCGTAAGCTGCGCAGGTAGTCCTCGCGGATGCGGTGTTCCGCGGTGCCGATGAACCGCACCCGGCGCTTGGTCAGATCCGCAAGCCCGCCCAGCGGATCGACGATCTCGCCATCCGGGCGCGCATAGATCGCGTTCATGGTGAAATCGCGGCGGCGGGCGTCCTCAGCGATATCGGTGGAAAACGCCACAACAGCCCGGCGGCCATCGGTCGCCACGTCTTTGCGGAAAGTGGTGATTTCGTGCGGGATGCCATTTTTGACCAGCGTCACCGTGCCGTGGTCGATCCCGGTCGGCACCGCCTTGATCCCGGCGCGGGCGGCCAGTTCCATCACCTGCTCCGGCCGTGCATCAGTAGCGATGTCCATGTCGGAAACCGGCTCGCACAGCAGTGCGTTGCGCACGCAGCCTCCGACAAACAGCACCTGCGCGCCATCCGCCGTGACAGCCTCGCAAACCGCCTGCGTTGCCTTGTCGTTCAGCCAGGGCTGGTCAATCCGCATCAGCTCTCCATCCGTGCCGCAAAGCCGCGCAGCATCCGCGCAGTGGCGCCCCAAATGTAATAGGGCCCGTAGGGAACGGTATAATAGCGCCGGCGGGTGCCGCGCCAGCGGCGCGATTCGATGATGTAGTTGTCCGTGTCCAGAACGTGCCCCAGCGGCACCGAGAACACTTCAGCCACTTCGCCCGCTTCCGGGCGGGCCGCGAAGTCTTCACGGATCAACGCGACAACCGGGGTGACGGAGAATCCGGTCACCGTCTCGTGCTCGGGCAGGCAGCCAAGGATTTCAGGCAGGTCCTGCGGCAGTCCGATTTCCTCCCAGGCCTCGCGCAGAGCGGCAGCGCAGGCGTCCTTGTCGCCCGCATCGACCTTGCCGCCGGGAAACGCGATCTGTCCCGGATGGTGCTTGAGCGCTGAGGACCGTTTGGTCAGGATCAGCCGCGGCGAGCCCGACGCAATGGAAACCGGCACCAGCACCCCGGCAGCCCGCAACTTGCGCCCCTCCGGCAGCACCGTGCCGGGGTTGAGGTCAAAGTCAGAAGAGCCGTTGCCCTGAAGCTGCAGCGCAGCGGCTATTCTGTCCTCAAGATCCCGCACTGCCTCAATCACTGGGCGGAATTTCCGCTTCAAAGCCCAGCGACTCGGGATCCAGGTCATAATGCGCACCGCAGAACTGGCAGTCCGCAGTCACCCGGCCGTCGCCCGTAGTCATCTTCTCGATGTCCTTGGCCGAGTAGATCGACAGGCTCTGGCGCACGCGGTCTTCCGAGCAGGTGCAGCCGAAGCGCACCGGCTGGAAGTCATAGACCCGCGGCTGTTCCTCGTGAAACAATCGCACCAGAAGGTCCGCCGGTGTGACCGACGGGCCGATCAGTTCCAGATCCTCAACCGTATTCAGCAGCATGGTGACGCGGTTCCAGTTCTCTTCCTCGTCGCCGGTCACCAGATCGGCGGCTTGCAGAACCTCGCCCGTTCCTTCGCCCTGGGCCGCGAAGGGCGACGCCTTGGGCATGCTCTGCAGCATCACGCCGCCTGCGCGCCAATGCTCGGGCACGCCGGGTTCAGCCGACTTGCCAAAGCTCAGCTTGAACATCGTGGGCAGCTGTTCGGACTGAGCGAAATACGCCTCGGCGCAGGCGCTGAGCGAACCTTGGGCCAGCGGTGTAATGCCCTGGTAAGGCTGGGTGCCGGTGCCCTGGTCGATCAGAATCGCGAAGTACCCTTCGCCCACCTGCTCGAACGGATCGCCATCGGTCAGGCGGCCGCGGTCAAAGCTGGCATAGGCGCGGATCTTGCCGATTTCACCTTCTTTCTGCGGTGCATAATAATCGGTGGCAATCATCCGTACCGCGCCCTTGGACTGCACCTGCAGCGACAGTTTCCAGCGCAGCGAAATCGTTTGGCCAATGAGCGCGGTCAGAAGCGCCATCTCAGCGACCAATGCCTCAACCGCTGGCGGATAGTCATGCTGTTTCAGGATACCATCCAGCACGCCGTCCAGCCGCGCCACGCGGCCGCGCATGTCGGATACATCAAGCTGGAAGGGCAGGACAGTGTCGTCCCACGCGATTTTAGAACCAAGAGTCATGGGGTTTCCTTAAGCGCCGGGGATTGGCATACCGGGGCTATATAGGAGAAACGCCGCTGGAGTGAAGGGGGCTGCCCGTGATCAGACGTTTTGGCGACACCCCGCAGAAGGGCCAGCGCTACCGGATGCGGCCGGGGGCCTATGCTCTGCTGCCGCGCGGCGGCAAGCTGCTGATCACCTGCCAGTACGATCCCCACCCTGACCTGCAGCTGCCGGGCGGCGGCATCGACCCTGGCGAATCACCGGTCCCTGCCCTGCATCGGGAGGTGTATGAAGAAACCGGCTGGAAAATCTCTGCCCCGCGCAAACTGGGGGTATTCCGTCGCTTCGCCTATATGCCCGAATACGATCTGTGGGCCGAGAAGCTGTGCCACATTTATGTTGCCCGACCGCTGCGCCGCATCGGCCCGCCGTTGGAGGACGGGCATGAAGCGCTGTGGATCGATCCGCAGGAGGCTGCCGTCAGGCTGGGCAACGCCGGAGACCGCCATTTTGCAGCCCGGCTGGCAGCACGTTTGTGAGCCTGTCTGAACCAACCTCCAAAATACACAAAATCCCAGCCGCGGCCGGGATACCATCAGGCGGAAGCTAAGACAGATTCAGGGTCCTTGATATTCGAACAAGGTGGCTGAAACGTCATCTTCCAACCCGTGCTCTTTGCTCATGACCTGGGTCAGGTGCCAGTACAGATCATCCAGGAATTCCTTGCCGCTTTGGCCGGAACCGCATTTCTCTACCAGCTCAAGCAGGCCTTCCGGTTCCAGCATGGAACCATCTTCCAGCCGCGCCTCGGTGAAGCCGTCGGAGAACAGCAGCAGGCGGTCGCCGCGCTCCATGGTGAATTCTTCCTGACTATAGCCGATATCCGGCACCAGCCCCACCGGAACGCCGCCTTTGCCAATAAATTCCATCTTGCCGTTTTTCCGCAGCAGCAGCGGGTGTGGATGCCCGGCCTGCACCATCTTGACGACCCCGCTGCGCAGGTCAGCAATGCAGTAGGCCATGGTGAAGTATTCTTCGATGCCGGTGTCGGCGATCAACCTGGCATTCAGCAGGCTGGCCACTTCTTCCGGCTGGCGCAGGGCGTAGAAGCGGTTGAACCGCTTTTCCATGCCGACGTTCTGATCGAAATAGTTGGAGGACAGGTATCCGCCCAGCCGTGCTGTCATCATTGCGGAGGTGATGCCATGACCCGACACGTCAATGGAGTAGAAGCCGATTCGGTTCACGCCGGGAGAGAACATGCCCACCAGGTCGCCACCGATGTGCCCGCAGGGTTTCAGCAGCAGGCTGACGGTGGAGGAACCAAAGGTCTTGGACAGTTCCGGCACCAGCGATTCCTGGATCTTGCGGGCCTGGATCAGGTCCTTGTCGATCGCGTCATACACACGCTGCAGCTCACCCAGGGTTTCGGAGACGATGCGGTTCTTCTCTGACAGCTCCCGCTGCATACGAAGGATCCGCTCGCCCGCAGAAATACGCGCGCGCAGCTCGTCGGAACTTACCGGCTTGGTCAGGAAATCATCGGCGCCGGCATCAAGCCCCTCGGCAACCTCGTTCTTTTCGCTTTTGGAGGTCAACAGGATGAAATAGGCATAATCCTCGCTTGAGCGGGACCGGAAGGCGCGGCAGAACTCCAGCCCGTTCATGCCCGGCATCATCCAGTCGCTGAGGATCAGATCGGGCGTTTCAGCCTGGCAGATCTCCATCGCAGCCTCGCCGCTCTCAGCCTCGACGACCTCAAAACCCCATTTCTTGAGTGAAGCCACAAGGATGCGTCTCTGCAGGCGGCTGTCATCGACAACCAGCACACGGCGTATTGATCCGGCCACTGTGTGGTCCTCGTTGTCCATCGAACTTTCTGGCAGCACCGAAGGCACCTCACAAATGGCAAAATCAGACAGTCTTGTGATACTATCGGTCCAGAAATTTAACAGGCGGTGAAACCTAAAATTTGAGCTTCCCCCTTTATTTCACTATATTTTTACTGCAATCAACTTAAGAAATCGCGCATGGCGAATGATCGTAGGGACAAGAGACATGATTGACTGGCCGCGCGTGACCGAGCTGCGCGAAGAAGTGGGCGCTGAAGATTTCGAGGAAGTCGTAGAGATATTTCTTGAAGAAGTCGAAGAGGTTATCGGTAAGCTGCAGGGCGGCGACCGCAGCCAGTTGGAGCAGGACTTGCACTTCCTGAAAGGCAGCGCGCTCAACCTCGGGTTTGCAGACTTCTCCGCACTCTGCCTGGACGGGGAGAGGAAGTCAGCGCAGGGCGAAGCGAATGGCGTCGACGTTCCCGCCATCATCACCAACTTTCAGGCTTCCAAGTCTGCTTTTTTGGCGGGCATGTCCGAAAAATTCTGACCTCCGCCGCAGGTATCAGATGACGAATTGCGCCAGCGTTTCGTCCCGGGTGATGTCCGTATAGGTCATCCCAGCCGCATCCAGCCGCGCGAACAGCTGCTCAAAATTTTCCGGCCGTTTGGTTTCGATCCCGATCAGAACAGAACCAAAGTTGCGCGCTGACTTCTTCATGTATTCAAAGCGGGCGATGTCGTCCTCAGGACCCAGGATGCCCAGGAATTCCTTCAGTGCGCCAGGCCGCTGCGGCAGCCGCAGGATGAAGTATTTCTTCACCCCGGAATAGCGCTGCGCCCGTTCCTTGACCTCGGGCAGCCGTTCAAAATCGAAATTCCCGCCGGAGGTGACGCAGACCACCGTCTTGCCGCGAATCCAGGACCGCACATCCTGCAGCGCCTCGACCGACAGCGCGCCAGCCGGTTCCAGCACGATCCCCTCGACATTCAGCATCTCGATGATGGTGGCGCAGATCCGGTCCTCGGAGATTGCCAGGGCATCCGGCAGCGGCACGTCCTTCAGAATGTCAAACGGCAGATCGCCGATCCGTCCCACCGCGGCGCCATCTACAAAGGTATCGACCGTGTCGAGCGGCACCGGCTTGCCCGCCATCAGCGCCGCGCGCAGGCACGCGCCGCCTTCCGGCTCGACAAACAGGCAGTGAACCCCCTCCCCAAACCAGGAGGAAACGCCCGCCGACATGCCGCCGCCGCCCACCGGCAGCAGGATATGATCCGGTGCCTTGCCCAGCTGCGCCTCAATCTCCACTGCAATGGAGGCTTGACCCTCAATCACATCGGCGTCGTCAAAGGGCGACAGGAAGTGCCCGCCTTCCTGCGCGCACCATTCCTGCGCGGCAGCGAGGCAAATGTCGAAATAGTCGCCAACCAGATGGATTTCGATATTGTCGCCGCCGAACATCCGGGTTTTCTGGATCTTCTGCTGCGGCGTGGTGACCGGCATGAAGATCACCCCGCGTTTGCCCATGTGGCGGCACATGAAGGCCACGCCCTGGGCGTGATTGCCGGCAGAGGCGCAAACGAACAGCTCCTGATCCGGCTGCTTGCGCATAGCGTTCAGCGCGCCGCGGATCTTGTAAGAGCGGACCGGGCTCAGGTCTTCGCGCTTGAGATAGATATCGGCGCCGAAACGTTCGGACAGATGCACGTTGCGCTGCAAGGGCGTTGCGGGAAACACATCGCGCATCGCCTGTTCGGCGGCGCGGGCCTGGGTCTTGAAATCGCTCATGTATCCTTCAGTGGCGCATGCCCGCCCCTAAGGCAAGAGGCGGGTGCAAAGCATACATAAGAATACCGGTGATCAGACCGGGCGGCCTTCGACGTAATGGCCGTAGAACGTCGTAAGTATGCTGACGTTCACGAGGGTCATTACCAGCATAGTGAGCGCGGCAAAGGCAAACCCAAGCGGTGCGAAAACGGAAATCGACAACCCTGTAACAACTTGCAGCGCAAATTGCATGACTGCCAGCAGAATGAAAACCAGAATAATGGCTCCGCCCGAACCTGCTGTCGCGTTCCAAGCATCCTTGATTTTAAGGGGCTTTCCAATGGCAGCTGCAGGCAGAATAGGCGCAAATCTGTAGATCACGATGAAGAGGAAGATGAAGTAGCCAAATGCGAAGGTCAGCGCCAGTGCTTGACCTGTCTGCCCCAAGGTCAGGGCAAGCAGGAAGAATATGGCAAACATTGGAACCGTTAGCAGGAGCACAAGGAAGCCAATAAGCAGGCCATGCCCAAAATAGGAGAGTATCCGTCCCCCCCGGAAGCGAGGAAACCAGCCTTCCGGGTATTCTTCAAGCAGGATGAAGCGATGCCAGGAAACGAAAACCCAAAGCTCGACCAACAGCAAGATCGACGTCGCTAGAAAGAATGACGCTCCGAGTTTTCCGGACAGCATAGCTTCTTGCATCGCGGCCTCATCGGCGAAGACCGTGATTGACAGGCCAGCCGAGGTGAGCACTGCATAGATCGACCCAAACCCGAGAAGCACTGGCACCAAGGCGATACGTACAGCCCAGGTAAAATTCCGCGTCACCATTCCAACTGAGTGGGTGAAAATACTCCAGCCTTTCATCAGGGCTTTCTCCAAAATATCTTTTTTTCTTGCTGCGCACGTTAGGCGTGCGGACCCGTATTGAAAACCCCGGAAATCCTTGCTCTTGCGGCCAAAACCCTATACGCCGCAGGCGTTCTGACCTGAGAGGGAATTCCATGTCCGCGCCCAAGAAAGTTGTGCTCGCCTATTCCGGTGGCCTCGACACCTCGATCATCCTGAAATGGCTGCAGACCGAATACGGCTGCGAAGTTGTCACCTTCACCGCCGATCTCGGCCAGGGTGAAGAGCTGGAGCCCGCCCGCAAGAAAGCGGAAATGCTGGGCATCAAGCCAGAGAACATTTTCATCGAGGATGTGCGCGAGGAATTTGTCCGCGACTTCGTGTTCCCGATGTTCCGCGCCAATGCGGTGTATGAGGGCCTCTACCTGCTGGGCACCTCCATCGCCCGCCCGCTGATCTCCAAACGCCTGGTTGAGATTGCAGAAGCTACCGGCGCCGACGCCGTCGCCCATGGCGCCACCGGCAAAGGCAACGACCAGGTCCGTTTCGAACTGGCAGCCTACGCTCTGAACCCCGACATCAAGGTGATCGCGCCGTGGCGCGAGTGGGACCTGACCTCGCGCACCAAGCTCTTGGAATTTGCGGAGGCGCATCAGATCCCCGTCGCCAAGGACAAGCGCGGCGAAGCCCCCTTCTCGGTCGATGCAAACCTCCTGCATACCTCATCCGAGGGCAAGGTACTGGAAGACCCGGCGCAGGAAGCGCCCGATTACGTCTACCAGCGCACCGTGCATCCGGAAGAGGCGCCCGATACCCCCGAGTACATCGAGATCGGGTTTGAAAAGGGCGACGCGGTCAGCATCAACGGCGAGGCGATGAGCCCCGCCGCCATCCTGACCGAACTCAATGAGTACGGCCGCAAGCACGGCATCGGCCGCCTCGACCTGGTCGAAGGCCGGTTCGTCGGCATGAAGTCCCGCGGCATTTACGAGACCCCGGGCGGCACCATCCTGCTGGAAGCCCACCGCGGTATCGAATCCATCACAATGGACCGCGGCGCGATGCACCTGAAGGACCAGCTGATGCCACAGTACGCAGAGCTGATCTACAACGGCTTCTGGTACTCGCCGGAGCGCGAAATGCTGCAGGCCGCCATCGACAAGAGCCAGGAATTCGTCTCCGGCACCGTGCGCGTGAAGCTTTATAAGGGCTTGGCCTCCACCGTTGGCCGCTGGTCGGAAAATTCGCTCTACTCCGAGGCGCATGTGACCTTTGAGGAAGACGCCGGCGCCTACGACCAGAAAGACGCCGCAGGCTTCATTCAGCTGAACGCCCTGCGTCTCAAACTTCTGGCCGCCCGCGAGCGCCGGATCAAAAAGTGAGTGATCACGACGGCATAGATAGCGATTTCGAGGATGATTTCGCGGAAGAGCTGGACATGTTTGTCGAAGCTCAGGACACCGTCTGGGCGGCTGTCCTGAGAGAACTCTCAGCAGGTGAGAAGACGAGCCACTGGATGTGGTTCGTCTTTCCCCAACTGGCCGAGCTCGGCCGCTCCCACATGGCGCAGCTTTACGGGATCGAGGACCTGACTGAGGCCACGGCCTACTTGAACCACGAAAAACTGCGCGCCCGCTTGGTCGAGGTCAGCCAGCTGATGCTGCAGCACCGCAGTAAAAAGCCTGGGCAGATCCTCGGCAGCATCGACGCCAAGAAGCTGCGCTCCTCGATGACACTGTTTGCTGCTGTGCCCGGCGCGCCGGCAGAATTTCAGCAAGTGCTTGATGCCTTCTACGATGGACAGCCCTGCCCCCTGACCCGGGACGCGCTTGCCGGCGGGTAATTCGCCCGCTTCCCCCTTGGTCAATGTTGCCCGGACCGCCTTGCCTGCCTAACGCTCGCGTCAGGCAAGGGAGGACAACATGGCACTTGAAGACATCGCAGCAGGTATCCGCGACGGCCTGACCGGAAAAACCTTCGACGGCTCACTTAAATTCGATTGCGGCGACGAGGGCGTGATTGTGCTCGCCCAAGGGGACGCCACAACCCAGGACCAGGACACTGATTGCACGCTCCGTCTGTCCGCGGACAATCTGCAAAAGCTGCTCGCCGGCAAGCTGAACCCGATGACCGCGGTGATGATGGGTAAGATCAAGGTGTCCGGCGACATGGGCGTCGCCATGAAACTGAGCAAGCTGATCGGCTGATCCCCTTCCTCTCGCCCTAAATTTTCTGGAAGTGAGCGCAGGGGGCGAAGCCCCCCCTCCGCACATCAGATCTTCACCGCTTTCATCTGCTCATAATAGGGCATTGCCGCCTGCAGCACGGGCTGCAGCGCGTCCGGCACGTCTGGGAGCGGCCCTTCGGCACCGGCAAATCCGGTAGAATTCCAGACCGCGCCATACCAATGTTCAGCCCACACGCCGTCATCCTTGTGCCCGCCCTTGGGCCAGTTCAGCATCTTCGGGGAATAGGGTATGCCGATTGCGTCGCACAGCTGCTCCAGTTTCGTCGCCGGGTGTTCGCGGATATCGTGGCTATCCACCACCACCGGCGTCTGCCCCCAGCTGCGCACCTGGTCAAACAGCTCTGCCTGCTGGCGGAAACCGATATCCTCCAGCGTGGGATTCTCCCGTTTTGCCGCATAAGAGGCGATCACCCGCGCCGGATGACGGATCAGAAAGACATTGACCGCCTCACGCATCCAATCCCGAGGCACCCCCGGGATCATGTGCTGGGTCATGTGTTTTTGATAATAGTAGGGCTTCGCCCCCGGAACCGGCCCAAGCAGAGCCTTGGCCACCGCTTCTGGGTCCTGCGGCTGGCTGTCCAGAATCTCACTCCGCATCGGATGGTCAAGACCGGTCATCGCCAGATAAGCGGCATAAAACGGTTCATCCACCACTGCGCAATCGCCGCGGTTGCCAAAGGCATACATCATCGCGGTCGACAGGTTCCGTGGTCCTGACCACATGGCAATCCGCATCACGCACACTCCTTCTCAATCAGGCTCTTGTAGAGGCCCCTGATACGCTCAGTCATCGGACCCATCTTTCCGCTGCCGATCTGCCGCCCGTCGATTTCCCCTACCGGGGTCTGCGCGCCGAACGTCCCGGTGAGGAAGGCTTCCTCCGCGCCGTATGTGTCGACCAGAGAATAGTTCCGTTCACGAACCGGGATGCCGTTTTCGCGGCACAGATCAATCACCTTCTGCCGGGTGATGCCGTTCATGCAATAATCCCCCGTGGAGGTCCAAACCTCACCCTTGCGCACGATGAAGAAGTTGCAGGCGTTGGTGGTGTTCACGAAGCCATTCACGTCCAGCATCAGCGCCTCATCCGCACCCGCTTTTTCCGCTGCGATACAGGCGAGGATGCAGTTCAGCTTGGAATGGGAATTCAGCTTAGGGTCCTGTGTCATCGGCAGACCCCGGATATGCGGCACCGTGGCCAGCTTGATCGGGCGCGGCAGGTTCGGGCGCGAATGTTCCATGATGATCGTCATCGTCGGCCCCTGCTGCGACAGGGAGGGATGCTGGAAAGGCCGTGTCTTCACACCCCTTGTAACCATCAGCCGGGCATGGGCATCTGTCGTCATGCCATTGGCTTTTTGTGTCTCTAACAAGGCATTTTCTACCCCTTCCCGGTCCAGGCCAATGTCAAGGTCGATGGCCTTGGCGGCCTCAAACAGGCGGTTCAGGTGCTCATCCATGAAGGCCCAGGTGCCGTTGTACAGGCGCAGCCCCTCCCAGACGCCATCGCCCAGCATGAAGCCGCTGTCGTAAACGCTCACCTTGGCCTCGGCTTTGGGAACGATTTCGCCGTTCAGGTAAATCAGGATCTCGTCGTTTCGCCGGTCTTCCTCGGCCTGGTGGGTGCTCATCTTTTTGGTCATGGAATCCTCCTGCTGGCGGCACGTTAGTAAGATTGGATCCAATTTCCAAGCGGTAACTTGCTGTCACCTGTTTGTGAAAACCCCGTCTGCCGGGTTGAGCGACACGGATACTGCCGGCAGTGTGGGATCATACTGGATGGAGGCAGCGATGCGCGTTTTCGAGAAAGTGAAGCCTTTGGCTCTGGCGGGTCTGATAGCCATTGGCACCCTGGCGCAAAGCAACCCGCTGCAGGCCCAGTCCACTGAAGTTCTGACCGTGGCCGGAGGTTGCTTCTGGTGTGTGGAAAGCGATTTCGAAAGCGTGCCCGGCGTGATTGAGGCTGTGTCCGGCTACACCGGCGGTGACATGAAGAATCCAACCTACAAGGACGTGACGCGCGGCGGCAGCGGCCATTACGAGGCGGTTCAGATCATCTTTGACCCCGCCAAGGTATCCAGGGAGCGGTTGCTGGAGATGTTCTTTCGCTCAGTCGATCCAACCGACCCAGGCGGCCAGTTCTGCGACCGAGGCGAGAGTTACCGCACAGCTGTTTTTGTCTCTAACAAGGCGGAAACGGCCCTGGCCAACAGGGTGAAAGCCGAGGCGCAGAAGGCCCTGGGGCAACAGATCGTGACGCCGGTGCTACCGGCGAAGACCTTTTACAAAGCCGAGGACTATCACCAGGACTACTACAAAGGGGATAGCCTGGTGCTCACCCGGTTTGGACCCAAGCGGCAAGCCGCAGCCTACAAGCGGTACCGCCAGGCCTGCGGCCGGGACGCAAGGGTCGGGCGGCTTTGGGGCACCGCGGCGCCTTTTGCCAAGGGGCATTAACGCGGGCCCATGCCCCCGGCGCAGTTGACAGGCAAAGCGGCAGGCCGCCCGGATCAGAAACGGGCGGCTTGAACCTCTGCCAGCTCGGGAATCACATCCGCGGTACCGTGGCAGGTGACCATTAGTGCCGCGGCGCGGCTGGCCTGATCCATCGCCTCCGCCATCGCCAGCCCCCGGTCCAGCCCGGACAGGACATAGCCGGTGAAGGTGTCGCCGGCCCCGGTAGTGTCAACCGCAGTGACCGGCAGCGCGGGCACATCCAGAACGGCGCCTGTTTCACCGTCGATATGGCGGGCGCCTTTGGAGCCAAGGGTAATGATCACGTCCTTGATGCCAATTTCACCGGGCGACTTGCCGGTAGCCTGCTGAAGCTGCTGCGCCTCGACCTCATTCAGGATCAGGAAATCCAGATACGGCAGCACCGCCTGAACTGCATCCGCATCAAACGGAGCCGCAGCATAACATACCCTTAGACCCAGCTGCCGGCCCAGCTGCGCCGCTTCTGCCTGCATGCTGGTTTCATTCTGCATCACCAGAATGTCGCCGGCGTTTGCCTTATTCAGCGCCTTGCTCAGCTGGTCCGGGCTGATCAACCGGTTGGCACCTGGGAACAGAATGATCTGGTTCTCTCCGCCGGGTTCCACCGCAATGATGGCGTGGCCCGTTGGTGCTTCGGCCCGGGCAATGTGCTCCGTGCCGGCTCCGTAGGCCTTCAGCCGCTCAATGGCCCAGTCTCCGTCGGGTCCCACAGCACCGATATGATCCACCGCGCTGCCGGCCCGGGCGGCGGCGACGGACATATTGGCACCCTTGCCGCCCAGAAACCGGTCAAGACGCAGGGCGGCCAGGGTTTCCCCCGCCGCCGGCAGATGCGGCATGGAGTAAACCATGTCCGCGTTGATCGAGCCGAGGTTCCAGATCGCCATATCAGATCACCCGATATTGCAGGCTGCCAGCACCGCCATGTTCAGAATGTCATTGGTGGTGGAGGTGGTCGAACAGATCTGGATCGGCTTGTCGATACCCGACAGGATCGGTCCGATCACCGTGGCGCCGCCCATCTCCTGCATCAGCTTGACCGAGATCGAGGCCGAGTGGCGGGCCGGCACAATCAGGATATTGGCCGGGCCGGTCAGACGCTGGAACGGGTAATACCGCTGCGCCCGCTCATTCAATGCCACGTCGACGGTCATCTCGCCTTCGTATTCGAAATCGACGCCGCGCTTGTCCAGAACGGTTGGTGCAACATGCATCTTTTCCGCGCGTTCCGACACCGGATACCCGAAGGTTGAGAAGCTGACGAAAGCCACCCGCGGCTCGAGACCCATATGGCGGGCCACCACTGCTGCACGCTCCGCGATGTTGGCCAAGTGATTTTCGTCAGGCCATTCATGCACCAGCGTATCGCCGATCAGCACGATCCGTCCCTTGTGCAGCAGCGCGGTGACACCCGCCACTCCGTGATCCGCATCGGCATCGAAAACATGGTTGATCCGGTCCAGCACATGCGCGGATTTGCGGGTCGCGCCGGTCACCAGACCGTCGCCATGCCCATGCGCCAGCATCAGGCTGGAGAACACATGGCGGTCGCGGCCCACCAGGCGGTGGATGTCCTTGCGATCGAAGCCCTTGCGCTGCAGGCGTCGGTACAGGAAATCCTTGTACAACTCGAAATGCGGTGTGTTGGCGGCGTTGATAATCTCCAGCTCGCGCACCGCATCGCCAAGGCCTGCTGCCTCCAGTTTGACCCGCACGTCATCCTGCCGGCCGACAACCAGCGATTTACCAAAGCCGGAACGCTGGTACATCACCGCGGCACGCAGCGCGCGCGGATCGTCGCCCTCGGCGAAGATCATCCGAGACTGGGCGGAACGGGCCCGGGCGTTCAACCCGCGAAGGATCGACGCCGTGGGGTCCATCCGCGATTTCAGGCCAACTTCATAGGCGTCCATATCCACGATCGGGCGGCGCGCCGCGCCGGTGTCCATGCCCGCCCTGGCAACCGCTGGCGGAATCCGGTGAATCAGCCGCGGGTCGAACGGTGTCGGGATGATGTAATCACGTCCGAAGGTCAGTGACTTGCCATAGGCCAGCGCAACCTCATCCGGCACATCCTCGCGCGCCAGCGCCGCCAGCGCATGGGCGCAAGCGATCTTCATCTCGTCATTGATCGCGCGGGCATGAATGTCCAGCGCGCCGCGGAACAGATAGGGAAAGCCCAGAACGTTGTTGACCTGGTTCGGGTAATCCGAGCGGCCAGTGGCGACGATGGCATCCACACGCACCTCATGCGCTTCTTCCGGAGTGATCTCCGGATCCGGGTTTGCCATGGCAAAGATCACCGGGTTATCAGCCATCGAGGCCACCATGTCCTGTGTCACGGCACCCTTGACCGAGACGCCCAGGAACACGTCGGCGCCGCGCATCGCCTCTTCCAGAGTACGCAGATCAGTGCTGACGGCGTGCGCCGATTTCCACTGGTTCATGCCCTCAGTACGGCCCTGATAGATCACGCCCTTGGTATCGCAAGCGATGCAATTTTCATGCCGCGCGCCCATGGATTTCAGCAGCTCGATACAGGCGATACCGGCGGCCCCTGCCCCGTTGAGGACGATCTTCACGTCCTCGATCTTCTTACCTGACAGATGCAGCGCGTTGATCAGTCCCGCCGCACAAATCACAGCGGTGCCGTGCTGGTCGTCGTGGAAGACGGGAATGTCCATTTCTTCCTTGAGCTTCTGCTCAATGATAAAGCATTCCGGCGCCTTGATGTCTTCCAGATTGATGCCGCCAAAGGTCGGACCCATCAGCTTGACTGCTTCGATGAACTTGTCCGGATCTTCTGTGTCCAGCTCGATGTCGATCGAGTTCACATCGGCAAAGCGTTTGAAGAGGACCGATTTGCCTTCCATCACCGGCTTGGAGCCCAGCGCGCCCAGGTTGCCCAGGCCCAGCACCGCAGTGCCGTTGGAGATCACTGCAACCAGGTTGCCCTTGTTGGTATAGTCATAGGCTGTTTCGGGATTCTCAGCGATTGCCTCGCAAGGCACCGCAACACCCGGAGAATACGCCAGCGATAAATCCCGTTGCGTGGTCATCGGGACGGTAGCGTTGATCTCCCATTTGCCCGGAGACGGCTCCAGGTGAAACGCCAGGGCTTCCTCGTCGGTGATCTTGTTCTTGGGCATTTAATCTCTTGTCCTCTCCTCGTCGCCGACCGTCTTATCCCAGCCCACCGCGCCCCTCAATCCGGGGTTTCAAGAATCTGTATCGCCAGATTTTAGAAAAAAGCGGCTAAAAGACGATAGATTCCGTCAGGATTTCGCCTCAAAGCAGACCGTTGAATGCTGTATTTCCTTAATAGGTCTTAATGCGCACCTGTCTCACAGGTGGCGCTGAGGCCAGGAAACCAAGGCCTGCAAGCAACGGTCAGAACGGCGTTTGTCCGCCCGCCAAGGGCATAGGATCAAAGGAAAAGTGAGGAATGATAAGTTTCCACAACAATTCCGGGGCGATGGTGGCCTTGCAAACATTGGGCGGAGTCAATTCTCAGCTCAATCAAACGCAAGACAGCATTTCCACCGGTCAGACCATTAACTCCGCACAGGATAATGCGGCCCTTTGGGCGATCTCCGAGCTGATGAACTCGGATATTTCCGGCTTGCGTTCGGTGTCGGACTCTTTGTCGCTGGGCGAGGCCACAGTGGCGGTCGCCTCGGCTGGCGCAGAACAGATCACCGAAACCCTGACCGAGATGCGGTCACTGGCTATCATGGCCAGCAGCGGCATGGGTGACTTCAGCAAGTATGAGACCGCCATGGCAAAGAAGACCGAGCAGATCAATTCGATCATCTCGTCTTCCGGCTTTAACGGGGTGAACCTTTTGAAGACCGATGTCGACGGTGCCGGCAGCACCGGGCTGACAGTACCGTCCGCGATCTCCACCGACGGCAGCCTGAGCACCCTCAGCGTTGACGGTGTGGATTTTGAAGGCAGCCCGCAGTTTGATCTCGGCAACCGGACCGCAATCACTGACAGCGCCAGCGCCCTGACCGCCCTGGGGGAAATCGAAGGTTTTCTTGCCTACGCAATCGAAGGTTCTGCAGCTCTGGGATCCAGCGCCAATCAGCTTGCCGGCCAAGGCGATTACGTCAGCAAGCAGTCGGATGCGCTCACCCGGGGTGTCAGCTCTATGATCGACACCAGCATTGAAGAGGCCGCAACCAAGCTGCTGGCATTGCAGGCGCAGCAGCAGCTCAGCACAGTATCGCTCTCCATTGTGAACACGATGCCTGACACGCTGCGCAACCTCTACTGACAGCAGGCTGCCGCCGGGTCCCCTGGCGGCAGCCATATCCGGGTTTTCCTCGCTCCGCCCCCATTGTAGATGTCTTGCAAAGACGACCCCGGGGGACTTTTCATGACCGTAACGCCCATGATGGCGCAGTATCTGGAAATCAAAGCAGCGCATCCGGACGCGCTGCTCTTCTACCGGATGGGCGACTTCTACGAGATGTTCTTTGAGGACGCCGTGAACGCGGCAGAGGCGCTGGACATCGCGCTGACCAAACGCGGCAAGCACAATGGTGACGATATTCCTATGTGCGGCGTGCCGGTTCATGCCGCAGAAGGTTACCTGCTGACCCTGATCCGCAAAGGCTTCCGCGTCGCTGTCGGGGAGCAGCTGGAAAGCCCGGCCGAAGCCAAGAAACGCGGCTCGAAATCGGTGGTGAAACGCGATGTGGTGCGGCTGGTCACCCCCGGCACACTAACCGAGGACTCCCTGCTGGAGGCACGGCGCCACAATTTCCTGGTGTCCTATTCCGAACTGCGGGATGAGGCCGCGCTGGCTTGGGCTGATATTTCCACCGGCGCGTTTCACGTGATGCCGGTTGCCCGGGTGCGCCTCTCTCCGGAACTGGCCCGCCTGGCGCCTTCGGAACTGATCGTTGCGGATGGGCCAGCCTATGATGCCGCCCGCCCGGTGGCCGATGAATACAAGATTCCGCTTACTCCGCTGGGTAAGGCCAGCTTTGACAGCACCGCAGCGGAAAAGCGGATCTGCTCCCTGTTCAATGTGAGCGCACTGGACGGCTTCGGCACCTTCACCCGCGCCGAAGTCTCTGCGATGGGCGCGCTGATCGACTATCTTGAGATCACACAAAAGGGCAAGCTGCCGCTGATGCAGCCGCCACAGCAGGAAGCCCAGGATCGGGTCGTTCAGATCGACGCCGCCACCCGCCGCAATCTGGAGCTGACCCGTTCCCTGTCCGGCGGCCGTGCAGGCTCGCTGCTGTCGGTGGTGGACCGGACGGTTACACCCGGCGGCGCCCGGCTGCTGGAACAGCGCCTGTCCAGTCCCTCACGCAATCTGGACACAATCCATCGGCGTCTCGCAGCCTTGGATTTCGCGGTTGAGCACACGCGGACTGCTGAAGATCTGCGCGCTGCCTTGCGAAAGACACCGGACCTTGACCGTGCGCTCTCCCGCCTGGCTTTGGAGCGCGGCGGCCCGCGCGACCTGGCCGCTATCCGCAACGGGCTGTCGCAGGCAGAAGTGATCGCAGGCCTCTGCAGCCGGATGGAGCTTCCCGCACTTGTGGCCGGAGCAGTCTCGGATCTGCAGGGGTTCGATGACCTTCTGTCGCTGCTGGACGCCGCCCTCGTCGCCGAACCGCCACTTCTGGCCCGCGATGGCGGTTTCATCGCTGCTGGCTACGACCCCGAACTGGACGAAGCCCGCACCCTGCGTGACGAGGGCCGCTCGGTCATCGCATCCATGCAGCGGAAATACGCAGAGCACACCGGCGTCTCCTCCCTGAAGATCAAGCACAACAACGTGCTGGGCTACTTCATCGAAACGACTGCGACCCACGCGGACAAGATGATGTCGCCGCCGCTGAACGAGACCTACATCCACCGCCAGACCACTGCCAACCAGGTGCGGTTCACCACGGTGGAGCTGAGCGAGATCGAAACCCGTATCCTGAACGCCGGGAACCTGGCGCTGGAGATCGAAAAGCGGCTCTATACAAGGCTTTCCGGCGCTATTCTGGACACTGCGGCCCGCCTCAACACCGCCGCCCGCGGGCTGGCGGAACTGGACCTGCTGACGGCGCTGGCGGATCTGGCCCGCGGCGAGAACTGGACCCGCCCTAAGGTCGACAACAGCCGGGCGTTTCACGTGGAAGGCGGACGACACCCGGTTGTGGAGCAGGCCCTGCGCCAGCAAGGCGGCGAGACCTTCGTGGCCAATGACTGCGACCTCACCGCGCAGGACGGCGCAGCCGTCTGGCTTCTGACCGGCCCGAACATGGCCGGTAAATCGACCTTCCTTCGGCAAAACGCACTCATCGCCCTGCTCGCCCAGATGGGCAGCTACGTCCCCGCAGACGGCGCTCATATCGGTATTGTCAGCCAGCTTTTCAGCCGTGTTGGGGCATCGGATGACCTGGCGCGCGGCCGCTCTACCTTCATGGTGGAGATGGTCGAAACCGCCGCCATCCTGAATCAAGCAGACGACCGCGCCTTGGTCATTCTCGATGAAATCGGCCGCGGTACCGCCACGTATGACGGCCTCTCCATCGCTTGGGCCACGCTAGAGCACTTGCATGAAGTCAACCGGTCCAGGGCCCTGTTCGCCACCCATTACCATGAGCTGACCCAGCTCGCCGCCAAGCTGGAAGGCGTCGACAACGCCACCGTGGCAGTCAAGGAATGGGAGGGCGAGGTGATCTTCCTGCATGAGGTGCGCAAAGGCGCCGCTGACCGTTCTTACGGCGTCCAGGTCGCCCAGCTCGCCGGTCTCCCTGCGTCCGTCGTTGCACGTGCAAGGGATGTTCTCGACATGCTGGAACAGAGCAGCCGCGAAGGCGGGTCCAAGATCCAGATTGACGACCTGCCCCTCTTTGCGGCTGCCCCGCCGCAGCAGCCCAAGGCTCCGGCCGGTCCTTCCCCTGCCGAAAAAATGCTTGCAGCGATCCACCCGGACGAGCTGTCGCCACGCGAAGCGCTGGAGATGCTTTACAAGCTCAAAGAAGCAGCTAGCTGAAACGAAAGAGCGGCCCCAACCGGGACCGCTCTTTCATCTTTCCTGAAATACTCCCGCGGGAGGCACAGGCCACTTAGGGCCTGTTCATCAGCTGGCCGGAGTGGACGACACGCCAACCTGCGCCGCACGCAGCAAACGGTCGTGCAGCATGAAGCCTTCTGCCGACACCTGAATGATGTCGCCGGCCTTGGTGCCCGGCACTGGAGCCTCAAACATCGCCTCGTGCACCTGCGGATCGAACTTGTCGCCGACCTCCGGCGAAACGACCCGGATACCGTGTCTTTCGAACACACCCAGCAGCGAGCGCATGGTCAATTCGACACCTTCGATCAAGGCCGCGGACACCTCGCGCTGCTCGTCGGTTGCGGCTTCGATCGCACGTTTCATGTTGTCGTACACCGGCAGCATATCGCGGGCCAGCTTCGAGCCGCCGTACTGCTCCGCCTCACGGCGCGCCTTGTCGCCGCGCTTGCGGGCGTTTTCCGCATCCGCCAGCGCCCGCATGAAGCGGTCTTTCAGCTCATCCCGTTCCGCCCGGAGCGCATCGATTTCCAACGAGGCATCATCAAATTCCTCGGTCTGCGCTGCCAGCTCTTCAGCCTCGGCGGCGGCGATGTCATCCAGAAAGTCTTCGTCCTTGAGCTCTGCCATGTTTCACCTCTAACTCCGGTCGGACAACAGCTTGCCGACCAGCTGTGCCGTGTAGTCCACGATCGGCACAATCCGTCCGTAATTCAGGCGCGTCGGGCCAATGACCCCCACCGCACCGATGATCTTTCGATCCGCGTTCATATAGGGAGACACCACCAAAGAGGAACCCGAAAGTGAAAAAAGTTTGTTCTCCGAACCGATAAAAATACGCACGCCCTCGCCGTCTTCCGTCAGTTCCAGGAATTCAGCAATATCACGCTTACGCTCCAGATCGTCAAACAAGGTACGGATCCGCTCCAGCTCCTCCGCCGCACCCGGCTCCGCCAGGAGATTCGCCCGGCCGCGCACGATCAGACGGGCCTGCTCGCTTCCGTCATCTTCCCAAACTGCCAGGCCGCTTTCGATCATTGCGTGCGCAAGGCTGTCGATTTCCTGACGCCGCGCTGCGATCTCCTTTTGAATTTCCCGCCGCACTCCGCTCAGGGTCTTACCCTCAATAAGCGCGTTCAGGAAATTCGCAGCCTCCCGCATCGAACTGGGGGTCTGCCCCGGCGGCGGGGTAAACAGCCGGTTTTCCACATGACCGTCAGAGAACACCAGCACAACCAGTGCCCGGTCATGCGCGAGCGAGACAAACTCGATATGGCGGATCTCGGCCTCATGCTTGGGCGTCAGCACCAGCGACGCGCCTTGTGTCACCCCGGACAGCGCCGCCCCCACCCGGTCCAGCATCCCGCCCACATCGCCGGCATTGCGGCCCAGCGTCGCGTCGATTTTCTCGCGGTCCTGCACATTCAGATCGCCGACTTCCAGCAGGCCATCGACAAACATCCGCAATCCCAGCTGCGTCGGCACCCTCCCAGCGCTGACATGCGGGCTGTTCAGCAGGCCCAGAAACTCCAGATCCTGCATCACGTTGCGCACTGTCGCCGCGCTGACTTTCTCACTCAGCGACCGCGTCAGGGTGCGGCTGCCCACCGGGTCGCCGCTTTCCAGATAGCTTTCCACCACAGCCCGGAACACCTCCCGGGAGCGGTCGTTCAGGTCCTCCAGAATGTTGCTCGGATTGCTCATCGTTCATCCAGTATTTCTTACGGTTTAAACATAGGAACCCGTTACCCGGATGTCATTAAAGAGCTGAGCGGCAAAAGGTCAATCGGGCTTGCATAGCCCCGCTCCCGGGGGATATCCCCAACCCAGCTAACAAAGGATGTGCCATGCGACCCTCAGGACGAGAACTGAACGAAATGCGCCCCGTGTCGATCGAGACCGGCTTTACCAAACACGCGGAGGGCTCCTGCCTGATCAAGGTTGGCGACACCCACGTCCTGTGCACCGCCACCATCGAGGACCGCGTGCCGCCCTTCATCAAGGGCACCGGACTGGGCTGGGTCACAGCCGAATACGGCATGCTGCCCCGCGCCACCAACACCCGGATGCGCCGCGAGGCTTCGTCGGGCAAGCAGGGCGGACGCACCGTGGAAATCCAGCGACTGATCGGCCGTGCCCTGCGGGCCGGGGTCGACCGCGTTGCCCTGGGTGAACGCCAGATCACCGTCGACTGCGACGTGTTGCAGGCCGATGGCGGCACCCGCTGCGCCTCGATCACCGGCGGCTGGGTCGCGCTGCGGCTGGCGGTCAACAAGCTGATGAAAGCCGGCGATGTTCACATCGACCCGCTGCTGGACCCGGTCTCTGCAGTATCCTGCGGCATCTATGCCGGCCAGCCGGTTCTGGACCTGGATTACCCCGAAGACTCCGAAGCTGGCGTCGACGGCAATTTCATCATGACAGGCTCCGGCAAGCTGATCGAAGTGCAGATGTCGGCTGAAGGCTCTGTCTTCTCCCGTGATCAGATGAACGAGCTGATGGACCTTGCGGCCAAAGGCACTGTCGAGCTTGCAGAGATGCAGAAGGCCGCATCCAAATGACCCGCAAACTGGAAGGCGGCAAGCTGCTTGTCGCCACCCACAACAAGGGCAAGCTGAGCGAGATCGCCGAGATCCTCGCCCCCTACGGCGTGACGGTAATCGGTGCCGGCGAGATGAACCTGCCGGAACCGGAAGAGACCGAAGACACCTTTGTCGGCAATGCCCGGATCAAGGCCCATGCCGCCGCCAAGGCAACCGGTCTCCCTGCCCTGTCCGATGACTCCGGCATCACTATAGATGCGCTGAACGGCGCCCCCGGCGTTTACACCGCCGACTGGGCCGAGACCCCGGACGGCCGCGACTTCAAGATGGCGATGACCCGCGCCAATGACGAGCTGACCGCAGCCGGCGCCGCCGCGCCCCGCACTGCCCAGTTCCGCTGCACCTTGGTCGTCGCCTGGCCCGATGGCCATGACGAGGTATTTGAAGGCGTGATGCCGGGCCAGCTGGTCTGGCCAATCCGCGGCGGGCATGGCTTCGGCTATGACCCGATGTTCCAGCCCGACGGTTACGAAATCACCTGCGCCGAGATGGACCCGGCGGAAAAGAACAAGATCAGCCACCGCGGCAAGGCGCTGGCCCAGTTCGTGCAGGGCTGTTTCAGTGGATGACTGGCGCAATGGGGGCTTTGGCCTTTACGTGCATTGGCCCTTCTGCCAGGCCAAATGCCCCTATTGCGACTTCAACAGTCACGTCTCTGCAAAAATAGATCAGACGCTATGGGTTAGAGCCTATCTGTCTGAACTCGACAGACTCTCCGAACAGCTCTCCGGCCGCGTTCTTAACACGATTTTCTTCGGCGGCGGCACCCCATCCCTGATGCATCCTGATACCGTTGCCGCCGTCATCGCGCGAGCACGTGAAATCTGGCCGTTCGCTAATGACATGGAAATTTCTCTGGAGGCAAACCCAGGCTCCGTCGAGGCCGGCCGCTTTGCCGGCTACCGGGACGCCGGCGTCAACAGGGTCTCCATGGGCATTCAGGCCCTGAACGACGAGGACCTGCGCAGGCTCGGGCGCATTCACAGTGTCGCAGAAGCAAGGGCGGCCTTCGACATCGCCCGGGATTGCTTTGACCGGGTAAGCTTCGATCTGATCTACGCGCGTCAGGGCCAGACTCTGGAGGCTTGGAAAGCAGAGCTGAAAGAGGCTCTGTCGATGGCCATTGACCACCTCTCTCTCTATCAGCTCACCATTGAGGACGGCACTGCCTTCGGCGACCGCTACGCCAGGGGCAAGCTGCGCGGCCTGCCAGAGGATGACACCGCCGCTGACATGTACCTGGCCACCCAGGATCTAACCGCGGCGCACGGCATGGCATGTTACGAGATATCCAACCACGCCAGGCCAGGCGCAGAGTCTCGCCATAACCTCATCTACTGGCGTTACGGCGACTATGCCGGTATCGGCCCCGGTGCCCACGGCAGGTTGACGTTAGGCGGCGTTCGTTATGCCACAGAAACCCACCTTGCTCCGGGCGCATGGCTGCAAGCGGCAAAGGCCGGCAACGGGGAATCCCTGCGAGTTCCCCTGACCAGGGAAGATGCTGCGGCAGAATACCTGATGATGGGGATGCGCCTGAGCGAGGGTCTGGATATGGTACGTTTCAGTCAGCTTTCTGGCCGGCACCTTCCGGAAAGCAAGCTTAACGACCTTGTAGACCTTGGTATGGTAACTATCTCTGAGAAGAGACTTCGCGCGACCGCTCAAGGACGTGCTGTTTTGAATGCGGTGCTCCGCGACTTGTTGATGGATTGAGGCAATGCGTTTCCTTTATGCCGGCTTAGGACTCTGCTGCGTGGCCTTAGCGGTAATCGGGATTGTCCTGCCTCTTCTGCCAACTGTGCCGTTCCTCCTTCTCGCCGCATTCTTCTTTGCCAATTCGTCCGACCGTTTGCACAACTGGATCGTTGCGCATAATGTTTTTGGCCCGATGATCCTGGATTGGCGGGAACGCGGTGCGATCCGGCCGGGCGCAAAAAAGGCGGCAACCGTCTCGATTGCCGCCGTCTTCGGGCTATCTCTCCTGCTTGGCGCGCCCGGTCATATATTGGGCATCCAAGCTGTGGTTCTCACGGCTGTACTGACCTTTATCTGGTCCCGCCCTAACGGCTGAGCATATTGCACAGCTCATCCAGCTGATCCAGGTTCTCATAACTGATCGTCACGGACCCGCTCTCGCCACCGGGCTTATGGTCAATCGAGACCTTCATCTTCAGCATCGCCGACAGGTCCCCTTCCAGGGCCCGGGTATCCGCATCTTTCTCCGCCTCAGGCTTTGGCTTCTTCGCCGGTGCCGTCCGGATTCCGGCAGCGTCTTTCTTGACCAAAGCTTCAGTTGCCCGGACCGACAAACCGCCCTTTACGATCTTCCGCGCCAGCTCGGACGCGTTATCAGAAGTGATCAGCGCGCGCGCATGTCCAGCTGACAGTTTTCGTTCCTGCACCAGAATTTGAACATCTTCCGGCAGATGCAGCAGCCGCACCAAGTTGGCGATGTGGCTGCGGCTCTTGCCAAGCGCCTCCGCCATCTTTTCTTGGGTATGGCCGAACTTCTCCATCAGTTGCTTATAGCTCTGCGCTTCCTCCATCGCGTTCAGATCGGAACGCTGGATGTTTTCGATGATGGCAACTTCCATCATCTCCAGATCAGAGTATTCGCGGATCAGGACCGGAACTTCATGCAGCTGCGCTGCTTGCGAAGCGCGCCAGCGGCGTTCGCCGGCCACGATTTCGTACATTCCGCCTGCCTTTGGCCGAACGATCAGCGGCTGCAGGACGCCTTTTTCCTTGATGGACGCCGTCAGGTCATCCAGATCTTCCTTCAGAAACTGCCGGCGCGGCTGGTTCGGGTTGGCAACAATCTTTTCGATCGGGACCAGCACTTCTGCATTCCTCGGCGCCTCTGCCTGGGTGCTTACCGGTGCAGGGTTCACATCTGCCATCAATGCCGACAACCCCCGGCCCAGCCCGCGCGGTTTTGTTTTTTTGTCTGCCATGGTTGCCTCCGGTTCTTTTTCTGCATTTAGGCCGCTATCTTGTGATGTTTATTCAGGATTTCTTCCGCCAGGGCGCGGTAGGCCTGCGCTCCCAGAGAGTTGGTATCGTAATTCAGAACAGGTAGCGCGTAGGATGGCGCTTCGCTCACCCGCACGTTACGGGGAATTTTTGTTTGAAACACCAGATCCCCCAGGTTATCTCGCGCATCCTGCTCCACCTGCTGCGACAGGTTGTTGCGCCGGTCGAACATCGTCAAAACGATTCCCTCAATCCGCAAATTGGGATTCGCCGACTGTCGCACCTCCCGGATCGTCAGCATCAGTTGCGTGACCCCTTCCAGCGCAAAGAACTCGCTTTGCAGCGGGATCAGAACGGAATGCGCCGCTACCATCGCATTTACGGTCAGAAGGTTCAGGGATGGAGGGCAATCAATCAGGACATAATCCCAATCGTAGTCGTCCATAGCCGTCTGACGCAGAGCGTCATGCAGAAGGAAGCTGCGCTTTTCATTAGTGAAAAGTTCGATATCCGCGGAGCTGAGGTCCACAGTTGCAGGGATGATGCACAGGTCCTCGATTTCTGTCTGACGAATGACATCCGTCAGCGAGGCATCCTCCACCAATAGATCGTAAGTTGTCAGTTCCCGGTCAGCGGGCTCAATCCCGAGCCCGGTTGAAGCGTTCCCTTGCGGATCCAGGTCGACAACCAGAACCCGCAACCCGCATTCCACCAAGGCGGCAGCAAGGTTTATTGCCGTTGTTGTCTTCCCCACCCCGCCTTTTTGATTTGCGACCGCGATGATACGAGGCCCCTCCGGGCGGGAATAATCAGACACGGGCCACTCCCTTTATTTTCAGGATTACTGCTTCTTGTTCTGTCAGACTTTTAACTGGTTCCGCATCAAACCGCCATCGCTGCCGCGCGTTATCCACTTCTTTTTTCCAGCTCTCCCCTTTGGGGAACAGGGCAGTTCCTCCGGCGGCAAGATGCCGCTCTGAGAACTCCAGCAGAAGGGACAGATCCGCCAGCGCGCGCGCGGAAAGAACCTCCGCGTTCTGCGGGTCTGCGTGCTCAATACGTTTGGAAATCACCGTAACCTTCGCACCGCATTCCCGTGCAGCGGTACGAAGGAACGCTGACTTGCGCTGATCACTTTCAATCAAGGTAGTCTTCATTTCCGGGGCTTCGTCTGCAGCCAGAATCGAAACAATCAGGCCCGGAAATCCGCCGCCGCTTCCGATGTCCACCCAGTGATCAGGGGCGTCAACGCAGCGGAAAACCTGAACAGAATCCGCAATGTGCCGAGACCACAAGAGTTCCAGGCTGGATTTAGAAACCAAGTTGATCTTGGGATTCCATTTCTTTATGACCTGCTCGAAAGCCTCCAGCCTCGCCAATGTTTCACGTGAAACATTCAACTCCTCGAGGATACGCTTATCATTCATGCGGATTTACCCTGCCGCGATTGATCCCGGCGAAGACGGGCCAACAGGAGCGCCAGCGCCGCCGGCGTCATCCCATCAATCCGCGCCGCTTGCGCCAGGGTCTCAGGGCGCGCCAAAGACAGCTTTTGCTGCAGTTCTTTCGACAGCCCCTCGATACCGTCATAGGAATAACCCGTGGGGATCACATACCCCTCATCCCGCTTCATAGCGGAGATTTCCCTTTCCTGGCGCGCAATGTAGTTTGCGTAAAGCGCATCACGCTCAACCTGCCGGCGGATATCGGGATCGACACCTTCCAGCTCAGGCATAAGGGGCACGATATCCTCGAATTCCACATCAGGGAATGCCAGAACCTCCATCCCGGAACGACGGTTTCCGTCCTGATTCACCCGGATCCCCGCCGCAGCAACCTGTTTTGGCGTAAAGCTTTTCGCTTCCAAGACGGAACACGCTTGCCCCAATCGATCACTCTTCTCTAGAAAGGCCGCCTGGCGTTGTTTGCCGGCGCAGCCAATCTCGATAGCCAAGGGGGTCAAGCGCTGGTCAGCATTATCAGCCCGCAGTGAAAGCCTGAATTCCGCGCGGGACGTAAACATCCTATAGGGTTCAGTAACGCCGTTGGTGGTGAGATCATCGATCATAACACCGATATAGCTATTGGATCTACTGAAGCTGACCGGACCCTCCCCCAAGGTGGCGCGGGCGGCGTTCAGGCCGGCAACCATTCCCTGCGCTGCGGCCTCCTCATACCCTGTTGTGCCGTTTATCTGGCCGGCAAGATACAGCCCGGGAACATCTTTCAGCCTCAGCTCCAGAGTCAAAGCCCGCGGGTCAACGTAGTCATACTCAATGGCGTATCCCGGTTGAAGGATAACTGCTTGTTCCAACCCAAGAATCGAATGAACATAATCCTCCTGAACATCCTGCGGCAGGCTGGTGGAGATGCCGTTGGGGTAGACGGTGTGGTCTGTTACACCCTCAGGTTCCAGAAAGATCTGGTGCGAGTCTTTGTCGGCGAAACGCACAATTTTATCTTCGATCGACGGACAGTAACGCGGGCCAACCCCTTCGATATGCCCACCGTACATTGCAGACCGTCCCAGATTCTTCTGTATGATCTCGTGGGTTTTCGCGTTGGTGTGGGTGATGCCGCAAGAAACTTGTTTTGCGCTGGCCGCCTTTGTCAGGAAGGAAAAGAAAACAGGATCCTCATCTCCTGGCTGCGCTTCTAGGATATCCCAGTTGATCGTCCTGCCATCCAGCCGCGGAGGTGTCCCTGTTTTCAGACGGCCCAAAGGCAGTCTGAAGCTGTCCAAACGCTCCGCCAGCTTGACCGATGGCTTATCCCCCATACGTCCGCCCGGTTTGGAAACGTCACCTATGTGAATAACGCCGCGCAAGAAGGTTCCGGACGTCAGGATGACCGACTTACTCGAAATTTCACTGCCGTCGGCCAGGGTCACGCCGGCGACGGCGTTTCCTTGCAGGAGAAAGTCAGTAACCTCTCCTTCTACGATATCCAGATTTTCCTGCGCCTCCGTCAGCCGCAGCATTTCGCGCCGATAGATCGCCCGGTCCGATTGCGCTCGCGGCCCCTGCACCGCCGGTCCTTTGCGACGGTTCAGCAAGCGGAACTGAATGCCGGCGAGGTCAGCCACCCGACCCATCACACCGTCCAGCGCGTCGATTTCGCGGACCAGGTGCCCTTTGCCCAATCCGCCAATCGCCGGATTACAGGACATGACGCCAATACCGTTACGGTCCAGCGTCACCAGCGCTGTCCGAACCCCCATCCGCGCTGCTGCATGGGCGGCTTCGCTGCCGGCGTGTCCGCCGCCTACTACGATCACGTCATAAGCTGAATGTTTCACGTGAAACACTCCTTCATTTCCCCAGGCAAAAACTCGAGAAAATCTCGTCCAGGAGATTCTCTACACCAATCCGCCCAACCAGCATTTCCAGTGCCCGAATAGCCGATCGCATTTCTTCGGCCGCTATATCATAGAACTCGGGGCCGCGTTTCAGGATTTCCTGCGCTTCAGCCAGGCTGGCCAGCGCCGAAACCATCGCATCGCGATGCCGCGCACGCGTGGCGATACCGGCTTGAGCTGACCGGTTTTGCAACACTTTTGAGATATGATCAACCAGACGGTCAATCCCCTGCCCTGACTGGCCGGAAATCGCATCGCCGGCGTCGTCACGCAAATCTGCCTTGGGCAGAAGCCGGATGTCCCCCTGCTGCATTTCGACATCCAGGACTTCGTCCCGTTCTGCCAGAAAAACGCGCAGGTCAGCATCCTGTGCCCGTTTTCGGGCCAAGGCGATACCGATCCCTTCGACATGATCATCGGTATCACGCAAGCCGGCGGTATCAAGAAGAGTCACGGGCAGGCCGGCAAGGTCCATGCGGACTTCGATAATATCCCGGGTGGTGCCAGCATATTCAGATGTGATTGCGGCCTCCCGGCCGGCAAGCGCGTTCAGCAGCGTGGATTTTCCGACATTCGGAGCGCCGACGATTGCCACCTCAAAACCGCTGCGGATCCGCTCTGCAATCCTGACACCGGCAGTCTCCTTCTCAAGGCCGGCCTGGACATCCGCCAGAAGTGCTGAAACCTCGGGGGTGACATCCACCGGCACGTCCTCGTCGGCGAAGTCGATGGTCACTTCGATCAAAGACGCAGCGCGGATCAGTTTGCCCCGCCAGTCTTCCGCCAGCCGGCCGAGCCCGCCGGCGAGAATCACCTGCGCTTGTTTGCGCTGTGCCTCAGTTTCAGCGTCAATCAGATCGGCCAGCCCCTCTACCTGAGCTAGGTCCAGATGACCGTTTTCCAAAGCACGGCGAGTGAATTCACCGGGTTCGGCTATTCTCAGGCCATCGATTCGTCGCAACGAATCGAGCACAGCGGAAACGACTGCGGTACTTCCATGTGTTTGAAATTCAACGGTATTTTCGCCGGTGAAGCTATGAGGAGCGGTAAAGCTCAGGACCAGCGCTTCATCGAGTCGCTCTCCTGATTCGTCCTGCAGGATTCGCAGGCTAGTTCCGCGCGCCGGCAAATGACCGCCGCAAAGCTGTGCGCCGGCGGTAAGCGCCAACGGGCCGGAGACGCGGATCACCGCGACCCCGGCCTTCCCTTGAGCGGAGGCCAGCGCAAAGATCGTGTCCATTGGGTGGCCCTTCTCTCTCGCCGGCCCGGATCAGGTATTCATCGAGTCGAAGAACTCGGAGTTGCTTTTGGTCTGCTTCAGCTTGGACAGCAGGAATTCAATGGCGTCTGTGGTACCCATCGGATTCAGGATACGGCGCAGCACAAAGGTCTTCGCCAGATCGCCCTTGTCGACCAGAAGATCCTCTTTCCGGGTGCCGGACTTGAGGATGTCGATAGCCGGGAACACGCGCTTGTCCGCAATCTTGCGATCCAGGACGAGTTCAGAGTTACCGGTGCCCTTGAATTCTTCGAAGATCACCTCGTCCATACGCGAGCCGGTGTCGATCAGCGCGGTGGCGATGATGGTGAGCGAGCCGCCTTCTTCGATGTTCCGGGCGGCACCGAAAAAGCGTTTCGGCCGCTGCAGGGCGTTTGCATCGACACCACCGGTCAGAACTTTACCCGAAGACGGCACGACAGTGTTGAACGCCCTACCAAGTCTTGTGATCGAATCAAGAAGGATCACAACATCTCGTTTATGTTCGACAAGACGCTTGGCTTTTTCGATGACCATCTCGGACACCGCAACGTGGCGGGTCGCCGGCTCGTCGAAAGTGGAGGAGACCACCTCGCCCTTCACCGAGCGCTGCATGTCGGTCACCTCTTCCGGGCGTTCGTCGATCAGCAGAACAATCAAGTAGCACTCCGGATGGTTCTTCTCGATCGAATGCGCGATGTTCTGCAGGATCACCGTCTTACCGGTGCGCGGCGGCGCCACGATGAGCGAGCGCTGGCCCTTGCCGATCGGCGCAACCAGGTCGATCACCCGCGCCGAACGGTCCTTAATGGTGGGATCCTCGATCTCCATCTTCAGCCGCTCATCCGGGTAAAGCGGGGTGAGGTTGTCAAATGCGATCTTGTGGCGGGCCTTTTCAGGCTCTTCAAAGTTGATCATGGTGACGTTGGTCAGCGCGAAGTAACGCTCTGTTTCCAGCGGCGCCTTGATCTGTCCCTCCACAGTGTCGCCGGTGCGCAGAGAATACTGGCGGATCATGTCGGGGGAGACATAGATATCGTCCGGACCGGGCAGGTAGTTTGCCTCGGGCGAGCGCAAGAAGCCAAAGCCGTCCTGCAGCACTTCCAGCACCCCATCACCGCCAATGTCCCAGCCCTCATCTGCGCGTTCCCGCAGGATCTGGAACATCATCTCGCCCTTGCGCATGGTCGAGGCGTTTTCGATCTCCAGCTCCTCGGCCATCGCCAGCAGCGATTTGGGACTTTTTGCCTTGAGGTCAGCCAGATTCAGGGATTGCACGGTCATATAGATACGGCCTCTACTCCCCGCTCATCCGGGGGTTGGTCACACGACAGGTTTGGAAATCACGGTTACCCGGACGGGCCCGCTGAAAGCCATACATAGGGACTCGTTTCAGATGAGTCAAACGCCGGCTGCAAGCGTTCCGGCGCTGCTGGGCCTGTTTCAGCGCCTCTGCGCTAGAATTTGAAGATGACGGAAACCACGATCACCAGCATCAGCACAGTGGGCACCTCATTCATCATACGGAACTGCCGGCCCGTCAGCGTGTTCCGCCCGTCTTTGAAGTCGCGGTAGCGCAGCAGCAGCCAATGATGGAACCAGGTCATGGCGATGACCGACGCGCCCTTGGTCCAGGGCCAGACATAGCTCCAGTCGACTATGCCGGGGGTCAGAACGATAAACAGCCCTGCGGCCCAGGACACATACATGGCGGGGCGCATGATGATCCTGAGGAGCTTCTCTTCCATGGTGAGGAAGATTGGAATGGCTTCCTGCACATTCTCAGCCTGCTCCACGTGATACACAAACAGACGGGGGAGATAGAAAAGACCGGCCATCCAGCTGAGCACGGCCATGATGTGAAGCGATTTGGCATATGGGTAGAGCGTGAACATCACGTCGCTCAGGTCCATGGGCAGTTCTCCCCGGTCAGGTCTGATCACCCTAATAAAAAATGAATATTTAAAGGATGATGTTTTTGTAGTGTGCGTGGATTCCAGTGGATAAGTGAATCCTCCTCCGCTTATCCCCAGCAGGGATAAGATTCCAGCGCGGAAGGGACAGGAGTCCTGGATTTGCCGCCGGCGCCAGGAAAATAAGGCGCGTTAAGGATGTCTTTACCTTCGCGTGCTTGGGGATAACAAAGGGATGAACCGGGGAGTGCCGGCATATCCACGGATTCAAAGTTATCCTGACTCACAAAGGACGACTCAGCGGGTTGAATCCTGGGATTTGCGTCAACCCCTGGAGTCTTTACTTGAGCGCGGAAAACCATACAAAACGTCCTGAAACCGTCTGCTTCTTTCCCACGGGGTTTTCCACATGACTGCCCACATTGTGCTGGCTTCTGGTTCCGAAATCCGGGCGCATCTGCTGCGTCAGGCCGGGATCGAATTCGATACGGATGTTCCGAGACTGGATGAGCTGGCGATCAAGACCGCGCTGCTGGCAGAGCAAGCGCCGCCGCGGGACATTGCCGATGCGCTGGCAGAAGCTAAGGCGCGCAAAATCAGTGCCAAGCATCCGGGAAGGCTGGTATTGGGGTGCGACCAGGTCCTGGATTTCGAAGGGCAACTTCTTTCCAAGCCGGCGAGTGCAGAGATCGCATTGTCCCAGCTGAAACAGATGCGCGGCAAGCGGCACATGCTGTTGTCGGCCGCCGTGATCTATCGGGATGGTGAGCCGATCTGGCGCCATGTCGGACAGGTCCGGCTGGTGATGCGCAACTGCTCTGACGCATATTTGGAAAATTATGTCAGCCGCAACTGGGACAGCATCCGCCACGCTGTGGGGGCATACAAGCTGGAGGAAGAAGGTGTGCGGCTGTTCGCCTCCATCGAGGGCAGTTACTTTAATGTCTTGGGATTGCCGCTGATGGAGCTTATCAGTTACCTGGGTCTGCAAGGGGTAATCGAGCAATGACAGAAGCAAAAATCCCGCTCGCCGGCGTGATCGGCTGTCCGGTTTCACATTCGAAATCCCCGCAACTGCATGGCCACTGGCTGAAAACCCATCGCATCGCCGGGCATTATGTGCCGATGCATGTGGAGCCTGCGGACTTGGCAGAGGCCATCCGGGCAATGCCGAAGATGGGGTTCGTAGGGGCTAATGTCACGATCCCGCACAAGGAAGCGGTGATGGGGATTGCCGATAAGGTCACCGACCGGGCGAAGCTGATCGGCGCGGCCAACACTCTGATTTTCCGAGAAGACGGCACCATCCTGGCTGACAACACAGACGGGTACGGCTTTATCACCAACCTGCATCAAGGCGCCCCGGATTGGGATCCTCAATCCGGGCCGGCCGTTGTGCTGGGGGCTGGCGGCGCCTGCCGTGCAGTGGTTGCCTCGCTGATAGAGGCCGGGGTCCCGGAGATCCTTCTGAGCAACCGCACACGCGAGCGGGCGGAACAGTTGCAAAGGGATTTCGGCAACCGGATCCGCGTGGTGGAATGGCTCCAGGCCGGCAACGCCATCGAAGAAGGCAGGCTGATTGTGAACACCACCTCTCTGGGTATGGTTGGCAAACCGCGGTTGCGTGTGCCGCTGGACGGTTTGCGGTCCGATGCCGTCGTGACGGACTTGATATATGCACCGCTGAAAACCGGCCTGCTGGAAACGGCGGAGGAAGCCGGCTGCACTGTGGTCGACGGGCTTGGCATGCTGCTGCACCAGGCCGTTCCGGGGTTCGAACGCTGGTTCGGGCACCGTCCTGAAGTTGACGCTGCCACCCGGGAGGCGGTGCTCGGATGAGCTTCAGCCTCGGTCTTACCGGGTCCATCGGAATGGGCAAAAGCACCACCGCTCAGCTGTTTGCGGCGCAGGGCTGCGCGGTCTGGGATGCGGATGCCGCGGTTCACCGGCTGTATGGTAAAGGCGGTGCGGCCGTTCAGCCGATGGCGGAAGCATTTCCTGACGCCATTGAGAACGGGGAAGTCAGCCGCGCCGCGCTGAAACGCATCATTGGTGCAGATCCGCAGGCTCTGACGCGGATCGAGGCCATCGTGCATCCGCTGGTCGCGCAGGACCGCGCGTCCTTTAGGGCGGACGCGACAAGCGATGTTTTGGTCTTTGATATTCCGCTGCTGTTTGAAACCGGCGGCAACGCGGAAATGGACGCGGTGGCCTGCGTGACGGTGGACGCGGAAACTCAGCAAGAGCGGGTTCTTGCCCGCGGCACAATGACGGTTGAGCAGTTCCGGCAGATTCTGCAAAAACAGATGCCGATCGAGGAGAAGATGGCCCGCGCCGATTATGTGATCGTGACGGACACGCTTGAACACGCCGAGGCGCAGGTGGCAGAAATTGTTGCAGACATCAGGAGCAAACTGGCCCATGCGTGAAATCGTTCTTGATACCGAAACCACCGGGTTTGATCCGTTTTCCGGCGACCGCATCGTCGAAATCGGTGCGGTTGAGCTGTATAACCACATGCCCACCGGCAAGACGTTCCACGAATATATCAATCCGGAACGCTCAATGCCGGCAGAGGCGTTTTCGGTCCACGGTATCGGTCCCGACCTGCTGGAGCCGCCGCAGAAGCCGGAACCCGGGGCGGTGACGCTGCGGGACAAGCCTGTCTTTGCAAAAATCGGCCGGAAGTTTCTGGATTTCGTGCAGGATTCCAGGCTGGTCATTCACAATGCCAGCTTCGATATGAAGTTCCTGAATGCGGAACTGGACTGGATGGGCCTGCCGAAACTGCCGATGGATCAGGCGCTCGACACGCTGGCAATGGCCCGCAAGCGGTTTCCAGGGTCGCCGGCGACACTGGATGCGCTATGCCGCCGCTTCAACATCGACAACACAAACCGGACCCTGCATGGCGCGCTGCTCGACTCCGAGATCCTGGCTGATGTCTATCTGGAGCTGATTGGCGGGCGGCAGCCGGATTTTGGCTTGTCCGCCCAATCCTCCTCCAGTTCGGCCCAGGTCGAGGACGACTGGCGGCCTGTGCCGCGTTCAGCACCCCTGCCCGCACGGATCACGGCGGAGGAGCTGGCAGCGCACGAAGCGTTCGTGGCTAAACTGGGCGATGCGGCTTTGTGGAAGGCATCCTGATCCCGCCAAGACCCGCAAAAGAAAACGCCGCTGAAACCAAGCGGCGTTTTCCGTTTCAAAGGTTTGAACCTTACTGCGGCATCGCAGAGGCCGCGGCCTCCTGCTGGCGGCGGGCAAGCTCGTTGCGGTAGATCGCCACAAAGTCGATATTGTCCAGGTTCAGCGGCGGGAAGCCGCCATCGCGGGTCACGTCCGACACGATACGGCGCAGAAACGGGAAGGTCATGCGCGGGCATTCGATCAGCAGGAACGGGTGCAGCTGGTCTTCCGGCACACCCACAATGTTGAACACGCCGACATATTCCAGCTCCAGCACGAAAAGGACGTTGCCGCTGTCCTTGTTCTTGGACTCGACGGTCAGTTTGGTGACAACCTCATACTGGTTCTCGGCCGAACGTTTTTTCGCATCCAGGTTCACCTGCACGCTGACGTCGGGCTGAACCTCGCCGCCGGTGCCTTTCTGCGCCATCACGTTTTCGAACGACATGTCGCGGATGAACTGGCCCAGAATGTTCATCTGGACTTGCGGCTGCTGCTGGGCTTCGCCGTTTTCGGCCATGTAGATACTCCTGAAAATATGCTTTGGACCGTGCTTACCAGCTTGGTCCGGGTTCCTCAACGGGGACCGTCAACCCAGCCGGAGGGCCCGCCGCGCCGGTCTGCCGGCGTCACATCTTCGTAATCGCCATCGATGACGTCTTTGGGCCGGCCGGCCGTTCCGGGATAGTGGCGGCCTTGCATGCTGCCGGGGCCCATCTGGAACTGCGTGACTGTGACACGGGCGCGCAGGTAGCGGTAAACCGCCAGCCGCACTGGCGGCATCAGCAGCGCAAAACCGACGGCGTCGGTAAAGAAACCCGGAGTGAGAAGCAGCGCGCCGGCCACCAGGATCATGGCACCATGGGCCAAAGGCTCGGCCGGATCGGACAATTGCTGGAACGAGGATCTCAGCTGTCCCATGGCCATACGCCCTTGGGTTTTCACCAGCCAAGTGCCCAGAACTGCGGTCAGAACAACAATGGCCAGGGTCGGCCACATGCCGATGGCGCCGCCAACTTGAATAAACAAAGCGATTTCAATGATGGGAACCATCAGAAAGGCCAGGAAAAGATACATAGGGGGTTTCCTTGCGATCATACACCCGGGCGGTAGACTTGCCCCCGCCCGTCACCTACATAAGACGTGACCGCTTTGGTTTCAAACAAAGCACGAACGCCTAGCATGAGGTATCCATGGAGTCGCCTGTGATTCAGCTTTTGGTTCTGGCCGGTATTGCTGTGTTTCTGATCCTGCGCCTGAGAAGCGTTCTGGGAACACGCGAAGGCTTTGAAAAGCCGCCGCTGCCGCAATCCGAAGCTCGGGGCCGCCGCCCGGATCTTGAGGTGATCGAAGGCGGACCGGACCGCGATATCACGGATTACGTTGCGGAAGGCAGCAAGCAGGCCCAGGCACTGGCAGCAATGAAACGGGCTGAGCCTTCCTTCCAGGTGCAGGAATTCGTGCAGGGTGCGCGAGGCGCCTATGAGATGATCCTCATGGGGTTCGAACACGGCAACCTGGACGATATTCAGCCCTTCCTGGCGGAAGATGTCTTTGACAGCTTCGTGGATGCCGTCGCGCAGCGCGAGGACAAGGGCTACAAGATCGAGGCCGACTTCATCGGCGTGCGGGAAACCACTCTGCAGGACGCGCAGTTCGATCCGCAGACCGGTCGCGCCGAAATCACCATGCGCTTTGTCGGCGAGTTGACCTCAGTGGTGCGCGACCGCGGCGGCGACATTGTCGAGGGCGACCCCAAGGCGATCAAACGCCAAAAGGACACTTGGATCTTTGCCCGCAACATGGGCAGCGACGATCCCAACTGGCAGCTGGTTGCGACGGACGCATGATTGTGGCGCTTCGGGGGGCACTTGGGGCGGCTGCAATTGCAGGCGCCGCGATGACCGCCTCCGGGGCGCACTCCGAGACCGTGTCCAGCATTCTGGACTTTGAACAGCTTGATGGCTGGGCAGAAGATGACCATGCCCAGGCTCTACAGGTATTCTTGGGGACTTGCAGGGATCTGAAGGACCCCGACTGGGCCGCCCTGTGCAAGGCCGCCCACTCGCAGCCGCCGGGAGGGGCGCGGGCGTTTTTTGAGCTGTTCTTCCGACCAGTGCTGATCGAGGACGGCAACCCGGCTCTCTTCACCGGCTATTTCGAGCCAGAACTGAATGGCTCCCGCTACCCCACCAGCCGCTTCCGCTATCCGGTCTACAAGATGCCGCCAGAGGCGCGCGGCGCTGATCTGTGGCTGCCGCGCCGTGAAATCCTGACCGGCGACGTGATGCAGGGCCGCGGGCTGGAAATCGCCTGGGTGGATGACCCGGTAGAGTTGTTTTTTCTGCAGATCCAGGGTTCGGGCCGGATACGCCTGCCCGACGGCTCGACCATCCGTGTCGGTTATGGCGGCGCCAACGGCCATCCCTATAAATCCATCGGCAAGGAGCTGGTGCGACGCGGCGTCTACAACGCCCACCAGGTCAGCGCCCAGGTCATCAAGTCCTGGGTCCGGCGCAATCCCGCGGAGGGCAAGGAGCTTCTGTTTCACAACCCGTCTTACGTGTTCTTCCGTGAGGTGCGCAAAGTGGCGGCCTCCAAGGGGCCGCTTGGCGCCATGAACCGCTCGGTCACGCCGATGCGCACGATTGCCGCCGATCCCGCCTATACCCCGCTTGGTGCGCCGGTCTGGGTGGAAAAGGACGGCCATATGCCGCTGCGCCGGCTGATGGTGGCGCAGGACACCGGATCCGCCATCAAGGGGGCTCAGCGCGCCGACATCTTTGTCGGTACCGGTGATCAGGCCGGCGAGACCGCCGGCACGATGAAAGACCCTGGCAGGATGGTGGTACTGCTGCCGATCCAGCGGGCCTACGCGATGCTGCCGGAAGATATTTGAATGACACGGCGGAAATTGACAGGCGATGAGATCGACCTTTGGCAGAAGGTCGTGAAGCACACGGAGCGTTTGCATCCGGGCGCCCACTCGTCGCCCCCTGCCCCGCCGATGCCCAAACCCAAACCGGTAAAGCAACCCGAACCGCGCCTGGACCCGTTCGAGGTGGGCAGCCGGGCCAAACCCAAGCCAGTGAAACACGACCTGAGGCCGTCGCTTGCCCGCAGCCTCGCCAGTGACCCGCTGCAGATGGATGAAAAAGCCTTTCGCCGCATGAAGCGCGGTAAGCTGAGGCCGGAGGGAAAGCTGGACCTGCACGGGATGCGCATCGACACCGCGCACCCTGCCCTCACCAGGTTCATCCTGTCGGCGCAGGCCTCCGGCAAGCGGCTGGTGCTGGTGGTGACAGGCAAGGGCAAGGACCGCGACGAGCCGGGCCCGATGCCGGTGCCGCGCGGCGTGCTGCGCCACAAGGTGCCGCAATGGCTGGCGCTGCCGCCATTGGCGCAGGCGGTGCTGCAGATCACCACGGCGCATGTCAGTCATGGCGGCGCGGGGGCCTACTACGTGTATCTGCGGCGCAACCGCTGAGGGCTGGGCGATTATTTGTTGTCCGCAGGCCGGCCGGTCAGCGCGACCTTGACGGCATTGTCGCGAATGACAATCTGGCCCGGCAGTATGTTCTGAAGCCGGTTCCGTGTCCGGTCGCGTTCAAACGTGTCCGCGGTTTGCCGGGCGCCGTTCAGCAGCGCCACCAGCGCCGGCGAGGAAGCCGCCACGAAATGCTGTGATTGCGCCTCGCCGGCAAAGGCGGTGGTGTCGATGATTTCCACCGGCAGGCTGCTCAGCTCTTCGATATTGTCCAGATTGCCGAGCCGCTCTTGCCCGTCCAGCCCGCGCAGGCGCTGGGACAGTGTCAGGACGCTGTCCTTGCGCGAGACAAAGATCAGGAACGGCTGCGGCACCTTGCGGAACCGCCGCATCTGGCTCTTGAACACATCAATGTCCAGATCCGGCGACATCAGCACCACGCCGCCCAGGTTCCGGGCGGTCCACCCGGGGGTCTGGATTTCTATCTGGCGCAGGGTCTCCATCGTCAGCAGCCCGCCCATGGAATGCGCGACAACCACCACCCTGCCCGCACCGGCGACGCGCAGCTTGCGCAGCAGCTGCTCCAGCCCGTCGCGGGCGAACAGAACGCTGTCGCCGTCATAGGCATAGCCAAGCGGCTGTCCCTTGCTGGGCCAGGAATAGATGACCGTGGCGCCGGGAACGTTGATATCATGGGTCAGCTGGGCGGCCCGGAACGCAGTTTCGGCCTGGGTCGAATTGAAGCCATGCACGAACACCGTGATGTCGCGTTCCTTTGGCGGAAACTTGGCCAGTTCCTGCTGCAGCCGTGCCCCAAAGGCGGCGTCGCTTTCGAATTTCTTTCGCCCTGCCATGGTGAATTCCGTGACCGGATCCGGGTTCCTGTAGCCGAATTTCAAGGAGCCCGGCGTGTGTTCCGGCGGAATTGAAACGGTCAGTTCAAGCAGGCTGTACCCCTCTGCCCGCTCCGCGCCGAAGCTGCCATCGGGCAGCTGGTCGCGGTTGGTGGCGGCAAATACGGTCTTTGGGGTGCCCACGTTCAGGGCTGCGGGAAAGGTGGGGGAAACGGTCCTGTCAGTGCAAGCTGTCAGAAACACCAGCATCACACCGCAAATCAGGCGCAGCCTTTGCATATCATCCCACCTCAATGAACTGGCGGCAGGCTACTGCACCTGCCGCCAATGTCCAGCGGCCGCAACCCGTGCGGGCAGGTTACAGCACGTAACGGCTGAGATCGGATGAGCGGCCAAGCTCACCCAGGTTCTTCGTCACAAAGGCCGCGTCGACGGTTACCGACTCGCCCGAGCGGTCCGGCGCGGTGAAGGACAGTTCCTCGAACACCCGCTCCATCACCGTGTAAAGCCGCCGGGCGCCGATGTTTTCGACGCTCCGGTTCACCTCGGCTGCGATCTTGGCCAGGGCAGCGATCCCGTCTTCGGTGAAGGCGACCTCAACTTCTTCGGTACCCATCAGCGCTGTGTACTGGCGGGTCAGCGCATTGTCGGTTTCGGTCAGGATTCGCACGAAGTCTTCTTCCGTCAGCGCGCGCAGATTAACCCGGATCGGCAGTCGGCCTTGCAGTTCGGGCAACAGGTCCGACGGCTTGGCAATGTGGAAGGCGCCGGAGGCGATGAACAGGATGTGGTCGGTTTTGACCGGCCCGTGCTTGGTGCTGACGGTGGTGCCTTCAATCAGCGGCAGCAGGTCGCGCTGCACGCCTTCGCGGCTGACATCGCCGCCCCGGGTTTCCTGGCGCGCGCAGACCTTGTCGATCTCATCCAGGAAGACGATACCGTTCTGTTCCACCGACTCCAGCGCGCTGCGTGTGACGGTCTCGTCATCCAGCAGCTTGTCGGCCTCCTCGCCGATCAGCACCTCATAGCTTTCGGCGACGGTCAACTTCTTGCGGGTGGTGCGGCCGCCCATCGCCTTGCCGAACAGGTCGCCGAGGTTCAGCATCCCCATATTTCCGCCGGGCTGGCCGGGGATTTCGAACATGCCCATCGGGTTGGAGGTGTCGGCCACATCCAGCTCAATCACGGTATCGTCCAACTCTCCGGCCTTGAGCTTTTTACGGAACATCTCGCGGGTGGCCTCGCGGGCATCACTGCCGGCAATGGCCTCCACCACCCGGTCCTCGGCCGCCTTGCGTGCGTTTGCCTTCACGTCTTCGCGCATGTACTCGCGGGTCTGGGCGATGGCGCTGTCAACCAGGTCACGGATGATCTGCTCCACGTCCCGGCCGACATAACCGACTTCGGTGAACTTTGTGGCTTCCACCTTGATGAAGGGCGCGCGTGCCAGCTTGGCCAGGCGGCGGGAGATCTCGGTCTTGCCTACCCCGGTGGGGCCGATCATCAGAATGTTCTTGGGATAGACCTCGTCGCGCAGATCGTCGGCAAGCTGCTTGCGCCGCCAGCGGCTGCGCAGCGCCACGGCCACGGCGCGCTTGGCTTCCTTTTGGCCGATGATGAAGCGGTCCAGTTCCGAGACGATTTCGCGGGGGGTGAGATCGGTCATGTCAGTCCTTTCCGGGCAAAACTCTTGAGAAAAAGCTTTGCTAAGAATTTCGAGGAAATTTCTTAGCCGCCGATGGTTTCGACGGTCAGGTTTCCATTGGTGTAGACACAGATATCGGCGGCGATGGCCATGGCGTCCCGTGCTACCGTTTCGGCGGACCTGTCGCTGTCCATCAGGCCGCGGGCGGCCGCCAGTGCGTAATTTCCGCCGGAGCCGATTGCCGCCACATCATGTTCCGGCTCCAGCACGTCGCCGGCGCCGGTGATCACGAACATGTCCTTGCCGTCGGTGACAATCAGCATTGCCTCCAGCTTTTGCAGGTATTTGTCGGTGCGCCAGTCCTTGGCCAGCTCGACGCTGGCACGGGCCAGCTGGCCCGGGGTCGCTTCCAGCTTGGCTTCCAGCCGCTCCAGCAGAGTGAACGCGTCAGCGGTCGAGCCGGCAAAACCCGCCACCACATCAAACCCGCCGGGCGACAGGCGGCGCACCTTGCGGGCCGTGCCCTTGATCACCGTTTGCCCCAGCGAAACCTGGCCGTCACCGGCGATGACGACCTGGCCATTCTTTTTCACACCGATGATCGTGGTGCCGTGCCAGCCAGGAAATTTATCGTCTGCCATGTAAGTCTCCGTTTGGTTGCCCCCTATATGGAACCATCCCCCCGCTGGCACAAGAGAGCGGCTAGGATCCGCGCCGTTCCCAGGCTTTCACTGCTGTTTGCTGCTATGCAGCAATTGCAGATCGGGGCTGTTTAACCGGCAATTGTGGAACCCGGAACCGCATCCTAAATGAAGCTCGCAACCGGCACAGCGTCGGCTGTTTCTCAGAAGGATATGCGCAAATGACGACCGCAAACATTCATGCGCCGCTCGGAGCAGTCACCGTTCTCCGCGTGGTCGACGCAGTGGCCAATGTGAAAACCGCCATCGTGGAATGGTATGTTGCCCGCGAAACCCGCAAGGTTCTGGCGCAGCTGACCGATGCCCAGCTGCGAGACATCGGCCTCGACCGTTCCGACATTGCCAAGTTCTGATCCCCGATGACCAGAAACCCTGAATGAGCCGCCCTCCCACGGGCGGCTTTGTTCATTCCGGGGTGCTGGTTTTGTATTTACCGGCCTGATCCGGCAGCCAGGCTTCGACCGCTGCGGTGGCCACCACATGGCGGCTGCCTTCCACGGCATCCTCCACATCCAGTCCGCCCTTGACCGCCCGCACCCTGGCCTGTCCGCGCGGCAGGTCCCGTGCCACCAGTTCGCAATCCACCGCGTCGGGCTGCTGCACGCCGATGGTTACCTCCACCCGCATTTCACTGTGGTCCATTCCCAGCTTGGCAAACAGCGTTATGGAGGAGTGATGCAGCGCGTCCTGCACCGCACGGCGGGCGGCTTTGGTATAGTCCTGGCCGTACAGATCGTTGCCGGTGCCCATTTCAAGAATGATGCGCTTTTCGCTCATTCCGCGGCCTCCATGTCAAAGGATACAACCACCGCTGCATTGGCGATCACCGTGCGTCCGCCCTGCGGCTTGGCTATGTCGAGCCCGCCTTTCACCACCGTGATGCTAGGCCGACCGTAGGGGAAGATCTCCAAGAGCGCGTCCTTGTCCACCGCTTCCGGTTCCTGAACACCGATCTCGGCATCAATGATCATGTCTTCTTTTGAGAAATCAAACAGTTCCGCCATGTTGACGGAGTTGTGCCACAGCGCGTCCCTGATCGCGCGGCGGGCGGCTTCGGTGTAATCTTCGCGCCTGAGAGATGTGCCCATGCCGAATTCCACCAGGACCCGTGTCTTGGCCATGCTGCCTCCTGTAGCTGCTACCTGCGGGACCCTTGCTGGGCAGCCGGGGCAAGGAAAGTGCCAGTTGGGCGATTGCCGCAGCACCAGATCTTGCCCAACAAAAAAGAGCTGTCCCCGCCGGGACAGCTCTCTGAAATGCAGCAGCTGGTTCAGGCTCAGATCGATTCTTCGATCCAGCTCTGCAGCGCGGCCTTGGGGGCGGCGCCTGCGCGGTTCGAGATCACCTGGCCGTCCTTGAAGATGAACAGCGCCGGGATACCGCGCACGCCCATGGCAGCGGCGGCGTTCGGGTTGCTGTCAACGTCGACCTTGGCAATTTTCACCTTGCCGTCAAATTCCACGGCCAGCTCTTCCAGAGCCGGGCCGATCTGCTTACAGGGACCGCACCACTCAGCCCAGAAATCCACCACAACGGGGATGTCGGAGTTCTTGACTTCGGCGTCAAAAGTGGCGTCGGTGACGGCAACGGTGGACATATGAATGTCTCCATGAGTGTGTGGCAACTGGAGTCGGAACCTAGGTACGGCTTAACCGATCGTCAAGGTTCCAACTGCCGCCTCAATGCCGCAGTCACAAGGTCGTGCGGCAGCGGCATCAGGTTTGCGGTACGGGTCCAGAGCAGTGCGGTTCCGATGGTTCGGCCCGGGTAGATCAAAGCCAGCGCATGGGCATAGGCCCCCATCTGCCGCAGCAGGCCCTCGGGGCATTGCTCAGGCGCCGCCGGCACGGTGGCGTTGGATTTGAAATCCACCGCCAGAACCGTTTCCGGAGTGATGATCAGCCGGTCGATAATGCCATGCAGGCGGGCGCCGTTCAGGTCGGCGGTGACAGGAACCTCGGCCAGCGTATCCGGGTGAAACACATCCGCCAGGGCGTCATTGCGCAGGACTGCGGAGGCCTCGGCCAGCAGTTCTGCACAGTCGCCGGCCCCTTGCAGCAGGTTTTGCGCCAGCTGCGGCCAGTCCGCGTCAGCCCGTCCCGGCAGGTGCTCCAGCAGCAGGTGCAGCCGGCTGCCGCGAGCCTTTGCTGCCTCCTCATCGAGCCCCTGATCGCCCGGCAGCGCTTTGGCTCCGCCAAGGTCGGACGGGCTGAGCGCTGGCGCCGGGGCTGCATAGGCTCTGGCGGGGCGTGTGAAGACTTCCGGCAACTCGTGCTTCGCAGCTTCAATCGCTTCGGGCAAGACCAGCGGCAGGCCGTCCCAATCGCCATGCTGCAGGCGCAGGCCGGTGCCGCCTTCTGTGTCGAGTTCCGCCGCACCGCCGTCGCGCATCGCACGCTCCGTCAGCCGGTACCAGCTGTCGCCCTGCTCGCCTACCTCGCCGGCAGCAGCGACGATCAGCCACTTTTCTGCCCGCGTTAGAGCTACATAGAGCAGACGCAGCCGTTCGTTCCGCAGCTTTTCCTGCGCAGCTTCACGGGCCGCCAGCATAGCAGACGGCATCTGGTCCTTTGGCAGTTTCCAGACCGGAGTACCATCAGCCAGCATGATCTCTGCATCCCGCGGCGGCTGCCGCTTGGCAGTGTCAGGCAGGATCACGATCGGCGCTTCCAGGCCCTTGGAGCCATGCACGGACATCACCCGGATCATATTACCGGCCGCACCCATCTGGCGTTTGATTTCCAGATCGTCGGTCTGCATCCAGACCAGAAAGCCGGTGAGGCTGGGGACATCGGTGCGCTCATAGGCCAGCGCCTGCGACAGCAGCGCGTTGATGCCGTCCTCAGCCTCTGGTCCCAGGCGGCCCAGCAGTTTTTTCCGGCCGCCATGACGGGTCAGAATGCGTTCGATCAGGTCATAGGGGCGCAGGAAATCGGCGTTGGCGCGCAGGTCGTTCAGTACGGCCATGGTTTCGGGAAATTCTGCTGCCCGGCCGCGCAATGCAGGCCACAGGTACATCGCCTCCCGCCGGTGCGCGAGGTCAAACAGCGCCTGCTCCGTCCAGCCAAAGAGAGGTGATTTCAGGGCTTCAGCCAGCGACAGAGAATCTTCGGGCAAGGCAAGGAACCGCAGCAGCGCCGCGATATCCTTGACGGCCAATTCTGCGCCCACCTTCAGCCGGTCGGCGCCGGCGATGGGCAGCTCGGCCTTCTTGCAGGCACGGATGATCTCCGAAAACAGATCGGACCGGCGCTGCACAAGGATCAGGAAGTCGCCGGCCTGCACCGGGCGGCGCTGAAAAGTGCCGCGCTCCGGGCCGTCCTCGGGGATTGTGGTGCCGGTGTCGATCATCTGCTTGATCGAGCGGGCGATGCGTTCCGCCAGGATCACCGCGTGGTGGCGGCTGCTAGGGCGGTCCACTGGGCTGGTCCAGTCGGGGTCCTCGTCATCCTCGACCTTTCCAACCACCGGCCACAGATCCACCCGGCCCGGCAGGTCGGATTTAAACGCTTGGTGCAGCGCGTCCTTGCGGAAGCCTGCGCGGGGACTGTCGCGAAACACCAGATCCACGAGCTTCAGGATCGCGGCGGAGGAGCGGAAGGAGAAATCGAGCGACGCATCCTGCAGCCCTGCCCCGGTTTCCGCCAGCCGGTTGCCGAATTCCTGCTGCATCCGGTCGAACGCATCCGGGTCGGCACCCTGGAAGGAATAGATCGACTGCTTCTTATCGCCGACGACAAAGATGGTGCGCTCCACGTCCGAGCGCGCGCCCTCGCCCGCTGTGAATTCCTGCGCCAGCTTCTCGATCACGTCCCATTGCACAGGGCTGGTATCCTGCGCCTCGTCCACCAGGATGTGGTCGATGCCGCCATCCAGGCGGTAGAGCACCCAAGCGGCAACGCCCGGATCGTTCAGCAGCTGGCGCGCCTTCAGGATCAGGTCGTCAAAGTCGAGCCAGCCGCGCAGCTGCTTGCGGCGCTCGTATTCCGGCAGGAAGGCGGCGGCAAAACGGTGCAGGTCGTGGCTCTTGCGCGCTGCCGTCAGCGCCAGGCGTTTCGCCCGCGCATCCTCGACCCGCCGCATCAGAGGTTCCAGCTGGTCCATCAGGGACAGGTGGGCTTCGCGCAGTTTCTTGGTCGGAAACTTGTCAATTTTGGCGGTGAAAGGCTCCTTGGCGCTGGCGCCAGTCAGAAACACGCTTTCCAATGTGTTCAGGTCGGCAAGCGCGGGCTTGGTGATGCCAGCCAGCTGTGCCGCGGCCTTCTGGTCGGTCGAACCGCCCTGCTTCAGCATTTCGCGGGCGCGCTGCAGCAGCTCTTCCTCACCGCCCAGAAAAACCCGCGCTTCCAGTGCGGTCTCGTCAAAACCTTCCGGGAGCCCGAACAGCTCCAGAAGCCCGGCCCAGTCGAGAGGGTCACCGAAATCAGCACGGCGCTGGCAGATGGCAGCAGTGAGCATCTCAAAATCACTGTCGCTGACATGCCGTGCCAAGGCATCGACCTGAGATGCGTGCGGGCCTTGGGCAAAATCCTCCATGATCTCCGCCCGCAGCAGCTGGCCTGCGCGGTCGTCCATTTCGGAAAACTGCGGGCTAACGCCGGCCTCCAGCGGGAACCGGCGCAGCAGCGAGGAACAGAAAGAGTGGATAGTCTGAATCTTCAATCCGCCCGGTGTCTCGATCGCGCGGGCGAACAGGGTGCGCGCCTGTGCCAAATCTTCAACTGCTGTGCTCACTTCGCCCAGTTCGGTCAGCGCGTCGGTCAGCGCCGCATCCCCAAGCATTGCCCATTCGCCGAGCCGCTTGAACAACCGGTTTTGCATCTCGCTGGCGGCGGCTTTGGTGTAGGTGAGACACAGAACGTGCTGCGGCTGCACGCCCTTCAGCAACAGCCGCGCCACCCGGTCGGTCAGCACTTTTGTCTTGCCGGAGCCTGCATTGGCAGCCAGCCAGGTGGAAGCATCAGGGCGCGCAGCCCGGAACTGCGCCTCAGAGGCGGCATCGCGGATGGTCATGCCAGATCCTCCGTTTGCGGCGTGGCGCTACGGTCCCATTCGCCGTAGCGCGCCAGGTGGTCGTAATCGCCGGCGATGTCGTCCCGGTGCACCATGCGCCGGCTCGAATAGCCTTGGTTCGGCTCAAAATAGGCCGCGATGAGCGTGCGCAGCTCATCCCAGACCTTTGCGGGCGGCTCCGCCTGCAGCGGCGCCGCGACTTCGCTCAGTTTGCTGCCCAACCCTATGAACAAGGCGCGCGCGACCTCCGCAGGGCCGAGGTCGTCAAAGGCGCCTTCTTCGGCCATGGCCGCCTCGATCAGCAGCTGTTTTTCGAATTTCTTCTGCTGAGCCTCGCTGGGCGGCGTGCCAGTCTTGTAGTCATAAAGGTGTAGAAATCCGCGGTCGTCCATGTCGATCCGGTCGGCGCGGCAGGCGATGGTGAAATCGAGCGGATCCAGCCGGGCGCTGCCCTTCGCCTCAAATGCGACCGGTGTGGCGCGCGCCTGGCGCTCTTGTTCGGCCAGGACAAAATCGCTGGCAATCTTGCGGATGCGGCTGTGCCACAGGATGCGGGCGACGGGCCAAGGCACGTGTGTCTCCAGCAGCTCCCGGGTCTTGCCGATCAGATGACCGGCAGTCAGCAGCGAGGGGTCCGCCTGTGCGTCCTTGATGAAATGCTCAAACACCTCATGCACCACGATGCCGCGCAGCAGGGCGTCGGGTTCCTGCACCAGCGGGTTCAGCGGTTTCAGGCGCAGCACATGTTTGGCGTAGATGGCGTAAGGGTCGCGGATCAGCCGCGGGATTTCGGTGATCGTCAGCCGTCGCGGGCGGGCCGCCACTGGCGGGCACGGAGACGGGCGGGGGTATTGCGCAATCGGCGTGGGTTCTTCCAGCGCCTCCGCCCAGCCGAGCCAGCGGCGGCCCCTGGCGCGCATGGTGTCCAGCGCCGCGCGGCCGCCTTGTTCCGGAAGGCCCGACAGCAGGTTTGTCAGCCGGTTCAGCCAGCGCGAGGGCACGGTATCGGCTTCCTCTGACCGCTCAGCACGGGTCAGCCAGACCTCGGGCGCGGCGATGGCCTGCTGGAAGTCATGCGCCGACAGGCCGATGCGACGTTCGGGCAGCAGAAGGCCGGCTTGGTGGCGCAGCTGCCGGTTCAGCCAGGGGTCGGGGCTGGCGGCCTCGGGCCAGCTGCCTTCGTTCAGGCCGCCGAGGATCACCAGATCGGCGCCCTGCACACGCGCTTCCAGCGTGCCCCAGATCATGATCGAGCCATAAGGCGCATCGCGGTCGCGCACCTCGCCCTGGCTCAGCAGTGCGCCCAGCAGGTCGGCGAAGTCGCGGGCGGTCATGCCGCCGCCATACGGCGCCTCTGTCTCCAGATTTTCGATGCAGGCGAGGGCGGCCTGGCCGGCCTTCTTGTCCCACAGGGTTCCTGATCCATCGGCTTGGCTGCCAGCGGCGATGCGTTCGGCCAGATCGCGCAGGCGGTTCACCCAATCGGTCAGGGGAAGCATTTCTGCAATCTCCTGATCCGCGAAACAGGCTGACAGCCAACCGGTCCATCCCGGCGTCAGCTCACGGCCCTTTTCAAAGGCGGCAAAGGCTGTGGCATCCGGGAAAGGCGGGCCGTTGCGGCGCAGGGACAGTTCCAGCTCGCGGGTCTGGCGCAGATGGTTGCCGCGGTCCGCGCCGTCATGGGTGAGCGGGTGTTTCAGCAAAGTCAGCAGGCTGTCGCAGGCCAGCGGTTTGCAGAACAGCCCCGCCACATGGCGCAAGAACCGGCCCGGGGGTGACAGCTGCAAGGGCTGGCCGGCGGAGTCATCGGGCAGAATATCCCAGCGGTCCAGAGCCGCGGAGACCTGGCGGGTCAGCATCCGGTCCGGTGTGATCAGCGCCGCGGTCTGCCCGTCTTCAGCCGCCTGGCGCAGGCGCAGTGCAATGGCGAGAGCCTCGGCACGGGGGCTGGGCGCCTCGATCAGGGTGAGGTTTTCGGTGGCCTTGCTCAACCCGGTCAGCAGGGGGCCTTCGCTCATCCAGGCATCGGTGACCGGGGCAGGGCGCAAGGCCAGCGACACCAGCCGGTTGCGTTCGGGCGAGGCCGGCGGTGTGTCTGTCCAGGGCTGCACCTCGCCGAGTGTCAGCTCCAGATCCTTCATCAGTTTATGGAACCGGTACTGCGGGTGGTCTTCTGAGATCATCGGATCATCCAGCCCGGCCCAGACATGATCCGGCTGGTCAAAGTCGAAGCCCGGCAGCACCACGGCCCCTTGCGGCAGCCGCGCGATAGCCTGCATCAGCATCAGAGTCGTGCCGCGCGACCCGGTGGAGCCGGCCAGGATCACCGGATGCTGCGGGGGCTTGTCCTGCCACTGTTCAATCAGGTTCAGAACCACCTGCCGCTGCCGGGCCTGTGCGTCCATCGCGCCCTCATGCAGGCCGGTGAATTCGTCGGCGATGCCGATAAAGGCCTGCGCGCGGGCCCAATGGCCCGACATGTCGGAGACATCCAGCGCGCGGATCGTATCGGTGCTGACGCCTTCGCCCTGCATCTCGTCAATCAGCGCAGCCAGGCTGTCGGAGAGGTCGTAAAGCGAGGCGCGGGAGGCGAGATCAGGCTGGGCGTCCAGAAGTTTCGCAATCAGCTGCGACAGCTCCAGCCGGCGCCGCAGCGGGGGCAGGGCGGGCGGCAGGCCGTCCAGCGTGGCGCGCTGGGCCAAGTCTGTCAGCAGCATCATCCGCGGCAGCAGCATGGCCGGGCCGGTATCAAACAGGTTCCGCACCCGGCGCGCCATGCGGGAGGTGTTGATGATCAATTCGGCCCGCGCCAGCGCCTCCGGCGGCAGGCCCTGGCTGCGGCTGCGCAAGCCCTCAACCAGCGCACGCGGGAAATCGGCGCCGCAGGGCACGGCAAACAGGCGCGGTTTGACGGATGGTTCAAAAATCATCTGCGGCAATCAGGTCCTCGGCCAGTGTGATCCCTTCGGGATGGCCGACATCGCACCAGCGGCCGGGATATTCCAGTGCAAACAGCCGACCCGCCGCGGCCATCTGATTCCAGAGTATGTTGAGCGAGAAAACCTTGTCCTCAACCTGGTGCAGCCCTTCCGTTTTCAGGATCTGCACTCCGCCATAAACCAGATCGCCGCCGCGGCTGATGCGCCCCTCGGCATCCGTCGAGAAATCGCCTCCGCCGGTGCGCCCGGCGGCCTTGCCCAGCGGTACGCAGACCAAGAGCGCATCCATGCGCTCCGGGTTCCAGGACTCCTGTGCCAGATGCAGCGGGTTCGGGCCTTTCCAGATGGCGTCGGTGTTCATCGTGAAAACAGGGCCGTCACCTAGCAGCGGCAGCGCCTGGCGCAACCCGCCGCCGGTGTCGAGAATATCCGGCTCTTCAAGGCTAAGAAGCACGTTTTCAGGCTCTAAATAGGCCTTTAAAGGCTCTGGCTTGTAATGCAGATTGGCGGCGATCCGCGCTGGATTGATGGCTTGCACCAGCTCCAGCGCATGGGCGATCAGCGGCCGGCCCGCCACCTCGATCATCGGCTTGGGCTTGTCGCGGGTCAGCTCCCGCATCCGGGTGCCAAAGCCCGCGGCAAACAGCATTACTGCATCTGGCGAGCGCTGCATCAGGGCCTCAGCCTGGCGAGGTTTTCCGGTGCGGGCGCCGGCAGGTTCTCGCGCAGCAACTCTCCGACCCGGGCCAAAGCAGGATGCTCCAGCCCGTGGATGAAATGGTTCCAGACCCGCGGAATCAGGTCCACGTAGTGCGGTTTGCCGTAGTCCGTGCCAAGCCGGGCAAAGACACCGAGAATACGCATATTCCGCTGCACGCCGAGCACGGTATAGGCCGTGCGGAAGCCGGTTTCATCCGCGCCGGAGGCTGCGATATAGCGGTCGATCATCTGCATTTCGATACCGGCGGGAACGTCCCGGCGCGCATCCTGTAGCAGCGACACCAGATCATAGGCCGGATGGCCGGCGCGGGCGTCCTGAAAATCGAGAAGGCCGACGCGGGCAACCCCCTCGCGGTCCGGCAGCCACAGGAGGTTTTCGGCGTGATAATCGCGTTGTACCAGAACGGGATCGCCTTTGACGGTCCCGCGCAGGATGTCTTCGAACAGGTCCTCGAAGCGGGCCTGCAGGTCCTCATCCTGGCTGCCGAGGATACCGGCGCGGTATTTCGACAGCGCGAGACCGGACATTTCCGCCATCATCCGCGGGCCATACGGCTCCAGATCCGGCATCGGCGCCTGATGCAACGCTACCAGCGCATCCGTCGCCGCTTCATACAGGTCCTTTTCCAGCGCGGGTTCGCGTTGGATAACCCGGGCATAGAGATCGTCGCCCAGATCCTCCAGCAGCAGGAAGCCGTGTTCGATGTCCTGCGCCAGGATCTCCGGGGCACTGAGGCCTTGGCCGCGCAAATATTCGGTGACGCGGATGAACGGCCGGACATCCTCGCCTTTTTCCGGAGGGGCGTCCATCAGCACCACTGTTTTGCCATCCGAACTTGTCAGCCGCTCATAGCGGCGGTTGGAGGCGTCGCCGGCGAGCGGGCCGCGCTGCCAGCCGGCATACGGTGTTGCGGACAGGAAAGAGTCGCAAAGTTGATTGCGGTCGGTCATGCGCTGATGCGCTCCATCAGGGGCTGCCATTTTTCATCGCTCCAGCGGAGCGTCAGATGGCGGCGGTCTTCGTGTTCGGGGTCCAGTGCCAGCGTCAGATGCAGGGCATGGGCAGGCGTCAGCTCAGCCAGCCGGTCGGGCCATTCTACCAGGCAAATCGCGGAGTCAAACGCCTCGGTCAGGCCCAGCTCCTCCAGTTCGTCCAGAGAGGACAACCGGTAGAGATCGGTGTGCCACAGCTCGCCAGCGGTCAAGTCATAGGTCTGTACCAAAGTGAAGGTCGGGGAGGGCACGTCTTCGGGCACCTCCATCAGCGATTGGATCAAGTGGCGGGCGAAATGGGTTTTGCCGGCGCCGATCACCCCCTCCAGCAGCAGGCAATCGCCGGGGCGCAGGGCCCCGGCGATTTGTGCGGCCAAGCGGGCCGTATCTTCCGGTGAGTTCAGCGTGCAGGCCGCGGTATGCGTGGTCATGGCGGTACAATGCCGCCGCCGCCGGCCTGCTGCAAGCCGGTTTCCCGGTTCAACCCTGGGTGATGGCGGGGAAACGCTCCTGGCTTGCCGGCAGGGCGGCGGTTTCCGGCGGGCGGAAGCTAACCATGGTGGCCCCGTTCTGGATCGCAGATACCTTGCAGATCAGTGGCGTGCCATCGCGCAGCTGGACGCGTGACCACCAGGCCTCACGCCCCTTGTAACCGGCGACAAAGTCGCGGATCTCACCCCAGACGGGGGTCGGGGCGGCGGTGTTCTGCCAGACCCGGCTGGCATCCATGATCGATACTTTGGCAAAGCTCGCCTCAGGGTCCATCTGCCAAAGGCTGCCATAGGCGGTGTTGCAGAAAGTCATGGTTCCGTCGCTGGCAAAGACTCCGATGGCCTCGTCCATCTGGTCCAGGATCGACTGCCCCATCTCCAGTTCCGAGCGGAACTGGCGGGTGAGGGTCACTTCGGCCGTGATGTCCTCGAACAGGAAGGCGATGGCACCATCCGGATGCGGGCGGCCAGACACCTTGTAGACGGAGCCCGACGGCAGCGACCAGGTTTCCTGGTACCGGCCTTCGGCTGCGGCTTCCAGCAGGTCTGCCATCTGGTGGCGCCAGCTGGAATAGCTTTTCGGTTCCGGCATCATCCGCTGATCGCGCAGGCGGTCGAAGAAGGTCAGCAGGTTGGGCCGGGAGCTGAGGAAATTGGCGGGCAGGGCGGTCAGGTCGATCAGCACCGGGTTGAACAGAACCAGCTGCCGGTTGCGGTCAAAGATCGCGAGGCCAATCGATAGCTGGGCAAAGGTCTTGGCCAGCGTCTGGACAAAGTTTCGCTGGGCCACCTCGGCATCGACCACAGCGTTCACGTCGACTGCATGGCACAGCCAGCCGGCCTCGGTTTCGGTGGTCGAGACGTTATACCACAGCTTTTTCTTGCTTTCCGGCAGCGGGATGAAGATCCGCTCAGGCTTGCCGCTGGTCATCGGGTCGTGCAGATCGGTGAACAAGGGGTCGGCAAAATCCGCGTTCCGGCCGCGGATTTTCTGGCTGAGGTTGTCATACGCAAGGTTGGACCAGGTGACGTTGCCCTCTTCCGATTGCAGCCAGACCGGGTAGGGCGCCTGATGCACTGCGGCACGCAGGGTTGTCAGTTCCTGATCAAGGGATTTGTTCTGCTCCTCCAAGGCGCTGCGGCGCAGCTGCACCCGCGTCACCCCGTCAATCCATTCGCAATGCGCCTCGCGGCTTTCGGCCGCGGCCGTGCCGGACAGAACAAGCGGGCCGACGTCCTTGAGGAAACCCGGCGATTGCGGCAGGCCCGGATAGCTGCGGGCGAGCTGATCGCGCAGCATGCTCCAGTCAAAGTTTTCGGCCTGATCGCCAATGAACTTGCGCGCGCCCGAGGACCAGCCGATCAGGCTGTTGTCGTCAAACAGGAACACGGCATCGGTACGGCCATCGGCGGCCAGCAGGTCGTGCGCCATGCCCCGGCGGCGGGGCGTTGGCGACAGCCACCAAACCGCGGCGGCAGCCGTTGCAGCGCACAGCGCCGCCAGTACAAACCATTCGATCGAAGCGAAGTCCTGCATCTCGTCCTGCCCAGTTCAGCTCTCGTTTACCCGCATGGTTCCCCAATAATGGTTAAATGAAGTTTAATTGGTTGCCCAAAAGTGAATAGTTAAATTTCTAAAGGTATATTTTTCCCAATGACAGGGCCGCCGTCCTCCATTGCGTCGATTTTTTTGCGCGGCCAGGCCACCTCGACAATGGCGCCGCGGCGTTCGCGGAAGGGGCTTAGGGTCTGAAACGGGTCAGTGCCATTCGCAAACCTCAGCTGGGCCCCGGTTCGCTGAAGCAGGGTTTTGGCGATGAACAGACCCAGCCCCATGCCTTCGTATTCCGGTCTCTGCTTCAATTCGCTTTCCCCGCGGCGGCGGCGCACGAAGGGGTCGCCGATCCGGCCCAGCAGCTGCGGCGGAAAGCCCTGGCCGTCATCGCAAATGCGCAGGACGATCCGGTCGTCGTTCCAGGCAGCGTCAATCCAGACGGTGGAACGGGCAAAATCGACCGCGTTTTGCACCAGATTGCGCAGCCCGTGAATGATCTCGGGCTTTCGCAGCACGGTTGGCTGCTGGAAGTCGCCGCCTTCCAGCGGCTCCTCATGGTAAATGACCGTCTTACCCCGGTTCATATGCGGCTCTGCGGCCTCGGTCACCAGGGTGGAAAACGGCGCCTGGCGCAAATGCAGGTCGTCCTTGCCGGCCCTGCCCATGCTGCGCAGGATATCGCGGCAGCGGTCCGCCTGCTCCCGGATCAGGGCGGCGTCCTCGCGCAGGTCGGGGCGGTCGTCCAGCTCCTCGATCAACTCGGCGCTGGCGAGCTTGATGGTGGCCAGGGGGGTGCCCAGCTCATGCGCCGCGGCCGCCACAACACCGCCCAGGTCGGTTAGTTTCTGCTCGCGCGACAGCGCCAGCTGGGTGGCGCTCAGCGCATCCGACATAGAGCGCATCTCGTTACTGACACGGAAGGAGTAGGCGCCGATGAACAGGATGGCGATCACGATGGCGATCCAGTTGCCGAAAATAAACACATCAGGGATACGCAGGATAAAACCCTGCTCGGTCCGCAGCGGCAGGTGAAATTCGGCCATCAGCGTGACCAGGATAATGGCCGTGGCACCGATGATCAGGGTGGAGCGCAGACCCATCACCGCAGCGGAAATGGTGACGGGTCCCAGCACCAGCAGCGCAAAGGGGTTGTTCAGTCCGCCGGTCAGATACAGCAGGAAGGCCAGCTGCAGCAGGTCGAACAGGACCATCAGGAAATTCTCGAACTCTGTCAGGCGTTTGTTTTCCGGGAAAGCAAAGATCGCGATCAGATTGCCCGCCGCCGAGATGCCGATGGCCAGATAGCACAATGCCAGTTCCAGCTGCAGGTTGAAGCGGTGCTGTGCCACCGCAATGGCGGTGATCTGTCCGGCAATCGCCACCCAGCGCAGCAGAATCAAGGTGCGCAGCCGGATCCAGTGGCTGTGTTCATGGCCGCTTGTCAGCCTGAAAATGCGATCGCTCATTAGGTCCGCTGCTCCCGCAGATGTGACGCCGTGCGCCAGTTGCATCGGCTGTGTTTCTTGATAGGTCTGGCGCCGCAAACGTTCAATAATCCTTCCTTGCCGAAAAGTGCGATCTCATGACCCGCGTGTATGCTCTTCTTGCCGTTGCTTTCGTTGCTGCCCTTGTGGGCGGCGCCTGGTTCCTGACGCGCGGAGGCAGCGGGGGTGACAAATTCGCACAGTGCCGCAGCAGCCAGATCGCCGGGGGGGCGGATACCATCGGCGGGGCGTTCGAGCTGATCAACTCACGGGGTGAAACAGTGACTGACAAGGACGTGATCACCGAACCGTCGATCGTCTATTTCGGATATACCTTCTGCCCGGACGTCTGCCCTATGGACGCAGCCCGCAACGCGGATGCCGTCGACCTGCTGGCAGAGCGCGGCATCAGCGTGACGCCGGTGTTCATTTCGATCGACCCGGACCGCGATACACCTGAAGCGGTTGGCGATTTCGCCGCAAACCTGCATGAGAAAATGATCGGGCTGACCGGCTCGCTCGAGCAGGTCAGGGCGGCCAGCAAGGCCTATAAGACCTATTTCAAGAAGAATGAGGGCGACGAGGATTATTACCTGGTCGACCACTCCACCTTCTCTTATCTGGTGCTGCCTGAGGAAGGTTTCGTCGAGTTTTTCCCCCGCGACGAAACGGCAGAGCAGATGGCCGGCAAGGCCGCCTGTTTCATAGAAAAAATCTGAACCGCGATAGCTGTTTGACCTTTCCCCTCGCCCGGACATATTCTTGCGTGAACTGAAATACTTCGCGGAGGACCGGGCATGGCCGAAACTGCTCTGCAGGACATTGGACCCGATAAATCGCTGCTGCTGGTCGATGATGACGAGCCGTTCCTGCGGCGTCTGGCCAAGGCAATGGAGAAACGCGGCTTCGAGGTGGAAACCGCAGGCTCTGTTGCGGCTGGCAGCGCCATAGCAACCGCCCGCCCGCCGGCCTATGCGGTTGTCGACCTGCGGCTGGAAGACGGCAATGGCCTGGATGTGGTCGAAATCCTGCGCGAAAAACGCCCGGACAGCCGGGTGGTGGTTCTGACCGGATACGGCGCCATCGCGACGGCGGTGGCCGCGGTCAAGATCGGCGCAACCGATTACCTGTCCAAGCCGGCCGATGCCACCGACATCATGAACGCGCTCTTGGCCACAGAGGATGAGCTTCCGCCGCCGCCGGACAACCCCATGAGCGCCGACCGGGTGCGCTGGGAGCATATCCAACGGATCTATGAGCTGTGCGACCGCAACGTGTCAGAAACCGCCCGGCGGCTGAACATGCACCGGCGCACGCTGCAGCGGATCCTGGCCAAGCGCAGCCCGCGCTGAGCCTTACAGTTGTGCCATTAGTTCCGCATGGCGCCCCAGGAACGCCATGCGGGTTTCGACTGGAGGACGCAGCACGATTTCCAGCCCGTCCACGATCTCCGGTTTCGGAGTGCCGAAGAACCGGCTGGCTTCCTTTTCCTGAAATCCGGCAATTTGCACCGCCTCCATCCAGGCGCTGACCTTGTCCGCGCGCTTGATCTGCGCCTTGACCGTCTTGGGCAGTGCCGCAGGCAGCCCGAACCGCAGGTGAATGGCCGTGGTTAGCCTCTGGTCCAATTCGCCATAACCCGGTCCCACTGCTGCTTTGACCGGAGAGATCATGTCACCGATCACATATTCGGGGGCATCGTGCAGCAGCGCCGCCAGCCGCCATTTGACCGGTGCCTTGGGGTACATCCGGGAAAAGATGTCTTCGACCAGCAGCGAGTGCTCTGCGACCGAATAGGCAAAATCCCCCCGGGTCTGACCGTTCCACCGCGCCACAAAGGCCAGCCCGTGCGCGATGTCCTCGATCTCTATGTCCACCGGGGTCGGGTCCAGCAGATCCAGGCGGCGGCCGGAGAGCATGCGCTGCCAGGCGCGGGCGGGTTTGGCGGGCATGGGGTGTTTCCTGTCGCTGCGGTTCCTCTTTTGACTACCTCCTGAACAGGCTTCGGGCAATGCTGTGAGCCATGTCCTGTTCACGGTCGGGACACGGGTGAAAACTCAGTGTTTATAAGCTGTGAATTTGAAACCGCGGCATTCAGACCCAATATTATTAGAGTATAAGGGGCTCCGCCCCCTCGCGCGGCAAACCCCTTTTGTGACGTGACTCACAGAACGGAAAGGAGTTTGTCATGTTTAAACGTCTGCTTGGTGTTTCTTTGCTTTTCGGCATGGCCGCAACCGCTCCGCCTGTGCTGGCCGCCAGCTGCGGCGACCGTGAGGTGATGACCGAAAAGCTGGCAAGCGGGTATTCCGAGCGGCTGACCGCCGGCGGTTTGCAGAAAGGCCGGACCGAGGCCACTGTGATCGAGGTCTGGGCGTCGGATGAAACCGGGACATTCACCGTTCTGGTTTCCCATGCAAACGGGATTAGCTGCGTTGTCGCAACCGGATCCTCGTTCTTCCATATTGCGGAAAAAACGCCGGACCCGGGCACGCCAAGCTGAGACAGCCAGCGTGACAGGCTATCCCCCTACAGCCTGACCGGCCACAAAAAGCCAGAGCCTTCGGCTCCGGTTGCGGGTATCTTCGTTGAATATCAACACATGCAGTGTTAGGCCCTGCTGCAAGTGTACTCGTAACCGGAATGGAGCAGACTATGGCCGGGGATTATATCGTCAAAGACATCGCGCTGGCCGGCTTTGGCCGCAAGGAGCTGGATATCGCCGAAACCGAGATGCCGGGCCTGATGGCCCTGCGCGAGGAATACGGTGAAAGCAAACCGCTGAAAGGCGCGCGCATCGTCGGCTCGCTGCACATGACCATTCAGACCGCGGTTCTGATTGAAACCCTGGTGGCGCTGGGTGCGGACGTGCGCTGGGCGTCGTGCAACATCTTCTCGACCCAGGACCACGCTGCCGCGGCAATTGCCGAAGCCGGTATTCCGGTCTTTGCAATCAAGGGCCAGACCCTGGAAGAGCATTGGGATTACCTGGACAAGTCCTTCATGTTCCCTGAGGGTGCCAACCTGATCCTGGACGATGGCGGCGATGCCACCTTGTATGTGCTGCTGGGCGCGCGTGCCGAAGCCGGCGAGGAGATCATCCCGGTGCCGCAGTCCGAAGAGGAAGCGGTCATCAAGGCGCAGATCAAAAAGCGCATGGAAGCCTCCCCGGGCTGGTTCACCAAGACCCGCGACGCGATCCTGGGCGTGTCCGAGGAAACCACCACCGGCGTCCACCGCCTGTACGATCTGCAGAAGAACGGCCAGCTGCCGTTCCCGGCGATCAACGTGAACGACTCGGTCACCAAATCGAAGTTCGACAACAAATACGGCTGCAAGGAATCGCTGGTCGACGGCATCCGCCGCGCCACCGACACCATGATGGCAGGCAAGGTTGCCGTGGTTTGCGGCTATGGCGACGTGGGCAAGGGCTCCGCAGCCTCCCTGCGCGGTGCCGGCGCCCGTGTGAAAGTCACCGAAGCCGACCCGATCTGCGCCCTGCAGGCCGCAATGGACGGTTTTGAAGTGGTGCTGCTGGAAGATGTCGTGTCTTCCGCCGATATCTTCATCACCACCACCGGCAACAAGGATGTGATCCGCATCGAGCACATGCGCGAGATGAAGGATATGGCGATTGTCGGCAACATCGGCCACTTCGACAATGAAATCCAGGTCGCCAGCCTGCGCAACCACAAGTGGACCAACATCAAGGAGCAGGTGGACATGATCGAAATGCCCTCGGGCAACCGCATCATTCTGCTGTCCGAAGGCCGCCTGCTGAACCTGGGCAACGCAACCGGCCACCCGTCCTTTGTGATGTCGGCGTCTTTCACAAACCAGGTGCTGGCCCAGATCGAACTGTGGACCCGCGGCGACAACTACCAGAACCAGGTCTATATCCTGCCCAAGCATCTGGACGAGAAGGTCGCCCGCCTGCACCTGGGCCGCATCGGTGTCAAGCTGACCCAGCTGAGCGCCGAACAGGCCGCCTATATCGGCGTCAAGCCGGAAGGCCCGTTCAAGCCGGAGCACTACCGCTATTAAGCCCTGACTTAAAGGTGCGATGAAAAGCCCCGCCAAATGGTGGGGCTTTTTGCCGTTGGCGGGCGTGCCCGGACGGTTCTGAGTTTCAGTTCAGCTTAATATGGTCCGAAGATCAAAGGCTTGCACGCTCCGTTTGGCAGTTGTCATTTTCGTGATGGAACGGGTTTTGCGTTTGCTGCGTTGTCCCAGCATCAACACTTTTGGCTGTGGAGAATAATTATGATGACCGAAATGAAATCGAACGTCCGCCTGCTGGTAACCGCTGCCGCCGCCGCGCTGGTGGCTGGCACCGGGTTTGCTGCCGAAAACGGATCCTTCGCGACTGCCGAAGCCGAACTGATTCTCGCGGCCAGTGACGACGGCGTTGGCGCATCTGCTGGCGTAGAAACTTCTCCGTCGCGCGGCAACGAAGGTGAGGGCACCGTTCTGGAAGAAGCCGGCGCTGCTGACTCGGTTACCGAAACCACTGACAGCGACCCTGCCGGCGCCTCCGCTGGCGTCGACCGCTCCCCCTCGCGCGATGGTACCGAGGGCACTGAGCCGGTTGCAGGCGCGGACATCAGCGAAACCGCAGAATCGACCAATTCCCCGGCACTTCCCAACACCGATGGCGCAATGGACATCCGCGCCATGACAGCTGGCGATCTGGTCGGCAAGAACGTGCTGAGCGCCTCCAATGCCGATGTTGGCGAAATCGATTATGTCATCATGCACGACAACAAGCTGTCCGGTGTCGTTGGGGTTGGCGGCTTCCTGGGTATGGGCGAACACTCGGTCGCAATTCCCCTGACCGACTTCGAGGTGACCAAGAACGGGCAGCTGCGGCTGACCGCCCAGACCGAAGAACAGCTGAAGGCGATGCCGGAAATTGACGAAAACGCAATTGAACCGGTGAAGAGCGAGGTCATTCTCGGCGACCACATGTAAATTACCCGGCGGGGCGTCTCAGCTAGAGACGCCCCCTTTCTATCCAGAGGCCGGTCTGCAGCAATCAGTGCAGTTTCCCGCCGTACGGATACTTCAGGTTGAAACTTTAGGCACTCGTTCGCGGGTGCTTTTGTTTTAGCTCACATTGTCCGGGTTATTGCTTTGCGGAATCGCGCTGCCGCACTGTATACAAGAGTCACCGGCCAGGACGGCCAGGAACCAGATTTTCATACGCGTGTGGTGGATTGGAGCACGCGGGGTGGAAGGGAAGGTCCTGCTTGTCCGCAGGTCCTTCCCTTTTTGGTTTCAGAACACGGTCAGAACCAGACCGGCCGCCGCGCAGGCCAGCGTGGCATACCCGCCATCAATCAGCGTCAATTTCACCGGCCGCATTCCGTACATGTTGTTCAGCGCAATCCAGGGGCTGATGAAAAACAGGCCAATACCAGCGCCGCCAATCAGCCCTGCGCCCAGTGTTTCGATCCCGGACAGGCTGAACACATGGCGCATCATGCCCGCCACGATCAGCTGCAGGACAAAGGCCATGGCAAAGATCGCCGGGCTTTGGCCGCCTTTCGGCTTGCCGGACTCGTCGCATTCCACGCCAGAAGCTTCAATCCAGGGCTTGGCCAGAGCACCATAATAAGCTGCCCCCAGCACAAAGGCCGCGGCCGCTGCCGCAATCACACTCAGAAAATCCATGATAATCCCTTCAATGGTTCCCGCCGCTTGAGAGAAGAGTGGCAGATCAGCCGGGATCTGTCTCCCCCAGCGCGCAGACAGCGGACCATTCCTCCTCGCTGACCGGCTGAACCGACAGACGGGAGTTCTTCACCAGAACCATATCCTCAAGGCGCGGATCGGCCTTGATCTGATCCAGGCTTACCGGCTTGGCAAAGGGGCGCACCGCCTTGATATCGACGCATTCCCAGCGGTCATCCACGGTAGTGCTGTCCGGATGCGCCTCTGCGCAGACCTCGACGATGCCGACCACGGATTTTTCCTTCTGCGAGTGATAGAAGAATCCGCGGTCGCCGACGTTCATGTCGCGCATGAAATTGCGCGCTTGGTAGTTGCGCACGCCGTCCCATTCCTCGCCTGTGTCACCCTTGGAGACCTGGTCGTCCCAGCTCCAGGTGGAGGGTTCGGATTTGAACAGCCAGTAGCGCATCAGCCGATAACTTTCTTCCAGGTGATCAGTTCGACAGCTTCAAAGAGGCCGGCCTTGTTGTAAGGGTCGTTGGCCGCCCATGCCTCGCCCGCTGCCATGTCTTCGACGTCCAGAATAACCAGAGAGCCAGCCATATTGCCATCCTGATCCAGCAGCGGACCCGCCTGCGCCACGGCACCGGTGTCGTTGATATAGGCCAGATGGGCGTCGCGGTTGTCCAAGCGGGTCTGCAAATGTCCGGGTTTGTCGCGGGCGATCAATGCGATGAGCATTTTATTCCTCTTTTAACGGTCTTTTAAGTAAAAGAGCCGCCGCTTCCGAAATGGTCAAGCGCTGATCGAGCAAATTGGTTACCGTCTGCGTGATCGGCATATCAAGCTGCATCTTCCGGGCTTGTTCCGCTACCGCGTGCGCCGTTGCAGCGCCTTCGACCGTGATAGAGGAATCAAAAGCCTCGCCGCGGCCGATCGACAGGCCCAGCCGGTAGTTGCGGGAGAGGTCGGACGTGCAGGTCAGCGCCAGATCGCCAAACCCGGACAGTCCTGCCATCGTTTCGGCCTTGGCGCCGCAGGCCAGCGCCATGCGCTGCATCTCGGCATAACCGCGGGTCATCAGCGCGGCGCGGGCGCTGTCGCCCAGCCCGGCACCAATCACCGCACCGCAGGCAATCGCCATGACGTTTTTCAGCGCTCCGCCCAGCTCTGCACCGATGGTATCGGTGGTGCGGTAGAGGCGCAGGTTGGCAGTGGACAGCTGCTGCTGCAGCGCTTTGCCGAGGTCCGCGCCGCCGCAGGCCAGCGTTAGCGCAGTTGGCAGGCCGCGCGCGATATCCGCCGCAAAGCTCGGCCCGGTCAGCAGCGCCGCGGGGGATTCTGGCAGGACTTCCTGTATAACCGACACCGGACCAAGCCCGGTGTGGAGTTCAATACCTTTGCAGCAGGCGACCAGGGTTTTCCCTGACAGATGCTCCTGGTGCCGTTGCAGGACGCTGCGCAGCTTTTGCATGGGCACCGCCAGCAGCAAAACCTCAGAGCTGCAAGCCTGCTCAATCTCAGCAGTGGCGGTGAGGGTTTCCGGCAGTTCAGCACCCGGTAGCCGGGCTTCATTCCGGCGGCTATCTTGCATCGCTTTGGCGTGATCCGCATCACGCGCCCACAGCGTAACCGGCCCGTTGCCGGCCAGAGAAATCGCCAGAGCAGTGCCAAAGGCGCCGGAGCCCAGAACAGAAACGCTCATGCCTTGGCTCCCTTGCGGCCCGAACCGATCAGCGCCGGGCTGCTTTGGTCCAGCGGCCAGCGGGGTCGGGCGGTCAGGTCCAGACCATCGCGTGCACCGGCTTTGAAACGCTCCAGGCCGGCATAGGCAATCATTGCGGCATTGTCGGTGCACAGGCGCAGCGGCGGCGCGGTGAAGGCGGCGCCAGCCTCGCCGCAGACAGTTTCTAACGCAGCGCGAATGGCGGTATTTGCCGCGACGCCGCCGGCGACGGCGACAGTTGGCGTCCCGGGCTGTTCCTCCAGATACAGGTGGAGGGCGCGGCGGGTTTTCTCCGCCAGCGTATCGACGACGGCAGCCTGAAATCCGGCACACAGATCGGCCCTGTCCTGGCGGGTCAGACCGCCTTTTTCCGCCACAATCTGATCGCGCATCCGCATCAGGGCGGTTTTCAGCCCGGAAAACGACAGGTTGCAATCCGGCCGGTCCAACAAAGGCCGCGGGAAGCGGAACCGCTTGGGATCACCGGTTTCGGCTTCGGCCTGCACCGACGGCCCGCCTGGCTGCGGCAGGCCCAGCAGGCGGGCGGTCTTGTCAAAGGCCTCGCCGGGGGCGTCGTCGATGGTGCCGCCCAGGCGGGTGAAATCCTCCGGCCCGCGCACCAGCAGGTACTGGCAATGCCCGCCGGAGACCAGCAGCATCAGATACGGATATGCAATCCCGTCAGTCAGCCGCGGGGTCAGCGCATGGCCTGCCAGATGGTTGACACCAATCAGCGGCAGGCCTGTGGCGGCGGCAATCCCCTTGGCGCACATCACGCCCGACATCACCCCGCCGATCAGTCCCGGGCCCGCGGTCACGGCGACGGCATCCAAATGCTTGAGGGTCAGCCCCGCCTCGGCCAGTGCATCGCGCACGCAGATGTCCAGCTTCTCCGCATGGGCGCGCGCCGCAATCTCCGGCACCACGCCGCCAAAGGCGCTGTGGAGCTCGGTCTGGCCGAATACGACCGAGGACAGAACCTCGGGCTGCGCGCCCTCGGCCTGCCGCACCACTGCGGCGGCGGTGTCATCACAGCTGCTTTCCAGCCCCAGAATGGTCAGGGTCTTTGTCATGGTCTTACCGTTGCATCGAATTGCTGCCGGGGCTACCACCTATGAGGCCTGCAAACAATCCCGGGAGCCCCGCGATGGTGCCTTTGCTGATGACACGCCCGCTGGCAGCGGCAGAGCGGTTCGTGGCCATCCTGCCCGAGGCGGCGCGCGCCGGGCTGCAAGTCATTTTTGCGCCGCTGATGGAGATTCAGGCGGCACAGGCACCGGTGCAGCTGGACGGAATGGAAGGCGTAATTTTCACCTCCGCCAACGGGGTCGAGATCGCTTCACGTGAAACCGCCGCGCGCCTGCCTGCCTATTGCGTGGGGGAACGCACGGCCCAGGCGGCCGCTGCAGCCGGCTGGCAGGCGTCCTGCCTGGGCCATTGCGCCGACGAACTGGTCGCAGCGATCCTCGGCCAGCAGCCTGAGGCACCGCTGCTGCATCTGCGCGGCGCCCATGCCCGTGGCGATATTGCCGGGCGGCTCACCCGCGGAGGCATCGCCTGCCACGAGCAAATCCTGTATGATCAGGTGCTTCTGCCGCTGACCGGCGAGGCCCAAGCGTTGCTTGCTGCGCAAACGGATGTGATTGTGCCGCTTTTCTCTCCCAGATCTGCGCGTCATTTTGCTGAACTGTGCGGGGAAGCCGCGCATTTGCACCTGATTGCCCTCAGTCCGGCGGTCGCAGAACCGCTGAAAGGCTTGAAGTGCAAGACTTTGCGGGTCAGTAAGACGCCGGATGCTGCGGCTGTGGCGGCTGCTGTCCTTGATGCCGCAGCGCAACTGTCGCAGCTTGAGGGGGAACGGCGCGCAGAGTAGTGTCCAGCGTGTTCGCAGGAATGAATTTTTTAGGAATCGAGGGGGAGGCCGGCGTGGCTGACAAGAAAACTCCGGAAGACGTGACCGAGCCTGGCCCCGGCGAAACCAAGCCGGCCGGCGAAACCACGGAAGCGCCCGAACAGGAAGTGACCGTGGATCAGGCGGAAGAGGCGGTTGACACGCCTGAGGATACAGTTCCCCCGCTTTCCGAGACCGAGACCGAGACCGAGACCGAGACCGAGACCGAGACCGAGACCGAGACCGAGACCGAGACCGCATTTGTGTCTCCTTTCGAAAGGGAAACCCCGCAAGAGGACACGCCGGCTGATACGCCGGAGCCGGCCACAGCACAGGCACCGCCGCGCGAAATCGAGCGTGTTGTGGAAAAACGCGGCGGCTTCGGCGCAGCCCTTCTGGGCGGCGTGGTGGCCGCGGGTATCGGCTTTGTGGCGGGACAGAGCGGCTGGCTCGACAGGGTCCTGCCGCCGTCGCTGCAGGGAAGCAGTGCGGATCTGGCCGCGTTGCGGGCCAGCCAGTCGGAGATGCAGGCAGCGCTTGCCTCGCTGCAGCAGCAGCTAGAAGGCAGCCGCGCCCCGGATCTTGCACCGTTGTCCGAACGCGCCGATGCCCTGGCCGCAGAGATTGCGGCGCTGAAGGAGGCGCAGACCGCGCAGGCCCCGGATGAGGCGCTGCGCGGGGATCTGGAAGCCTTGGCCAGCCGTGTGTCCGCGTTGGAAACCCGGCCGCTGGAAGGCGCAACGCCCGAAGCGGTAGCAGCGTTTGAGGCAGAGCTGGGCAAGCTGCAGGACAGCCTTGCGGCGCAGCGCGCCGAAATCGATCAGAAGCTGGCCGAGGCGGAAGAAATGGAAACCGCCAGTGCCGAAGCCGCCCGCATCGCCAGCGCCCAGACCCAGCTAGCGCAACTGCGGTCCGCCTTGGACAGCGGCAACAGCTATGACTCCAGCGTGCAGCAGCTTGAGCTTCTGGGCGTCGAAGTTCCGGCCGCGCTCTCCGGGCCGGCGGAAACCGGCGTCGCCACGCTGACAGCCTTGCGCGACGGCTTTGCCCCGGCCGCCCGCGAGGCGCTGGCAGCTGCCCGGGAAGAAACAAAAGGCGGCGGCAGCCTGATGGATTATGTGAACCGCCATCTTGGCGCCCGTTCCGTTGCGCCGCGCGACGGCGATGACCCCGATGCTATTCTGTCCCGGGCGGAGGCCGCCGTGGCTGCAGGCCGGATAGAGGAAGCGCTGGCCGAAGTGTCGGCGCTGCCGGGAACCGCCCGCGCTGCCCTGTCCGGCTGGGAAGCGGCTGCAAACGCGCGGGTGGCAGCGGTGACCGCTGCTGCCGATCTGGCTCAAAGCCTGCAAGCCAAATAAGGAAGCCGCCATGCTCTGGTCGTTGTTGAAGATCCTCGTATTCGTCGCGATTGTCGCGCTTTTGGCATTTGGCGCGGGCCTTTTGATGGAAACCGCCGGCGGGGTGCAGATCACCGTTGCCGGCACCGAATACACTCTCAGCGCGCTGCAATCGGTCATCGCGCTGGGCGTGCTGGTGGTTGCGGTTTGGCTGTTTCTCAAGCTGTTGTCGCTGCTGGTGGCGACGCTGCGGTTCCTGAACGGGGATGAAACCGCCCTGTCGCGCTATTGGGACAAGGGGCGCGAGCGCAAGGGCTACCGGGCGTTGTCCGAAGGCCTAATGGCGCTGGCTTCCGGTGAGGGGCGGCTGGCGCTGGCCAAGGCGGCGCGGGCGGAGAAATACCTTCAGAACCCTGAGCTGACGGACCTGCTGGTGGCGCAGGCCGCGGAGATGAGCGGCGACACCCACAAGGCGGCAGATGCCTACAAACGCCTGCTGTCGAACCAGCAGACGCGGTTCGTCGGCGTGCGCGGGATCATGAAGCAGAAGCTGTCCCAGGGCGACACCGACACCGCCCGCCAGCTGGCCGAGAAGGCGCTGGCGCTGCGGCCCAAGCATGAAGAGGTGCAGGACACCCTGCTGCGGCTGCAGGCCCAGGCCGAGGATTGGGCCGGCGCCCGCAAGACGCTTTCGACCAAGCTCAAGACGGGCACTCTGCCGCGTGATGTCTACAAGCGGCGCGATGCGGTGCTGGCGCTGTCGGCCTCCAAAGGCGTGATCGACGAGAACGCCACGATCGAGCAGCGAGAGCAGGCGATTGAAGCCAACCGGCTGTCGCCCGATCTGGTGCCTGCCGCGGCGATGGCGGCCCGCGCCTATCTCGCCAAGGGCAAGAAGCGCCCGGCGGTGCGGCTGCTGAAAAAGACCTGGCAAAGCCAGCCGCATCCCGACTTGGCGCACGCCTTTGCCGAGGTTGAGCCGGACGAAAGCGCCGCCGAGCGCGTCGCGCGCTTTGACCAGCTTGCCCGGCTCAACCCGCAGGATGATGAAACCCGGCTGGTGATGGCGGAACTGAACATCGTGGCCGAAGACTTCCCCGAGGCCCGCCGCTGGTTGAGCGACCTGACGGAGCGGGCACCGGACGCGCGGGCGCTGACGCTGATGGCGGCGATCGAACGCGGTGAAGGCGCGGATGACAAGGTCGTGCAGGGCTGGCTGACCAAGGCGCTGACCTCTCCGCGCGGCCCGCAATGGGTTTGCAGCAACTGCAACCACATCCATGTGGAATGGGAGCCAGTCTGCGAGCATTGCACCAGCTTTGACACCCTGTCATGGAAGCGTCCCGAAACGCCAGAAGTGGCAAGCCACGCAGCGGCTTACATGCTTCCGCTGATCATGGGCGTACTGGACAGCAAGCAGTCTGATACCGTGGATGATGCGGAAGAAGCAGACTTAGCGGAACCTGTCCCGGACGCTGACGGGGACGTGGAACCGGAGCAGCAGGACGCTGTGAAAGAGCCGAACTGATACTTCGGGAAAGAACTGCGAACGGCCGGGGGTATTCCCTGCCGTTCTGCCGTTTTCAGGCGCAGGCCATAGAGCGTCGCGCACAGCGTTGCCGGGCCGGAAGGGCCGCCGTGCCGTTCAGTGTATAATGCAGGGGAATGGTGCCCAGGAGAGGACTCGAACCTCCACGTCCATACGGACACTAGCACCTGAAGCTAGCGCGTCTACCAATTCCGCCACCTGGGCAGGTGTCGTGAAACCGGCGTATAAGCTGGTTCGAAAGGGGCGTCAAATAGAAAACAGCAGGGTGGCCGGTTATGCGCGGGGGGGCAGATTGAAGCCGCTTAACGCTAAGCCGAAAAATTCATTTTGCCCGCTACGAATGTCAGAAACCTGGTCCAGGCCAGCTCCGCTTCGGTGCTCCAGTCCGGGCCAAGCGTTTCCGACAGCGCGCCGGTGAAGCTGGCGATGAAGCCCCTGAAATGCGCGTCCGACACCTCCCGCTTCCGGTGCTTCTCCCCTTGTTGTTTGAGGATCGCATCCAGCCGCGCGGAATCGTCCAGCGCCTCGGCCACATGGGTCAGAATGGCCAGCAGCTTTTCCTCCTGCCGGGTCATATTGCGGGAAAACAGGGGGCGGACTTCGGGGCAGGCGGCAAAGAACTTGGCGTAAAAGGCGGTGGCGAAGGCATCGATATCCATCCGCTCGCTCTCGAAACTTTTGCGGACCAGGGATCTGTCCTGTGCGCTGACCATTGGAACCGACCTCATCAACAACCGCCGAAACGCGTGTTTCGGGTACATCAATTTGCCTTAGCAGGGGTAGCCTGAAGACCGGGTTAACCAAACTGGCCAATTTCACGGAAGTTGTTAACGCCGTTCGCGGATTCAGCGCCCATTGTGGCTGCAACCCCACGTTTTGCGCCTTGTTTGACGCCCGTTGCGGCGCTAAGGCATAGGGGCAGCTAAGTTCAGGAGCCAAATGATGTCCAAACTGGTCACGATTTATGGCGGATCCGGTTTCGTGGGCCGCTATATTGCGCGGCGCATGGCCAAGGAAGGCTGGCGTGTGCGGGTCGCGGTGCGCCGTCCCAACGAAGCCATGCATGTGAAGCCTTACGGTGTTCCGGGCCAGGTGGAGCCGGTGTTCTGCAATGTCCGCGACGACATGTCCGTGGCCGCGGTAATGCGGGGTGCGGATGCTGTGGTGAACTGCGTGGGCGTTCTGAACGAGCTGGGCAAGAACACGTTTGGCGCCGTCCACGCCGAAGGCGCGGGCCGCATTGCCCGCATCGCGGCGCAGGAGGGCGTTGCCAGTCTGGTGCACATCTCGGCGATCGGTGCTGATGCGGACGCGAACAGCGCATATTCCCGCACCAAGGCCGCGGGCGAAACGGCAGTTCTGGAGCATTTCCCGGGCGCCGTTATTTTGCGCCCCTCGGTGATCTTCGGGGCTGAGGATGAGTTCTTTAACCGCTTCGCCGGCATGACCCGCCTGTCGCCGGTCCTGCCGATTGCCAGCGGGGACACCCGGTTTCAGCCGGTTTACGTCGATGATGTGGCCAAGGCCGCGGTCATGGGGGCGACGGGCGCGGCAGCCGGCGGCATTTACGAGCTGGGCGGCCCCGAGGTCAAAAGCTTCCGCGAGCTGATGGAGCAGATGCTGGCGGTGATCCACCGCCGCCGCCTGATCCTGTCGCTGCCGCGGTTTGCTGCCTGGCTGGTGGCCTTTGGATTCGACATGCTGCAGGCCGCAAGCTTTCAGCTGATCGCAAACAAAGTGCTGACCCGCGATCAGCTGCGGAGTTTGAAATCGGACAACGTTGTGTCAGAGGAGGCCAAGGGCTTCAGCGATCTGGGGATCAGCCCGGTCAGCCTTGAAGCAGTTCTGCCGGACTACCTTTGGAAATTCCGCCCCTCCGGCCAGTATGACGAGATGACCAACTCGGCCCGCAACCTGCGCAACGGCGCCTGAGAGGCCAATCGCAACAAGAACTTGAAAGCGCGGGGGTTTCCCCGCGCTTTTTTGTTTCCTGTTCAGCTGCTGTAGGCGATGGCGAGCAGGATGCTCCCCAGGATCACACGGTAGATGACGTAAGGCGTGAAGCTGACGGAACGCAGCAGCCGCATCATGAGGCTGAGCGCGGCAAGCGCCGACAGCAGGGCAAGGGCTGCTGCAATCCCAGCGTCGCGCATCAGTGCGGTATCAGCCTCCAGCGCCACCTCGGCTCCCAGGAGCACCCCGGAAGCGATGATCGTGGGGATCGACATCAGCATGGCAATGCGGGCGCCGTCTTCGCGGGTATAGCCCAGTTGGCGCGCGCCGGTGATGGTGATGCCGGAGCGCGAGGTGCCAGGGATCAGCGCCAGCATCTGCCAAAGCCCCATGATCAGCGCATCGCGCCGGCCCCAGTCGCCGGCCTGTTTCACCTCGGCGCCCTTCTGGTCGGCCCAGTACAGGACCAGCCCGAAGCCCAGCATGGTCCAGCCGATCACCGTCATCGACCGCAGTTCATCGCTGAGGCCGGTGAAATGCAGCACCGCACCGAACAGAACAGTCGGGATAGTGGCGATGATCAGCCCCATGGCGAGCCGTGATCCCGGCGTGTCCGTGCGGCCCGTGAGGGCGCGGGGCAGGCCCGCAAGACCCTCGCGCACGTCGCTCCAGAAATAGATCATCACGGCGGCCAGGGTGCCTACATGAACCGCGACGTCGATCACCTGGCCCTGGTCTTTCAGACCGGTCAGCCCCGGCAGCAGAATCAGGTGGCCAGAGGAGGAAATGGGCAGGAATTCGGTGATGCCCTGGATCAGTGCAACCAGGATCAATTGGAAAAGCGGCATCCTGAAATCGTCCTTTGCTGGCCGCGAACGGGCCGTAAACAGTCGTGACTCTGTATAAATCCCGCCTCCGGATTGGGAAGCGCATATTAAGGTCCGGTACGGACCTAAAATCTCTGTACATTTCCGTTGAACACGGTATCAGAAATAAAGAGCTGGCAAAATAGGTCAGCATAGTTGACATAAAACGCGTCAGTACCTGAAAAGGTGCTCCCGCAGCCAGACAAACGATGGAGTCCAGCCCGTGGCCAAGCAACCGATGCTGAAATTTGTGCAGATCGAACGCGACATGCCTCAAAAGCGTGACGCGAGTGTACGCAAGGAAGACTTCAATGAGATTTACGCGGAGTACGCTGCAGCCAAGGCCGAAGAGCAGGCCAGCCGCTGCAGCCAGTGCGGCGTGCCGTACTGTCAGAGCCACTGCCCGCTGCACAACAACATCCCTGACTGGCTGCGTCTGACCGCAACCGGCCGTCTGGAAGAGGCCTACGAGGTCAGCCAGTCCACCAACACCTTCCCGGAGATCTGCGGCCGCATCTGCCCGCAAGACCGCCTGTGCGAAGGCAACTGCGTGATCGAGCAGTCGGGCCACGGCACCGTGACCATCGGCTCGGTTGAAAAATACATCACCGACACCGCCTGGGAAAACGGCTGGGTGAAACCAGCCGCGCCGTTGGCCGAGCGCAGCGAAAGCGTTGGCATTATCGGCGCCGGCCCCGGCGGCCTGGCGGCGGCGGATATGCTGCGCAAGGCTGGTATCCAGGTCACCGTCTATGACCGCTACGACCGGGCCGGCGGGCTGCTGATGTACGGCATCCCCAGCTTCAAGCTGGAAAAGGACGTGGTCGAGCGCCGCAACAAGTTGCTGGCGGACGGCGGCGTGACCTTCAAGCTGAACTGCAGCGTGGGCGAGGATATCTCGTTTGAAGAGATCCGCGGCCAGCATGACGCAGTGATCATTGCCACCGGCGTCTATAAATCGCGCGACCTGGCGATGCCGGGCAGCGGATCGGAAGGGATCGTCAAGGCGATCGACTTCCTGTGTGCCTCGAACAAGAAGAGCTTTGGCGATGCGGTTGAGGACTTCGACAACGGCAGCCTGAATGCACAAGGCAAAAAGGTTGTCGTGATCGGCGGCGGCGATACCGCAATGGACTGCGTGCGGACGTCGATCCGCCAGGGGGCGACCTCAGTCAAATGCCTCTACCGCCGCGACCGGGCCAATATGCCGGGTTCGCAGCGCGAGACCCAGAACGCGGAGGAAGAAGGCGTTGTCTTCGAATGGCTGTCGGCGCCCAAGGGCTTCACCGATGACGGCGGCAAGGTTGCCGGCGTGATGGTGCAGAAGATGCGCCTGGGCCAGCCGGATGCTTCGGGCCGCCAGGCGCCGGAAGTGATCGACGGCGCGGACTATGTTGAAGAAGCCGATCTGGTGATCAAAGCGCTGGGCTTTGAGCCGGAAGACCTGCCGGCCCTGTGGGACCAGCCGGAGCTGCCGGTGACCCGCTGGGGCACCATCAAGGCGGCGTTCCGGACCGGCGCCACCGAGCTGGACGGCGTCTATGCGGTGGGTGACATCGTGCGCGGTGCGTCGCTGGTGGTTTGGGCGATCAAGGACGGCCGCGACTGTGCCGAGGCGATCATCGAAAAGCTGAACAGCAAGGCCGCGGTGGCCGCGGAATAACCCCGGCACCCCCCGTACACCGCCTGTGCACCCCCTGTGCACCGGCGGGCAGCAACACAGCAGCGCCAAGGTCGGCATTGCCGACCCAGCCAGCAAAGGACAATGGATATGAGCGAATTGCAGGGACAGTGCATGTGCGGCGCAGTGAGCGTCACCGCGACGCCGGTTCAGGCCTCCGCGACTGCGTGCCATTGCGCCATGTGCCAGCGCTGGGCCAGCGGCCCGTTCCTGAGTTTTCAGGCCGACACCGGCTATGCGGCGCTGGGCCCGGTGCGGACCTATCAGTCCTCGCAGTGGGCGGAGCGCGCGTTTTGCGGCGAGTGCGGATCGGTGCTCTGGTACCGGATGACCGCGCCGGGCAAGATGCGCGGCCAGACGCAGATGTCGGCGGGCCTGTTCGAGAACGCGGGCGGCACCGAGCTGAAGCTGGAGTTCTTCATTGACGAAAAGCCCGCAGGCTATGCCTTTGCCGGCGCCCACCGGCGGATGACCGGCGAGGACTGCCGCGCCATGTTTGCCGAAACCGCTGAAGGAGAGGCCTGAGGCCCGCCCGGCCTTTTGCTGACTGCCATGCCGCTGATGATCCGCAAATCCCTCCGCCAGGCGATGTTTCGCCTGAGATCCCGACGCCTCCACGCGGATGCGGCGGTGGAGATCCGTGCGCTGGAAGGGCGCGGCGAGGGCGGCATGATCGTGTTCACCAGCTATCACGCCAATGCCGCCAAACGCGGTTTGCTGGAGTTTGCCGCCAGCGCCTCGGACGGCGGCGCGCGGCACTGCATCTTTGTCACCGACCGCCGCCAGGGCTGGTTCCAGGGCGAGGGGGTCGCGGCGGCGGTCCTGCGGACTGTGTCCGGCTATGTGCAGCGCCACGGCCTGCGCCGCCTGATGACGGTTGGGGTGTCGATGGGCGGCTACGGGGCACTGTCCTTTGCCGCGGAGCTGGGTGCAGGCCGCGCCCTGTCGCTTGCGCCGCAATACTGTCCGCGGCCCGGAACCTTCCCCTCGGACCGCCGCTGGATCGAGGCGCGCAGCCGGATCACGGAATTCAGCCGCCCGGCGCTGGATCAGGCGATGGGCGGGCCGGTGCAGTACACCCTGCTGCATGGCCGCCATAATGCTGAGGACGCGCAGCATTGGCAGGCCTTCCCGCAGGGGCCCGGCATCCATCACTACCTGGCGGACCGCGGCAGCCACGATGTCATCGACCCGCTGCGCGCCGCGGGCATCCTTTACCCGGTGATCGGTGCCGTCTGGCAGGACGATCAGGAGCGGGTGAAGACTCTTATGCAACGGATCCGCGCGGTGCCCCGCGCCTGGGGCGAACGCGCCCTGGATCTGCAGACTCAACCGGCCGCAGCGGCATGCTGCGCCATCAGTTAATCGGAGAACGTCATGACCAAATTTGATGCCGCATGGGTCAAGGCCGAGGAAGCCAAGCGCAAATGGATGGCCGAGCACGGTCTCTATTCCGAGGAAGAAGAGCATTCGTCCTGCGGTGTGGGGCTGGTGGTTTCGGTCGACGGCAAGAAAAGCCGCAAGGTGGTTGAGGCCGGCATCAACGCGCTGAAGGCGATCTGGCACCGCGGCGCGGTGGACGCTGACGGCAAGACCGGCGACGGCGCGGGCATCCATGTGCAGATCCCGGTGCCGTTCTTCTATGACCAGATCCGCCGCACCGGCCACGAGCCCCGCCAGAATGAGCTGATGGCGGTCGGCCAGGTGTTCCTGCCGCGCACGGATTTCGGTGCCCAGGAGCGCTGCCGGACCATCGTGGAAACCGAAGTTCTGCGCATGGGCTATTCCATCTATGGCTGGCGCCATGTGCCGGTGGATATCACTTGCCTGGGCGAAAAGGCCAATGCCACCCGTCCGGAAATCGAGCAGATCCTGATCTCCAACGCCAAGGGCGCGGATGAGGAAACTTTTGAGCGCGAGCTTTATGTGATCCGCCGCCGGATCGAGAAGGTGTCCTCGGCGGCCGGCATTTCGGGCCTTTATATCGCGTCGCTGTCCTGCCGCTCGATCATCTACAAGGGCATGATGCTGGCGGAGCAGGTGGCGGTGTTTTATCCGGACCTGATGGACGAGCGGTTCGAGAGCGCATTTGCGATCTATCACCAGCGCTATTCCACCAACACCTTCCCGCAGTGGTGGCTGGCGCAGCCGTTCCGGATGCTGGCCCATAACGGCGAGATCAACACGCTGAAGGGCAACCTGAACTGGATGAAGAGCCATGAGATCCGCATGGCGTCGGCAACCTTTGGCGACTATGCCGAGGACATCAAGCCGATCGTGCCGGGAGGCGCGTCCGACTCCGCGGCGCTGGACGGCGTGTTCGAGGTTCTGGTGCGCGCGGGCCGCTCGGCGCCGATGGCGAAAACCATGCTGGTGCCGGAAAGCTGGTCCAAGCAGGCGGTCGAACTGCCGCAGGCCTGGCGCGACATGTACTCCTACTGCAACTCCGTGATGGAGCCCTGGGACGGCCCTGCGGCGCTGGCGATGACCGACGGCCGCTGGGTGTGCGCGGGCCTGGACCGCAACGGGTTGCGCCCGATGCGCTATGTGGTGACCGGCGACGGGCTGGTGATCGCGGGGTCCGAGGCGGGCATGGTGCCAATCGACGAGGCCAGTGTGGTCGAGAAAGGCGCGCTTGGCCCGGGCCAGATGCTGGCCGTGGACATGGAAAAGGGCAAGCTGTTCCGCGACACCGAGATCAAGGACAAGCTGTCCCGCGCGCTGCCGTTCGGCGACTGGGTCAAGCGGATCAACGATCTGGACGCGACCCTGGCCAAGGTGACGGAGCAGCCGCTGTTCAGCGGCGAGGAGCTGCGCCGCCGTCAGGTTGCGGCGGGCTATTCCATCGAGGAGCTGGAGCAGATCCTGGCGCCGATGGCCGAGGACGGCAAGGAGGCGCTGGCCTCGATGGGCGATGACACGCCCTCTGCCGTGCTGTCCAAGATGTACCGCCCGCTGAGCCACTTCTTCCGCCAGAACTTCTCCCAGGTGACCAACCCGCCGATCGACAGCTTGCGCGAGTACCGGGTGATGTCGCTGAAGACCCGGTTCGGCAACCTGAAGAACGTGCTGGACGAGGACAGCTCCCAGACCGAGATCATCGTTCTGGAAAGCCCCTTTGTCGGCAATGCCCAGTGGGACAAGCTGGTGGAGCAGTTCAACGCGCCGCTGGCCGAGATCGACTGCACCTTTGAACCCGGCAAGGGCGCGCTGAACGCGGCGCTTGCGCGGATCCGGGCCGAGGCCGAGGAGGCCGTGCGCTCCGGCGCCGGCCATATCGTGCTGACAGACCAGCATTCGGGTGCGGACAAGGTGGCGATGCCGATGATCCTGGCAACGTCTGCCGTGCATTCGCATCTGACCCGCAAGGGCCTGCGCACCTTCTGCTCGCTGAACGTGCGGTCCGCCGAATGCATCGACCCGCATTATTTCGCGGTGCTGATCGGCTGCGGCGCGACTGTGGTGAACGCTTATCTGGCTGAGGATTCGCTGGCCGACCGCATCGATCGCGGCCTGCTGGACGGCACCCTGACCGAAAACGTCGCGCGCTACCGTGAGGCCATCGACCAGGGCCTGCTGAAGATCATGGCCAAGATGGGCATTTCGGTGGTCTCCTCCTACCGCGGCGGCCTGAACTTCGAGGCGGTGGGCCTCAGCCGTGCCATGTGTGCCGAGTACTTCCCGGGCATGACCTCGCGCATTTCCGGAATCGGTGTGACCGGCATCCAGACCAAAGCAGAGGAAATCCACGCCAAGGCCTGGAAAGCGCCGGAAGGGGTCCTGCCCATCGGCGGTTTTTATAAAGCGCGCAAGTCGGGTGAGACCCACGCTTGGGAAGCGACCTCGATGCACATGCTGCAGATGGCCTGCAACCGCGCCTCCTATGAGCTGTGGAAGCAGTATTCGGCCAAGATGCAGTCGAACCCGCCGATCCACCTGCGCGACCTGCTGCAGATCAAGCCTATGGGCAAGCCGATCCCGCTGGAGGAGGTGGAAAGCATCACCGCGATCCGCAAGCGGTTTGTGACGCCGGGCATGTCCCTGGGCGCGCTGTCGCCGGAGGCGCACAAGACCCTGAACGTCGCGATGAACCGGATCGGCGCCAAGTCCGACTCCGGCGAGGGCGGCGAGGATCCGGCGCATTTCGTGCCGGAGCCGAATGGCGACAACCCGTCTGCGAAGATCAAGCAGGTGGCGTCGGGCCGCTTTGGCGTGACCGCCGAATACCTGAACCAGTGTGAAGAGCTTGAGATCAAGGTAGCCCAGGGCGCCAAGCCCGGCGAGGGCGGCCAGCTGCCTGGGATGAAGGTCACTGACCTGATTGCCCGCCTGCGCCACTCGACCAAGGGCGTGACGCTGATTTCGCCGCCGCCGCACCACGATATCTACTCGATCGAGGACCTGGCGCAGCTGATCTATGACCTGAAGCAGATCAACCCGCGCTGCAAGGTGACGGTGAAGCTGGTGGCATCTTCGGGCGTTGGCACCATTGCCGCGGGCGTCGCCAAGGCAAAGGCCGACATTATCCTGATCTCGGGCCACAACGGCGGCACCGGGGCGTCTCCGGCGACCTCGATCAAATATGCCGGCCTGCCGTGGGAGATGGGCCTGACCGAAGCGCATCAGGTGCTGGCGATGAACAACCTGCGCGAGCGGGTGACGCTGCGCACAGACGGCGGGCTGCGCACCGGGCGTGACATTGTCATGGCGGCGATGCTGGGAGCCGAGGAATACGGCATCGGCACCGCGGCGCTGATCGCGATGGGCTGCATCATGGTGCGCCAGTGCCAGTCCAACACCTGCCCGGTCGGCGTCTGCACCCAGGACGAATCCCTGCGCGCCAAGTTCACCGGCAACGCGGACAAGGTGGTGAACCTGATCACCTTCTACGCCCAGGAAGTGCGCGAGATCCTCGCTTCCATCGGCGCTCGCAGCTTGGACGACGTGATCGGCCGGGCCGACCTGCTGGCGCAGGTCTCGCGCGGCTCTGCCCATCTGGACGACCTGGACCTGAACCCGCTGCTGATCACCGTCGACGGCTCTGCCAACATCGTCTACAACCGCGACAAGGGACGCAACGAAGTGCCGGACACGCTGGATGCGGAGATCGTGCGCGACGCCGCCCGCTTCCTGCAGGATGGCGAGAAGATGCAGCTGTCCTATGCGATCCAGAACACCCACCGCTCCGTGGGCACCCGCACCTCAAGCCATATCGTGCGCAACTTCGGCATGCGGAATTCGTTCCAGCCTGACCACCTGACGGTGAAATTGCAGGGCTCTGCCGGCCAGGCGCTGGGGGCTTTTGCGGCGCCCGGGCTGAAGCTGGAAGTGTCGGGCGATGCCAATGACTATGTCGGCAAAGGCCTGTCGGGCGGCACCATCGTGGTGCGACCGCCGCAGGTAAGCCCGCTTGTGGCCTCGGAAAACACCATTATCGGCAACACCGTGCTGTATGGTGCCACCGATGGTTACCTGTTTGCGGCGGGCCGTGCGGGCGAACGCTTTGCGGTGCGCAACTCCGGCGCCAAGGTGGTGATCGAGGGCTGCGGCTCCAACGGCTGCGAATACATGACCGGCGGCGTTGCGGTGATCCTTGGCACCATCGGCGCCAACTTCGGCGCGGGGATGACCGGCGGCATGGCCTATCTCTATGATCCGGAGGGCAAGGCCGCGACCCTGATGAATAAGGAATCGCTGGTCACCTGCCCGGTCACCGTGGCGCATTGGGAGGCGGAGCTGAAAAGCCTGATCGAACGCCATCTGGAGGAAACCGGCAGCCGCAAGGCAGCAGAGATCCTGCAGCATTGGGACATCGAGAAGGGCAACTTCCTGCAAGTCTGCCCGAAGGAGATGCTCGACAAGCTGGCGCATCCGGTGATGCAGGAGCAGGCTGCCGTACCAGCGGAGTAAGCCTGGCTAGAGACGGAAACCGAACCCCGCAGGCGCAGGCTTGCGGGGTTTTCTGTGCCTGCGGGCCGCGACCCGCCGGAAACCGTTCTTCTTCCGGCCGAAAACATCCCGGGGTGAATTGAGCCGCGGGCTCAACAGGGGCAGCGCCCCTCCCTGCGCCTCCGAAAGCTCCGAACCGGCAGATTGCAGAAGCAAGGCAACTGACCCTTTGTGAATGACCGGCTGCCGTCTTATAGAGAGTCATGGCGAAGGCAGTTGCAACAAAGAAGAAACCTAAGATCAGCAAGAAGACGGCAAAGCGGCAGGTTCAGCCGCTGCGCTGGTTGAGACGGTGGGTCCTGCGCGCAGCGCTTGCGGTTGCGGCGGTTTTCCTGTTTCTCATCCTGCTGTTTTCGGTGGTGAACCCGCCGGTCACCCATACCATCTGGGCCGAACAGCGCCGCTTGGGCGAGGTGGACCGGATGTGGGTGCCGCTGGACGAGATGGCGCCGGTGCTGGCGCGCTCTGTCGTGGCGGCGGAAGATGCGCAGTTCTGCCGCCATTGGGGATTTGACGCCCGTGCCATACAGGCGGCGATCGAGGCAGGCGGCGCCCGCGGCGGCTCGACCATCTCGCAGCAGGTGGTGAAGAATGTGTTCCTGTGGCAGGGCCGCAGCTGGCCGCGCAAAGTGCTGGAAACGCTGCTGACCCCGGTGGTGGAGATCGTCTGGAGCAAGCGGCGCATTCTGGAAGTTTATCTGAACGTGGCCGAGATGGACGAGGGCGTGTTTGGCGCCGAAGCCGCGGCGCGGAAGTATTTCGGCGTCGGCCCGGATGAGCTGAGCGCCCGGCAGGCGGCGCTGATTGCCGCCGTGCTGCCCAATCCCAAGGAGCGTTCGGCCCGCCAACCCTCCGCTTTTGTACAGCGCCGGGCGCGGCAGATTCAGGATGGGGCGGCTACCATTCGCGCAGACGGGCGGGCAGATTGTTTCGAGGATTGAATCTTTCTCCCGGCCAAGGCATTGCTGGGTATCCGTAGTAACGTTTCTGGAGATCCCCTGTAGCCATGGCGCGCCTGTACCACGTTCCCCTGTCCCCCTTTTGCCGTAAGGTGCGGCTGTCGCTGGCGGAGAAGAAGATCGAGGTCGAGCTGGTCGAGGAGCGCTATTGGGAGCAGGATCCCGATTTCCTACGCCGCAACCCCGCGGCCAAGGTGCCGGTGGTCCGGCTGGACGGTCAGATGATGGCCGAAAGCGCGGCGATCTGCGAATATCTGGAAGAAACCCGGCCGGAGCCTGCGCTGATCCCCAAGGATGCCGCGGGCCGGTATGAGGTGCGCCGGCTGGTGAGCTGGTTCGATGACAAGTTCCACCACGAGGTGACCTCCAAGCTGCTGTACGAGCGGGTGAACAAGAAGATCACCGGGGAAGGCTATCCCGACAGCCGCAATGTGAAGGCGGGAGCCAAGGCGATCAAGTACCACCTGGATTACATGGCCTGGCTGCTGGACCACCGGCGCTGGCTGGCGGGCGACATGATGACGCTGGCAGATTTTGCCGCTGCCGCGCATCTGTCGTCCCTGGATTATATCTCGGATGTGGACTGGAACCGGTCAGCGGTGGTCAAGGACTGGTACGCCAAGATCAAGTCGCGGCCCGCGTTTCGGTCTATCCTGGCGGATCAGGTGCCTGGCTTCCGGCCGCCGCCGCATTACACTGACCTGGATTTCTGATACCAACGGGGGCAGGGGCGCTGCGGGCCGCTCCCCCGGAGTTTTTGGCGAAAGATGAAAGACGGATCCGGCATCAAGGAAAAGCTGGTTGCCCAGGCGCTGGCGGAGGGGTTTGTCTCCTGCCGGATCTGCCGCCCGTGGGATGTGCCGGAGGTGCCGGGACGGCTGCAGGCCTTTCTGAATGCGGGCTATCACGGGCAGATGGGCTGGATGGCGGAGCGCACCCATTGGCGGGGGGATCCGGCGCAGCTGTGGCCTGAGGCGCGGTCGGTGATCATGCTCGCGGAGAGCTATACGCCGGAGGAGGACCCGATGGCAGTGGTCGGGAAGGCGGACCGAGGCGCGGTTTCGGTCTATGCCCGGGGCAATGATTACCACGACCTGGTTAAGAAGCGGCTGAAACGGCTGGCGCGCTGGCTGATTGCGGAGGCCGGCGAGGACTGCGAGGTGAAGGTCTTTGTCGACACCGCACCGGTGCCGGAGAAGGCGCTGGGCCAGGCGGCAGGGCTGGGCTGGCAGGGCAAGCACAGCAATCTGGTGAGCCGGGATTGGGGCAACTGGGCTTTCATAGGCTCTGTTTTCACCACTTTGGATCTGCCTGCGGACAAGGCGGAGCCGGACCGCTGCGGGTCGTGCCGGGCCTGTCTGGACAGCTGCCCGACCGATGCCTTTCCTGCGCCGTACCAGGTCGATGCGCGGCGCTGCATCTCCTACCTCACCATTGAGCATAAAGGTCCGGTGGCGCAGGAGCTGCGGGAGAAGATGGGCAACCGGATCTATGGCTGCGACGACTGTCTTGCGGCCTGCCCTTGGAATAAGTTTGCGGTGGCCGCCAGCGACATGCGCTATGCCGCGCGCGAGGAGCTGAAGGCGCCGAAGCTGGCGGAGCTTGCGGTGCTGGATGACGCGGCGTTCCGGGCGATGTTCTCGGGATCGCCGATCAAGCGCATCGGGCGCGACAGGTTTGTGCGCAATGTGCTCTATGCCATTGGCAATTCAGGCAGGCCGGAACTGCGGGAGACAGCGCAGCGGCTGGCGGAAGATCCGGACCCGGCGGTGGCCGACGCGGCGCGCTGGGCGGTTCAAAGGCTAGCGTGACGCAAACAGGATGGACGCGGCGTAATCAGGCGTTACACCCAGAGCGGCGAACAGAGTTTGAGAGGAACGGGCATGACGCTGCTCTTGGGTGTGGACACGGGCGGAACCTATACCGACGCGGTGCTGATCCGCGATGAGAAGGAGGTGATCGCCTCTGCCAAGTCGCTGACCACGCGCCAGGATTTGGCAATTGGCGTCGGCGGCGCGATCCGTGCGGTGCTGGAACAGTCCGGCGTGCAGCCGCAGGAGGTGTCGCTGGCGGCGCTGTCGACCACGCTTGCCACCAATGCGCTGGTCGAGGGGCAGGGCGGTCGGGTGGCGCTGATCTATATCGGCTTTGCCGAGGCCGACCTGGACCGGCACGGGCTGCGGGAAGCGCTGAAGGGCGATCCGGCGCTGGTGATCGGCGGCGGCCACACTCACGCCGGCAGCGAGGCGGCGCCGCTGGATGTCGGGGCGCTGGAGATGTTCCTGCGCACCGAAGGCCAGGGGGTGACCGGCTTTGCCGTGGCGGGGGTCTTCGCCACCCGCAACCCGGCGCATGAGATTGAGGCCGCGCGGATCATTCATGAGATGACCAGCGCGCCAGTCACCTGTTCGCACCAGCTGTCGGCCAAGCTGAACGGGCCGAAACGGGCGGTGACGGCGGTGCTGAACGCGCGGCTGATCGGGATGATTGACCGGCTGATCGGGCGGGCACAGGACACGCTGCGCGATCTGGGCATCGGGGCGCCGATGATGGTGGTGCGCGGCGACGGCGCGCTGATGAGCGGCGAGCAGGCGCGGGAGCGGCCCATCGAGACGATTCTATCGGGGCCGGCGGCCTCGATCGTGGGCGCGCGCTGGATGACCGGGGCGGATCACGCGCTGGTCAGCGACATTGGCGGCACCACAACGGATGTGGCGCTGATCAGGGACGGCAAGCCGGCGATTGATCCGGCAGGAGCGCGGGTGGGTGAATTCCGCACCATGGTGGAGGCGGTGGCGATGCGCACCACCGGCCTGGGCGGCGACAGCCAGGTGCATCTGAACACCAGCGGGCTGGCGGGCGGACTGACGCTGGGTCCGCGCCGGGTGGTGCCGGTGTCGCTGATCGCCACGGATGCGCCTGACGTTGTGCACGCCGCCCTGGATGAGCAGCTGCGCAATGCCACCGCGGGCGAGTTTGACGGGCGGTTCGTGCGGGCAGTGCCGGGAGTGCCGGTGGCGGGCCTGAGCGAGCGGGAGGCCGGGCTGCTGGCGCGGATCGGAATGCAGGTGCACCCGTTGGGCCAGATTCTGCGCACCCGGATGGAGCATGGCTCGCTGGGCCGTCTGGTGGACCGCGGGCTGGTGCAGGTGTCCGGGGTGACGCCCTCGGACGCCAGTCACGTGCTGGGACGGGTGGCGGCCTGGGACAGGGAGGCTGCGGTGAAGGCGCTGACCCTCTTTGCCCGCCGCCGGGTGGGCAGTGGCGACATGGTGGCAAAAAATGCGGAAACACTGGCGCAGATGATCATTGATCAGTTGACGGAGCAAACCGCTTTGACCTTGTTAGAGTCTGCTTTTGCCGAAGAAGCCGAGAGTTTTGGCCTGCCGGAGAAGGATTTGGCCCGGCATGTGCTGCTGCAAAAAGGCCTCGCCCGGCACCGTGGCCTGCTGGCGCTGGATGCCGCGTTGAATGTGGATGTGGTGGGGCTGGGCGCTTCTGCCCCCAGCTATTATCCGGCGGTGGGGGAGCGGCTGCATTGCAACATGATCCTGCCGAAGCATGCCGGGGTGGCCAACGCGATTGGCGCGGTGGTGGGCCGGGTCACCATGCGGCGCAGCGGCACCGTGACATCGCCTGCTGAAGGCAAGTACCGGGTGCATTTGGAGAGCGGCCCGGTGGATTACCAAGCCTCAGAAGACGCACTGGCAGCACTGGAGGCGGCCTTGGCAGAGGAGGCGCGCGGCGCGGCAGAGGAGGCCGGTGCCGAGGATATCCACGTGCATGTGGAGCGGGATATCCGCTTGGCGCAGGTGGAATCGCGGGAGGTGTTCGTCGAAGGCACGCTGACGGTGGAGGCCAGCGGCAGGCCGCGGGTGGCGCACGCCGAGGCGACATGAACCGTGAAGCGGGTTTTCGGGAGAACCCGCTGTCTCCGGCGGGATATTTTGGGCCGGAAGAAGCAGGGGTGCTTGCTGCGGATCTGGCATATAAAAAGCCCCGCCGGAGTGCGGCGGGGCCGAAAGCAGCCTGTTAGAGACTATTCAGCAGCAGCGCCGCGTTTGGGGAGCACCCAGTCGGGGCGCGGGAAATGACAGGTGTAGCCGGTGGGCAGCCGCTGCAGGTAATCCTGATGCTCCGGCTCCGCCTCCCAGAAATCACCCGCGGGTTCGACTTCAGTCACCACCTTGCCGGGCCAGATACCAGAGGCATCGACGTCGGCGATGGTGTCCTCGGCGACCGCTTTCTGGGTGTCGTCCAGGTAGTAGATCGCGGAGCGGTAGCTCATGCCGATGTCATTGCCCTGGCGGTTCAGGGTGGTCGGGTCGTGGATCTGGAAGAAGAACTCCAGCAGCTCCCGGTACGAGGTGACGGCGGGGTCGAAGACGATCTCGATCCCTTCGGCGTGGGTGCCGTGGTTCTTGTAGGTGGCGTTGGGGACATCGCCGCCGGTATAGCCGACGCGGGTGCTGATGACGCCCGGGCGATTGCGGATCAGTTCCTGCATGCCCCAGAAACAGCCGCCTGCCAGGACGGCGCGCTCGGTGGTGCTCATTTCACGGTCTCCACTTGGTTGATGTAGGCGCCATAGCCCTCAGTCTCCATGTCGTCCAGATGCACGAAGCGCAGGGAGGCGGAGTTGATGCAGTAGCGCAGGCCGCCGCGGTCCATCGGCCCGTCGGGGAAGACATGGCCCAGGTGGCTGTCGCCATGGGTGGAGCGGACCTCGGTGCGGATCATGCCGAGGCTGCGGTCCTCCAGCTCCTGGATGTGGGCGGATTCGATCGGCTTCGTGAAGCTGGGCCAGCCGCACCCCGACTCATACTTGTCGGAGGAGGCAAACAGCGGCTCGCCCGAGACGATGTCCACATAGATCCCCGGCTCCTTGTTATAAAGCAGCTTGCCGGTGCCGGGGCGTTCGGTGCCCGCGTTCTGGGTCACGTAAAACTCTTCCTCGGAGAGGGCGGCAATGGCGTCCGGGTTCTTGAAGTATTTGGTCATGGTGTCCTCCCGCCTGTTCGCGTTTGGTGCAGAACATGGGGTCTGGATGCGCAAAAGCAAAGCCCTGTTACAGGCGGCTCGCAAAGCCGTGTGCTGCGGAGGCCGGGCGCGGGGACAGATGCGGGGTCAGGCAGCGAACGCACTGGCCAGGTCTCCCGGCAGGTCGAACTCCCGCAGCACCCGGGCGCGGGCGTCTGCCGACATCTTGCGCGCGGTCTTCTCCACGATGCGCTGCACCTTGTCCGCTGGATGCTTGGCGGCGAAAGGGGCGAAATACCACTTGAGGAAGACAAAGCAGATGATGTCCTCCAGCGCCTGCACCTGGGCGTCGCGCTTGATCCCCTCCTTGCGCAGCATCCTGGCAGCCGTGTCCCTGTCCTCGGCGCCATAGCCCGCGCCCTGCATCAGGGAGGCGACCACATCGGCGTGATGCTGGGCCTCGGCCTTGCGCCAGGCGAGGTAGCCGGCCCGGCCTTCGGGGAAGGCCGCGCGGGCGAGCTTCCAGCGTTCCACATGCTGGCCGCGGGCGGCGATCTGAAGCACTTCGGAGGCGCCCGGGAACAGGCGTTGCTGCTCCTGGCTCATCCGCTGGCCGTAAAGCAGCGCGGCGGGCTGGCCGTCTTCCAGGGTGGGGTCCTGGGCGTTGGCGGCGTCGATCGCCTCCAGCACCTGTGTCAGTTGCGCGCTCATGCCGCGTCCTCCGGTTGGGGTCTTCAGATCAGATTAAGCGGTAAGCGCGCAGAGGCGCAACGGGCCGCGCCGCCCCGGCGGCGCCGGGCCCAAGGGGCAGGGGCGGGAGTCAGCCCGGCTTTGCCGCGCGGGAGAGCTCCGCCTTGGGCCGGTCCGCCTGTCTGGCGAGCTGGACGGCCAGGATACCGCCGGTGACGATGGCGACACCCAGCAGGTCAAGCGGCCCCAGTTTCTCGCCCAGCAGGACGCTGGCCACGGCAACGCCGAACACCGGGTTCAGGAAGTGGAAGGTGGCGGCGCGCACCGCGCCGATGCGGTTCAGCAGCAGCACCCAGATGAAGGTGGCTGTCAGGCCCGGCACAATGGTGGTGTAGGTGAAGGCAGCGGCCAGGCGCCAGCTGGGGGTGACAAAAATGTCCTCAGTCAGCGGCGCGGCCACGAACAGGACGGCCGAGCCGATCAGCATCTGCAGACCGACCACCATCATGAAATTGCCGCCGGAGGTGGCACCGCGCAGGGCGAGGGTTGCGGCGGTCAGTGCCAGCACGCCGATCACGCACAGGCCGACGCCCAGCAGGTCGACACCGGCGCTGAGCCGCGTGCTCATGATCAGCGCAACACCCAGGATGCCGGCGGCGAGGCCGGCATAGCCCAATGGCCGCAGCCGCTCGCCGAACAGCGCCCAGCCCGCCAGCGCCACCAGAAGCGGCATGGTGGAGGCGATGATGGCGGCCAGAGAGGCCTCAATCCATTGCATGGCGACAAAGTTCAGGCCGAGGTACAGCGCGTTCTGGCAGATGCCGAAGATCACCGTTGCCCGCCACTGGCCCGGCGTCAGCCGCCAAGTCTGCCCCAGGGCACGGGCGATGGCGACGCCGATCAGCCCGGAGATCAGGAACCGCACCGCCAGCGAGAACAGCGGCGAGGCGTCCTGCACGATGATCCGGGCGGAGGTGAAGGCAGAGGACCACATCAGGGCAAAGGCCAGTCCCATGGCAATAGCGCGCGCATCCATCGTGAATTCCTTTCTCCCGCGGCGGACCTTCCGGAATTTGCGGGCAGAGATCAAGCCGGGCGGTACCGGGATCAGCTGAACCGGGCGGCCAGGATCTGCCAGCTGGCGGCGCCGAAGGCAGCGGCAAAGGCAGCCTCAAACCCCCGGCGCAGGCGGATGTAGGCGCGGTCGGCCGCCTGGCTGGAGAACAGCAGCGCGTAGCCGTGGAAGATCAGGGCGCTTTGCACCGCGATGGCGGCCATCACCAGCAGCAGCGCCGGCACAGGGGTGCCGGGCGGCAGTCCGATAGCGTAGAGCGCGCCGAAGAACAGCACTGCCTTGGGATTGGTCAGATGCAGCGCCAGACCTTTGCCATAGGCGCTCCGCAGCGTTGGTGCTGCGGCGGCGCGCAGCGCCGGCGCACCGGGGCGCAGGGCCGACCGGGCGGAGCGGATGGCAAGATACATCAGGTATCCGGCGCCGATGTAGCGGACCGCCTCGAACATCCAGGCGTTCGCCAGCATCACCGCGCCCAGCCCGAAGGCGGCGGAGACCGACCAGATCAGCGAGCCGGTGCAAACCCCGGCGGCCAGCGCCAGACCGGGTTTGCGGCCATGCTGCATGGAGGTGCCGGCAATGGTCAACGTCGCCGGGCCAGGGCTGGCGGCGCCCAGGAAGGCGGCTGCCAGGATCATCACCAGATTGACGTTTTCCATGATGCCCTCCCTTGGCCGCCAACCAAAGGATGCGTCTGCCGGGGAAATCTGGCAAGCGGCAACGCTGCGGTGGCGGACGAACAGTCGGCCGGAGCGGCCCCGCCAAGCCAAAGAAAAGGGCCGCCCGCGGGGGCAGCCCTGAAACCGTCCGGAAGATGTCCGGGATCAGCCGTTGACGCTGTCTTTCAGCGCTTTGGCGATGGTCATCTTGACCACCTTGTCGGCTTCTTTGGTGAATTTCTCACCAGTTGCCGGGTTGCGCACTTCGCGCTCGGGGCGCTCGCGGCAGTAGATTTTGCCGACGCCCGGCAGAGTCACGGCACCGCCGCCCGACACTTCGCGGGTGATCAGCGAGCAGACCGCTTCCAGCGCAGAACCTGCAGTTTTCTTGTCACTGCCCATTTCCTCGGCCAGTGCGGCAACAAGCTGGGTTTTGGTCATCGGTTTGGACATTCTTCGTCTCCTTAAAGCTGCCCGAACTGTGGGGCCTCATCGCGAGACATTATCGTTATGTTGTATGGTAACACAACTTCTTGTGTGCTCCATATAAGGGAAAACAGGCATTTTTTGCCGGAAAACAGCGAAAATCAGCCTTAAAGGAAGGCGGTTTCGTCGAACGAACGCAATTTCCGGCTGTGCAGCCGCTCCAAAGGCATGCCGCGCAAACGTTCCATTGCTCTTATGCCGATTTGCAGATGGCGTGCAACCTGGGTCCGGTAAAAGTCCGACGCCATGCCCGGCAGCTTCAGCTCGCCGTGCAGCGGTTTGTCAGAAACGCAGAGCAGCGTGCCGTAGGGCACCCGGAAGCGGTAGCCGTTGGCGGCAATGGTGGCGCTTTCCATGTCCAGCGCGATGGCGCGGGATTGGGACAGGCGCTGCACCGGGCCGGACTGGTCGCGCAGCTCCCAGTTGCGGTTGTCGATGGTGGCAACTGTGCCGGTGCGCATGATCCGCTTGAGATCAAAGCCTTCGTACTCGGTGATCTCCGCCACTGCTTCCTCCAGCGCGACCTGAATCTCCGCCAGCGCCGGGATCGGGGTCCAGATCGGCAGGTCGTCGTCCAGCACGTGGTCTTCGCGCAGGTAGCCGTGGGCGAGAACGAAGTCCCCCAGCGCCTGGGTGTTCCGCAGGCCCGCGCAATGGCCGACCATCAGCCAGGCGTGCGGGCGCAGCACCGCAATGTGGTCGGTCGCGGTCTTGGCGTTGGACGGGCCGACGCCGATATTGACCAGGGTGATGCCGTTCCCGTCTTCCCGCTTCAGGTGATAGGTGGGCATCTGCGGCAGCTTGGCGATTTCCGGGATCTTTGCCGATGGATCGGTGATCTGGTGATCGCCGGTGCTGACAAAGCTAGTGTAGCCAGAATTGGGATCCGCCAGCTGGGCACGGGCATAGGCTTCGAATTCGGCCACGTAGAACTGGTAGTTGGTGAACAGCACGTGGTTCTGAAAATGCTCGGTGCTGGTAGCGGTGTAATGGGTCAGCCGGGCCAGCGAGTAGTCGACGCGCTGGGCGGTGAACAGCGACAGCGGACCGGTGCCGTTGACCGGCTGGTAAGTGCCGTTGACGATGTCGTCATTGGTGGTCGACAGGTCCGGCACGTCAAAGACGTCGCGCAGAGTGAAACCGGCGGCGCCCTCCTGGGGCACCGTCAGATCCGGGCGCGAAGCGACCGCAAAATGCACCGGGATCGGGGTCGACGATACGCCGATGGTCACCGGCTGGCCGTGGTTGCGGATCAGGAGGCCGATCTGCTGGATCAGGTAATTTCGGAACAGGTCCGGCCGCGTCACCGTGGTGGCATAGGTGCCGGGCGCAGAGACATGGCCGAAGCTGAGGCGGCTGTCCACCTGGGCGAAGGTCAGGGTGGAAAAGCGGATCTCCGGGTAAAAGGCGCGGATGCGCTGGTTGTCCGGCGCGCCGTCGGCCATCGCGCGGGAGAACTCCTCGCAGATGAAGCCGGTGGCCTGCCGGTACAGCAGCTCCAGCCGGTCGACGGCCTCGGTCGCGTCGTTGAAGCTTTCGTCCGGCGGATGGCCGGGGTGTTTTGTTGTTATCATTGCACGGGCTCGATCACCGGAATTTTCTGGAAAGTGCGGACGTCGACAAGGCCCAGGTCGGAGATCCGGAGTTCCGGGATCACCACCAGCGCCAGCAGCGAATGCTGCATATAGGCGTTGTTCAGGCTGCAGCCGCAGGCCTGCATCGCCTCAACCATCTTCTGCGCCTTGGCGGCGACCTCGGTTGCGGGGCTGTCGGACATCAGGCCTGCGATCGGCAGCTCAATCAAAGCGAGCTCCTCACCATCCTTGTAAAGGGTAATGCCGCCGCCCGCTTCGGCAAGCCGGTTGGCGGCCAGCGCCATCTGGGCGCGGTCGGTGCCGACCACGATCATCTGATGGCTGTCATGCGCCACGGTCGAGGCCATCGCCATCTTGCCGCTGTAGCCGAAGCCGGAAACGAAGGCATTGGTGACGCCGCCGGTGGCGCGGTGGCGCTCTACCAGGGCGATCTGGCAGACATCATCGGTGCCCTCGACCAGCCCGTCCACAACCGGCAGCTCCGCCTGCAGCGCCTTGGTCGGGGCCTGGTTCTCCACCACGCCGATCACATTGGCGGTGACCCGGTTGGCGCCTTCGGGGGCGGCGAGTTCGAAATCCTGTGCCGTCAGCTCATGCCCCAGATGGACGGTGCCGCGGGCGCTGGCAGGCCAGTCGTAATGCGGGCAATCTACCTTGATAGAGCCTGATTCCGCCACGATCTGCCCACGGGCGATCACCACTTCTATGGGCAGTTCGGTGAGGCTTGAGGTCAGGATCACATCGGCGCGCCGCCCGGGGGTGATGGAGCCGATCTCGCGCTCCAGCCCGAAATGGGTGGCGGTGTTGATAGTGGCCATCTGCAGGGCGACAACCGGGTCGCAGCCGCAGGCAATTGCATGGCGCACCACCCGGTTCATGTGGCCGTCATTGACCAGCGTGCCCGAATGGCAGTCGTCGGTGCAGAGGATGAAGTTGCGCGGGTCGAGCCCCTTCTCGGTCACCGCGGTGATCTGGCTTTCGACGTCGTACCAGGCAGATCCCAGCCGCATCATCGACCGCATCCCCTGCCGCACCCGGGCGATGGCGTCAGCCTCGCAGGTGCCCTCATGATCATCCGCCGGGCCGCCCGCCACATAAGCTGCGAAATCGGGGCCGAGGTCGGGGGAGGCGTAATGGCCGCCCACCGTCTTGCCCGCGCGCTGGGTGGCGGCGATTTCAGCCAGCATCTTGGGGTCGGCATTGGCGACACCGGGGAAATTCATCATCTCGCCGAGGCCGATGATGCCGGGCCAGCTCATCGCCTCCGCGACATCTTCGGGGGAGATTTCATGCCCGGTGGTCTCCAGCCCCGGTGCGGAGGGCGCGCAGCTGGGCATCTGGGTGAAAATGTTCACCGGCTGCATCAGCGCTTCGTCATGCATGTAGCGCACGCCGTCCAGACCCAGCACATTGGCAATCTCATGCGGATCGGTGAACATCGAGGTGGTGCCGTGCGGGATCACCGCGCGGGCAAATTCCGCGGGTGTCAGCATGCCGCTTTCAATATGCATGTGGGCATCGCACAGGCCTGGGATCATGTAACGGCCGTTGGCCTCGATGATCTGCGTGTCCGGCCCGGTGCAATAGGAGGCATCCGGTCCGACATAGGCGATACGGCCGGCCTTGATCGCAATATCATGGTCCGGCAGCTGCTCGCGGGTGTGGACATTGACCCAGATGCCCTTCCGGATCACCGTATCGGCCGGCGCGCGGCCTGCGGCGACTTCGATCAATTGCGGGGCGGTGTCGGGCCAGCTTGGGAAAATGTTATCTGACATAATCCAATTGTTCCGATTGCAGGCGGGAAGGCAAGTGGATTGCTTGCACTGCCATCAAAGCTTCATGCGGGCGGAGGAAAGGCGCCGAAGGCTGACGCATTTGGAATTGCTGCAACAGAACATTCCCTTGCAGGATGGTTTCATTGCTCTTGGGGAGGGCCTGGCATGGTTTATGAACAGACAGATGCGGACAGTTTCGGCCGCTCCCTGCGCGGGATCGGGATCAACCTTCTGGTACGGGATGTCCCGGCAGAAGTTGCCTTTTTAGAGACTGTTTTTGGCCTGAAGGGCCACCAGGTGAGCAAGGACTTTGCCATCGTCACCTATGGCGGGCAGGTCTTTCAGCTGCACAGCGACGGCACTTACGCAGACAATCCGCTGCTGGGGCTGCTGCCGGAAAACCCGCCCCGCGGGGCCGGGATCGAAATCCGCCTGTACGATACCGATCCGGACGCTGCCGCGGCGCGGGCGGAGGCAGCGGGGCTCACCATCCTGCAAGCGCCCGCGGACAAGCCGCACGGCCTGCGCGAGGCCTATATCCTGTGTGATAACGGCTACGCCTGGGTGCCCAGCCGGCCAAAGGGGTAAGCGGCGGGAATTCCTCCCCTTTCGCTGCGGCGATGGCCGGTCCATGCTGGACGGAACCGTTTGGATGCCGCGAGGGACCGTGATGCACGCCATTGCCGATACAACCGCCCTGGTCGAGGAAGGGGTGCTCACCCCGGATCAGGCCCGCACCATCGAGGCGCGCTCGCGCGAAGTGATGGTGTCGCTGGCGGTGAATGCGATCCTGTGTTTCGGGATCATCGCGGCCACCGCCGGCTTCATCTTCTGGCTGGCGGACCCGCTGGCGGTAGCGGTGACCGGCATTCTGATGCTGGCCGGCGGGCTGGCGGTGCTGGCGCGCGGCGGCGAGATGCTGCGGATGTTCGGCAATTCCGCCACCCTGATCGGCGCGGGGATGCTTATGGGCGGCGCCGGGGTCGAGCTGGTGGACAAATACGAGGACATCGCCGGCTGGGTCATGCTGCCCGCCGGCGCGCTGGTGGCGCTGACCTGCACCTGGCGCTGGCGGCGCGGGGCGTGGTCCACGGGCTTTGTGCTGGGGGCGATCCTGCTGATGGGGCTGGCGATGCATCTGGCGGGGATCGAGCTGCTGCTGCAGCAATACGGCATTGGCTCGCCGCTGCGGAATCTGGCGCTGCTTTACTATGCGGCGGCGCTGGCGCTGGCCGGCTGGCAGGTGGACGTGCGCTTTGTCACCGCGCTGGCGATTGCGCCCTTTGCGCAGATGCTGGAGACCGGGACCAGCTATTTCCATGCGGCCTATGTGTTCTATTCGCCCGAATCGACGCTGACCATCCTGCAAATGGTGCTGCTGATCGTGCTGTGCGTCTGGGGGGCGTCCCGGCTGGCAGAGCGCGACGCCCGGCACCTGCGCATCCTGGCGATCCTGGGGTTTGTGGTCGCGAACCTCTGCGCGCTGGTCGGCTCCTTGTGGGGCGACCTGGTGGGCGAAACCGTCTGGGGGCCGGGCCGGTACAGCGATGGCTACGAGGACTGGGATGCCTATTCCGCCGCCCGCGATGCCTTCCGCGACAGAGCTCTGTTCATTTCCGAGAATGTCTATTCGGTGCTGTGGGCCGCGGTACTGGCCGCGGTGATCTTCTGGGCGGCGCAGCGGCATCAGCGCGGGCTGTTCAACGCGGCGCTGACCTTTGCCGCGATCCATGCCTATACGCAGATCTTCGAATCCTTCGCGGATGAGCCGCTGGCCTATGTGATCGGCGGTCTGGCCGCGATCCCGCTGGCATGGGGGCTGTGGCGGCTGAACCAGTGGATGGCCGCCAAACAGGCCTAACCGGTGCGGCGCAAGCTGCGCGGGGTGGTTCCAAACTCTGTCTTGAAGGCCCGGGTCAGCGCGCTCGGGTCGTCATAGCCGCAGCGCAGGGCAATTTCGGAAACGCTCAAAACAGTCTCTAACACAAGCTTTCTGGCCTGTATCAGCCGCAGCCGGCGGTAGACGGCCTGCGGCGTTGCCCCCAGTTCGGCCTTCATCCGCGCTTCCAGATCCTTCTGGCTGCGGCCGGCTTTTCTCGCCACGGCAGCAATCGGCAGGGGCGTTTCCAGGTTGGCCTGCATCACCGCAACCGCGCGGGCAACCGATTTGCCGCGCACCAGGATCGGGTCCTGTGTCTCCGTCGCCTCGGGCGCCATGAACAGGGCGGCGACCTCCAGCCGCAGGGCGGCGCCATGCTGCTCGCCGATCAGCTCCATCATGGTGTCAAACGCGGCAAGCGCGCCGGTGCAGGTGATGCGGTTTCCATCCCAAACCTGACGGACGCGCTCGGTCTGAACATCGGGGAAGGCCTCTGTGAAGCGGCCCAGTTCGTCCCAATGGATTGTAGCCCGCCGCCCGTCCAGCAGCCCGGCACCGGCCAGCAGCCAGGTGCCGGTGTCAAACCCGGCAAGAGTCTTGTAGCGGCGGGCCGCGGACGTCAGAGCGCGGGCGGTGGCCGCGGTGGCATGGCGCAGGAAGTCATAAGAGGGCATCGCGATCAGCAGGTCGCCGCTGCAATCACCCAGCCGCCCATGCGCCCGCACCTCCATGCCGGACGAGGACACCGCTGGCCCGCCGTCCAGCGTCAGGAACCGCCAGACATAAACCTGCCGCCCGGCAAAAGTATTGGCCGCCCGCAGCGGCTCCACCGTGTTGGCCAGGCAATGAGCTGAAAAGGCGTCAAACAGCAGCACATCAATTTGCTGCAACGCAGCGGTATCTTTTGTCCAACTTCGCATGATTATTTCTATGTCTGCATGATAGGTGCGTGCAAGCGGCGTACTCTGACCCGTAACAGATTTGCCAAGGAAGACCGCCATGCAGTTCGGGATGACCGAAGAACAGTCTATGATCGTCGAAACCACCCGCGCCTTTGTGGAAAAGGAGCTCTATCCGCATGAGGCGGAGATTGAGCGCACCGGCCACCTGGACATGGATGTGATCCGCGATGTGCAGAAAAAGGCGATGGAAGCGGGGCTTTATGCCGCCAACATGCCAGAAGATGTGGGCGGTGCCGGCCTCGATACCCTGACCTGGCTGATGTACGAAAAAGAACTGGGCCGTGCCAATTATGCGCTGCACTGGACCGGTGTTGCGCGGCCGTCAAATATCTTGCTGGCGGGCACCCAGGAGCAGAAGGAGAAGTACCTGTTCCCCTGCATGAAGGGCGAGAAATGGGACTGCCTGGCGATGACCGAGCCGGATGCGGGATCGGACCTGCGCGGCATGAAGGCGACTGCGCGCAAGGATGGCGATGACTGGATTCTGAACGGCACCAAGCATTTCATCAGCCACGCAGACATCGCTGATTTCGCCATCTGCTTCATGGCCACCGGGGTAGAGGACACACCGCGCGGGCCCAAGAAGAAGATCACCGCCTTCTTCGTTGACAAGGGCACGCCCGGTTTCGAGGTGCGCGACGGATACGGCAACGTCAGCCACCGCGGCTACACAAATTCGGTGCTGGAATTCGACGACTGCCGCCTGCCGTCCTCGGCCATTCTGGGCGAGGTCGACAAGGGGTTCGAGGTGGCAAACACCTGGCTGGGCGCCACCCGCCTGCAGGTCGCGGCCACTTGCCTGGGCCGCGCCGAACGGGCCCTGCAGCACTCGATCAAATACGCCGCCGAGCGCAAGCAGTTCGGCCAGCAGATCGGCAAGTTCCAGGGCATCTCCTTCAAGCTGGCAGACATGGCGCTGGAGCTGAAGGCGGCGAACCTCCTGACCTGGGAGGCGGGCTGGAAGTTCGATCAGGGCACTGTGACTGAGGCCGACATGTCGATGGCCAAGCTGAAGGCAACCGAGATGCTGGCCTTTGTCGCGGATGAGGCAATCCAGATCCACGGCGGCATGGGCCTGATGGACGAGCTGCCGCTGGAACGCATCTGGCGCGACGCGCGGGTGGAGCGTATCTGGGAGGGCACCAGTGAAATCCAGCGGCACATCATCAGCCGCGAGATGCTGCGCGCCGTCGGAGGCTGATCCATGACCCGGTCCGGGAAACCCGTTGTTACCATAACCTACTGCACCGGCTGCAACTGGCTGCTGCGGGCGGGCTGGATGGCGCAGGAGCTGTTGCAAACCTTCCAAGGCACCTTGGGCGGGGTGACACTGGTTCCCGGTGACACCGGCGGGATCTTCGAAATCCAGGTTGACAGGGAACTGGTCTGGGACCGCAAGCGGGACGGCGGTTTTCAGGATGCGAAAGAGCTGAAGACCCGCGTCCGCGACCTGATTGACCCGGACCGGGATCTGGGCCATCTCGACCGGCCGGCACCTTGAACTCCGGCAGCTTTTTCGCCTTCGGCGAGGATATTCGAGGGCCAGAAGAAGAATGAAACCAGATCCAGCCCCCGGAGGGCAGCGCCGCAACCGGGGGTCTTCTCCTGGCGCGGTCATCGGCCTCCCCGCCTGTACCGCGCAACCAGCGTTGCCGATTCTGGTTCGTAACACCCTGTGCTTCTTCTGGCTGAAAATATCCCCGCCGGAGCCTTCCGAACTCTCAACCAGCGGATCCGTTCCAGAATGACACGCGACCTTTCACGCCTTTTCCGTCCCAAATCCATAGCTGTGATCGGCGGCGGCGCATGGTGCCGCCTGGTGATCGAGCAGTGCCGGAAGATGGGGTTCGACGGCGCCATCTGGCCGGTCCATCCCAAGGCCGAAGTGGTCGCAGACCTGCCTGCGTTCAAGGATGCGGACAGCCTGCCGGAAGCGCCCGATGCGGCCTTCATCGGGGTGAACCGCTTTGCCACAATCGAGGTGGTGCGGGCGCTGTCGGCCCGCGGCGCCGGCGGGGCGGTATGTTTTGCGTCCGGCTTCCTGGAAGCCGCAGCCGAGGACGCTGAAGGGGCGGACCTGCAGGCGCAGCTTCTGGACGCGGCGGGGGATATGCCCTTCCTTGGTCCCAACTGCTATGGGTTCATCAACTATCTGGACGGCGCGCTGCTGTGGCCGGACCAGCATGGCGGGCAGCGGGCAGAGAAAGGCGTGGCCTTGGTCACCCAAAGCTCCAACATTGCCATCAACCTGACCATGCAGAAACGCGGGCTGCCGCTGGCCTATGTGGTGACTGCGGGCAACCAGGCGCAATCCGGCATCGCCGCGATTGGCGAGGCACTGCTGGAGGACACCCGCGTCACCGCGCTGGGCCTGCACATCGAGGGCTTTGGCGATCTGCGCGCGTTTGAGGCGCTGGCTGCCCGTGCCCGCGAACTGGGTAAGCCGATTGTCGCGCTGAAGGTTGGCAAATCGGCTGAGGCCCAGGCTGCAACTGTTTCCCATACCGCCTCGCTTGCGGGCGGTGATGCGGGGGCGGGGGCTTTGCTCGCGCGCCTCGGCATCCCGCGTCTGGAGGATCTGCCATCTTTCCTGGAGACCTTGAAGCTGCTGCACGTGACGGGACGGCTGCCGTCGAACCGCCTTGCAACAATCAGCTGCTCGGGCGGGGAAGCCAGCCTGGCGGCAGACACAGGCCACACGCGCAACGTCGTGTTTCCGCCCCTGAATGACCGCCAGAAAGCGGACCTGCGCGATGCGCTTGGGCCGATGGTGGCGCTGGCGAACCCGCTTGATTACCACACCTATATCTGGCGCGACACTGAGGCGATGACCAAAGCCTTCTCGGCCATGATGGATCCGCAGCTGGCGATGACCATGCTGATCGTGGACTTCCCGCGCGAGGACCGCTGCGATGCATCGGACTGGGAATGCACTATTCAGGCCGCCATCGGTTCGCGCGAGCGGACAGGGGCAAATGTCGGCCTCGTCGCCACTCTGCCGGAACTGCTGCCGGAGGCCGTGGCGGCCCGGCTGATGGAAGCAGGCGTGGTGCCCCTCTGCGGCCTGAGCGAAGCGATTGCCGCCTGTGAGGCCGCCAGCCTGCCGCTGCCGGAAGCGCCTGCGCCTCTGCTGCTGCCGACGCCGGTTGTGGAGCCGGATCTGGTGCCCGAGGCCGACGCCAAGTGGCAACTGGCAAGCTACGGTTTGCGCGTTCCGCGCTCCAAACGGGCGGCCTCTGCCACCAATGCCCGCGCAGTGGCGGTGGATGTAGGGTTTCCCGTTGTCCTGAAGGGCGAAGGCGTCGCGCATAAGACCGAAGCGGGGGCCGTGGTGCTGAACCTGAACTCCGGCCAGGAGGTAAGCGATGCCGCCTTCAGCATGCCCGCGTCGCGCTTTCTGGTTGAGGAAATGGTCACCGGCGCGGTGGCCGAGCTGCTGGTCGGCGTGGTCAAGGACCCGGTGCACGGCTTTGTCATGACGCTGGCGGCGGGCGGCACTTTGACCGAACTGATGGAGGACAGCGCGTCTTTCCTTCTGCCCGCTTCCGACGCGGACATCGAAGCGGCGCTCCAGTCGCTGCGAATCTCGAAACTGCTGGATGGCTACCGCGGCGCCCCGGCGGCAGACCGCGAGGCGATCCTGCGCGCTATCCGCGCGGTCGAAGCCTATGTCATGGAAAACGCGCTGGGGCTGGAGGAGATCGAGATCAACCCGCTTTTGTGCACCCCGGCGGATGCGGTGGCAGCAGACGCGCTGATGCGGCGAAAATACTAGGGCTTTGGCCCTGAAACAGAACGGCATGTCCCATGCCAGGAGGAGATGAGATGAGCGACAGCCCCGAGAACAGCCCTGTGAAAACCCGCCGCGACGGCGCCATTCTGGAGGTGACTCTGGACCGGCCCAAGGCCAATGCCATTGATCTGAAAACCAGCCGGGTGATGGGCGAGGTGTTCCGCGACTTCCGCGACGATCCGGAGCTGCGGGTGGCGATCCTGACCGGCGGCGGCGAGAAATTCTTTTGCCCCGGCTGGGACCTGAAGGCAGCGGCTGACGGTGATGCGGTGGATGGCGATTACGGGGTCGGCGGCTTTGGCGGGCTGCAGGAGCTGCGCGATATGAACAAACCGGTGATTGCGGCGGTGAACGGCATCGCCTGCGGCGGCGGGCTGGAGCTGGCGCTGTCGGCGGACATGATCATTGCCGCCGGTCACGCCACCTTTGCGCTGCCGGAAATCCGCTCCGGCACGGTTGCGGATGCGGCCAGCGTGAAACTCCCCAAACGCATTCCCTATCACATCGCCATGGAACTGCTGCTGACCGGGCGCTGGTTCGATGCCGAAGAGGCCAACCGCTGGGGCCTGGTGAATGAGATCGTGGCGGCGGATCAGCTGATGGACCGCGCCTGGGAACTGGCTCGGCTGCTCGCCTCCGGGCCACCGCTGGTCTATGCAGCGATCAAGGAGATCGTGCGTGATGCCGAGGACAGCAAATTTCTGGACGCGATGAACCGGATCACCCGGCGGCAGCTGGAGACGGTGGATGTGCTCTACGGCTCCGAGGATAACTTGGAAGGCGCCCGCGCCTTCGCTGAAAAGCGCGATCCGGTCTGGAAGGGGCGCTGACGCGGTCCCCCCGCCTGCTTCAGGAACATCCGGGGATGTCCCCGCACAGTTGGGCCTGGCGCCGCGCTCTGCGCGGCGTTTTTTCTGCTGAGAAGCTCATAAGGAGCAGGTCTGCACCTCCCAAGACCCTATGCCAACGGCAAGGTCTGCACTTTCTGAAACACGGCGATCAGCGCGGTGTCGTTCTTGTGCGCTCCAGTGGCACCCGGGCCGTAGATCGGCACCTCGGGCAGGGTGAGGTTGTTGATCCATTGCCCGCGCAGCAGCCTGTCGAAGGCCCCGGCAAACCCTGCCTTTTCGTAGAACTTTGCATTCACCGACAGGGCAATCCAGGCGCCGGGCATCGCCACGCGCAACAGGGCAGGCAGCACCTCGGGGCCAAGGTGGCCATGGGTGAACGTCCCGGAGGACACTACACCGCGGTAGGAGCCGCGCGGAACCGGGATGCCCTCCATCAGGTCGGCCTCTATCACGTCACGGTAGGCGTCCTTGCGCAGCGCCTCGGCCAGCATGGCGGCACTGATGTCGGTGGCGTCAACCGGCTCAATCCCAAGCGCCCGCAGCGCCTGGCCGCAAAGGCCGGTTCCTGCGCCGGCGTCCAGAACCGGGCCCTCCCCGCCGGCGGCGGCAAAGGCCTTGGCGGTTTGTGCAGGCAGCAGGTAATCCTGCCCGGCGGCGAAGTCCTGGTCGTATGTGCCGGCCCAGTCCGCATAGAGCCGCCGTGAATCCTCAGGCGTGCTCAGCGCATAGGCATCGGACAATCCCGGTGCTTGCTTTTTCATCGGGCTATCAAAGTCGCTCGGCAGATTCGAATCAACCCTTGCACCCTGGCCGCCGCCAACGCATCTAAGTGCCATGGGAAAAACACTGCTTTGTCTTGGATTTGGCTATACCGCCCGGGCGCTTGCGCCGCGCCTGCAGGCGGACGGCTGGAGGGTTATCGGAACCTCGCGGGACACCGTGGAGGCCGATGGCGTGGAGATGATCACCTGGCCCGGGCAAGAGGTGCCGCTGGACGGTGTGACGCATATCCTGAATTCGATCGGGCCGAATGCGGAGGGCGATCCGGTGCTGGCGGCGATCGGCAGCAGGATTGCCGCGGCTTCTGGTATGGAATGGGTGGGCTATCTGTCCACCACCGCCGTCTACGGCCACCACGACGGCGCTTGGGTGGACGAGGATACGCCCGTCACGCCCTCCAGCCAGCGCGGCGACTGGCGCGCCCTGGCTGAAGCGCAATGGCAGGCCATTCCCGGGCTGCCGCTGCATATCTTCCGCCTGGCCGGTATCTACGGCCCCGGCCGCGGCCCATTTGCCAAGCTGATGGCGGGCAAGGCGCGGCGGATCATCAAGCCGGGGCAGGTGTTTTCGCGCATTCATGTGGACGACATCGCCCAGGTGCTGGCCGCTTCCATCGCGCAGCCGCGGCCGGGGGCGATCTACAACGTCTGCGACGATGATCCGGCCCCGCCGCAGGATGTGCTGGGCCACGCCGCCGAATTGCTGGGTTTGCCCATGCCTGCCGAGGTGCCGTTTGACGAAGCGGGCATGACCCCGATGGCACGCAGCTTCTATGGCGAGAACAAGCGGGTGCGTAACCGGCGCATCAAGGACGAGCTTGGGGTGGAACTTCTGTATCCGAGCTACCGCGAGGGGCTGCGGGCGGTGCTGGAGGCCGAGGACATGGAAAGCTTTGTGCCGCCGGCGGAACCGCCGGGGGTTTAAGGACAAAGGCCGCCTGCGCTTGCAGCCCGGTCTAGGCCTGCCTGCCCTTCAAACTGAAGGTTTTTCTATTGTAAAGAGGACAGGCGCTTACGCGCCTGCCTGCACAGGCTTCCGCCTAGAGGTCACGAAAGTTAAGCCCGCTTCCCGGCAATCGTCGCGACGCCCAGAACGTCCAGCACCTTGGCTTCGATCTGCGGCGCGTTCATCGCCGCCACCTCATACATGTCCGCCGGGCTGGCCTGATCGATGAAGGTGTCGGGCAGCACCATAGAGCGGTACTTGAGGCCGCTGTCGAAAACGCCTTCCTCCGCCAGAAGCTGTGCTACGTGCGAGCCGAAACCGCCCACGGCGCCTTCCTCGATGGTGATCAGTGCTTCGTGGTCCGCAGCCAGTTGCAGGATCAGGTCGCGGTCCAGCGGCTTGGCAAAGCGGGCGTCGGCGATGGTGGGCGTGATGCCCTTGGCCGCCAGCGCTTCGGCGGCCTTTTTGACCTCGCCCAGCCGGGTGCCGAAGGACAGGATGGCCACGCGCTTGCCGTTCTGGATCATCCGGCCCTTGCCGATCTCCAGCACTTCGGGGGTCTCGGGCATCTCGACGCCTTCGCCCTCGCCGCGCGGGTAGCGGAAGGCGATGGGGCCATCGTTATGAGCGGCGGCTGTGGCAACCATATGGACCAGCTCTGCCTCATCCGCCGCGGCCATCACCACCATGCCGGGCAGGTTCGCCATGAAGGCAATGTCGAAACTGCCGGCATGGGTGGCACCGTCGGCACCAACCAACCCGGCGCGGTCGATGGCAAAGCGCACCGGCAGGCGCTGGATCGCCACGTCATGCACGACCTGGTCATAGCCGCGCTGCAGGAAGGTGGAATACATCGCGCAGAACGGCTTCATCCCGCCGGCGGCCAGCGCCGCGGCAAAGGTGACGCCATGCTGCTCGGCAATACCCACGTCAAAGCAGCGCGAGGGGTAGCGTTCGGCCATCAGGCTGAGGCCGGTGCCATCCGGCATCGCGGCGGTTACGGCACAGATCTTGTCGTCCTTGGCGGCCAGCTTCACCAGCTCATTTCCGAAGACCGAGGTGTAGGAGGGCGCGTTGGAGGGCGCTTTCTTCTGCTCGCCGGTCACCATGTCGAACTTGGCGGTGGCGTGGCCCTTGTCGCGGGCGCGCTCAGCGGGTCCGTAACCCTTGCCCTTCTTGGTGAGCACATGGATCAGGATCGGGCCGGTCGCCCGCGCCTTGACCGTGCGCAGGACCGGCAGAAGCTGGTTCAAATCGTGGCCGTCGATGGGGCCGAGATAAGAGAACCCAAGCGCCTCAAACAGGGTGCCGCCGACCGCCATGCCTTTCAGCATATCCTTGGCGCGCTTGGCGCCTTCACGGAACGGTTCCGGCAGCAGCGAGACCGCGCCTTTGGCGGCGGCCTTCAGCTCCTGGAACGGCTCGCCCGCGTAGAGGCGGGACAGATAGGAGGACAGCGCGCCCACCGGCGGGGCAATCGACATCTCATTGTCGTTCAGGATCACGAACAGCCGCTTGCCCAGGTGGCCTGCGTTGTTCATCGCCTCAAACGCCATGCCCGCCGACATCGAGCCATCGCCGATCACCGCGATGGCGTCGCCGTTGCCCTCGGGGATCACGCCGCCAAGGTCGCGGGCCACGGCAAAGCCGAGGGCGGCGCTGATCGAGGTGGAGCTGTGGGCCGCGCCGAACGGATCATAGGGCGACTCGGAGCGTTTGGTGAATCCGCTGAGCCCGTCCTTCATCCGCAGGGTGCGGATGCGGTCGCGGCGCCCGGTCAGGATCTTGTGCGGGTAGCACTGGTGGGACACGTCCCAGATCACCTTGTCGCGCGGCGTGTCGAACACCGCGTGCAGCGCAGTGGTCAGTTCCACGACGCCAAGACCCGCGCCCAGGTGGCCGCCGGTGACGGAGACCGCGGAAATGGTTTCCTGCCTGAGCTCGTGCGCGACCTGCACCAGCTGCGCATCCGTCAGCCCTTTCAGATCCGCGGGGCGCGTGATCTGGTCCAGAAGCGGGGTGTTGGGCCGGTCGGGCATGGTGTCTCCTTGGGCTGCGCCGGGCAGAATGCCGGCGCGTGGCGCGCCGGGTTAGCTGTCGCGCGCAATAACGAAACGCGCGGCTTCCTTCAAGGTTGCGGCGTCATCACCATAGGGTGACAGCGCGGCACAAGCATCCTCGCAAAGCGACTGTGCGCGGGCTTTTGCCTCTGCCAGACCCAGCAATGAGACAAAGGTCGCCTTGCCGGCATCCGCGTCCTTGCGCACCGCCTTGCCGACCTTGGCGGCATCACCTTCCACATCCAAGATGTCGTCGGCGATCTGGAAAGCAAGGCCGAGGGCGCGTGCGTATTGCCGCAGCGGTGCCGGGTCCGCGCCCGCCAGCACGGCGCCGGCAGTGGCGGACCATTCGATCAGGCGTCCCGTTTTGTGCTCTTGCAGAGTTGTGATCTCTTTAAGAGTTAATGGAGTTTTGGCAGACTCAGCATCAATGTCGAGCATTTGTCCGTACACCATTCCAGACCTGCCCGCAGACCTAGCAAGTAGTTTAATGAGATCGAGAGCGTTTGGGCCGAACTTCCTATGCGCCAGCAAATCGAAAGCTAAAGCTTGCAGCGCATCGCCGGCTAGAACGGCCGTAGCTTCATCCCATCTCTTGTGAATCGTTGGCACACCTCTGCGTAGGTCATCATCATCCATGCAAGGGAGGTCGTCATGCACCAGAGAATATGCATGGATACACTCAATTGCTACTGCAGCGTCAACGGCTACATCTTCATCGATCGCGTGCAGCCGGGCACTTTCAAGCACAAGAAAACCACGAAGCATCTTACCGCCCAAGAGGGCTTGCAACATAGGTGCACCTAAGCTGCTATCAGTGAGCACTATGTTGTAAATGCGATTAGAAATCAGGCTTTGGGCGCGTTTCAATGCCGCTTCGAATGTAAGCGGCTCGGCATGAATTCCTGCAGTCATTTGATCACCCGGCGTCCAGCGGCTGGGTGCCCTTGGGGGTGCCATTGGCGTCCAGGGTGATGGCGGCGACCTTTTCCTCGGCGCGCTTCAGCTCGTCTTCGCAGCGCTTCTTCAGCGCAGCGCCGCGTGTATAGAGGTCGATAGACGCATCCAGCGCCACATCGCCGCGCTCCAGCTGGTCCACCACGCCTTCCAGCTCACGCATCGCCTGTTCAAAGCTCATCTGGTCTACGGGGGTCTCAGTCATGCCGGTGCCTTCATCAATTCTTCTACATGCGCGCGGGTTGCCGCGGACAGCGCGTTCAGATCATATCCGCCTTCCAAAGTCGAGACGATACGGCCCTGGCACAGCTCACTGGCAAGCTTGCACAGTTCCGCGGTGAGCCAGGCGAAATCCGCGGTGGCCCAGTTGAGGCTGGCCAGCGGGTCGTCTTGGTGCGCGTCAAAGCCGGCCGAAATGATGATTAGCTCCGGCTTGAAGGCGCGCAGGCGCGGGAAGGCCTGGCTTTCATAGGCTGCCTGCATCTCTGCCCGGCCGGATCCCGGCGCCAGCGGCAGGTTGAGGATCTGGCCATGGGCGCCGTCCTCGTCCGGGCGGCCGGAGCCGGGCCAGAGCGGCATCTGCTGGCTGGTGATGACCAGCGCGCGCGGCTCGTCCCACAACAGGTCCTGCGTGCCGTTGCCGTGATGGACGTCGAAATCCACCACCGCAACCCGTTTGAGGCCATGGTGATCAAGCGCGTGCTTGGCCGCCAGCGCCGCATTGCCGAACAGGCAAAAGCCCATCGCCGTGTCTGTTTCCGCGTGATGCCCCGGCGGGCGCACCGCGGCAAAGGCGTTCTGCACCTCGCCGCCCAGCACCATATCGACGCCGCGCACCACAGCCCCCGCCGCGCGGAACGCCGCATCCAGTGATCCGGGAGACAGGAAGGTGTCGCCGTCAATCTGTGCCCAGCCTTCTGCCGGGGAGGCTTTGCGCAGGTCCGAGAGGTAAGACGCAGGGTGAATGCGGAGAATGTCATCCTCCGCGGCCATCGGGGCTGTTACGCGCCTCAGGTCCAGTGGCTCCAGCGCGTGCAGGATGTGCTCCAGCCTGGCAACCCGTTCGGGATGGCCTTCCGGGGTCACGTGGTTCAGGCAGTCCGCGTGGGTGATCAGGGCGGTTGTCATAGAGCGTTCCTCCTGCGGCCGGGCTTAGCGCGACCCTAGGGGGCGGCGGGCTTTGGCCGCAAGGGGAAACCCGGGGCGCTGCCCCGGACCCCGGAATATTCCGGGCCAGAAGAAGGAGCCGGGAATGCGTTAATCCGGTGCCAGCATGTAACCCGCCCCGCGCACTGTCTGCAGATACTGCGGCTGCTTGGGGTTCGGCTCGATCTTGCGGCGCAGGCGGGTGATCTGCACGTCCACCGCGCGTTCCTGCGCCTGGCCGCGGTCGCGGCCCAGATCCTCGACCAGCTTGGTGCGGGAGACCGGTTCGCCGGGCTGGGCGGAGAAGATCTTCATCAGCTGGCTTTCGGTGCCGGTGAGACGGATCAGCTCATCGCCCTGCCACATCTCGCCGCGCTCGATGTCATAGCGGATGGCGCCCAGGTGCAGCACCTTTGGCGCGGCCTCCTGCGTCACGGTGTCGGGCATCCGCCGCAGAATGGCGTTCACCCGCAGCAGAAGCTCCTTGGGCTCGAAGGGTTTGGGCAAATAGTCGTCCGCGCCAGCCTCCAGCCCCGCGATCCGGTCTTCGGTCTCGCCCCTGGCGGTCAGCAGCAGGATCGGGGTGGACATGGTTTCGCGCAGGGATTGGGTCAGCGAGATGCCGTCCTCGCCCGGCATCATCACATCCATGATGATCAGATCGAAATCCAGCCCCGCCAGCACCCGCCGGGCATGGGCCGCATCGCGTGCCGCGGTGACCAGAAAGCCCGAGCGCATCAGGAATTTTTTCAGCAGGCCGCGGATGCGCTCATCATCGTCCACGATCAGAAGATGGGCGTCATGCATGCTCATGCACCCGTTTCGCGCAGCTTGGCATAGGCGCGGCGCATGTCGGCGTCCATCATCGCCTCCAGCACCTTCTTGAAACCCTGCACCGCCTCAGGGCCTGCGTCCTTGTAGGCGGCGCGCATCCGGGCGCGCTGGGCGTCCGACAGCGTGGCCTCCAGCGCCGCGCCCTGTTCCGTCAGGTAGAGGTGGCGTTCACGCTTATCCAGCTCGCCCACCTTGCTTTCGACCAGGCCGTCGCCGATCAGCGTCCGCAGCACCCGGTTCAGCGATTGCTTGGTGACGCCCAGAATGCTGAGCAGGTTATTCACGGTGGTGCCCGGGGAGCGGTTGATGAAGTGGATCGCCCGGTGATGCGCCCGGCCATAGGACAGTTCCGCCAGGATCCGGTCCGGATCGGCGGTAAAGCCGCGGTAGGCAAAGAACATCGCCTCGATCCCCTGGCGCAGCTGCTCGTCTGTCAGAAACAGCAGGCTTTCGCCGCTGTAACCCTGCCCTGTCCGGCCTTCAGGCATTCGGTGCCCCCTCGTTTGTCTTGCCGGTCAGTTTATGTCAGTGTTGTTGACATTCCAAGAGCGAAGATGTATCGAATCCCAGCTTTGACGCAATATTGTGTCCTATCTGGCCGCAGGTTGCGCAATTATTGAAAATCACCGCTAAGTTTCAGGAGGGTGCGGCATGGCTGGTTATGACGACCGCGACGGTGTGATCTGGATGGATGGGGAGCTGGTCGACTGGCGGGATGCGAAGGTGCATATCCTGACCCATGCGATGCATTACGCGTCTTCTGTGTTCGAGGGCGAACGCGCCTATAACGGCAAGATCTTCAAGAGCCGCGAGCATTCCGAGCGCCTGATTGCCTCCGCCGAAGCGCTGGACATGCCGATGCCCTATACCGTCGACCAGATCGAGGCGGCCAAGGAAGAGACCCTCAAGGCCTCCGGTCTGCAGGACGCCTACGTCCGGGCGCTGGTCTGGCGCGGCTCGGGTGAGGATATGGGGGTCGCCTCGGCCCGCAATCCGGTGCGGATGGCCATCGCGGTCTGGGGCTGGGGCGCCTATTACGGCGATGCCAAGATGCAAGGCGCCAAGCTCGATATCGCGGAGTGGAAGCGGCCCAGCCCCGAGACCATCCCGGTACACGCCAAGGCGGCAGGCCTTTACATGATCTGCACCATCTCCAAGCACAAGGCGGAGGCCAAGGGCTGCTCGGATGCGCTGTTCATGGACTACCGCGGCTATGTGGCAGAGGCGACCGGCGCCAATATCTTCTTCGTGAAGGATGGCGAGGTGCATACGCCGCTGCCGGATTGCTTCCTGAATGGCCTGACCCGGCAGACCGTGATTCAGATGCTCAAGGACAAGGGCGTCACCGTGCATGAGCGCCACATCATGCCGGAAGAGATGGAAGGCTTTGAGCAGTGCTGGCTGACGGGCACTGCCGCCGAGGTCACCCCGGTGGGCGAGATCGGCCCCTACAAGTTTGAAGTCGGCGCCCTGACCCGGGAGATCGCCGAAGACTACGAGAAGCTGGTCCGCGCCTGAGCGCAGAGCAGGCCTGATTGGAAACCCCCGTCCGTGTGGCGGGGGTTTTTCTTTGCGGCTGAAGTGCCAGGCCGCATGTCACAGGACATAGCGGCCCTCGCCATTTTCCTGCACATTTCCCGGGGCTGTGCCATAGTCGGGCATATTGCTGAAAAGTCATTCCAGGGCAGCCGCAGGCAGGGCCCGGTGAGGAGGAGCAGGAACGCCATGGACCTGAGCATTGCCTATGTAAGCTATTTTGATCTCGTTTTGCGGCTGATTTGCGCCGCTGCTGCCGGGGCGCTTCTGGGGCTGGACCGGGAACTGCGGCACCGCAAGGTGGGCATGCGGACCTATATGATCGTTTCGCTTGGGGCCGCAGGTTTCACGCTGATCACCATGGAAATGTCGATGGATGCTCTGGCCCTTGAAATGGGCGCTGATCCGACCCGGATTATGCAGGGGCTTGTCGGGGCGATCGGCTTTCTTGGCGCCGGGGCGATCATTCAGGGGGATGAGCGGGTTGGTGGCATGGCGACCGCAGCCAGCCTCTGGGTGGCCGGAGGTGTCGGCATGGCATCGGGACTTGGGTATTTTGCTCACGCCTTGCTGCTGGCGCTGAGCGCCGCTGGCATTCTGGCGATGAGCCGGCTGATGAGCAACCGCGGCAGAAAGGACCGGCCGGACTTTCACGACTGACGGCGGTCAGGACCGGGTTCCCCAGGCGGTGCAGCGCCCTTTGGCCCTGACAGGGATGCGTCCGGGCGTTCACTTTACCTTGCAGATCGTCCGGCAGGATGGACGCCGGCGGCCAGACGCCTAACATCAAGCCCATGTTGGACCTGCTCAGCGATATTCTCACCCGGTTGTCTCTCAAGGGGACGCTTTACTTCCGCACTTCTTTCACCCCGCCGTTCGGGATTCAGGTGCCGGAATACGAGCACGTCGCGCGGTTCCACTTTGTGCAGCGGGGGGAGCTGAACGTGCATGTGCCTGCGAGCGGGGAGACGCTGCGGCTGAAGCAGGGCGATCTGGTGCTGATCCCGCATGGCGCGGCGCATATGCTTCTGTGCAACGAGGTGCAGCCGCCGGAGGCGCTGCCGCTGGAGCAGGTGCTGCAGGACGCGGGCTATGACGGCGGCGGGGTGCTGGTGTACGGCGGCGCCGGGGAGGTGCGGGATACCCAGCTTATCTGCGGCCATTTCTCCTTTGCCGCGCTGCCCGGGCGGCGCGGTGCCGGGCATGTGCTGATCGACCGCCTGCCACCCCACATCGTGATCGAGAACTACGGCGAGTCCGCAGGCGCCTGGATCGAGGCGACCCTGCGGATGATCGGCTCCGAGGTGCAGGGTGCCCGCATCGGCGGCGACCTGATAGCGCTGAAACTCTCCGAGGTGCTGTTTGCCCAGGCGATCCGCGCCTACCTGGAGCATCAGAGCCCCAGCGGATCGGCGCTGGCGGGGTTTGCGGATCCGCGCATTTCGCGGGCGCTGACGGCGTTTCACCGGGCACCTGCCAAGGAATGGAGCGTGGAAGGGCTGGCGCGGGAGGCCGGGATGTCGCGTACTGCCTTTGCGCAGGAGTTCACCGCCAAGATGGCGGTGACGCCGATGCAGTACCTGACCAGCTGGCGGATGCAAATCGCTTGCCAGGGGCTGACGCAGCAGGGGCTGAACGTGGCGGATGCGGCGGAGATTGCCGGCTATGCTTCCGAGGCGGCGTTTTCGCGTGTGTTCCGCAAGCAGGTCGGGATGTCCCCGGCCGCCTACCGGCAGCAGCATCGCGCGGCCTGAGGTGTCCATGCGCCCGCCGTTTGAACGATCTGCAAGGTTTGCCGGAGGGGCTGAAATTCACCGTCCGGGATGACTGCTCCATTCTGGGGACAGAGCCGCCAAAGGGGCGGCCTGTCAATACCCAGAAAAAGGACCTGACCCATGCCCCTCCGTTTCGTGACCCGTACCCTTCATGCCTATCTTGATTATCCGGTGGCTGCCGCCCTGATGGGGCTGCCGTTTCTTCTGGGCCTCGGCGAAAGCAACCCGCTGGCGCTGTGGCTGTCGGTGGCAACCGGCATCGCCGCCTTTGTGCTGACGCTGCTGACCGATCACCACCTCGGCCTGGTCCGGGTGCTGCCTTACAAGCTGCATCTGACCGTTGACCTGATAGTTGGCCTCGCCTTTCTGGCGGCGCCTTTCGTCTTCGGATTTACCGGGCTGGATTCGGCCTTCTACCTGCTGAACGGGGCTGCCGTTGTCGCGGTGATCTCGCTCAGCGCGCCGGAGGAAGCCGAGGCCGCTTCCGCCTGATGCTTATTGGCGCAAGAGCCAGCCCACCACGGTTTTGGCCCGGCCCTGAGCGCTGGGCCAAAGCACGTAGAACCCTTGGTCGCCCAAGCGCGGCGCTTGCCACAGGATTTGCAGCGGCTGACTGCCCAGGAACATCCGCGGCACCAGCGCGATGCCCTGGCCGTTCACCGCCGCATCCATCGCCAGCGCGGTCTGATTGAATTGCAGAACCCGGCCTGTGGCCGTGAGCCCTTCCTGCCGCAGCATATGGTCCCAGTGCCGGTGCCCGTCCTGGATCAGCGTGTGCTGGGTGAGATCGGCCAGTTTCAAGGGTTCTTCCTGTGTTAGAGCCGGTTCCGGCCGGGCCACCGCCACCAGATCCACCAGCGACAGCAGGGCACAGTTCAATCTGCCGTCTTGCGGTTTCCTGCCTTGGCGGATGGCAATGTCGATGCCATCCCGTTTGAAATCAGCCAGGCTCTCCTCCGCAACCACCCGCAGGTCGATATCGGGATGGCGGGCCTCGAATTCCGGCAGCCGCGGCACCAGCCATTTGGCGGCAAAGGAGGGCGGCACCGACAGCGTCACCCTCTGCACGGTCGGCGTCAGCTTGCCGGTCGCATCGCGGATCAGCGCCAGCGCTTGCCGGACTGGCGCATGGTAGCTGCGCCCGGTGTCGGTCAGCGTTAGCCCGCGGGCGTGGCGGTGAAACAGTTTGTGCCCCAGATCCGCCTCCAGCCGCCGCACCTGCTGGGCCACAGCGCCTTGAGTCAGGTGCAGCTCCTCTGCCGCGCGGCCGAAGTTCAGGTGGCGGGCGGCGGCGTCAAACATCCGCAGGGCGTTGAGGTTGGGCAGGCGCATCCGGTTTTCAGCCAATAGTTTTTCTACAGTCTGGCGCGATGAGACATGATTGGTCAAGCGGCCGCTGAGCCGCCATCCTGAGGGCAAGCAAAGGAGTATGGATATGACCAAAGTCGCTCTCTTCACCGCCGCAGGCAGCGGCATGGGCGCGGACGCCGCCCGCCACCTTCACGAGCAGGGGTATGAGGTTGCGATCCTCTCCTCCTCCGGCAAGGGTGAGGCTCTGGCGCAGGAACTGGGCGGGTTGGGGCATACAGGCTCTAACCTGGAACAAAGCGACCTGCAGGCGCTGGTGGACAAGACGATGGACCGCTGGGGGCGGATCGACGTGCTGGTCAACTCGGCTGGCCACGGCCCCAAGGGCGACATCCTGGAGATCAGCGACGAGGATTGGCATCTGGGGATGGAATACTACCTGATGAACGTGATCCGCCCGGCCCGGCTGGTGGCGCCCGTCATGGCGGCCCAAGGCAAGGGGTCGATCATCAACATCTCCACCTTCGCAGTGTTTGAGCCGGATCCGCTGTTCCCGACCTCCGGCGTGTTCCGGGCGGGGCTTGCGAGCTTTACCAAGCTGTTTGCCGACAAGTTCGCAGGCCAAGGCGTGCGGATGAACAACGTGCTGCCGGGCTTCATCGACAGCCTGCCGGAGACTGAGGACCGCAAGGCGCGCATCCCGATGGGCCGCTATGGAACAGCGCGCGAGGTTTCGGCGCTGATCGCCTATCTGGCCTCGGATGATGCGGCTTATACCACCGGGCAGAACATCCGGGTGGATGGCGCGCTGACCCGTTCGATCTGAAATCCGCAAGCCTGCGGCCCAGGCTTCTGCCCCGGCACATCTAGGCGAGAGCCTGCTAAACACCCTTCGGGTTGTTTGCGGCGCGGTCCTTGCCGCGCTGCAGTCCCAGCCGGTGCTCGCGCCAGATCACCAGCACATTGCCGGCGATCACCAGCACCGCGCCGCCCAGCATCACCAGCGTCGGCCATTCATCGAACCATACGTAGCCGATCACGATGGCAAAGATCATCGAGGCGTAATCGTAGGGTGCCAGCATCGAAGCAGGCGCAAAGCGGTAGGAGGAGGTGACCAGGATCTGCGCCACCCCGCCGACCAGCCCGGCGCTGACCAGCAGCGCAGCGGTTCGCGCATCCGGCATCACCCAGCCGAAGGGCGCAGTCAGCAGCGCGAGGCCTGAGGCCGTCAGCGAAAAATAGAACACGATGGCCGCGGTATGCTCGGACTGCACCATGCGGCGGATGTGGATCTGAACAAATCCGCGGGCGACGGTTGCGCCAACCACGAGCAAGACGCCCAGCATGGCGCCATCCTCCAGATCGCCGCCAAGACGGGGCCAGATCATGATCAGCACGCCCAACAGGCCGATGGCCACGGCGCTGATCCGCACCATCCGGATGGTCTCTCCCAGAAACAGCGCCGCCAGGATCAGGGTGAAGATCGGCGTGGCATAGCCGATGGCCGTAACCTCCGGCAACGGCAGCAGCGCCAGCCCCATGAAGGTCATCCCCATCGCCGAGGTCCCCACCAGCCCGCGCCACACGTGAAACATCGGTTTCTTCGTGATCAGCCCGTGCCGCAGCTCTCTGCGCGCGGCCAGCCAGATGACGATCACCGGGATGGCAAAGAAGGAGCGGAAGAACACCGCCTCGCCTGCCGGCACGGTATCAGAGGTTGCTTTGATGATCCCGGACAGCGCGGTGAACAGCGCAATGGCGGTCACTTTCAGCAGGACCGCCAGCACAGGCCGATGCGATGTTAACGATTTCGCCATGGCGCGACCCTGCGCCCAAGCGCCGCAAAGATCAATGGCTTGATTTCACCGCACCAAGGCGCGCAAATGGCGCCGCCAGATGAAGGAGCCGCCGATGTATGACGCCAACCACCTGATCCGCCAGCTGCGCGCCTCCTCCCTTGGGCGGGAGGGCGAGGTCTTTGCCCGGCTTCCGGACGGCAGCACGGTCACCTTCGGCGCGCTGTTCGCCGGCGCGGAGCGGATGGCAGCGGCCCTGGCGGCTCAGGGCGTGCAGCCCGGGGACCGGGTGGCGGTGCAGGTCCAGAAAACCATTCAGGCGATCGAGCTTTATCTTGGCACCGTCATGGCCGGCGGCATCTTCCTGCCGCTCAACACCGCTTATACCGGGCCAGAGGTGGCTTACTTTGTCGGCGACGCCTCCCCGCGCGTGGTGGTCTGCGACCCGGCCCGGCTGGAGGAAATCAGCGCCATCGCGGGCGCGGCGCAGGTGCTGACGCTGGATGCGGCCGGGCAGGGGTCCTTGCGCGATTTGGCGGACGGGCAGTCCGGCTTTGACGCAGTGGCCCGGCAGGCGGATGATCTGGCGGCGATCCTCTACACCTCCGGCACCACCGGCCGCTCCAAGGGCGCGATGCTGAGCCATGATAACCTTGCCTCCAACTCGCTGACCCTGCGCGATTACTGGCGGTTCACCAAGGACGACGTGCTGATCCACGCGCTGCCGATCTTCCACACGCACGGGCTGTTCGTGGCAACCAATGTGGCGCTTTTTGCGGGCGCTCAGGTGGTCTTCCTGCCGGGGTTCGATGCGGATGCCATCTTAGAGGCGATGCCCGCGGCCACGGCGCTGATGGGGGTGCCGACCTTCTATACCCGGCTGCTGGCGGACAAGCGGCTGACGCGGGAGCGGGCGGCGAACATGCGCCTGTTCATCTCCGGCTCCGCGCCGCTGCTGGTCGATACCCACGAGCAATGGGAGGCCCGCACCGGCCACCGCATCCTGGAACGCTACGGTATGACCGAAACCAACATGAGCACGTCAAACCCCTACGAGGGTGAGCGCCGGGCCGGCACCGTCGGCTTCCCATTACCGGGTGTCGAAGCGCGGGTGATGCGGGATGGCACTGAGGTGCCCGCCGGAGAGATCGGCGTGCTGGAAGTGCGCGGGCCGAACGTGTTCCAGGGGTACTGGCAGATGCCTGAAAAGACGGCGGAGGAGCTGCGGCCGGACGGTTGGTTCATCACCGGCGACATGGCGAAGATCGACGCCGACGGCTATGTCACCATCGTCGGGCGCGAGAAGGATCTGATCATCACCGGCGGGTTCAATGTCTACCCCAAGGAGGTTGAAAGCCTGATCGACGATCTGCCCGGCGTGCTGGAAAGCGCGGTGATCGGCGTGCCGCATCCCGACTTCGGCGAGGGTGTGGTGGCCGTGGTGGTGCCGGAGGGTGAGGGCACCAGTGCGGAGGCGATCAAGGCGGCTTTGTCCGGGCAACTGGCCAAGTTCAAGCAGCCGAAGGAGATCATCCTGCTGGACGCCCTGCCGCGCAACACCATGGGCAAGGTGCAGAAAAAAGCCCTGCGTGAGGAATACGCAGGGCTGTTCACCTAATAATCACTCGCTCGGGCCAACGGCCCGGGCAGCGCCCGTCCGCCCGCGGACGGTCACTGCCCTAGTGCTGGTGGGCTTCCGAGTGGCCTTCCTCTTCGCGCCATTCCCGCACCGCCTGCACCAGGATCTGGAAGGCAGAGTTCAGGAACAGACCGCCCATAATGCCGGCCACGATCAGGTCCGGCCAGCCGGTGGCGGTGCCCCAGACGCCAAGTGCGGCAATCATCACCGCCACATTGCCGATGGCGTCATTGCGCGAGCACAGCCAGACCGAGCGCACATTGGCATCGCCGTCCTTGTAACGGGCCAACAGCATGACCGAGATCAGGTTAGCCGCCAGCGCCATGAATCCGATCAGGCCCATGATCTGCGCCTGCGGCACGCCGACGTAAAACACCTGATAGATGGTGGAACCGAACACCCACAGCCCCATCAGCAGCAGGCTGATGCCTTTCCCCAAGGCCGCCAGCGCCCGCGTGCGCAAAGTGGCACCGATCACTGCCAGCGAAATGCCATAGGTCAGCGCGTCACCCAGAAAATCCAGCGCGTCCGCTTTCAGTGCCTGGCTGCCGGACATCTGGCCCGCGCCCATTTCCACCGCAAACATGCCGGCATTGATGGCGATCACCAGCCAAAGCCTGCGTTTGTAGTCGTCTGAGACCCCGTCGAATTTTGCGTCGTGATTGCAGCAGCCTGCCATTGCTCTTGTCCTCATTTCCGATTCGGGATCAATGTAGGGCCTCTAGTCACTAGAGCTTCAAGAGGTTTCTTCAGATGTTTTCCATCGGCCAGCTGTCCAAGGCCACCGGCGTGAAGGTGCCCACCATCCGCTATTACGAGGAGATCGGCCTGCTGCCGCCGCCGGGCCGCAATGCCGGCAACCAGCGCCGCTACGGGCAGGACGGCATGGATGCGCTGGGCTTCATCAAACATGCGCGCGATCTCGGGTTCCCGCTGGAGGACATCAAGGTGATGATGTCGATCGAGGGACAGCTCGGCGAGGATTGCTCAGAGGTCCACCGCATCGCCGAGGCCCAGCTGAGCGCAGTGCGGGCACGGATTGCCCGGCTGGAGCAGCTGGCGGGCGAGCTGGAGCGCATCACCCATCTGTGCGGCCACGGGCAGGGCGGAGAGTGCAAGGTGCTGGCGGCGCTGGGCGATCACGGGCAATGCGAAGGCGAGCATTCCTGAACGGCAAAGGGTGAAGCCTGCCACAGCACGCCTCACCCCTGAAAATAGGATATTGCCCTGCTTAGGGTCTGTTAGTCAGCCGATCCGGCCCTGGTTTTCTCCGATCTGGCCGCGGTGCAGCAGCAGGTGGTCCAGGATCACGCAGGCCATCATCGCCTCGGCCACGGGCACCGCGCGGATGCCGACGCAGGGGTCGTGGCGCCCCTTGGTGATCACCTCGGTGGCGGAGCCGTCCTTGCGGATCGACTTGCGCGGGGTGAGGATGGAGGAGGTCGGCTTCACTGCAAACCGCACCACCACATCCTGCCCGGTGGAAATCCCGCCCAGGATGCCGCCGGCGTGGTTGGAGGAATACTCCGGACCGTTTTCGCCCATGAAGATCTCATCGGCGTTTTCCGAACCCTTCAGCCGGGCGGCATTCATGCCCTCGCCGATCTCGACGCCCTTGACGGCGTTGATCGACATCATCGCGGCGGCCAGATCGGTGTCCAGCTTGCCGTAAACCGGCGCGCCGATGCCTGCGGGAACGCCGCGGGCGACCACCTCCACCACCGCGCCAACCGAGTCATGCGCTTTGCGCAGGGCCTGCAAGTAGTCTTCCCACTCCTGCACCGCGCCTGCATCGGGGATCCAGAAATCATTCTGCTCGATCGCGTCCCAGTCAAAGCGGCTGCGGTCGATTTCCAGCTCGCCCATACGGGTCATGTAGCCCTTGATTTCGAGCCCCGGGACCAGCGCCTTGATTGCTTCACGTGCAACACCGCCGGCCGCAACCCGCGCCGCGGTTTCGCGCGCCGAGGAGCGGCCGCCGCCGCGGTAGTCGCGGTTGCCGTATTTCTGGAAATAGGTGATATCGGCGTGGCCCGGACGGAAGGTCTGGGAAATCTCGCCGTAGTCTTTCGAGCGCTGGTCGGTGTTCTCGATCATCAGCTGGATCGGGGTGCCGGTGGACATGCCGTCGAACACGCCGGACAGGATCTTCACCGCATCCGGCTCATTGCGCTGGGTGGTGTTCTTGTTTTGGCCAGGCCGGCGCTTGTCCAGCCACTGCTGCAGCATTTCCGGCTCCAGCGGCACGTTCGGCGGGCAGCCGTCGACGGTGGCGCCAAGCGCGGGCCCGTGGCTCTCGCCCCAGGTGGTGACGCGGAAGAGGTGTCCAAAGCTGTTCATCGACATGCGGCGCGGTCTCCTTTGGGCCGTGCTTAGCGGGCAGGGGCCTGTGTCTCAAGAGGGTTTCTCTGCGGCAAACGGGGCAAGGGGGCGCTGCCCCCGCCGCCTGCGGCGGCTCCTCCGGGATATTTTCAGCCAGATGAACAGGGGATCCTGGTTCCGGGCGGTCCAGTTTCATCAAGCCATAGGTCCTGGGGGTCTTTGGCTTGTGTTTGCTGCGCCCCGGGCCTAAGGTCCGCGCCACCTCGGGGTGCGCGCAAGCGCTGAGATGACACCCGTTGAACCTGAACCGGATCACACCGGCGGAGGGAAGGTACTGGACAGCCTCCACCCTTGCCCAAAGCCGCAAAGGAGGATGGCATGAAACATCTTGCATTTGCAGCGGGATTGCTTGGCGCCTCGGCCGCTTTTGCCGAAACGCCCGAACTCACCGTTTACACCTATGACAGCGTTGTCTCCGATTGGGGCCCCGGCCCGGCTGTCGAGAAGGCATTTGAGGAAGTCTGCGGCTGCGACCTGAAGCTGGTCGGCGCGGGCGACGGCGCGGCGCTGCTGGCGCGGGTCAAGCTGGAAGGCGCGCGTTCTGATGCGGACGTCGTTCTGGGGCTGGACACCAACCTGACCGCGGCGGCCAAGGAAACCGGCCTGTTTGCGGAGCATTCGGTCAGTGCGGAATATGCGCTGCCGGTCGAGTGGAGCGACGCGACTTTTGTGCCCTATGACTGGGGCTACTTCGCCTTTGTTCATAACGCCGATGCAGCGGCGCCCGCCGATTTCAAGGCGCTGGCCGCCAGCGACAAGAAGATCGTGATCCAGGATCCGCGCTCCTCGACCCCCGGTCTGGGCCTGCTCTTGTGGGTCAAGGCCGCTTATGGCGACGAGGCGCCGGAAATCTGGAAAGGCCTCTCTGACAACGTGGTGACCGTGACCAAGGGCTGGTCCGAGGCCTATGGCATGTTCCTGGAAGGCGAGGCCGACATGGTGCTCTCCTACACCACCTCGCCCGCCTATCACCTGATCGCGGAGGAAGACGGCTCCAAGGCGGCGGCGGCCTTTGATGAGGGCCATTACATGCAGGTGGAAGTTGCCGGCAAACTGGCAAACAGCGACCAGCCGGAGCTGGCCGACCAGTTTCTGGCCTTCATGGTGTCGGACGCTTTCCAGTCGATCATCCCGACCACCAACTGGATGTATCCGGCTGTGACGCCCGAGGGCGGCCTGCCCGAAGGCTTTGAAACCCTGATCGCGCCGGAGAAATCGCTGCTGCTGAGCGAGACGGAAGCCGCAGAGGTGCGCGATGCGGCGCTGGGCGAATGGCTGGACGCGCTCAGCCAGTAAGCGCCCTGCCCGGGACCGGCGCGGCCCTTTTGGTGGCGGTGCTGATTCTGGGAACCCTTGGGGCTGTTGCCCTGAGGGCTGAAGCAGGCAGTGGCTTTGGCGCCAGCGATTGGGCCGCGCTGCGGTTCACGCTGACCCAGGCGGGCCTGTCGGCGCTTTTGAGTGTTGGCCTTGCCATCCCCGCCGCCCGCGCGCTGGCGCGGCGGCGGTTCCCGGGGCGGAGCCTGCTGATTGCGCTGTTGGGCGCGCCCTTCATCCTGCCGGTCATTGTGGCCATCCTTGGCCTGCTGGCGGTGTTTGGCCGCGCGGGCTGGCTGAGCAGCCTGCTAGGGATGTTCGGGCTGGAGCCGGTGCAGATATACGGGCTGCACGGAGTGGTGCTGGCGCATGTGTTCTTCAACCTGCCGCTGGCGATCAGGCTGATCCTGCAGGGCTGGCAGGAGATCCCGGCCGAACGCTTCCGCCTGGCGGCGCAACTGGATGCCGGGCCGCTGGCGATGTGGCGGCTGCTGGAAGGCCCGATGCTGCGGCGGGTGGCGCCCGGCGCGCTGGCTGTGGTGTTTGCCATTTGTCTGTCCAGCTTTGCGGTGGCGCTGACCCTGGGCGGCGGGCCACGGGCGACGACCTTAGAACTCGCCATCTATCAGGCCTTCCGGTTTGATTTCGACCTGGGCCGTGCGGCGCTGTTGTCGGGCTTGCAGCTGCTGCTGACTGGCGCCGCCGCGCTGGTGGCGCTGCGGGTGTCAGCGGGCGAGGGCTTTGGCGCCGGCCTCGACCGTGCGGTGCGGCGCTGGGACGGGCAGAGCGCCCTGGCGCGCAGCTTGGATGGCTTTTGGATTGCCCTGTCCGCCGCGTTCCTGCTGCTGCCGCTGGCTGCTATCGTGCTGGCGGGGCTGCCGGGTATTCTGTCGCTGAAAGCCTCCGTCTGGCAGGCCGCGGGAAACTCCATTCTGGTTGCGGCGCTGAGCACCGTGATCCTGCTGTGGCTGGCCTTGCCGATGGCCGCCGCGGCTGCCGCCGGGCGCAGGGGATTGACTGAACTCTCAGGCATCCTGGGCCTTGCGGCCTCGCCGCTGGTGATCGGCACCGGGCTGTTCATCCTGATCTACCCCATCGCGGACCCTTTTGCGCTGGCGCTGCCGGTGACGGCGCTCGTCAATGCGGTGATGGCGCTGCCCTTTGCCATGCGCATCCTGGTGCCGCGGGCGCGGGAGGTTATGGGGCGCTATGGCCGCCTGTCGCTGTCGCTGGACATGCAGGGCTGGGCCTTTGTCCGGCGCGTCTACCTGCCGCGGATGCGCGCGCAGACCGGGTTTGCCGCGGGATTGGCGGCGGCGCTGTCGATGGGAGACCTTGGTGTGGTGGCGCTGTTTGCCGACCCGGATTTCGCAACGCTCCCTTTGCAGATCTACAGGCTGATGGGGGCCTACCGGATGGAGGCGGCGGCCGGCGCGGCGCTGCTGTTGCTGATGCTGTCGATGGGGGCATTCTGGATATTGGACCGCGGGGGACGCTGGCATGCTGAGGCTTGAGAACTGCCGGATCATGAACGGCGATTACGCGGTGGAGGCGGATCTGGAGATCGCGACCGGGGCCTGCGTTGCGGTGATCGGGCCCTCCGGTGCCGGGAAATCCACGCTGGTGGAGGCGGTGGCGGGTTTTCTGCCCGTTACCCGCGGGCGCATCTTGTGGAACGGCGCGGACCTGACCAGCCAGCCGCCGGGCAAGCGGCCGGTGGCGATGCTGTTTCAGGACGGCAATCTGTTTCCGCATTTGACCGTGGCGCAGAATGTGGCGCTGGGGCTGCATGCGAATCTGCGGCTGAGCGGGGCCGAGCGGGGCCAGGTCGAGGCGGCGCTGGAGCGGGTCGGCCTTGGTGGTATGGGCGGGCGCAAGCCAGCGGCGCTGTCGGGCGGGCAGCAGAGCCGGGTGGCGCTGGCGCGGGTGCTGGTGCAGGGCCGCGATATCCTGCTGCTGGATGAACCCTTCGCGGCGCTTGGTCCGGCGCTGAAGGCAGAGATGCTGGATCTGGTGGCGGAGCTGGCCCGCGAAAGCGGCGCGACGGTGCTTATGGTCAGCCATGACCCCGGTGATGCCCGCCGGATCGCGGATCAGGTGGTGCTGGTGGCGGAGGGCACGGCGCACCCGCCGCAGGAGACGGCGGAGCTGCTGGACAACCCGCCCCCGGCCTTGCAGGCGTATTTGGGAACGGCCTGACCGCGCTGCCGGAAACGGCTTGCGAGAAGGTGTAAATGAAAAGGGGTTTCGCTGCGAAACATCCTTTATTAATATGTAGTTAACGTGAGAATTGTGGAGTGAGGGCGGTTGCCCGCCGCCTGCGCGGCGGGCCAGTCAGTTGTGTAAGGCACTGTAAAAGGAAGATTTATGCAGCCAGTGCCGCCTCCCGCGTTTTGGTGATCATCAGCGCAGCATTGGCAGCCTCACGCCCCTTCTCCACGAAGTGAGCGCGGTAAATCGCGTTGTGGTGCTCCGTCTCCTGAAAATGGTGCGGGGTCAGCGAGACCGACAGCACCGGCACCCCGGTGTCCATGCTTGCACGCATCAGCCCGTCCACCACGGCCTGAGCCACAAAATCATGCCGGTAGATGCCGCCATCCACCACGAAGGCCGCGCAGGCCACGGCGGCGTATTTTCCGGTCTTGGCCAGCTCCTGCGCCAGCAGGGGCATTTCAAAGGCGCCGGGCACGTCGAACACGTCGACCTGCTCCGCCGGGATCAGTTGCAGGAAACCCTCCAGCGCGCGGTCCACAATGTCTGCGTGCCATTGCGCCTTGATGAAGGCATAGCGGGTGTGTGTCATGTCGTAATCTCCTTGTGGTTCTGACACGTCACCCAAGGCGATCACGAACGGCAGGCGCGCGCAGGGCTGGAAAGCCCAAAGCGGTCCTGACGCACGTTCTCTTCCATCCGGACTGTGACCGTCGGCTCTGGAGTCTCACCAGATCTGCTGACACTTCCAAAACCATGGAAGCCGCTCGCGGGCTTGCGGGGACTGGCCCGCTTACCGCCGGTGGGGAATTCCGCCCCGCCCTGAGAACGGCGCGACAGTGGCAGGCCGGTTTTGCAAAATCAAGCGTGGAAAGGTGGAGGACTGCGGCCTAATCTGCGGCCAAACAGCGGAGGATTTTCCATGAAGCTCACTTATTCCCAAGCATCCCCTTTCGCCCGCAAGGTTGTGGTGCTGCTGCGTGAAACCGGGCAGTTGGAGGATGTCGAAATCCTGGATGTCACCACCACCCCGCTTAGTCCCAGCCCGGATGTGAAGGCCAGCAATCCGCTGGCCAAGATCCCGGCGCTGGAGCGCAATGACGGGCCGGCACTGTATGACAGCCGGGTGATTTGCGCCTATCTGGATGAGCGTGCTGGCGGCAAGCTGTACAGCCGCGGCTGGGACAGCAAGGTGCTGGAGGCGACCGCCGACGGGATCATGGATGCGGCGGTGCTGATGTCCTACGAGAAACGGCTGCGCCCGGAGGACAAGCAATGGGACGGCTGGCTGGATGCGCAGCGGGACAAGGTGCTGGGCGGCTGCGCGGCACTGAATGCGCGCTGGATGAGCCACCTGCGGGGGCCGCTGGACATCGGCCAGATCGCGGTGGCCTGTGCGCTGGCCTATGTGAACTTCCGCCACCCGGACACAAACTGGCGCCAGGGCAATGAGGCGCTGGCGGAGTGGTTCGAGACGTTCGAATCGCGCCCGTCGATGCAAGCGACAAAACCGCCGGCGGCTTGACCCCGGCCCCTTGAAACGGACTGGTGCCGCAACGATATGGGTGCGGCACTGTCACCCAGGCGTGACAGAATTGCCGTCTGCGGCTTTCTGCGCGCCCATGACCGCTGGACGAACGGCTCTCTCCCCGCTAGACACGCGCCAGAGTCACTGCGAGCAATCGCGGTGCATGCGCATGTTTGCCCTAAACGGGCGCTGGAATTGGAGAAAACCTCGTGTCCCACGCAGAAGACCACGAAGGAACCCGGAGAGATTTCCTCTACTACGCCACTGCCGGCGCCGGGGCAGTGACCGCGGGTGCCGCCGTATGGCCCCTGGTCAACCAGATGAACCCCTCCGCCGACGTGAAAGCGCTGTCCTCGATCCTGGTCGATGTCAGCGGCGTGGAAGTTGGCACGCAGATTTCGGTCATGTTCCTGGGCAAGCCGGTGTTCATCCGCCGCCGCACCCAAGAGGAGATCGAGGCGGCCCGCGAAGTGGAGCTGTCCGAGCTGATCGACCCGCGGTCGGAAAACGCCAACAAGCCGGGCACCGACGCGGCTGACGTGAACCGTACCCTCGACGAAACCGGCGAATGGCTGGTGATGATGGGTGTCTGCACCCACCTGGGCTGTGTGCCGCTGGGTGACGGCGCAGGCGAATTCAACGGCTGGTTCTGCCCGTGCCACGGGTCGCACTACGACACCGCCGGCCGGATCCGCAAAGGCCCCGCGCCGGAGAACCTGCACATTCCGCTGGCCGAGTTCACCGACGCCACCACCATCAAGCTGGGATAAGGAAACGCGCTCATGTCCGGTATTCCCCACGACCATTACGAGCCGAAGACAGGCGCAGAGAAGTGGCTGCACAGCCGCCTGCCCATCGTCGGCCTGATCTATGACACCATCATGATCCCCACCCCCAAGAACCTGAACTGGTGGTGGATCTGGGGCATCGTCCTGGCCTTCTGCCTGGCGCTGCAGATCGTCACCGGCATCGTCCTGGTGATGCACTACACCCCGCATGTCGACATGGCCTTTGCATCCGTTGAGCACATCATGCGCAACGTGAACGGCGGCCATATGCTGCGCTACCTTCACATGAACGGCGCCTCGCTGTTCTTTGTTGCCGTCTACATCCACATCTTCCGCGGCCTGTACTATGGCTCCTACAAGGCGCCCCGCGAGATCACCTGGATCGTCGGCATGCTGATCTACCTGATGATGATGGGCACCGCCTTCATGGGCTACGTGCTGCCGTGGGGCCAGATGTCCTTCTGGGGCGCCACCGTGATCACCGGCCTGTTCGGCGCGATCCCCTTCATCGGCGAACCGATCCAGACCTGGCTCCTGGGCGGGCCGGCGGTGGACAACGCTACCCTGAACCGCTTCTTCTCGCTGCACTACCTGCTGCCGTTCGTGATTGCGGCGCTGGTGATCGTGCACATCTGGGCCTTCCACACCACCGGCAACAACAACCCCACCGGTGTTGACGTCCGCAAGGGTTCCAAGGAAGAAGCCAAGAAAGACACCCTGCCGTTCTGGCCGTATTTCGTGATCAAGGACTTCCTGGGCCTGGCCGTGGTGCTGGTTGTGTTCTGGGCGATCGTCGGCTTCATGCCGAACTACCTGGGCCACCCGGACAACTACATCGAAGCCAACCCGCTGGTGACTCCGGCGCACATCGTTCCGGAATGGTACTTCCTGCCGTTCTACGCGATCCTGCGTGCCTTCACCTCCGAAGTCTGGGTCGTGCAGTTTGCCTCCTTCATCACCGGCGGCATCGTGGATGCGAAGTTCTTTGGCGTGATCGCCATGTTCGGCGCGATCCTGGCGATGGCCCTGGCGCCCTGGCTGGACACTTCGCGCGTCCGTTCGGGCCGCTACCGCCCGATGTTCAAGTGGTGGTTCGCGCTGCTGGTGATCGACTTCTTTGCCCTGATGTGGCTGGGCGCGATGCCGGCGGAAGAGCCCTATGCGTCGTTCTCGCTGATCGCATCGGCCTATTGGTTCGGCTACTTCTTCGTGATCCTGCCGCTGCTGGGCGTGATCGAGAAGCCGCTGCCGCAACCGGCGACCATCGAAGAGGATTTCGAGGCCCACTACGGCAAGAAATCTTCTGCTGAAGCCACTCCTGCCGAGTAAGAAGAAGGAACACCTAGCAATGTTCAAGAAACTGGCAACCGGTGCCGCCTTCGCTCTGGCCCTGATCCCTGCTGCGTCTTTCGCAGCAGGCGGCGGCGAGCAGCACATCACCGACTACGACTTCTCGTTCGAGGGGCCGTTCGGCACCTACGACCGCAACCAGCTGCAGCGCGGCTTGCAGGTCTATACCGAAGTCTGCGCAGCCTGCCACGGTCTGAAGCTGGTGCCGATCCGCACCCTGTCGGACGAAGGCGGCCCGCAGATGCCCGAAGATCAGGTGCGTGCCTACGCAGCTGACAACTTCAGCGTCTACGATCCGGAACTGGATGAGGACCGCCCGGCCAAGCCGGTCGACAACTTCCCGGTGAACAACAACGCCGGCGCCCCGGACCTCAGCATGATGGCCAAGGCGCGGGCGGGCTTCCATGGCCCCTATGGCCTGGGCCTGAACCAGCTGTTCAAGGGCATGGGCGGTGCCGAATACATCGCCTCGCTGCTGGCAGGCTACACCGGCGAGACCAAGGAAGAAGCCGGCACCACCTTCTATGAGAACACCGCCTTCCCGGGCGGCTGGATCTCGATGGCGCCGCCGCTGTCGGATGAGCAGGTGGAATTTGCCGACGGCCATGCCAACGACGTGGACGCCATGGCGCAGGACGTTGCGGCCTTCCTGATGTGGACTGCCGAGCCTAAGATGATGGCCCGCAAGCAAGCCGGTTTTGTCGGCGTGCTGTTCCTGACCGTGCTGTCGGTGCTGCTGTACCTGACCAACAAGAAGCTGTGGGCGCCGGTCAAAGGCAAGGACTGAGTCCCGTTCTGCTGACCGCGTTTAGGCATCAAACCCCCGCAAGCGCCGCTTGCGGGGGTTTTCCGTTTCTATGAGGGGAGCGCCCCCACGGACTTCGGATCAGAAAGAAGCAGCGCGGCTCAGGCCAGCGGTTTGACCGTCAGATGCGGCAGCCCGTTGGAGGTTCTCTGCGGCGAGCGGTCGTCTGCGTTGATGACCGCCGACACCCGCTGGCGCCAGGACGAGAAGCTGTCGAATTGAACCACGTCCACCGGCGCATCGAAGTGCAAAGTGATCCGCCGGTGGCCGTCGCCGCCGCAGGCCGCCAGCCCGCGAACGCAGCCAGTGAAGGGCTGGCCGAGATAGCGCCCCTCGACCCGCATTCCCAGCCGCAGCTCCGGCGCGTTCGAGGCGCGGGCGCTGAGCGTGTTCCAGTCCCGGAAGCCGTAGCAGCGGGCGATCCGCTCCAGGGCGGTGCTGTGGGGGATGGGCTGGCCCTGGGCCTCGGAATGCTTGCGCAAGAGCCGTGCTTCGGCCTTGAGCTGCGGCACGGGGGGAAGGGCAGAGTTGGTCTGCATGGATATACCTTTCGCAAAAGGGTGCATATGCCGTTGCAGACAGGGCTCGCGTTGCTGTCCGGGCGTGCACCCAGGCGTCAGGATAAACTTTGTCCGGATTTCACCATGGCCAGAGGCCGCGAGCGGCAGGTATCCGGGACCTGTGATGAGAGGTTTAGCGGGAATTGGCGGGGAAAGCAAATCCCCGCAGCCTCAAGCCACTAGCTGGTTGCCTGCCACCCCGGTAATTTCAGCGGTTACGATCCGGCCTTCGTCCTGCGGGGCCGCAAATGCCACCTCGGTGAACTGCTCGGTGCGGCCCATATGCGGGTTTTCCATCAGGATGCGGTGGGTCTTGCCGATCTGGGCTGCCAGATGGCGCTCCACTTGCGCATCGCCAGCCGCGCGCAGGCGGGCCGCACGCTCCTTGATCACATTGCCGTTCACCTGGTTCGGGATCCGGGCGGCCGGGGTGCCTTCGCGCTTGGAGTAGGGGAAAACGTGCAGCCAGGTCAGGCCGCAGTCGGTGACCAGCTTCATAGAGTTTTCGAAATGGGCGTCGGTTTCGGTCGGAAAGCCTGCGATGATGTCGGCGCCAAAGGTCATCTCGGGGCGCAGGCGGCGGGCCTCTTCGCAAAACGCGATGGCGTCGTCGCGCAGGTGGCGCCGGGCCATGCGTTTCAGAATAAGGTCGTCGCCGTGCTGCAGTGACAGGTGCAGGTGCGGCATCAGCCGCGGTTCGGTGGCAATCGCCTGCATCAGATTCTCGTCCGCCTCGATCGAGTCGATGGAAGAGATGCGCAGGCGCGGCAGGTCCGGCACGAGTTTCAGGATCCGCATCACCAGGTCGCCCAGGCGCGGCTTTGCGGGCAGATCCGCGCCCCAGGAGGTGAGGTCCACACCCGTCAGAACCACCTCGTTGTAGCCCCTGTCCACCAGCCGCTTGATCTGGTCGATCACCACGCCTGCGGGGACCGAGCGGGAGTTGCCGCGGCCGTAGGGGATGATGCAGAACGTGCAGCGGTGGTCGCAGCCGTTCTGCACCTGCACATAGGCGCGGCTGCGGGTGCCGAAACCGTCGATCAGGTGGCCCGCGGTTTCAGTCACCGACATGATGTCGTCGACCTGCACCTTTTCCGTGGTGCCGATGAAATCCGGCCCCTTGGCGATCTGCTGCCAGGTTTCGGCCTGCATCTTTTCGGTGTTGCCGATGACGCGGGTGACCTCTTCCATCGCGGCGAAGGTTTCCGGTTCGGTCTGGGCGGCGCAGCCGGTCACGATGATCGGTGCCTCCGGGTTTTCCCGGCGCAAGCGGCGGATCTCCTGGCGCGCCTTGCGCACGGCCTCGGCCGTCACCGCACAGGTGTTCACCACCACGGCGTTTTCCAGGCCCGCCTGCTGGCTCAGATCCTTCATCGCCTCGGTTTCATAGGCGTTCAGGCGGCAGCCAAGGGTGGTGAATTTCGGAGCGCTCATGCCAGGCTCTCCAGGAATTCACGGGTGAAGGTCCCGTCGAACACATGCATGGTCGGGCCGGTCATCCAGACGCCGTCCTCTGCCCAGTCGATCCACAGGGTGCCGCCATCTAGGTCGATCTGCACCTTGCGGCCCGTCAGCCCGCGGCGGGCGGCTGCAACGGCTGTCGCGCAGGAGGAGGAGCCGGAAGCCAGTGTCACCCCCACACCGCGCTCCCACACGCGCATGCGGATGCGGTCGGGGCCGGTCACCTGGGCGACCTGCACGTTGGTGCGCTGCGGGTAGAGCGGGTGGTGTTCATAACGCTGGCCGAATTCCTCCAGCGGAATGACCTCGGCGTCCTCGACAAAGAAGGTGCAATGGGGGTTGCCCATGCCGGTCGCCGTTGGGCCGCCCTCGATCGGCAGTTCCAGCGTGTCCGCTTCCTCGGCCAGGGGAATGTCCTGCCAGTCCAGCTGCGGCGCCCCCATGTTCACGGAGGTAAGCCCGTTGCCGGCATCGCGGGCATAGAGGTCGCCGCGGTCCGTGGTCAGGTGCAGCTCCGGCTTGCCGGTTTCCAGAATCAGATGGCGGGCAATGCAGCGGGTTGCATTGCCGCAGGCGCCGGAGGTGGAACCGTCGGCATTGTAGAAGGTCAGATGCGCATCGCCCTTGCCGTTTGTAAGGACGGCCAGCTGGTCGAAGCCGACGCCGAACTGGCGGTGGGCGATTCCCCTGGCCATTGCCGGGGTGACGGCAATGGCCTGCGCGCGCGCGTCGAGCACGACAAAGTCGTTGCCCAGCCCGTGCATCTTCATGAAAGGGAGTGCGGTATCTGCGGAGGTGCTCATGGCGGGCATATAGACCCGGCGCAAAGATGAATCCAGCCTTCGGTTAGAAAAGTTGAAAAAAGGGGTTGACCCCCCGCGCTACTCCCCCTAGATACGCCGCCTATCGGGACAGTGAGACACACGCTGCCAAGCAGTTCCGAAGCGAAATAAGTGCTTGAACCTTTTGGGAAAAACACTTAGACCGCGACGAAGAAGTGGGCCGTTAGCTCAGTTGGTAGAGCAACTGACTTTTAATCAGTGGGTCGCAGGTTCGAATCCTGCACGGCTCACCACTTCCTCCCAAAAATCCGCTGAAAACAAGTAAGATGTTGATCCCCTTCGGGGAATCTCGCGACCGCCTTGGCGGGCGGCGAGGCGTGCACGGGGAGTGTTGCCAAACCTCTCCTGCTGTTGGGGCAGATTCCGGTGTGCCTGTGTCTAACACATCCCGTCGCTTGCTGGGCTGTCAGCAGCCCGCCGCAAGGTTCCAGGACTTCCTGCGGAGACGGGTCAAAGACGCCGCTGGCGAGCGCCTGGATCAGGAATTTCAAATCTTTAGAAGCGGAAAGCGGGGTTTACAGGTCCATTGTTTGGAGGTCTGACTAGGTGGAAGGCCATACCAAAAGGATTTTCAGATGGGCGAGGTTCTGTTTGCACTGCCGCAGACGCCGGTGATTCCGGTTGCCGGGGAAGCCGCGGGCTATCCTGTCGGGCGGGTGTTTTGTGTCGGGCGCAACTATGCGGCCCACGCCGCTGAGATGGGCAATGAAGTGGACCGGGAGGCGCCCTTCTATTTCACCAAGGCGGCCGCCAATGCGGTGTTGTCAGGTGCAGAAGTGCCCTACCCGCCGGGCACCGGGAACTTTCATCATGAGATGGAGTTGGCTGTGGCTATCGGAGCACCGGTGTTCCTGGCCTCTGCGGAGGACGCACGGCAGGCAATCTTTGGCTACGGCTGCGCGCTGGATATGACCCGGCGGGATCTGCAGATCCGCGAGCGGCAAAAGCAGCGGCCCTGGGATCTGGGCAAGGATCTGGAAAACGGCACGGTCCTGGCGCCGCTGACGCGGGCGGCGGACTGGGGCGGGCCGGAAAAGCAGCGGATCTGGCTGGAGGTGAACGGGGAGATCCGGCAGGACGCCACGCTGGATGAAATGATCTGGTCCGTGGAGGAGATCATCTGCCATCTGTCCGGGTATTACCACTTGCGGCCTGGAGATCTGATTCTGACCGGTACGCCTGCCGGTGTCGGGCCGGTGCAAAGCGGCGACCGGATGCATGGCGGGATTAACGGGCTGGCGCCGGTGACGCTGTCCTTGACTGCTGCGGAATGACGCAAGGCGGGGGAGCGGATGTTTATTGTTGCTTTGCGCTGGCTTCAATATGTATCAATTTGAATGTGATTGCGGGGGGCTTCGTAACATATCAACCGGAAAATCTGTCTGGGACCAAAGCCAGCAGGCGGATTTCATGAGTAGAAAATGCATAATCTGCTGTTGATGGTTACAAACGCACCTAATAGCAGAGAGGCAGCCGGTTCGTTAATCGAACCTTCGGCGGGGCTCTGACGGCAGAAACGGAAAGATAATCGCTGGATCCCGCAGCAAAGTTGCGAAGGCGGGAATCCGGTAAGGGATGAGGTCAAAGGGAGGACGATATGACCACTCGGAGAAAGCTACTTGGCGCCGTTGGCGCGGCAGCTGTCGCGGTATTCTGCGCGGCACCGGCATTTGCGCAGGAGGTGACGCTGAAACTTCACCAGTTCCTGCCGGCGCAGGCGAACGTGCCGAAACTGATCCTGGATGTCTGGGCGGACAACGTCGAGGAATCCTCTGGCGGGCGCATCAAGGTTGATCGCTTTCCGTCGATGCAGCTGGGCGGCAAGCCGCCGGAGCTGATGGACCAGGCCATTGACGGCGTCGCGGATATCGTCTGGACCGTGGTGGGTTATACCCCGGGCCGCTACCCCTCGACCGAGGTGTTCGAGCTTCCGTTCATGATGACCAATGCGCGGGCCGTGTCGCACGCCTATTGGGAAATGTTCGACAAGCACATGAAGGACACCGAGTTCAAGGATGTGAAAATCCTGGGCACCTGGGTGCATGGGCCGGGCATGATCCACACCGCCGATCCGGTGGAAACGCCGGAAGACCTGGAAGGCATGAAGATCCGTGGCGGCGGCCGTTCGGTCAACGCGCTGCTGACCGAGCTGGGCGCGACCCCGGTCGGGATGCCGGTCCCGGCCATTCCGGAAGGCCTGTCCAAGGGCGTGATCGACGGCACCACCATTCCGTGGGAAGTGACCGCAGCGCTGAAGGTTCCGGAACTGGTGCAAAACCACACCGAGTTCGCCGGCAAGGCGCTTTATACCCTGACCTTTGTTCTGGCGATGAACAAAGAAAAGTACGAAAGCCTGCCGGATGACCTGAAGAAGGCCATTGACGACAACTCCGGACTGGAGTTCTCGGTCTTTGCCGGCGGCACCCAGGCAGATTCCGACGGCCCCTCGCGCGAGATGGCGCTGGATCTGGGCAACAACGTGATCACCCTGGACGAAGAGCAGACCGCCATTTGGCGCGAGCGTGCGCAGCCGATCTATGACCAGTGGATCGCTGACATGAAGGAAAAGGGTCTCGATGGCGCTGCCCTGATCGAAGAAGCCAGCGCGCTGATCGAGAAATACACGCCGCAGTACCAGTAAGGCGTTGGTATTGATAAAAGTGAAGGGCCGCGCGGCATTGGCACTGCGGCCCTTTGCATACCGGAACAAGGCAACTTAACCATGCACAAGCTCATGATGCGGCTGGCCAAAACAATGGCCTACCTGGGCGGTGCGGTCCTTACTCTTCTGATCATTCTGACATGTGTTTCGATCGCTGGGCGCCTGCTCAACGGTTTCTTCCATGGCAATTTGATGGAGCGGATTGCGCCGGGGTTTTCAAATTGGATGACGGGATGGGTCGGGCCAGTGAACGGCGACTTTGAACTGGTCGAGGCCGGGGTGGCCTTTGCCATTTTCGCCTTCCTGCCATTGTGCCAGATCACTGCGGGCCATGCGTCGGTTGATGTGGTGGCCGATGCCTTCCCGCGCGGCGTGAAACGGTTTCTGCGGATGGTTACCGAAGTGGTCTTTGCCGCGGTGCTGGTTCTGATTGCCTGGCGGCTGGGGGATGGGCTCGCCGGCAAATACGCCAATGGTGAAACCTCCTTCCTGCTCGAATTTCCGATCTGGTGGGCCTACGCCATCAGCCTTGTGGCAGCCGTCGTGGCAGCCATCGTGGGAATCTATATGGGTGCAATCCGCACCATCGAATTTTTTACCGGCCGGATCCTGGTCTGGGACGGCGTGGAGGGTGAACAGTGACGGCTCTTGAAATTGGCATCGCCTCCTTCCCGGTTCTGATGCTGCTGATCTTTTTGCGGGTTCCGATCGGGCTTTCGATGTTTCTGGTCGGCCTGGGCGGGCTGATCTGGGTCACGGATGGCACCCAGGTCGCGTTCGGGCGGCTGAAAAGCGAGACCTATACCACGTTCTCCTCCTATTCGCTGACCATCGTGCCGATGTTCTTGCTGATGGGGCATTTCGCGACGCTGGGTGGCATGTCCACCGCGCTGTTCAAAGCGGCGGAAGGGTTTCTGGGCCACCGCAAGGGCGGTGTCGCCATGGCGGCCATCGGCGCCTGCGCCGGCTTTGGCGCGATCTGCGGCTCGTCGCTGGCGACCGCGGCCACCATGGGCCGTGTGGCGCTGCCTGAGCTGAAGCAATACGGCTATGCCGGCGGATTCTCCACCGCCACACTGGCAGCCGGCGGCACGCTGGGCATTCTGATCCCGCCGTCGGTCGTTCTGGTGATCTATGCGATCCTGACCGAGCAGAACATCGCCAAGCTGTTCCTGTCGGCCTTCATCCCGGGCCTGCTGGCGGCACTGGGCTATGTGATTGCGATTTCTATTTACGTCCGCGTCTTCCCGGAGAGCGCTGGCACCCGCCCGCCGGTACCGATGCGCGACCGGTTTGCCGCGCTGTTCCATGTCTGGCCGGTGCTGCTGGTGTTCGGCCTGGTGGTCGGCGGTATTTATCTGGGCTGGTTCACCCCGACAGAGGGCGCGGCCGTCGGGGCCTTTGGCACCGGGTTTATCGCCTGGACCAATGGCGGGCTGACCCGCGACACGCTGGCCGACAGCTTCCTGGTGACGGCGCGCTCTACTGCGATGATCTTTTTCATCGTGCTGGGTGCGGGTTTCTACAACGGGTTTCTGGCGCTGACCAAGGTGCCGCAGGAGCTGGCCGACTTCGTCGTGAGCCAGGGCCTGAGCCCCTGGATGGTTCTGGCGCTGATCCTCGCCTTCTATCTGGTGTTCGGCTGCCTGATGGACTCGCTGTCGATGATCCTGCTGACCATCCCGATCTTCTTCCCGGTGATCTCTGCCATGGATTTTGGCCTGCTGTCGCTGCCCGCGATGCAGGCGGATGCCGCGATGGAGGTGCTGAAGGCCGGTGTCCCCGAGGGGATGGGGGCAGAGATGCTAGCCTCGATAAAGGACGCGATTGCCACCGGGGCTGAACTGACCCGTGAGCAGATGAAGGAACTGGGCATCCGGGTGACCGAAGGCCGTGTGAACCGGATTGAGGCGGAATATGTCGCGATCTGGTTCGGCGTGCTGGTGCTGATCGTGGTGGAGGTCGGCCTGATCACCCCGCCGGTGGGCATGAACCTGTTCATCATCAACGCGATGGACCGCAAGACCAAGATGATCGACACCTACAAGGCGGTCATGTTCTTCGTCGCCTCCGACCTGATCCGGGTGGTCATCCTGGTGGCCTTCCCGATCATCACGCTGCTGCCGCTGATGCTGATGCAGTAAAGCGTTGCCCTCTCCCGCATTGCGCAGGGGAGGGCCTGCGGCCAGCCGGTGCTCAAGATGGAAATATTTTGTGACACCGGCCTGGATTGACCAGACTCACCTTTTAGGGTCCGCTGATCCTGTCCGTCACCACACACGGGGGAGACCAGCCATGCAGATCAGCCGCAGCAAAGCCGGCGCGCCGAGGGTCAAGGCGCTGTCCGTCAAGGTTTCGGGGTTGCAAGGACCCTGTCTGGGTTGCACCAATTGCGTTGGGTTGTGCGAGGCGCTGATTGATGCGCTGGTGCTGCCGGATCTGGTCCTGACCCGCACGCGCGGCAGTTCGTGACGCAGCGGTGCCGGCTGCCTTTGCCGTTTACTATCTCAAACCCGCGCCGGTAGGATGCGCCTGCAGAAACGGGCAGGGCGGCGTAACATGGCAGGGCAAAACACTTTCGTTCACGAAATCCGCGTCGGCTGGGGCGACTGCGACCCGGCGCGGATTGCCTATACCGGACGGCTGCCCGCCTTTGCGCTGGAAGCAATCGACGCCTGGTGGGAGCATAACCTTGACGGTGACGGCTGGTACCAGATGGAGCTGGACCGGGGCACCGGCACGCCTTTTGTGCACATGAGCATCGACTTCCGGTCTCCGGTCACCCCCCGGCACCGGCTGATGTGCGAGGTCTGGCCGGCGGCTTTGGGCAGCAAGTCTGTGACTTTCCGCGTCAATGCGCGGCAGAACGGGGTTCTGTGTTTTGAAGGCAAATTCGTCTGTGTCTTCATTGCGCCTGAGACCTTTACCGCCAGGCCTGCACCCGAGGATTACCGCCAGGTGATCGAGGCGCAGCTGCGGCCGGAATGACGCTGTTCAGCGCAGCCAGCCATCTGCGAAAACCACTCTTTTCACACCTGCAAACCGCGCCACCCGGTCCAGCTCGGCCTCCAGCCGTTTTGTGCGGGACCGCGTCCATTTTATATCGTTTTCCGGCCAGACCGCGGTCACGCGCAGCAGGTCCGCGTCCCGGTCCGCTTTCATGTCGATGCGGCCCGCAAGGCGTTCGCCTTCCAGGAGAGGGAAGACATAGTAGCCGTATCGCCGTTTAGGCGCGGGGGTGAAAACCTCGATCCGGTAGTGGAAGCCGAACAGCCGCTCGGCCCGCTTACGGTCGCGCAGGGCGGGGTCGAACGGGCTGAGCACCCGCATCCGGCCAGGTGCCGGCCCCAGTTCTTCTGCTTCTCCGACAGTGCCAGGGCGGCTGAACACCTTGCGCAAACTGCCATCGGCCTGCTCGACGCAGATCTCCTCAAGCCCGCCCTGGCGCAACTGCTCCGCACACCAAGCCTTGGCTTCCGCCGGAGAGGCAGTGTCCCAGAAGGCGGCGAGCTCTCCCGATGTGGCAAATCCCAGGCGGTCCAAAGCGGCAGAGCACAGCCAGTTCACCGTCGCCGCCTCATCGCAATGGGCAGCGGGGCGCAGATGCTCCTCAATCACCCGTTCTGTCAGGTCGTAGCGTTTCTGGAACCCCTCACGTCCCACCACCGTCAGCGCTCCGGAGCGCCAGAGGTATTCCAGCGCGGTTTTGGACGGATGCCAGTCCCACCAGCCGCCAGACCCCTTTTTCTCGCCCTTGCCGACATCGGAGGAACTGACCGGCCCGTGATCGCGGACGTGGGTCAGGACGGAGTCAAATTGCGCCTCGAAACCGTCGCGCCGCCAGTTGCGCCAGCGTTTGCGCAGCAGCTCGGTGTCGCGCCGGAACCTTAGATGCCAATGAGGGTAAAACGCCATCGGGATCATTGCGGCGTCATGGGTCCAATGCTCAAACAGCCCGCGGTCCCGTTCGTAGAGCTGTTTGAGGTTCTGCGCCCTGTAACCCGGCCGGCGTGAATAGAGGATCACGTCATGAGCGCGCGCAACCGTGTTGATGCTGTCGAGCTGCACGAACCCCAGCCGCTGGATCAGCTCCAGCAGATCAGCCCCTTTGGCCGGGCCTGCGGGCTGCTCCAGCAGCGCGTGGCGGTCCAGAAACAGCCGCCGCGCGCTTTGGTTGCCAAGCCGCTGCAGCGCCATCAGCGCCGTTTCAGCGTGTCGCCATAAGAAATCGTGGGTGTCAGCGTGATCTGGGTTTCGATCTCGGCGTCGGGATCTTCCAGCTGTGCGGCAATGATCTCAGCCGCCTTGCGGCCGATTTCCAGGCGGCAGGCATCCATCGTGGCGAGCTTGCGGGGCAGGCCTTGCAGCAGCTCAACGCCGTTGAAACCGGCGAGGCCGATCTGGCCGGGCACGTCGATGCCCTGGTCCAGCAGATACAGCAAGCCGCCAGCGCCGATCATGTCGTTGGAGTAGTAGAGAAAATCCAGCTCCGGTGAGCGCTCCAGCATGGCCTGGGTCATCTCGCGCCCCTTGGCCAGGGCCGAGCCGCCGGAATAGAACTCGCGGTCCTCGATCTCCACGCCTTCCTTGGCGAGCGCCTCGGTGAAGCCCTCGAAGCGTTTGCGGGCGCGGTGGTCGAGCGGCATCTTGGTGCCCATGAAGCCGATGTGGCGGTAGCCGGCCTTGAGGATCGCCTTGGCCATTTCGCGCCCGGCACGGCGGTGGGAGATGCCAACCATCGCATCCACCGGCTTGCCGTCGGTGTCCATGATCTCCACCACCGGGATACCGGCGCTGCTCAGCATGGCACGGGCGGCTTCGGTATGCTCCAGCCCCGCGATAATCACGCCGGAGGGGCGCCACGAGAGCATCTCGTAGAGCACTTTTTCCTCTTTTTCGGGCTGATAGTCGGTAACGCCGACAACCGGCTGAAGCTCGGTATTTTCCAGCACTTGGTTGATGCCGGTCATCACCTCCGGGAACACCATGTTGGACAGCGACGGGATGATCACCGCCACCAGGTTCACCCGGTTCGAGGCCAGCGCGCCGGCAATCTTGTTGGGCACATAGCCCAGTTCCTTTGCGGCGCTCAGCACCTTAGTGCGCGTTTTCTCTGACACGTCGCCGCGGTTGCGCAGAACCCGGCTTACAGTCATTTCGGAAACACCGGTTGCTTCGGATACATCGCGAAGGGTAAGCGGGCGCTTGCTGTCCGTGGTCACGTTCCTGAGCCTCTTGTTATGTCTGCCTGTGACGTTAGCGCAGACATCACTTACTGCACAATGGAAACTGCGCGCGGCAAAACGGCTTTGAGCTGTGCCGATCCCATTGTGATCGCAGGATGGATTTGCTATCGCGGAAAGACGCGGCCCCGTGGCTCAACTGGATAGAGCAGCCCCCTCCTAAGGGGCAGGTTGCAGGTTCGAATCCTGCCGGGGTCGCCAAGCGTTTATCTGATATCAATGGACCGAAGCGGGCAATTCCTGGTTGTTTCGCCGCGGGATCTGCCCGCGGTATTCACCGGAGAGCTTGTGAGAGCTTCAACCCCGCGCCAGTTCCCGGAGATGGCGGCCGCCGATGAGCCCGCAGGCGTATCCTGAGCCCGGATCCAGCCCCGGAACAGAAACGCGTGTCAGGGAGTTGAGGGTTGCTCGGATTGGTCTGGAAACCCGTTGGCTGCGCGGGTGGTGCTGGGCAGTTCGCCAAAGCGGGCGCGGTAGAGCTGGGAAAAACGTCCCAGATGGGAGAAGCCGCTGTCATAGGCGATGCTGCTGACCGGCGTTCCGGCAGGGCGCGAGAGCAGCAGATAGCGGGCCAGATCCAGCCGCAGATCGCGAAGATATTCCACCGGTGTCAGGCCGAAATGCTGCCGGAACCCGGCCTGCAAGGTGCGGATGCTGCAGCCGGCCACGGCGGCGATGGCTGAGACGGTCAGCGGCTCTGCCGCGTTGGCATGGATATAGTCTTGCGCACGGCGGATCTGAAGGCTGCTGCCTAAGGGGGCGCGCTTAGTCAGAAGATGATGGATGTTGCTTTGCTGATGGGTCAGCAAGCCGAGGATCAGCTGCTCTTCGATCACCTGCTGCTGCAGGGCGCCCCAATGTCCAAATCCTGCCTGCGCATCGGTTGCCCTGACGCAGGCGATGAACTGCCGGGCCCAGCCGTGCAGGGGGCCGGTGCCGATAGGTGCGGCTGTGTCAAAGACCACCGGTTCAGACAGCGGCAGCCCGGAGGCGCGCTCGGCAATGCCGTGCAGCGCGTCCCGGTCAATCTGCAACAGCAGCATCCGGCAATCCGCCTGCCATGTCATCTGCGTTGCCCGCGTGGGGTTGAGAACGGTGGCCTGGCCGATGCCTGAGCCAACCGCCCCCGTGCCGTTGGCGACAACGGCTGCGCCGCTCAGCGGCATTTGCACGAGATAGAAATTCTGCAGCTCGCCCGGGTCAATTTGCACGGCTGATCCGTAGCACAGGTAATTGAGGGACAGGCTGCGCCCCGGGACATGGTTGTGACAGGTGCCGAAACCGCGGCTTTTGCCGGCGGGCCGCAGACGGTGGTCGCAGAATTTCTGGGCGACCAGGGTGCGCGCCTCGTCAATGTCGCGGCTGTGGAACTGCCGCCACGCGCGCAAGGGTTCATGTCTCTGTTCTGGTTGCTGCCGGGTCATCGGCGCAGCCTAGCACGGTTCCACGATCAGACAATCATGAGACAGGCAACCCTGCGGTCCCGCGCTATTTTGCGCATTCTGGATAATCCTTTTCGGGGTCTGCCCCTAGGCTTCGTAATACGAGCGATAAGGGAGGAAATTATGGCTATGGATCAGGGAATCACCAAAGCGGCCGGCGGGCTGGAGGGCCTGTCCTGGAATGTCGTCGGGCAAACCTATACGCCCAAGCTGCACAGCGAAAACGCTTTCATATGGCATGCGGCCATTCCGGACGGCACCTTTGTGCCGCCGCATGTGCACCCCACCCAGGACGAGTGGATCACCATGCTGGAGGGCACGCTGGAGGTGGAATTCGGCGGCGACGTCTATCAGGCCGGTCCGGGCGACACAGTGCGGATGCCGATGGGGGTGGCGCACGGCATCTTCAACCGCTCGGGTGCAGAGGCCGCGTGCGTTTTCGGAGTGGCGCCGTCGCGCAAGCTGTTTGACTTATTCTGCGCGCTGGACGGGGTGACCGACCCGGAGGAGCTGGTGCGGCTGTCCGCGCTGCATGAGGTGGATTTCCTGCCGCCGCCGTCGGAATAAGGGAGGCGGACATGGTGAAACGCAAGACGGTCGCTGTGATCGGCGGCGGGGTAAGCGGGCTGGCCGCGGCCAAGGCCTTTGCCGAAAAGGGGCATCAGGTTCTGGGTTATGAGCGCAGCCATGACTTGGGCGGCGTGTGGGAGCTTTCACGTTCCTATCCGGGGGTGCAGACGCAATCCCCCAAGGAGCTGTATTGCTATACCGACCACCCGATGCCAGAGGAGTATCCGGAATGGCCCAAGGGACCGCAGGTGCATGCCTATCTGCATTCTTATGCGGACAAGCATGATCTGCACCGCCTGTTCCAGCTGAACACGAATGTGCTGGAGATGGACCGGCGCCCGGACGGGCAGCCGGGCTGGCGGCTGGTGATCGAGACAGGCGGCGAGACCCGGGTTCAGGACGTGGATTTCGCCGTGGTCTGCACCGGGCAGTTCTCCGAGAAAAACATCCTGACCCACCCCGGACAGGAAGCCTTCGCCGCGCAAGGCGGGGAAGTGATGCACTCCTCGGAGTACCTTGATCCGGAACACGCGCGCGGCAAGCGGGTTGTGGTGCTGGGCGGCTCCAAATCCGCCACCGATGTTGCGGTCAACGCGGCCCAGAGCGGCGCCAAGCAGGTGCATCTGGTCTACCGGCAGAATGTCTGGCGGGTGCCGTATTTTGTCGGCGGCATCAACTTCAAGAAGCTGCTCTACATGCGGGCGCAGGAAGTGCAGTTCAACGGCTGGGGCCGCAGCTGGCTGCACAAGGCCTTCTATGGTTTGGCCAAGCCGCTGATCTGGGCCAATTTCCGCGGCCTTGAAGCGCTGTTGAAATTGCAGCTGGGACTGAAGAAGTGGGACATGGTTCCCGATGTGCCGATCGAAAAAGACGTCTCCTGCTCTGTGCCGATCGTGACACCGGGATTGTTCGAGGGTTTCAAGGATGGTTCGATCATCCCGCACCGCACCACATTCTCACGGTATGAAGGCGATGAAATCGTGCTGGAAAACGGTGAGAGAATCGGGGCTGACCTGGTGATCTCGGCGGTCGGCTGGAAGCTCGGTATTCCCTACCTGGCGCAGCGGCACCTGGACAAGCTGATCGAGGCGGACGGCCAGTACCGGACCTACCGCCTGGCAGTGAACCCGGACCTGCCGGAAATGGGCTTTGTCGGCTTCAACTCCAGCTTCTGCACCATTCTGTCGGCGGAGATGGTGGCAAACTGGCTGGTCCGCTACGCCGATGGCCAGCTGGCGCGTCAGCCTTCGCGGGCGGAAATGGAGGAAAACATCCAGATGATGCTCGACTGGCGCCGCAAGGAGCGTCCGGCGGCGCAAATCTATGGCGGGCTGTGCTCCGCTCCGTTTCATTTCAAGCACTTCGATGAGCTGCTGATGGATATGGGAGCGACGCAATGGAAGCGGTCTAATCCATTGGTGGAGCAATTCGCGCCGCCGGATGCCAGCGCCTATGGCCGGTTCCTGGCAACGGCACCGCACTATCAGGCAGCCTGAGGACCGCCCCTGCGCCTGCCGGAAACGGCGGGCGCTCATGCCTCAACAGCACACGTTGGACGCGCTGCTGCCTGCAAATTCTCGAGTAAGGGGGGATGGTGCCCAGGAGAGGACTCGAACCTCCACGTCCATACGGACACTAGCACCTGAAGCTAGCGCGTCTACCAATTCCGCCACCTGGGCAGGTGTCGTGAAACCGGCGTATAAGCGGAGTCGCAAGAGGCGTCAAACGGAAAATGTGCCTGTTTGCTGAATTTCGGAAAAATTTCCCCGCCCATCGTTTTCTCAAGCGAATCCAGTACGTTGATAGTGAACGCCGGTTTTCCGCCGGTTCCGAATTCCGGATGCCGGTTTGATCCTGCGCAAAGTGGGGGAATCGTAAAAGGGGCATAGGAAAGTCATGAAACAGATTGACCGCCTTCAAGCCCTTGGGCTGTTCGACAGCCGGGTGCCCCGCTACACCTCCTATCCGACCGCGCCGGTGTTCACAGCAGCCGTTGGCGCTGCGGAGCAAGCCCGCGAACTGCGGGCACTGGATCCGGATGTGCCGGTGTCCGTTTACCTGCATATCCCGTTTTGCGAGCGGCTGTGCTGGTTCTGTGCCTGCCGGACCCAAGGCACCCAAACGCTGAGCCCGGTGGAAAGCTACATCGGCACGCTGGAACAGGAGCTGCACCTGGTGGCGCCGCTTTTGCCCAAGGGGTTGCGGATGGGGCGGATGCATTGGGGCGGGGGAACTCCGACCATTTTGCCGCCGCACCTGATCCACCGGCTGGCGCAGGCGGTGAAGGCGGTTTTCCCGCAGACGGAGGATTGGGAGTTCTCGGTGGAGATCGACCCGACCATGGTGGACCGGGACAAGATCGCGGCGCTGGCAGAGGAAGGCATGAACCGGGCCAGCATCGGTATTCAGGATTTCGATCCCTTGGTGCAGCAGGCGATCGGCCGGGCGCAGCCGTTCGAGGTGACCAAGGCCTGCGTGGAGGATCTGCGGGCAGCGGGGATCAATTCTCTCAATGCCGATCTGGTCTATGGCCTTCCGCATCAGACGCAGGCGCGGATGGCGGACACGGTGGAGAAGGTGCTGAGCCTTGGTCCCGACCGGCTGGCGCTGTTCGGCTACGCGCATGTGCCATGGGTGGCCAAGCGGCAGAAGCTGATCAAGGAGGAGACGCTGCCGGACGATCTGGCGCGCTACCATCTGGCCGGGCTGGCGGCGGAGAGATTCGCCGCGGCTGGCTTTGCTGCAATCGGCATCGACCATTTCGCCAAACCCGGTGACGGGCTCGAGGCCGCTGCCCGCACCGGCCACCTGCGCCGCAATTTTCAGGGCTATACGGACGATACTTGCCCGACGCTGATCGGGTTCGGTGCCTCGTCAATCTCCCGCTTTGCGGGCGGATACATCCAGAACGCGGCGGCCACGCCTGCCTATGTGCAGCGGGTTGAGGCGGGCCAGCTGACCGGCGCGCGCGGCCATGTGATGAGCCAGGAGGATCTGCTGCGGAGCCGCGCCATCGAGATGCTGATGTGCGACTTCAGGCTGGACCGGGAAGAGCTGCGGCAGCGTTTCGGCGATCTGGCGGCAAGCCTGGATGCAAATCTGGCGCAGGTCGCGGCCCGGTTTGGCGATCTGGTGCAGTTGGATGACGGCGCGCTGGAGATCGTGCCTGAGGGCCGTCCGCTGACCCGCATCATCGCCAGCAGCTTTGACGCGCATGTTCCCGAAGGCGTGCGGTACAGCCGGGCGTCCTGATCCCGGAGCGGGGCGCTCCCGCCTGTTCCGGGGCCTCCTTCCGGAGGCCCTTCACAGTTGGGCATGGCGCTGTGCTGACGCACAGCGCGGCCGCCTCGGAGACGCATCGCACTTATCGCCGGGCTAACAGTAACAGTCTGCGGCTCGTCACCACGCGGGTTGCGCTTGAGGCGCGGGCGGCAAACTGGCGGGGTTAGAGACGTTCAAGGCAGGCGCGCGCATTACCGGCATTCCGAAATCACGCGCAGCGCAGCTGCCGGGCCCAAGGCCGCCAAGGCGTTCCGGCGCAGCCGGGGCACCTGCGGGCGCGGGAGCGCTCCGGCTGCGCCGGTGTCAGCCGTCTTTCACAAGCCGGAATCCCAGATAATCCGGCGGCAGCCCGACCGCGCAGCCGCCTACGCTGGCGTCGCGGATGAAGTCAATCACAACCGCCCGGTGGCGGCCGCCGGTAATGCGGGCGCTGCAATAAGGTTCGCCCAGCTCAAGGCTGCCGTCCTTGCGCACCTCGCCGTTCTGCATGCAGCCGCCGGTCCATTCCCAAATATTGCCGCCTAATCCGGTAAGACCGTTGCTGTTGGCGCCCGGCTCGCTTTTCGGGCCCTGTGCCGGTCCTGGCAGCCCGCGCAGGGTAACGCCGCGGGCATACTGGCGCAGCCAGCGCTGGGCCGGATCGCCGCCGTCGGTTTCGACCGCCTCGTCGCCAAAGATTTCCGCTGCGGCCAGCTGCCATTCAGCGTCGTCCGGCAGCCGCCAGCTATGGCCGGTCTCCTTGGAATACCACTCGGCATATGCAGCAGCGTCATGCCAGCTGACGTGAGTTTGAGGCTGGCTGCTCTCTGCCGGGGTGGCATCCGCCTTCTTGCAGGCACCCGCGGCAACACAGGCAGAATACTCCGCGGCTGAGACCTGATGCTTCATGATCTCGAAACCCGGAACAGAACGCTGCTGTTCCGGCGGCACGACGCTTTTCCCGTTCCGGTGAAAATTACCGATCGGGCGGTAAGCTATGGTGGCCGCCGCGATGGGTACGGTTTCCGCCATCGGTGCCGGATCCGTGGTCTTGGAAAACCAAAGGCCAGGAAGTCCAACGGCCGCGGCAACCCCGGCGGCAATCAGCTCAGTTTTCATGTCAGCATCCCCTCAAGGCAAAACGGGCGGCCGCGTGATGCAGCCGCCCTTTCCTGTGTCACGCCTGGCAGAAGGTCAGGCGCCGGAGTATTCGGTCGGGGCGACCACCTGTTCCATCAGGTCGTTGTTCCACTCGCCTTCGACCACCACGTGGGCCGTTGCGCCGAGGTTCACCGCCTCGATCAGGTTGTGGTTCACATAGGCGTAGACACCTGGCTGCAGGAACTCATAGAGCGCTGCCCCGGCAGAACCGCCGCGAATGAACCATGTTTCCAGATCGCGGTCCGGCACGTTGTTGAACTTGCCGGCTTCCCACACCAGGTCGCCATGGCCGCCAATAAGGTGCGGGCGGGTGTCGCGGTTGGCCTGGCTGTGCACGAACAGCACTTTTTCGCCCTGTTTCGCCTTCATGGCGTTTTCGCCGGTCAGAGCGCCGACCTTGCCGTTGAAGACCACGTGGCTGGGGATCAGCCCGTTCATGACTTCCAGCGTGTCCGGGTAGCTTTCCCCGACGTCTTCATACCGGAGGTAGTCGCCGTTCTCATCCTTCGGAATGTAGAACTCGTTTTCGCCGATGTAGTAGACGCGGTCGTATTTCACCGGATCGCCGTTGTGGTCCGACAGGCCTTCACGCGGCAGCACCATGATGGTGCCGGCCATGCCCGAGGCGACGTGCCAGGGGATCATCGGGCCGCCCGGAGCGCAGTGGTAGACGAAGGTGCCCGGGCGTGTCGCCTTGAAGCGCAGAACGGTCTTTTCGCCCGGGTTCACCAGGGTCAGCGCGCCGCCGCCCAAAGCACCGGTTGCAGCGTGGAAGTCGATATTGTGCTGCAGCATGTTTTCCGGCGGGTTGATCAGGGTGAGTTCGACATAGTCGCCCTCATGCACCACCATCATCGGGCCTGGAATAGAACCGTCGAAGGTCATGCCCTGCAGATAGGCGCCCTGGTCGACTTCGATTTCCTTCTCGATGATCTTCATCTCGAATTCGACGATGCGCGGTCCGCCCGGCGCAACCTGCTCGTGCTCATGCACAAAGGGCGGTGCCACCAGCTCGCGCTTGATGCGCTTGAGGCTGGACAGGTCAACCGGCGCGGCGGCCTCGTGAACGGTGGTGGTGTCAGCCTTGGCGGCTTTGGCCAGTACAGGCAGCGCTGCTGCGCCGGCTGCCCCTATCAGTGCGGCTCTGCGGGTCAGCATAATGATCTCCTTTCAGTGTCCCATGTGCTGTGTTGAGGGGACACTAGCCCCGGGGCCTTGGCAGCTGTTTGTCCTCGATCAACGTTCGATAAGATTATTAGATGTCAAGATAAGTGGTTTTTAAGATGCAGCATTTGCCGCTGGAAAAGCGATGCCTGCGGCACGGCTGAGGACGGGACGCATGGGGGTTAACTGCCGGCAAGTTTAATTGTTAAGGCCCGTTTAACGCGCCGCCTGCTATGCCAGGGATGGGTGAAAATAGTGGTGGTGGATATGAGCGCACAGAGCAATGTGGCGCCCATTATCATCAAGAGGAAAAAAGTCAGTGGTGGCGATGGCCATCACGGCGGCGCATGGAAGGTGGCTTATGCCGACTTCGTGACCGCAATGATGGCCTTCTTCATGCTGATGTGGCTGCTTAACGCGACGACGGAAAAACAACGCAAAGGGCTGGCGGATTACTTCTCGCCATCAATCCCGCTAAGCCGGGTGTCCGGCGGCGGCAATGGCGCTTTCCAGGGTGACAGTATGTTCACCGAGGACATTCAGCCGCAATCCGGCACCGGGGCGACGGATATCAATCCGATGGATGCCCAGAAGGCGCAGGGCGACACCGGGGTCGAGTCGACCGAAAAGCGCGAGGAAGATGATTCCAAGTTCCGCGCTATCGAGGAACAGTTGTCCGGACGCGGCGGCGAGAGCATGGTGTCCGTTGCAATGGCCCGCCATATCGTCACCCGCGTCACCGATGAAGGGCTGATCATAGAGCTGTTCGCGACTGAAGACATGCCGCTGTTCGAAGAAGACCAGGCGGAGCCGAAGCCGTTGTTCCGGGATCTGGTCAGGATGATTGCGCGGGTCTCGGACGGCGTGACCAGCAACGTTGCGATTGGCGGCCATATCCGCTCGCACCCGGTTGTTCTGGCGAAGAATCCGGTGTGGGAGCTCTCCCATGCACGGGCGGACATAACCCGCACGCTGCTCGAATCGGGCGGGCTGGATGCGGGGCGGGTTCACCGGGTCACCGGCCATGCTGACCGGAAGCTGGCGGTCGGGAATCCGATGGCTGCCCGCAACGACCGGATCGAAATCATCTTTTTGCGCGAATAACCCTCTGTAAACATTGAGGCCGGCGGCTGGCAGATGAGTCATATTTTATCTGTTAGCCGCCCGTTAATCGCTCCTGCGCTAGCTGTTGCATTCAGAATGATTAGATGCAGCAGAAAGGCGTGCTATGACCATTTCTTCGTCGCTGAACGCGGGCGTTTCAGGATTGAGCGCCAACGCCAGCCGGTTGGCTTCCATTTCCGATAACATCGCCAACTCCTCGACCCGCGGCTACAAGCGGGTTCAGACAGATTTCCATTCCATGGTCTTGTCCGGCTCCGGCGGCACTTATTCGGCGGGGGGCGTGCGCACGACCAACGTCCGGCTGATCGACGAGCGCGGCCCGCTGGTTTCGACCAACAACGCCACCGACCTGGCGGTGCGCGGCCGCGGCATGCTGCCCGTTGCCTCGATCACAGAGGTGGAGGCGGGTGGCAGCCCGTCTATGATGCTGACCAGCACCGGATCCTTCCGGACCGATTCCAGCGGGTACCTGTCGACAGAATCCGGTCTGGTCCTGATGGGCTGGCCCGCGCAGGCTGATGGCACGCTTCCGGATGTGGCAAGGGATACCGCCGATGCCCTGGAGCCGATCCGCATCGACCTGAACCGCCTGTCGGCGGAGCCGACAACCGAAATCAGCCTGACGGCGAACCTGCCGGCAGCCGAAACCGATCCCGGTGCCTCTGGCGACCCGGTCGAGCAAGTGGTTCAGTATTTCGACAACATGGGCCGCTCCGAAGAGCTGACTATTACCTATACGCCCAGCGTTGCCACGCCGCCGGCGACCAGCGGAACAAACGAATGGACGATGCAAATCGTGGACTCCGCAACCGGTGCGACGGTCATCGGCGAGTACACTCTGACCTTCGATGACAGCGCGGCGTCTGCAGGCACGCTTCAAAGCGTGGCAACCCTGACGGGTGGTGCCTATGATGCAACCGCCGGTTCGGTGACCATCAACGTTGCGGGCGGGCCAGTCGAGATCAATATCGGTGTGATTGGCGAACAGAACGGCATGAGCCAGCTGGGTGACGAGTTCGTGCCCGGCACCACGGAGAAGGACGGGACGGCGGTCGGATCCTTCGTTTCGGTCGAGGTAAACGCGTCCGGTGAAGTGATCGCCTCCTATGATTCAGGCGACACCAAGGTCATCTACAAGGTTCCGCTGGCGGATGTCTCCAACATCAACGGCATGCAGGCGCTGGACAGCCAGACCTACAAGCCGACCGACGATTCCGGGGCGTTCTACCTGTGGGATGCCGGCGAGGGGCCGACCGGTGAAATCCTGGGCTACGCGCAGGAGGAATCGGCTGTCGACGTGGCAACCGAATTGACCGACATGATCAAGACTCAGCGGGCCTATTCGTCCAACGCCAAGGTCATCCAGACCGTTGACGAGATGCTGCAGGAAACCACCAACATCAAGCGCTAACGCGCTTGATGCTCCCTGACATTGGCTTCACGAAAGCAGGCTGAACATGTCTATATATTCCGCCCTTAACAGCGCCATGACCGGGCTGAGCGCGGCCGGCCGGTCCTCGCAGGTTGTCGCCGAAAACCTGGCCAATGCGCTGACCCCGGGCTACACGCGCCGGGTTCTGGATCTGAACAGCCCCGGGGCCGGCGTTCCCGGCGTTCGGATCGGCGATGTCCAGCGCTTGAATGATCCTGTGCTGATCTCCAACCGCCGGGTTGCCGAAGCAGAATACGGCGCCGCCAAGGCGGAGGGCGATTTCTTCAGCCGAATGTCCGATCTGGTGGGCACCGTCGATGATGAGATGTCGCTGGCCTCCCAGCTTTCGGATTTCGAATCGTCGCTGATCGAAGCAGTCTCGCGCCCGGATTCGCAGCCCCGGCTGAATGATCTGTCGGTGAAGGCGAACGCCTTGGCAGATTCCATTTCGCGCACGGCCGAGGGGTTGCGGGGCCTGCGGATCAATGCGGACAGCGCAATCGGCAGCCAGGTCGACACCGTGAATCAGGCCTTGAAGGAGATTGAAAAGCTCAACGCCCGGATCATGGTCGTCGAGGCCGGCGGCATGGACGCCGTGTCAATGCAGGATCAGCGCGACCAGCTGATCGATCAGGTGAACGCGATCATTCCGGTCAATGTCGTCCGCCGCGACAACGGCCAGGTCACGCTTTATTCCACTGGCGGGGTGATGCTGCTGGACCACAAGGCGTCCGAGCTGAGTTTTGCGCCGTCGCGGGATATCATGCCTCACATGACTTTGGGCAACGGCATGATCTCCGGTCTCCAGGTTAACGGCAAAACAATCGGCACCGGTCCGGACGGGCCGTTGCGCGGCGGCACCCTGACCGCGCAGTTTCAAATCCGTGATGTGACCGCGGTAGAGGCCCAGGAAGATCTGGACGCGATGGCCGCCGATCTTATCGAGCGGTTCCAGGACCCGTCGCTGGATGCCACTATCGGGGTGACGGATGCAGGTATATTCACCGACGATGGCGCCTTCTACGATCCGGCGAACATCGTTGGACTCTCCAACCGGATCGAGCTGAACGATCTGCTGGCTTTGGACCGCGCCGGTGAGACATGGCGGTTTCGCGATGGCCTTTACGCCGCGGCTCCCGGCGATCCAGGCGATTCCAGCTTGCTGCAAGCCTATTCGGACGCTTTGAACACCACCCGCACGGTGTCCTCAGTCGGCCTTGGCACGGCCAACATGACAGCTGCGACGCTGAGTGCGAACCTGCTGTCCCGGTTTGCCCAGGACAATGAAACCGCTGCGCGTGCTTCGACCTTTGCCGCTACCAGTTTCAACGAGCTGAGCCAGGCGGAACTGGCACTGGGCGTCGACACCGACGCCGAGCTGCAGAACCTGATGCTTGTCGAAAAATATTATGCCGCCAATGCCCGTATGCTCAGCGTTGTCGATGAACTTATGGAAACACTCTTGAGGATCTGACCCATGATTTTGAATTCTTATGGCGATATGGCGCAGCACCTCTTTCTCCGCAGCCGCAACACGGAGCTGAAGGAAAACGTCACCACTCTCTCCGAAGAGTTTGCCACTGGAAAATCGTCGAACCTGAGCGAACGGCTGGGCGGCGATTTCACCTATCTTGCAGATCTGGAGAGCTCGCTGAACCGGATCGGCAGCTATATGGTTGCCAATAGCGAAGTGCGGTTGTTTGCGACCACCACGCAAGGCAGCCTTGATAAGGTGCACAGCCAGGTCGAGGCGATGCGCAACGACATCCTGAGACTGTCGCCCGCACTCGATACGGAAAATGCACAGCAGTTCGGCAGCCAGGCCAAGCAGCGGCTGGCCAGCGCCATCAACCTGATGAACACCTCTGTCGGGGGGCGGACAATCTTTGCGGGCACTGCAACGGACACCAAGCCGCTGAATAACACCAGCACGCTGATGACGGCCGTCCTCGCGGAAGTTTCGGGGCTGACAACCAGCAATGACATCATTCAGGAAGTTAAGGACTGGTTCGACGATCCGGCCGGATTTGATGCCGTCATGTACCGCGGCTCTACAACTTCGCTGCAGCCGGTTACCGTCGGCGAGGGAGAGCAGGTGACCTTGGGGATCCGCGCCGACGATGAAAATCTGAAACATGCGCTGCAGAGTTACGTGATCACTGCGCTCGCGGATGAGCCCAGCCTCGGCCTGAGCGAAGACGTGCAGATCGATCTGGTTATCAAGGCCAGCAGCGAGCTGACTGAAAGTGCGGACAGGCTGATTGATCTGCAGGCTGACGTTGGTTTCATCGAGGGCCAGCTCGAGGCGGTCAATACCCGGAACGAGGCGTCGAAAACCAGCCTGAGCATCGTCAAGAACAAACTGGTTTCGGCCGATCCGTATGAAACCTACACCCGGCTTCAGGAAGCGCAGACGCAGCTTGAGGGCCTTTATACAATTACCGCCCGCAGCTCGCAGCTGTCCTTGCTGAAGTATATCTCATGATGGCTGTCCTGCGTCTCTTCTTTGCTTGCCTGTTTTTGCTGCCCGTGGCGGCGCAGGCAAATACTATCCGGCTTAAGGACCTGGTGGAATTCGACGGGGTCCGCGGTAATGACCTGGTCGGCTACGGCCTGGTCGTCGGCTTGGATGGAACCGGTGACGGGTTGCGCAATTCGCCGTTCACCGAAGAAATCATGACCAACATCCTGGAGCGGCTTGGCGTCAACGTGACCGGCGAGCAGTTCCGCCCGAAGAATGTGGCGGCCGTTTTTGTGACAGCCACCTTGCCGCCCTTCGCCCGTGTCGGCAGTACCATCGACGTGACGGTCTCAGCCATCGGCGACTCCAAAAGCCTGCTGGGCGGCACTCTGATCATGACGCCGCTGAACGCCGCCGATGGTCAGATCTATGCTGTCGCCCAAGGCACAATCCTGGCTGGCGGTGCGGTGGCCGAAGGCGAGGCTGCGACAGTGACGCAGGGAGTCCCGACGGCGGGCGTGATCCCGTCGGGCGCCCGGGTCGAGCGGGAGATTGATTTCGATCTGGCCTCTTTGACCTCCATGCGGCTGGCGCTGCGCGAGCCGGATTTCACGACGGCGGGGCGGATCGAACGGGCAATCAACAATGAATTCGGCCGCAATGTTGCCCTGATGCGGGATTCCGGAACTGTTGAAGTCGATATCGGCCGCACCAACACCCGCTCGACGGCGCATGCGGTGGGCCGGATCGAGAACATTCTGGTCGAGCCGCAGCGCAAAGCCCGGGTGGTAGTCGACCAGCGCTCCGGCACCATTGTGATGGGCAGCGACGTGCGGATATCCCGCGTGGCCGTGGCCCAAGGCAATCTTACACTCCGCATTGAAGAGACGCCGCTGGTGGTTCAGCCCAACCCCTTTGCAGATGGGGAAACTGTTGTCGTGCCGCGTACGGGCGCTGCGATCGAGGAGGAGGAGGGGATCCAGCTGGCAGAAGTGCCTGAGACAACTTCGCTTTCGGAGGTCGTGTCTGGCTTGAACGCCCTGGGTGTATCGCCGCGGGATATGATCGACATTCTGAAAAGCCTCAAGGCCGCGGGTGCCTTGCACGCGGAATTCGTCGTCCGCTGACTGGCACCGTAACCCTGACAGAAAATGCGCCGGCTTCACCTGTTGAAGCCGGTTTTTTGTTTGGCGGCAGGCCACCCGTCTTTGGCTCTCCTGAGGCTGGGCTTGCAAGCTTGGGCCTGCGCTGGTCTCCGCATCAGAGTGGGGCCGAGCCGGGTAAGCCGCACCAAAGAGCCGCAAGGGCACAGGGCGGTGGTTTGGTCAGAGGGGGAGCGTTCTGGTTCCCGGAATGAACCAAGGCAAGGGTACGGCCGGGAGGCCAGGACCGGCATCGTCGCCGATTGATAACGGTTGCGAGCAACCTCAGAACCTTGACGGCACGATGCTGAGATCCCTGCGCGTCAAATCGTCTGCTGCGGATATTCGAATGCGAGGTGGAAGGGGGCGGCAGGAGCGCGCGTACAGAAAAGCCCGGGCACATCGGGCGGCCCGGGCTATCCGTTTCTACCGGTTCTAAGGGCTAGGGATAATAGCTGCGCACGAGGGCGGTGGCGATCAGGCTCCAGCCGTCGGCAACAACAAAGAACGCCAGTTTGAAGGGCAGGGACACGATGGCCGGCGGCACCATCATCATCCCCATCGACATCAGGACCGCTGCCACCACAAGGTCGATCACCAGGAATGGCAGAAAGACCAGAAAGCCGATTTGAAAGGCGCGTGCGATTTCGGACAGCAGGAAGCTCGGGACCAGCGCGGACAGCGGCGCTTGCGGCACCGGGTCCATGCCTTGGGTTTCCGGCCTGAGGTCGGCAATGGCATAAAACGTGTCCGGATCCAGACGGTTGGCCATGAACGCCCGGAACGGTTCCAGGCTGCGCGAGATGGCCTCGCCCGGTTCAAGCTGTTCTTCCAGCAGCGGGCTGATACCGCTGTTCCAGGCCTCTGTAAAAACCGGCTCCATCACGAAGTAGGTCAGGAACAGCGCCAGGCTGATCATCAGCATGTTTGGCGGCGCCTGCTGCAGACCGATGCCCTGGCGCAGGATCGACAGGACCGTCACCAGAAAGGGAAAGCAGGTGATCATGATCAGCAGGCCGGGGGCCAGGCTGAGCACTGTAATCAGCAAAATCAGCTGGATCGAGCGGGCCGAAACCGACTCACCGTCTGCCAGCGAAAGGCTCAGTTCTTGAGCCAGGGCGGTCTGCGGCATGGCCAGCAAAAGCGCTATAGCCAGGGCCGCCCGCACAAAGGTCTTCTGTGTCATCCCAAACCGCTTTGCAGATCGGCAATTTCCGTCAGGCGCACGGCCAGCTGTCCGGCCTGCTCGCCTTCCAGCTCTTCCAGTTGGCCCCGGGCGACCAGCCGGTCCCCGACGTAGAGGTCGACCGGATCTTCAACCCGCTTGTCGAGCGTCAGAATCGCGTTTTCACCCAGGCTGACCAGATCGCGGATCAGCGGCCGGGCCTTGCCCACCGAAACAACCACTTCGACGGGAACCGAAACAAAGGGGTTGTTGGCATCAGCGGCTTTCTTGTTCAGATCGGCGGCGTCATCCATATTGGCTGTCCTCTTTCGCGTGATAGGTGAAGGCTTCGATCGAATCCTGGATCGATTCGAGAAGGGCATCGCAGTTGATTTCGCATTCGGTGCTTCCGACGCTCAGGTAGGCCTGGCCGGAGGACAGCGTGCTGTCTTCCCGCACGGTGACCGGGACAGAAAAGTTCTGCGGCAGCAGGTTGCGCACGGGCGCGCCTTCGCCGGGCGATACCACAATTTGCATCGGCTGATCGGTCTGCCCTTTTGCCATTCCTGCGAGCTGGTCGACGATGTGGTGCCCGAAGGAGGCCGCCATCGCATCCGGCAGAATGGCACTGGTCAGAACCTTGAACATCGGATCCAGCGAATCGAGCAGCTGGGCTTGCGCTTCGTGATAGGTAAAGCTCAGGTCCTCCAGAGAGTTGGCCAGTTCGGCGGAGATCCGGGTGGTTTCCTGATCCTTGGCCGTTACCGCGTCATCCCAGCCGGCGCTGTAGCCTTTTTCGAAGGAGGCCAGCCGCTGTTCTTCCAGGACGTCTTCGGAGACCGCCGGCACCACCGGTTCGGCGGGCGTTTCGAATCCGAAGTCCTCAAGCAAATGCGCAATCGTCATCAGGCTTGCTCCCTATTCTCTTCCAGCCAGCCGCGCAGGATCTGGACGGTTTCCTCCTGCCGTTCGCCTATCATGTTGCGCAGGCGGTCGACGGGGTCATCCATACCGCCGCCCATTGCCGGCAGGCCAATTGCGCCCATCATGTCGCCCGTGCCCATGGCCGGCAGGCCGCCCAGCGGTTCGAATTGCCCGGTTTCGTTGTTTTCGATTTCACCATCCAGCGCGAGTCCTGCCCCCAGGTCCGGCGCAGTCATGAAGCCGCCGCCGCCGATACCGGGCAACCCGGGCAGATCGCCGCCGCCAGGGCTTGGCAATGCCGCAACCGGCGTGGCCTGGTTCGACAGGATCGGGCGCACGACAAAAAGGCCAAGGATCAGGCTGACGAGGGCCAGCGCGCCGATCTGGACCAGAGACATGGCGTCAAAGTAGAGGTTATCGAAGAAAGAGGCGGTCGCGACCGTGCCCTGGGGTTCCACGGCGGGCAGCTCCATAGACTTGAGAGTGATCACGTCGCCACGCTCCGCGTCAAAGCCGACTGCCGCGGAAATCAGTTCCCGCATGGCGGCCAGCTCGTCTTCCGGCCGGGGCTGGAATACGGTTTCGCCGGCGTCATTGGTGACGGCTGTGCCATTGATCAGCACCGCGACGGTCAGGCGCTTGATGGCCCCGGGGCCGCGGAGGATTTCTTTTTCGGTTTCGGAGATTTCATAATTGATCCGCTCGCGGGTTGCGCTCGTGTTGGCCTTGGACCCCTGGCCGGAGGCAGCATCGCCATCGGGAATGTTTGAGGCAACGGTGACTTCGCCCGCCTGGTTGGTGGAAGAATCGGCGCGTTCCTCGACATCGGTGCTGACGGCGACACGGCTTTTGGGATCAATGAGCTTTTCTCGGATAGATTCGGTGTCGGTCACGGTTTCGACACTGACCTCGACCACGGCGTTGCCCTGGCCGACGCGGGCCTCGACAAGGCGCATGACCCGCTCACGAATCGTCTGCGACCGGTCATCCGTGCCGGCGCCGGCTGCGGCGGTGGCATCCGAGGACCCGATCAAAGCGCCATTGGCGTCGATCACCGCAACGTTTTCCACCGCCAGACCGGTGACAGCGGAGGACACCAGGAAACGGATAGCGTTGGCCTGTGCAGGCGTGATCGGCGACCCCATCGGCACGATGGAAACCGATGCGGTGGGCTCTACCGTGCGCTGGAAGGGGTTCAATCCGGTGTTGGCGATATGCACCCGGGCCTGGCTTACATGCGGGCTGGCGACAATGGTGCGGGCCAGCTCGCCTTCCTTGGCGCGCCAGTAGGCGGCATCGAACATCTGCGAGGTGGTCCCAAAGCCGCTAAGCGAATCGAGCAGTTCATACCCTTTGCCGCCGTTGGCCGGCAGGCCTTCGCTCGCCAGGGTCATACGAAGTTCGTCACGATGCGTGGACGGCACGTAGATCGAGCTGCCGCGCACTTCATATTGGGTGCCGCGCTGTTCCAGCGCCCGCACCACGTCTCCGGCCGAGCCGCTTTCCAGCCCGGCATAAAGCAGTGTCATTGATGGCTTGCTTGCCACATGGGACATCGCGATCACGCTGAGAATCATGATTACCGTGGCACCCACGGCAATGAGACGCTTCCGCATGTCCATTTCTGCCCAGACATTCTTGATCTGCTGCACATTAACCTCCGTCGCACCGGCGTTCTGTCCGGCGTGCAACCTTTTTGACGGATCGGCCTTAACATTCGGTTAGTTCCTCGCAGGTTATGAAGAAGCTGCACGACGTTTTAGGGATAGCCATGACAGACGCTGCAGTAGATACAGAAGCAGATGCCCCGGCCAAGAAAGGCAAACTGCCCCTGATCATCGGGGTGGTGCTGGCGCTGGCGGGGGCGGGCGGCGGATTCTTTGCCGTTCAGTCAGGCCTTCTTCCCTTTGGTCAGAAAGCAGCGCCCGAACCGGCGCATGCGGCCGAAGAGGCGCCAGAAGGCGTGGACACGGGTGAGACGGCGGAGGATATCGCCAATCTTGCCTTTATCGAAATGGACCCGATTGTGATTACCCTGCGCAAAGCCAGCGGTATCAAGCATTTGCGGTTCCGCGCGCAACTTGAGGTCGACCTGGCGCACCAGGCCGAGGTCGAGAAAATCCTCCCGCGGGTTGTCGATGTCCTGAACAGCTACCTGAGAGCATTGGAGCTTGAGGATCTGACCGATCCGATGGCTCTGCCGAAACTGAGAGCGCAGATGCTGCGGCGGATCAACATTGCCACCGGCCAGGGCCGGGTGCGTGATCTGCTGATTATGGATTTCGTACTGAACTAGGAGGACAGGATGGACATTATTGCTGATATCCTGCTTGCGGCCGGAGCGCTGGGTGCCGGATTCTATTGTCTGGTGCTGTCACGCAGGCTGAAGCGGTTCAATGATCTGGAAAAGGGCGTGGGCGGCGCGGTCGCCGTGCTGTCCTCCCAGGTGGATGACCTCAACAAGTCGCTGCAGTCGGCGCAACAGGTGTCTGACGGCTCCAGCAAGGCGCTGCAGCAGCTGACCGGGCGGGCCGAATCGGTGGCCCAGCGGCTGGAGCTGATGATGGCGTCCATGCATGATATTCCCGAAGCCCGGCCTGCGGCTCCGGTTGCGGAACCCGTGGCCGAAGATGAGGAGATGGCAGCCGCTTATGAGGCCGAATCGAAGCCGGCCGAAGAAATCCAGGAAGAGGTTAAGCCCTCTGGCCTGATGTTCGTCCGCCATAACCGCAGCCAGAACCGGGTGGCGTAATGGCGAAGGCGGCTAAGAAACCCAAAGGCTTGCGGCGGGGCGGCACGCTGATGATGCTGGCGGTCCTGCTGATCGGCTCTGCCGCGGTGCGGTTGGGACTGGAAGCCGGGCCCGCAATTGCCCGCGAAGTGGCCAGTCTGAAGGAGCCGGGCCGGGATGAGCCTGCGCATAAGGGGGAGCCGCGGGGCGAATCGATGCCGTCCTCTGCTGAGCTGCAGACGATGCTGGCGGCCTTTCAGGAGCGGGAACAGGTATTGGCCGCCCGCGAGGCGGAGATTCAGGACCGGATGAAGGCGCTGGAGATTGCCGATCAGGCGATCAACAAGAAGCTGGTGGCGCTGGAGCAGGCAGAAGAGAAGCTGCGCGCGACCCTGGCCCTGGCCGATGGGGCGACGGAGTCGGATGTGACCCGGCTGACCACTGTCTATGAGCAGATGAAGCCCAAGGAGGCCGCAGCCCTGTTCGAGGAAATGGACCCTGCATTCGCAGCAGGCTTCCTTGCCCGGATGCAGCCGGAGGCCGCGGCGGGGATCATGGCGGGCCTGAGCCCGGAAGCCGCCTATACCATCAGCGTGGTCCTGGCCGGACGCAACGGAGCCGTGCCCAAGGAATGACTTGGGCACGCGGGCTTAGTCTTTCCTTAGGACGACTCGCCTAAACTAATAAAAACCAACGGAATTCGGAGTGGACCTATGATCGGGATTGTAGGCATTGTGGTGATCTTTGCCATGGTGTTCGGCGGATACCTTCTGGCCGGCGGCAAGATGGCGATCATTCTGAAGTCGCTGCCGTTTGAAATGATGATGATCGGCGGCGCCGCTGTCGGGGCGTTTCTGATTGCCAACGACATGGGCGGCGTCAAGCACACGCTCAAGGACATCGGCAAGGTATTCAAGGGCCCCAAATGGAAGCCGGACGACTACCGCGATCTGCTCTGTCTGCTGTTCGCGCTGATCCGAATCGCCCGGGCCAATCCGGTTGAGGTGGAACAGCATATCGAAGACCCGGAAAACTCCTCGGTGTTCAATAAATATCCCAAGATCCTGGGCGACAAGGAAGCCGTGAACCTGATCTGCGACACCATGCGGTCGGCCTCGATGAACTATGACGATCCGCACCAGGTTGAAGAGGTGCTGGAAAAGCGGATGGAGGCCAATCTTCACCACGCGCTGCACTCCAGCCACGCGCTGCAGACCATGGCCGATGGCCTGCCTGCCCTTGGGATCGTTGCAGCGGTTCTGGGCGTGATCAAGACCATGGGCTCGATCGACCAGCCGCCCGAGGTTCTGGGGAAACTGATCGGCGGCGCCCTGGTGGGGACATTTCTGGGCGTGTTTCTGTCTTATGGCCTTGTTGCCCCCTTCGCGGGCAAGGTGAAGGCCGTGGTCGAAGAAGACGCGCATTTCTACCAGCTGATCCGCGAAGTGCTGGTGGCCAACCTGCACAACCACGCAGCCGCGATCTGCATTGAGGTCGGCCGCCAGAATACCCCGTCGCATTTCCGTCCCGGCTTCTCGGAGCTGGAAGAAGCCCTCAAATCGGTGAAACAGGACGCAGCATGATCTGGCGAGCATTTGCCGCGGCGGCCGTTGTTCTGACGGCTGGCACAGTCCAGGCGCAGACAATCGTAACCCGCTCCGGCGAGCATAAGGGGTTCACGCGCCTGGTGATGCGTCTGCCAAACGGCGCGGACTGGTCGCTGACCCAAAGCGGCAGCACTGCGACCGTCAACATTGATGCCCCCGAAGCGGTTTTCGATACCTCCCGCGTCTTCAACCTTATTCCCCGCACCCGGTTGCAATCTTTGGAACAGAACGGCCCCGGCCAGCCGCTGCGGCTGCAATTGGGCTGCGAGTGCACAGTCACCTCCTATGTGCAGGAGAACGGCTACCTTGTGGTGGATATCCGCGATGGCGGCAAACCCCCGCCGCAGCCGCAATACACCACAGCGGGCAGCATTCTTCCGATCACCACACCGGTTGCGGGCGGCGGCTACCGTTTCAGTTTTTCCCGGTCGGCCGCGGCAGACGCACGGATGGCGCTGGAACTGGCTGCCGCGGTTGCCGGGCAGTCTGAACCGGCACGCACAGTCCGGCCGCAAAACCGTGCCGGGACGGCTGGCCCCGAACCTGAACCTGCTGGGTCTGAAGAGCAGACGGCAACTGAAATGGTTCTGCCGCTGGACGGCAGTAGCATCCCGGCGGCCGCGGAAGATGTTGCCGCAGCTATGCTGCCGCGGCTGCCGGATGCCGGTATGCTGCTCAATATGGAGGAGACTGAACGCGCTGCGGTGGTCAAGGAATCCGAGCGGCGGTTGCTGCAGCAGATCGGACGGGCAGCGAACCAGGGGCTAGTCAGCGTTGCGGCGGACGGGCTTCCTGGCGCCGGCACTGCAGCCGGCCTCGATCCTCTGGGCCGTTCGGACCGGCCTTTGAACCCGCTTGACCACATCTCTGTCACCTCGGCAATCGACCGCGAAACTGGCCTGATGGCCGCCTTGGCAGAGGGCCGAGACGAGGCGGCGCACTGCATTTCAGACAGGGTCGTGGCAATTCACACCTGGGGCAATGAGAGCCCGTTTGCCGATCAGATCGGACCGTTGCGCAACGCGCTTGTCCAGGAGTTCGACGACGTGAACCCGGCTGGGGTTCTCGCTCTTACCCGGATTTATCTCTATTTCGGCTTTGGTGCCGAAGCCCGCTCCATGCTGGAAATCCTTCCGGCCGCAGAGCGGGGCAGCGCGGATGCGGCTGTGCTGGAGGCGATGGCCCTGCTGATGGATGGCGTTGATCTTCCGCCTCAAAACCCGTTCTCGGGGCAGCAGGCCTGCGAAAGCAACAGCGCTTTCTGGGGCGCGCTGGCCGACGGCGCGGTCAAAAAGAACTCGAACACCGATGCGATCCAGCAAGCGTTTTCGAAGTTGCCCACGCACCTGCGGGTGCATTTGGGGCCGCGGCTGAGCAAGATGTTCGCCGAGGCCGGCGATCACCATGTCGCTGAAGCGGTGCTGAGGGCCGTGGACCGGACCGGAATCGAAGAAGTGCCGGAAATCAATCTGGCCGAGGCGGCGATTGCAGAACTAGAGGGCGACACTGAGAAAGTCGCTGAAGAGCTGACCAGCGAAGTGGCGGAGCGCACCGGGAACGCTCCAGCCGCGCTGATCGACCTGGTTGCCCTCAGTGTGAAAGAGCGCAAAGCGCTGTCGCCGGATGTGCCGGACCTGATTGCTTCCTACGAGCTGGAAAACCGGGACACGGAGCTTGGCGCAGACCTGCGCAAGGCGCATGTCGCATCGCTGGCACTGACAGGACAGTTCCACGATGCGTTTCAGGAGCTTAAAGAGCTGACGGAACGCGATGGACCTGGGGCCCGGGCTGCAGCGCTGGAACCGTTGCTGCTGCTGCTGGCAGAACGCGCGGATGATGTGACCTTTCTGCAGTATGGTCTGGTGTTTGCGGGCCGGGCTACGGCGGCTGAGGCGGCCCCGGTTGCTGTGCCGGTGGCCCGACGGCTGCTTGATCTCGGGTTTGCAGACTACGCTCAGGAACTGCTCAACAAGCTGTCCCTGGCACCGCAGGATGAAACCCGCCGCCTGATGATGGCCGAAGCCGCGCTTGCCCTGGACAAGCCGCACCGGGCGCTGGTGGAACTGATGGGACTGGATGGCTCCAAAGCCAACCGCCTGCGCGCCGAGGCTTTGTGGCGCAACGGCGAATACGGCCGCGCCGGGGAATACCTGCTGGCCGAGAACCAGAAAGACGCAGCCGCCCGCGGGTTCTGGCACTCAGAAAACCTGGGGGCGATAGAGGAAATCGAGCCGGAAGAGGGGGCGCAATTCGGGGCCGTCGCGTCTGTCACAACCAAAATCGGCGAAACCGCCCAGGATCCGGAAAGCCTGCCGCCGCTGGCCTATGCGCGCGCCCTGGTGGAGAGCAGCGAGGGGACGCGGGGCGGCATCGCCGACTTGCTGAACCAGATCGGTACAGCAGCGGACGCTCCGGAAGAAAGACAGTAATCCAGCTCAAGGCTGACTGCGTTAAGGCCGCCCTGCCCGGGGCGGCCTTTGCGTTTGGATGATAACACTTTGTCAACTGGCTGCCGGTAACCTGATGAGCGGGTGAATCCTGATCTGGAACGGGCAGAATGCCGGAAAACAAATTAAAACTTTGCCTGCAAGGGCTGAGTGCGCACACAACGCGCACGGCACGCGCGGCCACGGCCGCCGCCAGTGCCTGTCTCACATTTTTCTGCAAAGCCATAATGCACCGGTTTGCGCTGTCAGCCGCCGCTGCGATGGCGGCCTGCGCCTCCCGGCTTTCCGCCCGCCCGGCATCCGGGCGGCTGCGGATCGTTCCGCCCTTGCTGCAGTGGCAAGCCATCAGGCAACCGGGCCAGGCTTCTGGCGGGATTTCCAACCAATTGAATGCACTCAATAAGTGGGGCCATAATTGTGCCTAAGCTGACGATGGAACAACTATTCAGCCCGACCGTGCTGCTGGCACTGGCGCTGATGGCGATTATCGTGATGATGATCCTGCCGATGCCTGCCTGGGTGCTGGACGTCGGTCTGGCGGCCTCATTTGCGCTTGCAATCCTGATCTTCACGATCACCCTGTTCATTGAAAGACCTCTGGATTTTTCCTCTTTCCCGACGATTCTGCTGGCGTCGCTGATGCTGCGCCTGTCGCTGAACGTCTCGTCCACCAAGCTGATCATCGGCCAAGGCCACTCCGGCACCGATGCGGCCGGCGATGTGATCGAAGGATTCGCCCAGTTTGTCATGGGGGGCAGCGTGTTCCTCGGCCTGGTTGTGTTTGGGGTTCTTTTGATCGTCAACTTCATGGTGATCACCAAGGGTGCCGCGCGGATGGCCGAAGTGGGCGCCCGCTTTGCCCTGGACGGGATGCCGGGCAAGCAGCTGGCCATCGACGCGGATATGTCCGCGGGCGCCATCGACCACCAGACTGCCAAGGAGCGGCGCGAACGTGACCAGCAGGAAACGACCTTTTTCGGCTCGCTGGACGGTGCGTCGAAATTCGTCAAAGGCGACGCCATTGCTGGCTTGCTGATCACCCTGCTGAACCTCGTCATGGGGCTTATCATGGGGGTTCTGGTCCACGGTATGCCTGTGGGCAGCGCGTTCGAGACCTATGCCATTCTGACGGTAGGGGACGGCCTCGTCTCGCAGATCCCTTCGGTGATCATTTCTATCGCCGCGGCACTGCTGCTGGCGCGCGGCGGCACCACTGGCGCCACCGACATTGCTCTGTTCGAACAGTTCGGCCGCCACCCGGCAGCTCTGACCACCGTTTCCGTGCTGATGGTGCTGTTTGCGCTGGTGCCGGGCCTGCCATTTCTCCCCTTCGTGACCGGCGGCGGCGTCTTGGGTTATGCCGCCTTCCGGATGGCCAAGAAGAAAAGGGACGATGCAGAAGCCGAGATCGAGGAAAAGATCGAGGAAGCCTCCGATGCTTCGGTTTCGCGGCCGCTGGGCGACATTCTGGATCTTGATGATCTGCATCTGGAGTTTGCGCCCGACCTGGTCAGCATGGTGCTGGACGAGGGCACCGGCCTGGACGCGCGGATCGCAAATATGCGGTCCCACATCGCCACCACATTCGGTTTGATCCTGCCCGAAATCCGCCTCACCGATCAGCATGATCTGGAGCGGGGCACCTATGTGATCAAGGTGCAGGGCGTCGAACAGGTGCGCGGCACGCTGCATCCCGAAATGGTCCTGGCCCTGATGCCCGACAATCACGATGCGCTGCCCTCCGGCACAGATGTGACGGAGCCGGTCTATGGCGCACCGGCACGCTGGATTTCTGCCAAGTCGCAGGAACAGGCGGCGCTGGCCGGCGCCACCGTGGTGACGCCGCCGGAAATCCTGGCAACCCATTTGCTGGAGGTCATCAAGCAGAACTTCAGCCGCTTGCTGACGCTCAAATCCCTGCGCCGCCTGCTGGATGAAATGACACAGCTGTCCGACCGCTTCCGCTCCGAGGCGAACCGCAAGCTGCTGGATTCGCTGGTGCCGGACAAGGTGCCGATGGACACGCTTCATGCGGTCCTGCGGCTGTTGCTGGAGGAGCGGGTGTCCATCCGGAACATGCCCTTGATCCTGGAATCTATTGCAGAAGCGCGCATGCACGTCGCACAGCCTGAACTGATCTGCGAGCATGTGCGCCAGCGCCTTGGCTTCCAGCTGGTGGCCGAGATGAAGCGTGAGGACGGGACCATTCCGCTGGTCCAGCTGGCGCCGGAATGGGAAGACAAGTTCTCGACCTACCAGGTCGATGCGCAGGGTGCCGGCCTGGACATTGCGCTGCCGCCGGATCTCTTCAACCGCCTTGCGGACGGGCTGAGCGACAAGCTCTCGGCGATCACCGATCAGGGCGTATTTGCTGCGGTGGTCACCTCGACGCGCCGCCGCCGGTATCTGAGGACAATTTTGAAGTCGCGCGGCATTACCAATCCGGTGCTGTCGTTTGAGGAAATCGGACTGGAGGCACGGCCTGCCCTTGTTGGCATGGTGCAGGCATGAACCTGGACTTTCTGCCGCCGGAGCTGGTTCTGATGCTGGGGGCAGGGTTTTGGCACGCCGCCATCGTGTTTCTGAGAGTGGCAGCGATGGTGTCGGTTCTGCCCGCAATGGGGGAGCTTTATGTCCCCGCGCGGGTCAAGCTGGCCGTTGCCGCGGCCTTCACGTTTGTCGTGGCACCGGCGCTGCCTGCCTTTCCCGAGCCGGACAACGTGTTCGCCTACGCCCGTTTTGCGGTGACCGAGGCCATCATCGGCCTGGCTTTGGGTATCGGGGTCCGGATTTTCGTGCTGGCATTGCAGACGGCAGGGGCGATGGCAGCGCAAGCCACGTCCCTGTCGCAGGTGCTGGGCGGCATCGGTGCAGAGCCGATGCCGGCGCTTGGCGCTGTTCTGATGATCTCCGGCGTGACCCTTGCCACCATGATGGGGCTGCATGTCCGGGTGGCGGAACTGCTGATCGGCTCTTACCGGATGTTTCCGGCAGGCGAGTTTCCGGTTGCCGCCGGCTTGACGGAATGGGGCGTTTTCCGGGTCTCGCAGAGTTTTTCGCTGGCATTCACGCTGGCGGCGCCCTTTGTGATCACGGCGGTGATCTATAACCTCGCCCTTGGCGTGATCAACCGGGCGATGCCGCAGCTGATGGTGGCGATGGTCGGCGCGCCGGTGATTACCCTCATGGGGCTGTTCATCCTGATGGTCGGCAGCCCGGTGATCCTGGATGTCTGGTCCCGCGCCTTGATGACCTTCTTTGCAAACCCTGTGGGCGGCATGCCATGAGCGGCCAGGACGACGATTCAGACAAGTCATTCGAGCCAACGGAGCAGAAACTCCGGAAGGCCCGGGAAAAAGGCGAAGTTGCCAAATCCACTGATCTGTCGGTGGCTGCCGCCTATCTGGGCCTGATCATAGCGTTTTACACTGCAGGCAGCAGCAGCGTGGAGGGGATCGGCACTGCACTGCTGGCTTACCTTGACCAGCCGGACCGGCTGGCGCCGCTGTTTTTCGAAGGTCCTGCGGCCGCGCCGGTGGGCGGCTTCATCGGCAGTGCCTTCCGCCCGGTGCTGCCGTGGTTTCTTGTGCCTTTTGCGCTTGTGCTGCTGTCCATTGTCGGCCAGCGGGCGATGGTCTTTGCCCCGAGCAAGCTGGAGCCGAAACTGTCGCGCATCTCGATCGTTTCCAATGCGAAGAACAAGTTCGGGCGCGCCGGCCTGTTCGAGTTCTTCAAGAGCTTTGTGAAACTGTCTCTCTACTCGGTGTGCCTGGGCGTTTATCTGTCCCACCGGCTGCCGGAGATGATCGCGTCGTCCGGCACCGGCCCGCAATCCGTGGTTCTGATGCTGGCGCAGCTGTCGATGGAGTTCTTGTTCCTCGCGCTCATCATTGCGCTGGCAATCGGGGTCGTTGACGCCGCCTTTCAGCATGCCGAGCATCTCCGCAAGAACATGATGTCGCGTAAGGAAATCCAGGATGAGATGAAGGATGCCGAAGGCGACCCGCATATGAAGAGCCAGCGCCGCCAGCGCGGCCAGCAGATTGCGATGGGGCAAATGCTGGCTGATGTGCCCAAGGCAGATGTGGTGATCGTCAACCCGACCCACTATGCGGTTGCCCTGCAGTGGAGCCGGGAGCCGGGCGCCGCACCGGTCTGTGTTGCCAAGGGGGTCGATGAGATCGCCGCAGCGATCCGGCGGGTTGCCAATGAAAACGCGATCCCGATCCACAGCGATCCGCCAACCGCGCGGGCGCTCCACGCGGCGATCGGGATCGGGGATGAAATTCTGGAAGAGCACTACGCGCCGGTGGCAGCGGCAATCCGTTTCGCCGAGGAAATGCGCAAGCGTGCCAAAAGGAGGGTCACATGAAGCAGAAAATGCTGGATCAGATGGCAGCGGTGACCGCTGCGCAATACATGCAGGAACACGCCAGAATTCAGCCCGTTCTGGCCCGCGAAGCGGAGCTGCGCAGCCAGTTGGCCAAACTGAACGAGCAGGTGAAGGCTGCGCGCGAGCAGGCAGATGGCGATCATGCAATGAAGGCTTTGGGGGCGGATCTTCTATGGCAGGGATGGCATGCCCGCACCCGGCGGCAATTGAACCAGGAGCTGGCCAAGGCCACTGCGCAAAAGCTGCGAAGCATGGATCAGCTGCGCAAGGCGTTCGGCCGCAAACATGCGGTAGAAACGATGGCCGCAGCTGAACGCAAGCGGCACAAGGCTGAGCTGGCCAAGGCGCAGATGGCCCGGCTGCTGGAAGGCTGAGCGCAAGAGACCTGCTTTCCGCAAAAAGCCGGCCTTTCGAGGCCGGCTTTTTTGTTTGAATTGTTGTGCGGCGGTCAGACGTCTTGCCGGGAAATCTCCATGATCAGCACGTCATACACGCCTTTGCCGATCTCCTTCTGCGCCGCCTCGCGCAGCGCGGTGCGCAGCGGTTCGAGCACATCAGACCGGGTGAACGCGCCCCGGAAGCCGCCCATATTGGCGTGATCAAAGAGGACTTGCAGGAAGGCATCCCGCAGTTTTGGCTCCAAGGTGCTGACTTTTTCGCCAGTGCCTTGCTTGGCCTCCAGGCTGAGCGACACCACCACCAGCGAAGTCAGCTGATCACGCTCCACGACAGGCACGACGAACTGATTGTTGATCTTGATGTATTCGCGCTGGTTCTCTTCGCTGTCTTCAGCGATTTCCTCTGCGGATTCCTCAGCGGGTTCGGCGGCGCTGCCGGACTCGGCAGCGTGCTCTTCTTCTGGCGCGGGCATCAGCATGATGCCGGCACCTATACCGCCTGCGGTTCCGAGGATCAGCAGGATGACTGGCAGGAGTTTTGACAGCATAATGACCCTCAGAACGGCAGGACAGCGTCAAGCAGCTGCTGGCCGTAGCGCGGCTGCTGAACATCGGTGATCTGGCCGCGGCCGCCGTAAGAGACGCGCGCCGAAGCAATCTTGTCATAAGTGATTTCATTCTGGCGGCTGATGTCCTGTGGCCGGACATAGCCGGTCACCAGCAGTTCGCGCAGTTCGAAGTTCACCCGCAGCTCCTGGGTCCCGCTGATCGCCAGAACCCCGTTGGGCAGCACGTCGACAACGGTGGCTGCAACCCGCAGCTCCAGTTTCTCGCTGCGTTTCACGGACCCCTTGCCGCCCGCGGAACTGGAGCTGCCCAGCTCCACCGCGTCTGCCGAGGTGGCGCCTTCCGGCAGTTTCCGGTCCAGCCGCTGCGGCAGGCCCAGGAGCTGAGGCATGTTCAGGCTTTCGGATCCCGACCGCGAGCGCTGGGTGTCGTTGGAGATTTCCGCTTCTTCGTCGATCTCGATCACCACCGTCAGGATATCCCCCCGTTTAATCGCGCGTCGGTCGCCAAGCAGCGATTGCTGCGAGCCGCTCCACAACGAGGAGCCGTCAACGGTGCGCCGGTTCTGGGTCTGCGCGGGCAGTCCCTCGTAAAGCATCGCCACATGCTCCGACGTCTCGTTGGCAGGGGTAAAGGAGGGCGGCTTGCCCAGGTGATCCATCCGGCCGCAGGCACCCAGGAGGGCCAGCCCGAAGAGCAGCGGTTTGGCGGGGGGAAATTTCAAAGTCATCAGTTTACCTCGACGGAGCCGTCTTCCTTGATCCGTCCAGTGACGGTCGTGCGGGAAGAGAGATTCATGACACGGACAGCTTCACCAGCGGCACCGCGGCCCAGGGCGCGCCCTTCCGCGGCGATGGTCAGCACACCCTGACGGAAGATCAGGGTAACCAGGTCGTTTCGTTCAATGATGGCCGGCGGGCCGATATCGCCGGGCCGCAAGGGCCGCCCCGCGTAGAGCGAGACACGTGCTTCCATGCCTGTGACGTCCGCCGGGTCCGACAGCGCGCCAAGGATCTCGCCGTTTTTAAGGGCCAGATCTTCGGGGTTAACGATCTCCTTGGCGCGGATCGTGCGCAGCGGGATCAGGTAGTCCGCCCAGGCGGGCGGGGCGCAGAGTGCGGCGGCGGTCAGGCAGGCAAGAGCAAGTTTCATCAGCGTACCTGTGTGGTTGCACCCATCATCTGGTCGACAGCAGAGATGACCTTGGCATTCATTTCATAACCGCGCTGGGCTTCGATCAGCTCCGTCACCTCGCGCACCGCATCCACCGAACTGCCCTCCAGGTATCCCTGGCGCAGGGTGCCGAGCCCGTCTTCGCCCGCGGTGGTGACAGTGGCAGCGCCCGAGGCTTCGGTTTCGGTGAACAGGTTGCTGCCGATCGCCTCAAGACCCTTGGGGTTGGTGAAGCTGGCCAGGGTAAACTGCCCCAGCAGCTGGCCTTCGGGAGAGTCCTGAAAATACCCGTAAACTTCACCCTCGGCATTGATCGAGATGCTGGTGGCATCGTCGGGGATGGTGATCTCGGGCGACACTGCGAAACCGTCCGAAGTCACGATCAGCCCTTCGGCCGAGCGTTTGAGCGCACCGTCGCGGGTATAGGCGGACTGGCCGGAGGGCAGGGTGACCTCCAGGTAGCCATTGCCGTCGATGGCGACATCCAGGTCGTTGTTGGTCTGCTGCAGCGCCCCTTGGGACAAATGCACGGAAACGGCGGCCGGTCGCACACCGAGGCCGACCTGAACACCGGTCGGCAGCACGGTGCCGTCCGAAGCATTCACGGTGCCGGCGCGCGAAATCTGCTGGTAGTGCAGATCTGCGAATTCGGCACGGCGGGCGTTGTAGGCCGTGGTGTTCATATTGGCGAGGTTGTTGGAGATGGTCTCCACCCGCAACTGCTGGGCGCTCATGCCGGTTGCTGCGATCTTGAGGGCACGCATCTGGATTCTCCTAGGACTTGATCAGGTTTTTGATGGCATTGCGGATGCGCTCGTCTTCCGTCTGCAGAAAGCTCTGGCCCATCTCGTAGGCGCGCTGCACGTCGATCATCCGGCTCACTTCGGAAATCGCGTTCACGTTGGAGCCTTCCAGAAAGCCCTGCAGGACCTTCGAGTCGAAGTTCTCCTCGATGTCGCCCTCAACGCGGAACATCACACCGTCCTCACGCACGAGCGTGTGCTTTTCGACCGGTTTGAACAGGCCCAGCTGTCCCAGCAGACGCCCGTTTGCGCTGAGCGAACCGTCCGCGCCAACTTCAATCTTGCCGGCATCCGGCGGCACAAAGACCGGCGCGCGGCCCGCATCCAGCACCCGGTAGCCGTCCATGGTCACCAGATCACCGGCGGCGTTGGGGGAAAAGGCGCCGGAGCGGGTCAGCCGTTCCCCTTGCGGGGTTTCGATCATAAAGAAGCCGTCCCCTTCGATCGCAAAATCGAATGTGCCGCCAGTATTGGTCAGCTGGCCTTGCTCCATCGAGGTGTTGAAGATATTGGCACGCGACATCGACACGGACGGCTGGCCAGGCGAGGACTGCACGAATTCCGAGAAGATCAGCCCTTCCTGGCGGTATCCGGTTGTGGCGGAGTTTGCGATGTTGTTGGCAATGACGCGCATTTCCCGCATCAGGCCTGACTGGCGTGAAATCGTGGCGTAACCTGCGGTTCCCATTACGAGCCTCCGGCAATCATTGGAACAACGTGGCCGTCGAAAAAGGCCACCAGGGTTTGTGTCATGAATCCCATGGTCATCCAGAACACGACCAGGATCGCTGTCAGCTTGGGCACGAAAGTCAGGGTCATTTCCTGCACCGAGGTCAGGGCCTGAAACAGGCCGATGGTCAGGCCGACCACCAGCGCGACGACCAGGATTGGCGTCGACATGGTGACAGCGGCCCACAGCGCCTGGCGCAGCGTGTCATAGAAGAGGCTTTCGCTCATCATGGCTCAGACCGGCATCCTCAGGATTTCCTGATAGGCCTCGACGACCTTGTTGCGCACGGTGACGGCGGTTTCGACCGCCAGTTCAGTCTGCGCCAGAGCCTGTACCAGCGCATGCGGGTCAGCTTGCGACGTCATCGCCTGCACCGAGACCTGCTCGCTGTTTTGCAGGGTCGTGGTGAAGTCTTCAAAGCTCTGCTTCAGCTGGGCGCCGGCACCGGTGCTTTCGTGATTGGGGTCAGCTTTGGTGGCGGGACGGGCGGCGGCATAGCCGCTGGCGGCGGAAAGGCTGCGAATATCCATTCTGGATCTCCAATAAATTTCAGTTAGCGTCTCAAAAGTTCCATCAGCGAGGCTGACATGGACCGGGTCTGCTCGAACATTTTCAGGTTGGCCTCATAGCTACGCTGGGCTTCGCGGGCGTCGGCGATCTCGATCATCAGATCAACGTTGGAGCCTTCGAAATGCCCGCTTTCGTCAGCCAGCGGATGCGACGGGTCGTAGACTTTTTCCAGCTCGCTGCGATCCAGGGTAACCCGGCCGGTGCGCACATGCTCCACGTCTGTCCGCAGCTCGCGCACCGATTCGAAGGGCACTGCCTTGCGGCGGTATCCCGGCGTATCGGCGTTGGAAATGTTCTCAGACACATGGCGCAGGCGTGCGGCTTGCGCCTTGAGGCCGCTGGCGGTGACGGACAGGGCTTTGGAAAATTCACTCATCTCTCATACCTCCTCAGGTTTTGCCCAGGCTGGCGCGCAGGATGTTCATGGAGGATTTGTAGATAGCCATGGCACGCTTGTGCTGGCGTTCTGTATCAACGCCTTTCAGCAGCTCCGCCTCAACGGAAACCGAGTTGCCATTGGGGTCGCTGCCGGTCTCGTCGGATATAACCGCCCAGTCCATCTTGCTGCCTGCGGTGCCATTCAAATGGCTGCCGCGGGTGGCGCTCATGCTGCTTTGGCGGGCGCCTGCGGCAAAGACTTCCGTAAAGGGCTTGATATCCTTGGCGTGGTAACCGGGCGTATCGGCGTTGGCGATATTCTGGGCTACCAGTGCCTGGCGCTTGCCGGCATGGGTCGCCATGGAATAGGCAATTTTGAATACGTTCAATTCTGTGAACACCAGGGCTTCTCCCTTGATCGATTTCAATCAAGGCTTAACCCCGATTCCTTTAGAAATTGTTTTCAGGACACCAAGGGAGACCGCGCCATGAAAGCAGAGCTGCAAGCACTGACCCGTCAAATTGCCAGCACGCGCCTGGCAACGCAGATGGGCCGGGTGACTGGGATCGCGGGCGGAGAGATAGAAATCAGCGGCCTTGCATCAGCTGCCCGGATCGGTGACCGGCTGGTGCTGCGCCGCGGTCCCGGGGATGAGCTGCATGGAGAAGTCCTTAAGATCAAAGGAAATAACATAAGTATGTTGCCTGACCGCGCTCCCGATGGCGCCGCCATTGGCGATGCGGTTCTGCTGCATCCTTCGCCGGAGTTCGCGCCCAGCGATCATTGGATCGGCCGGGTGATCGATCCCTTTGGCGAGCCGCTGGACGGCCGCCCGATGCTGCCAGGATCTGTACCACGGGATCTGATGGCGGCCCCGCCTAAGGCCGCCGGGCGGCGCGGCATGGGGGACCGGCTGCCCACCGGACAGGCTCTGCTGAATACGATTCTTCCGATCGTGCGCGGCCAGCGCGTGGGCCTTTTTGCGGGCTCCGGGGTGGGGAAGTCCTCACTGCTGGCCAAACTGGCCAAAGCCATGGAAGCGGATGTGGTGGTGATGGCCCTGATCGGCGAGCGCGGCCGCGAGGTGAACCACTTTGTCGAACAGGTCCTCGGCCCCGAGGGCATGCGCCGGGCTGTGGTGGTGGCGGCGACGTCCGATCAGTCGGCCCTGGTCAGGCGCCGCTGCGCCTGGGCTGCCATGACCGTGGCGGAGCACTTCCGCGACCAGGGTAAGAACGTTTTGTTCCTGGCCGACTCGGTCACCCGTTTTGCCGAGGCGCACCGGGAAATCTCTGCCGCCTCGGGAGAGGCGCCAGCGCTGCGCGGCTACCCGCCTTCGGTGACGCCGCTGATCACCGGACTGTGCGAGCGGGCCGGCCCTGGCGGCGAAGGGCAGGGCGACATTACCGCGGTTTTCAGCGTCCTGGTGGCCGGCTCTGACATGGATGAGCCGATTGCCGATATTCTGCGCGGTGTGCTGGACGGGCATGTCGTGCTGAGCCGGGAAATTGCCGAACGCGGCAGGTTCCCAGCGATCGACGTGTCGCGCTCGGTGTCGCGCAGCCTGCCCGCTGCGGCCACGGCGGACGAAAACGCAGCCATCCAGGAAGTGCGCAAGTTTCTGGGCGCCTATGAGCAATCCGAGGTGATGATCCGGGCCGGGCTTTATGCTGAGGGCAATGACGCAGTGCTTGACCAGGCCGTCAAGCTTTGGCCCGAATTGGATGCCTTTTTCGGGCGCGAGGATGCGGAGGGCATCACCAGCAGTTTCAACCGCCTCTTGCTGCTGCTGCGCCGCGCCAAGGCGGGACGCTGAGGCGCGGCTTGCTGTCGCGGAAAAAGTGAAAGCCGTCGCCCGGCTCAGGCCCGCGGCGCGGCTTTTGACAGCAGATGTGCGGATCGGGGTGGGGAAGCGTCCAGCAGCGGAAAGGCTGTTGAGGCTCGGGATTTTTCCGCCTCGAAAACCGGCGGACTACCAACGCATTCCCTGAGCCGGTGCCCGCCTGGACGAGGCGTTTCAATACAGCTGCTGCGGAGCTGCCTGCCTCCGGGCCGTTGCGCCGGGCGTAAAATCCAGTCGCCGGGGATCGCTGATAAGGCCCCCGGCGCTTTGGTCGCAGCGCGTGTTATTCAAAATTGAAACCGGTCTCGCGCTGCAGGACTGCATCCTGTGTGACCGCTTTACCTTGGTTGCCGAACGTGGCTGCAAGGGCAGTTCCAGCGGCCGGCTTGAACGGCCGGAAGGTTATGACGGCCGGACTGCAAACAGACGGTCTTCGCGCGCCAGCAAGGTGCGCAATGCCTTCAGGCAACGGTAGTGGTTGTTGCCGATCAGGGCGTCGGTTGCTTCTGCCAGCGAGGCGCGGCTGTCCGGGTCCGTGAACACTTGGCTCAGCTCCTCGATGCGGCGCAGCATCGGCAGGCGCTCTTCCTCGGGGTCGGCATCGCCGGACAGGATCAGCTGCGCGGCATAACAGACCCGGCGCACCGGTGTGTTGGCTTCTTCGGGGTGGATGGCATCGCGCAGGCGCAGGATGTTGGCATCCGGGGTTACAATGGACAGGCGGCTGCGGCGGTCGCCGTTTTCAATCACCGCGCCATTCACAAGGACACGCTCCTTGGGGGCAAGTTTCAGGACAAGTCCGCTCATATTCAGGAAGCTCCGCTGCGGAGGCCACGCAGGATGGCCGTATTGATTTCCACCAGGGGCCGGACGTTGGCCTTGCGCTGAAGCACTTTGCTGGTGTGTTGTCGCGTGAATTCCGCCAGTTCGAAGAGATTCTGCTTTAGGTCATCTGGCAGGGGGTTGCTCTTCATTGCGAGATCCGCCGTGAAGATCGACCAAAGCTTGCGGTTGTCGTTCAACGCCTGAGCAAGTTCATTGAACCCGTCGCTGCCTTTTTGGGCAGCCGTGATCAGCCGGCGGGTGACGCGGGTAACCACTTCGTATTCAAAGTTCTTTGCTGTCCGGGTCGGGGTCTTTGCCGCCGAATAGGCACTCTTCGCCTTCAGAAGGGCATTCACGTGTTTTCCTAACGTATTATTCTTCAGGTTCTCTGAGAGGGAAGACCGGGGCGCCATAAGCGCCCCGGATCAGGCTGTTAACGGAACAGCTGCTGCAGGGTCGAGGGTGCCTGGTTGGCGATGGTCAGCGACTGCACCGCCAGCTGCTGCTGGGTTTGCAGTGCCTTCAGCCGCGCCGAGGCCTCTTCCATGTTGGTGTCGCTCATGGTGCTGACACCCGACTTCAGCGAGTCGGTCAGTTTGGACACGAAGGAGCTCTGGTCGGTCAGTCGGTTGCTGTCCGCACCCAGCTGAGCCGCGCTGTCGATAGCAAAGGTCAGAGCGGTTTCAATTTCATTCAGGATAGTGGTGGCATTGCCCGAATCCAGGGTGTTCCCCATAACGCCGGAGATGCTTGCGGCCGCGTCAATGTGATTCACCTGAATGATGTCGTTGGCCGGATCCAGCCCGCCGAGAACATTCAGCTGAGTTGCGCCGCTAACGTCCAGCAGGTTCGCACCGTTGAAGGACGCGGAGGAGATGATCGAGTCAATCTGCTCCCGCTTCTTGGCCAGGTCGTTTTCGATTTTGTCGTGATCAACGTTCTCGGAAACGCCGGCTACCACCAGCTGGCGCATTTCCTTGAGAGTTTCGACGATCTGTTCCATACCGGAGGAGGCAACAGCCACAGTGGCCTCGCCGAAGTCCAGTGCATCTCCGACAGCCTGATATGCCTGGATGTCGGACTCCATCGACTTGGAAATGGCCCAGACAGCGGAGTTGTCCTTGGCCATGCCGACCTCTTTGCCGGTCGAGATCTGGTTCTGGGTCTCTTCCAGGTTGTTGTTCACAGTCTTCAGAGTCTGCAGAGCAACCATTGCGCCGTTGTTTGTCAGAATGCTGGTCATAGCTTTTTCCTTTAGCTGCGGGGCGCTTTAGCCCCTAAATTCTGTGCCCCGGCGGGGCGTTGATTGACGTCTTTCTGACTGTGCGTTCCGCCCTCTGGCTTCCGCGCCACCCCTCTTGAGGTGCAAGGCGACATTGGCCCATCAGTTGCTAAAGGAGTGCTAATGCCGGGATTTGGTTTTTTAGAATTTTCCCAAAATTGCATCAGGCGCGTTTTTCCAGTTTGGCACCGCTGCGTGTGCCGTAGCGGTTCCGGCGTCCGGCCTGGTCATAAACGTCCAGCCCCTTCCGGATTCGGCGCAGTTCGGCCATGCGCGCCGCGACGGAGCGGATGCCGTCCATGGCGCTGTCCAGCAGCTGCTGATTGCGCGACAGTTTGGTCTGAACCTGCGCCAGAGACTCGCGTTCCAGCTCTGACACAGAGTTCAGTTTGCCGATCACCTTCTCTTTTTTTGCAAGAAGCCCTTCCAGCTTGCCAAGGTCGCCCTCCATCAGGGCGGTGCGCTCGCGGTCAAGGATTTGGTCCAGCTCATCAATGAGCTTTTGCGGTTTCAGGTCACTCACCTTGGGTCTCCTTCAATGCGTGATAAAGTGATTCGGCCAGGCCGATGCCGCCGGCGCGGGCGATCTGGTTGGCCTGTTCGCGGATGAGAAAGCTGGAAAACTGGTCCTCGCCTGCGCCGCCGCCGAAACCTTCGCGGGATTCGCCAAGGCCTGCGGACTTCAGCATTTGCGCAAGAAAAGAAGCTTCCAGTTCGATAGCAGCCTCGCGCAGCGGGTCGCTGCCTGCGGGCCGTACTGGGCGAACTGCAGATGCAGTCTGCATCTGGGGGGGCAGTAGATCTGACATGTCCGGTTCTCCGGTTTGACGTCGAATTTCATCGATTTTCTAAAACTGCGCCGGAACCGGTTAAAATTGCCGTAACCGCTTTGGGATAGGTCTGTCCGGGTCGAGATAGAATGTCCGGAACACAATCATGATGATGAATTCGATCCTTGGCTTTGAAGCCGGTTCTGTTGGCAAGATGCCGACCGCAACCGGGGAGTCATCTAAAAAAACATCCAGTTCCAATGATTTCGCTGATGTTGTCGCGTCTCAATCCGGGACCGAAGACGCGGCCGCTGGAGCGGTTGCAGGCAATAGCGGATTGGCGGAAGCAGAGGCAGGCACCGATTCGCAAGCCGCCAAGACAGACGCGGCCGAAGCCGGAAAAGCCGGGTCTGAAGAAAGCGTGGCCGAGACGTCAAGCGAAGGGGCTGAGCTTGCAGCTGCACTGCCCGAGGCCGAGGCCGAGGTGAATGAAGGCCTGGCTGGCATCAGTACAGATCAAGCTTCTGAAAAAATTCCAGATCAAGCTTCTGAAGAAGCCGCAGCGGCCGAAGGGCAGGCGCGGCCGGACTCCGATCCTGAAGCTGCCGGTGATGATGATCCTCAGGACTCTTCCAGCGTTGCAGACGGCGCAGTGCAACTGGCCAAGAGCGATCATGTCCCCGGCGTAGAGAGGCCTTCGCGTGGAAATACCGTTGAGGGGCAGCCAGCTCTGTCTCTTGCTGACGGCACGCGGGAGCCAGGCGGTGCGCCGCTCGTGCAAAACCAGGCGGCAGCCGCTGGCGGCCAGCCCGAAACATCTGAAGAAACCGGTCGAATTCAGGCTCCCGGGCAAACTCAGGCGGAGGCTGCCTCCGGCCGAAACACAGCGGAGCGCGTCCGGAAAAGCGCAGAGTCGAAGGTGTGGCGAGGAACCGAAGGTTCAGGCACCGCCCGTTTGCCTGCGGAGGCTTCGGTTAAGGCGGCCTTAGTTGCCAATGCACAACCGCCGGCCGGGCAACAGCAATCCGGCACCGCCCCGGGACAGGTGAACAAAGGCATTGCAGCCGCTGGTCAGGCGCCTGCCGTTCCGGGTTCCGCAATGGCGATGCCCGGTTCTCAACCCTTGCAGGCAGACGGTCAGCAGGCTGTCATCCGGACGGAGGGCGCGGCGCAATCGAACATGCCAGCCGCGCAAGGCATAATTCAGGCACTGACAGCCGGCCAGACCGCGTCAAAGGGGCTTGAACAAAAAACGCTATCGGAAACCTCAGCTCTAACCAATGATGTACCTGCAGACGCTGAAGAGAGCCGCGTGCTTATTTCCAGCGAACTGAAGGGCCGAGAGTTCCGCGCACCCGCGGCAGCGCCGGCCGGGCACCCGCTCCGGCCCGCTGTTTCCTCGATTCAGCCGCTGGCGGCGGGCGGGCTGGGAGCAGGTTCGGCGGGTGCAGAACTGCTGGTGGGCTCCGAGGACTTGCTGCCGGGCGCGTTCGAGCTCACCGGCGAGGTGCCGGGACTCACTCAATTGCTGGCGGAGGCGTCCTTCGGTACAGGCACGGTGCACCGGCCGGAGACACCGCGCCTTGTTGCGGCGCAACTGGCCGAGGCATTTGCGTCCAAGGGTGAGCAGAAAGTTGAAGTTTCTCTGAACCCGCAGGAACTGGGCCACGTGAAAATGCGCGTGGTCGCCAGTGAGACGGGCATCACCATGATCATCCAAACAGAGCGTCCGGAAACCGCCGATCTGATGCGCCGCCATATCCACGAACTGGCGGAGGAATTCCGCCGTATGGGGTATGAGGACATCTCCTTCGAATTCAGCGGCGGCCAGACAGGCGGCCAGTCCGCAGATGATGCGGGTGACGGCGGGGTATCTCCCGGCGGTACAGGACCGCGCGGCGCCGATTCGGCGGATGGCACTGAACCAGTAATTCAAAACCTACGGCTGGGTGAAACCGGCGTGGACATGAGGGTCTGATCACATGACAACAGCAGTCACCTCCGCGGGCAGCCCTGCGGCACATACATCCCAGCAGCCGGCGGCCACCCAGAAGACCTCGGGGCTGACGTCCGACTTCGAAACCTTCGTGAAAATGCTGACCGCGCAGGCGACGAACCAGGACCCTCTGGAACCGCTTGATTCGACCGAATACGCGGCACAGCTGGCGCAATTTTCGATGGTGGAGCAGCAGACCAAGAGCAACACCTTGCTGGAAGGCCTGCAATCCCAGCTTGGCCTGGCCAACATGGCGGCGCTGTCCGGCTGGGTCGGGATGGAAGCGCGGGGCGTGGCGCCGGGCTATTTCGACGGCAGCAGCGAGATCACCATTGCGCCTAACCCAGCCGCTGCTGCGGATTCGGTGACTTTGGTCGTGAAAGATACCAAGGGGACCGAAGTGCAGCGCGTCACCCTGCCGGTCTCAGCAGAGCCTTACCAGTGGACCGGCCTCGATGAAGACGGCAATCCGCTGGAGGCAGGGGAGTACAAGTTTGTCGTCGAAAGCAGAAAAGGCGACGAGCTCCTGCTGCAGGAATATGCCGAGATCTATTTCAAGGTGAACGAAACCCGGATGCAGGGCGGCGATGTAGGCCTGATCACCGAAGGCGGGTCTGTGGTCCTGGCTTCTTCGGTGACCGCGCTTCGTGATCCGCAAAGCTGACCCGGCAGTATCCGCAGGCCGAAAAACTGTCTAAGAACGGGGCGGCATAACACCGGAGACCGCCCTGCAACCGCTGCCTGACATTTTCGAAGCCCGTTTCTTTGCGCATCTCACTGCAACGGGCCTGCATGTTCCCGCCCCCCGCCGTTTGGCCGGGGGGCGTTCGAATCATGTCTGGCGGGCAGGCGGGCTGGTGATCAAGCTGTATGCAGCCGATGGCAGCAATCCCCTGTTTGCCAATGATCCGGAACGGGAAGCTGCAGTGCTGACCGCGCTGTCCGGAACCGGGATGGTGCCGCCGCTGGTGCAGACCGGTGTTTTCGAAGGTCGCAGATGGCTGGGGTATGCGCATGTGAACGGAAGTCCCTGGCGGCAGGACACTGGCCATGTTGCGCAACTCCTGGGGCGATTGCACGACCTTGCTCCGCCGCCAGGATTGCCGGAAGGCGCGAACGGCAGCGCCGCGCTGGAGGCCCAGACCTTCGAAATTCTGAAATATTGCCATGGCCGGGATCAGCTGTCAGCTGTGCGGCCGCTGGGGCAGGTCCCGCCGCTGCCGCTGCCGGTTCTGATCCACGGCGATCCGGTGCCGGGCAATCTGCTGGCGCATGACGGCACGCTGACCCTGATCGACTGGCAATGCCCGCAAATCGGAGATCCTGCCGAGGATCTGGCTCTGTTCCTGTCGCCCGCCATGCAGCTGATGTACCGCGGCGCACCTTTGTCAAAGGCGGAGGAGGACAGTTTTCTCGCCGCCTATCCCGACCCGCGGATTGCCGGCCGGGTGCTGGCGCTGAAACCCTGGTTTCACTGGCGCATGGCGGCCTATTGCCTGTGGCGGGCGGAGCGCGGCAGCGCCAGAGACCGGCAGGCGTTTGAACTGGAGCGCGCGGCGCTTCAGTCCATCAGGCCAAGCAGCGCATAGGCGGGCGGCATCAGGATCCGGCGGGCGCGGCCAAAAGGGAAGCGCGGCATGTTTTGCACCACGGGAGAGTAGGGTAATTCAGGGGTCCGGTCCTGGACCAGATCGCTCAGCAGCCGCCCGGCATAGCTGCCCATGGCGACGCCGTTGCCGTGGTAGCAGAGACCGGCATAGACGCCCGGCATCTCCGGAACCGGGCCTACGTACGGCACCAGATTCCGGGACAGGCAGACCATGCCGGACCAGCAATGGGTGGTGTCCACAGTATGCCAAGCCGGGAACATCGCCTCGAAATCCTGTCGCAGCTTGCGCCGGATTGCGGCCTCAGCCCGCGGCGAGGCCAGCAGCCCGCCGCGCATTCCAAACAAGAAGCGTTTGTCCGGCATCAGCCGGAAGTAATGCAGCAGGTTGCGGGTGTCATAGGCCATCTGATGCGAATGCCAGCCCTGCGCCTGCATCTCGGCCTCCGTCAGCGGACGGGTCACCATGACGGTGGACTGTGCAGGCATGTAGCGTCCGGCCAGCCAGCCGGGCAAATCTTCCGAGGAATAGCCATTGGTGGCGATGATAATCTTGGAAGCCCGCAAAGCACCCTGTTTCGTCTCTAATCTGTATCCGCCCCGGTCCTGCCGCACCGACCGGACAGCGCTTTTCTGGTACAGGCCAGCCCCCGCATCCTGTGCGGCTCTGGCCAGGCCGAAAAGGTATTTACGAGGATTCAGGGCAAAGCCAACCGGCGTCGTCAGCGCCGCATGGAACGCGCCGTTCAGCCCGCTCTGCGCCAGCTGACTGCGGGTCAGAAAATCTGGCGCCCCACCTGCGGCGCGCAGGGCTTCGGCTTGCGCGCGCAGGCGGCGCGCGGCTTTTTCATTGTGCGCAAGCTGGGTTTCCCCGTCCGAGTGCGTGTCCGCCTCGATACCATGCGCCTGTAGCAGATCCCGCACCAGATGCACTGCGGCTTCCTCGCCGGCATCATAAGAATCTGCGGCCGGTTTTCCGAACCGGCGGCGCATCGCCGGGCCAGAGAGTTTCGAGCCGCCAAGGCAGCAGAATCCGCCATTGCGGCCAGAGGCGCCCCAGCCCGGGGTTTCGGCCTCCAGCACCGCTACGGACACTCCGCCTTCGGCCAGATGCAGCGCGGCTGACACACCGGTGAAGCCGCCGCCGATGACCGCCACTTCGGCCGATGCTTCGCCCTGCAGCACCGGCCAGTCCGGGGCCGCGATGGTCTCGTCCCACCAGCAGTTGCTGCGCGGGCCGGGACCATAGGCGTAGTCGGAGAAGATGCGGCGCATCAGGCGCGCACCGCAGCCTGTTCCTCCCGTCTCTGGCGGGCCACCTGGTGTTTGGTTACCAGCGATGCGGTGATGACGCCCACGGTGACGATGCTGATCATGATGGTCGACAGCGCGTTGATCTCGGGGCTGACGCCCAGGCGCACGGCGGAAAAGATCTTGATCGGCAGGGTGGTGGCCGAGGGACCGGCGGTGAACGAGGCGATTACCAGGTCATCCAGCGACAGGGTAAAGGCCAAGAGCCACCCCGAAATCACCGCAGGCGCAATGATCGGCAGGGTCACCAAGCGGAAGGCCTCCGCCGGGGAGCAACCCAGATCCAGCGCCGCTTCCTCCAGCGAGCGGTCGAAGCTCACCAGACGGGAGGACACCACCACCGAGACATAGCACATGGAAAACGTGGTGTGCGCCAGAACGATGGTGAACACGCCGCGATCCAGGCCGATGCCGATGAACAGCAGCAGCAGCGACAGACCGGTAATAACCTCAGGCATCACCAGCGGTGCATAGATCATGCCGGAAAACAGCGTCCGCCCCATAAACCGCCCGCCGCGCACCAGAACATAGGCGGCGATCGTGCCCAGAACGGTGGCCATGGTAGAGGAGAACACGGCAACTTTCAGCGTCACCCAAGCGGCGTTCAGGAAGGCGTCGTTCTGCAGCAGCTCCCCGTACCATTTGGTTGAGAAACCTGCCCAAACAGTAACCAGCTTGCTTTCGTTGAAGCTGAAGATCACCAGGATCACCATCGGGATGTACAGGAAGGCAAATCCGAGGGTCAGCGATACGGCGTTAAACCAGGTCATACGGTTCATTGCTCGGCCTCCTGCTGTTTCTGCTGGTTACGCTGGAACAGCACGATCGGGATGATGAGCAGCAGCAGCAGAACCACCGCCACGGCGGAGGCCACGGGCCAGTCGCGGTTGGAGAAGAACTCCTCCCACAGAACCTTGCCGATCATCAGCGTGTCAGATCCGCCCAGCAGCGACGGGATCACGAATTCGCCCAGGACGGGGATGAAGACCAGGAAGCAGCCGGCCACGATGCCGTTTTTCGACAGCGGCACCGTCACCAGCCAAAAGGCCGTCAGGCGCGAGCATCCGAGATCCTCCGCCGCTTCGATCAGCGAGCCGTCCAGCCGCTCCAGTGCCGAATAGACCGGCAGGATCATGAACGGCAGGTAGGTGTAGATGATGCCGATATAGACCGCAGAATTGGTGTTGAGGATGGTCAGCGGCTCGGAGATTACCCCCAGCCACATCAGGAACTGGTTCAGGAAACCTTCGTTCGACAGGATCCCCATCCACGCATAAACGCGGATCAGGAAGGAGGTCCAGAACGGCAGGATTACCAGCATCATCAGCGTCGGCCGCCATTCCTCTGGCGCCCGCGCCATGCCGTAGGCAATCGGGTAGCCCGCCAAAAGAGTCAGAAAGGTGGAAATGGCCGCGATCTTCAAGGAGCTCAGGTAGGCCTTCCAGTAAAGATCATCCTCGGTCAGCCAGATGAAGTTTTCAAAATCCAGCTCCGCCAGAAAGGCTGAGATACCCTCAGCCCAGTCGAATTGCGGAACATACGGCGGGATTGAAACCGCGTAATCCGACAGCGAGATTTTCAGGACGATGGCGAAGGGCACCAGGAACAGCGCCAGAAGCCAGGCATAGGGGATGGCGATCAGGACAAAGCGGCGCATCATTCTGCCAGCAGAACGCCTGCCGTGGCTGTCCAGGACAGCCAGACAGTGTCTTCCCAGGTGAAATCGCGGCGGGCGATGCGGCGGGTGTTTGCAGTTTGCGCCTTGATCACCGCGCCGGTCGGCAGCTCAACGTGATAGGTGGAGATGTTGCCGAGATACGCGATGTCGAGAATGCGGCCCTGCACGGCATTGTCTGCTGCCGCCGGTTTTTCGGCACTGATGGAGACCTTTTCCGGGCGGATCGCCAGATGGGCTTTCTGACCGTCAGAGAACTCGTTGCCCGACTGCACGTTCAGCGGCGGCTGGCCGTCGCGCCAGGACATCGCATAACTGCCGCCGCCATTCGGTCTGACGGTGCCTTCGATCAGGTTCACATCGCCAATAAAATCAGCGACATAGACTGAATTCGGCGTTTCATAGATCCGGTCCGGCGTCGCCACCTGAACGATCTTCCCGTGATCCATCACCGCCACGCGGGAGGCGACCGTCATCGCTTCTTCCTGGTCGTGGGTCACGATCACGAAGGTGGTTCCGGTCTTCTCCTGGATATCCATCAGTTCGAACTGGGTATCCTGGCGCAGCTTCTTGTCGAGCGCGCCCAGCGGTTCGTCCAGCAGCAATAGCTTCGGCGCCTTCGCCAGCGACCGCGCCAGCGCCACCCGCTGCCGCTGGCCGCCGGAGATCTGGTGCGGTTTGCGGCGGGCGAACTTCTCCAGCCGGGTCAGCCGCAGCATCTCTTCGACACGGTCGTTGATGTCGAGCTTGGGCATACCCTCGCGCTTGAGCCCGAAGGCGATATTCTCCCAGATCGACAGATGCGGGAACAGCGCGTAAGACTGGAACATCATGTTCACGGCGCGCTTGTTGGGCGGCACCGGGGCAATGTCCTGCCCGGCCAGGAAAATCTTGCCCTCAGTCGGGGTTTCGAACCCGGCGAGCATCCGCATCAGCGTGGTCTTGCCGCAGCCCGAGGGACCCAGGAGCGCATAGAATTCCCGCTCGTAGATGTCGATGGTCAGGTTGTCGATGGCAGTGAACTCACCAAAGCGTTTGGTGACGTTCTGGAAGTGGATCAAGGGCTTAGCCTCAGGATCGTTCCAAGGTTCGAATACGGGAGCAGTCAAGCCGGGCCTCTTCTGCGAAGTGTCGCGCGGATGTATTGGTTGACCGCGCGAGGCACTGCCAGGCGCGTAAGGGGGTGCGGGGCGGTATGCCCGCCCCGCGGGTCATCTGCGGCAGATCAGGTGCCGGACTTGATCTTGGTCCACATGCGGGTGGCCATGCGCTGTACTTTCGGCGGGTAGCCTTCCTTGATGTACAGGTTCTTCACGGTTTCTTCGTTGGGATAGATCGCGGGATCGCCGATCACATCCTCTTCCAAGAGCTCTTGGGACGCCTTGTTGCCATTGGCGTAATAGACATAGTTGGACGCCGTCGCCATATTCTGTGCGTCCATGATGAAGTTCAGGAACTTGTGGGCGCCATCGGGGTTCGGGGCATCGACCGGGATCGCCATCTGGTCGAACCACATCAGCGCGCCTTCCTTGGGGGCATTGAACGCGATCTCGACGCCGTTATCCGCTTCGTCCGCGCGGTCGCGTGCCTGCAGGATATCGCCGGACCAGCCGAAGGCCACGCAGATATCGCCATTGGCCAGGGCGTTGATGTATTCGGAGCTGTGGAACTTGGTGACATAGGGGCGCACGGCCATCAGCACCGGTTCAGCCTTTTCGACAACATCGGCATCCATGCTGTTGGGGTCTTCGCCGATGTATTTCAGGGCCGCCGGGATCATCTCATCCGGCGCATCCAGGAAATGCACGCCGCAGCTTGCCAGCTTTTCCATGTATTCCGGGTTGAACACCAGCTCCAGCGAGTCGATCGGTGCGTCCTCTCCCAGCACTTCCTTGACCTTGGCGGTATTCACGCCGATGCCGGTGGTGCCCCACATGTAATTGATCGAAAACTCGTTGCCGGGATCATAGCGCGAGGTGCGTTCCTCGATCGCGTCCCACATGTTTTCCTTGTTCGGCAGTTTGGACATGTCCAGCTTTTGGAAAGCGCCGGCCTGGATCTGGCGCGCCAGGAAGGACCCGGTGGGCACCACCACATCATAACCCGAGCCGCCCGCCAGCATCTTGGTCTCAAGAACCTCGTTGCTGTCGAAGACGTCATAGATCAGGTCGATGCCGGTTTCGGCTTCGAATTTTTCCAGCAGGCTTTCATCGATGTAGTCGGACCAATTGTAGACGCGAACCTCTTCCGCCGCGGCAGCGGCAGCCGTACCGAGGGCAACGACGGCGGTCATGGTCATCGTTTTCAGTGTCATGAATTTCTCCCTGTGCGTGCCGGTTTCGCAGTCCGGCTGTAAATGGATTTGATCAAGTTTTGCCGCGTTGGGCAATACTCTTTATGTTTTCACTTGGCTTGCGATGGTGCAAGCTGGCCAAAATTCAGGAGGAAAACCACCGGTGACAGAGACGACTTCACCAGCCGTTGCGGCACAGGACAGCCAAGCGAAACTGCCCGCGCATGAGATCGTTTATCAAAAGCTCAGGGCGCAGATTCTGTTCGGCGAACTGGTGCCCGGCCAGGCGGTGACGATCCAGGGCCTGGTGGAGACCCTGGAGGCAGGCATGACACCGGTCCGCGAGGCGATCCGGCGGCTGATCTCGGATGGCGCGCTGATGTTCCAGGGCAACCGCCGGGTGTCGGTTCCCCTGCTTGGACCGGATGATCTTGAAGAGCTTATTTTCGCCAGAAAAACAATTGAGTGCGAGCTTGCACGCCGGGCGACCCCGCATATCTGCGCAGCTGTTATCGAGGAGCTGGCGGCCATCGACAATGCCTTGGACAAAGCCATCTCCACTGGCGATGTGGCGGGATATCTGGTTCAGAATTACAGCTTTCACACGGCGCTCTATTCGCATGCGAATGCCCCCATTCTCAGTGATATTGCAGACCGCCTGTGGCTGCGTTTCGGTCCCTCTTTGCGGGTGGTGAGCGGGCGGCTCGGCACCCAGAGTTTTCCGGACCGGCACAAGGACATTCTCGACGCACTGCGGCGCAGGGACCCGGAAATGGCCGCGCTGGCGATGGAGAGGGACGTCTGTCAGGGCATGGATCAGGTGGTTCAGGGGCTGCAGGGCGCGAACTGATTCGATTGACACTCCAGAATTTGATCATATTCTGGGGCCAATCAGTTTTTCTCAGGAGCGAGTCCCATGACCGTGATCACCAACCACATGCCGACTTCCGAGTTGCAGGCGCTGGACGCGGCCCACCACATGCACCCGTTCACCGCCAACGGCGAGCTGTCGAAGAAGGGCGCGCGCATCATCACCCGGGCTGACGGCGTGCATCTGACCGACAGCGAGGGCCACCAGATCCTTGATGCGATGGCGGGCCTGTGGTGCGTCAACATCGGCTATGGCCGCGAGGAACTGGCCGAGGTCGCGGCCCGCCAGATGCGTGAGCTGCCCTATTACAACACGTTCTTCCAGACCACCCACGTGCCTGCCATCGCGCTGGCTGCCAAAATCGCTGAACTGGCGCCGGGTGATTTGAACAATGTATTCTTTGCCGGCTCCGGCTCCGAGGCGAACGACACCAACATCCGCATGGTGCGTCATTACTGGGCGCTGAAGGGCAAGCCGTCTAAGTCCGTGATCATCAGCCGCAAGAATGCCTATCACGGTTCCTCCGTCGGCAGCGGCTCCCTGGGCGGGATGAGCGGCATGCACGCGCAGGGCGGGATGCCGATCCCGGACATTCACCACATCAACCAGCCGAACTGGTGGGCAGAGGGCGGCGACATGCCGCCGGAGGAATTCGGCCTGCAGCGCGCCCGTGAGCTGGAAGAGGCAATTCTGGAGCTGGGCGAAGACCGCGTCGCCGCATTCATCGCGGAGCCGGTGCAGGGTGCCGGCGGTGTCATCGTGCCGCCGGACAGCTACTGGCCGGAAATCCAGCGCATCTGCGACAAATACGAAATCCTGCTGATCGCGGATGAGGTGATCTGCGGCTTCGGGCGCACCGGCAACTGGTTCGGCAGCCAGACCCTGAACATCCGCCCTGACATTATGACCATCGCCAAGGGCCTCAGCTCCGGCTATGCGCCGATCGGCGGCTCGATTGTCAGCGATGAGGTTGCCTCCGTGATCGCGAGCGACGAGTTCAACCACGGCTACACCTATTCCGGCCATCCTGTCGCGGCGGCCGTGGCGCTGGAAAACCTGCGCATCCTGGAAGAGGAAAACATCCTTGGGCATGTGCGCGACGTGGCGGCGCCGTACCTGAAGCGGAAGTGGGAGGCGCTGACCGATCACCCGCTGGTTGGCGAGGCCAAGATCGCCGGCATGATGGGGTCCATCGCCCTGACCCCCGACAAAGAGGCCCGCGCCGCCTTTGCCTCTGAGGCTGGCACGGTCGGCTACATCTGCCGCGAGCGCTGCTTTGCCAACAACCTGGTGATGCGCCATGTCGGCGACCGGATGATCATCTCGCCGCCGCTGGTGATCACCCCCGAGCAGATCGATGTGCTGATCGAGCGCGCCATCAAATCGCTGGATGAATGTTATGCCGAGCTGAAGGCGCAGGACCTGCTGCACAGCGCCTGATTCTCCTCTCCGGCGCGGCAGCCGCGCCGTGCAGATTGCGACTCATTGCGGCCCGGCAGCCTGTCTGCCGGGCCTTTTCTTCGGTGGCGGGGCTGAAAGCGTCGTTTTCGGGCCGGTGAATTCCATGATGCGGCGCAAAACGTCCGGGGTGCGTCGCAAAATGTCCGGTTCATTCTTGCCCAACGGGACTAGGCTTCCGTAAGGGTATTCTTTTTCCTGAGGCAGGAGGCCGAAGTATGAATTTCGTACTCCAGCGATTGAAAGAATATTTTTTTCATACCTAGCGCTTGGTAGCTTTGGTGTGATTAACTTCGAACAAGCGCAGAGAAAATCTGCCGGATGACAAAACTACGGGGAGCCTGCTTTGGCTGATGCGTCAAACGTTGATGCGTTCGTTGAATTCGAACGCGTCCAAAAGAGCTACGATGGCGAAAATCTCGTTGTCAAAGATCTCAACCTCACCATGCCCAAGGGCGAGTTTCTGACAATGCTTGGCCCGTCCGGGTCCGGGAAAACCACTTGCCTGATGATGCTGGCAGGGTTTGAGACCGCGACCCATGGCGACATCCGCCTGGACGGGACCTCGATCAACAACATCCCGCCGCACAAGCGCGGCATCGGCATGGTGTTCCAGAACTACGCCCTGTTTCCGCATATGACGATTGCGGAAAACCTCTCCTTCCCGCTCGAAGTCCGCAACATGGGCAAGTCCGAGCGCGAGGACAAGGTGAAGCGGGCGCTGAACATGGTGGAAATGGGGGCCTTTGGCGGCCGCCGTCCGGCCCAGCTCTCCGGCGGCCAGCAGCAGCGGATCGCGCTGGCGCGGGCGCTGGTGTTCGAACCGGAGCTGGTGCTGATGGATGAGCCGCTGGGCGCGCTCGACAAGCAGCTGCGCGAGAAGATGCAGTTCGAGATCACCCACCTTGCGCACCGCCTCGGCATCACCGTGGTCTATGTGACCCACGACCAGACCGAAGCGCTGACCATGTCGGACCGCGTTGCGGTGTTTGACGATGGCCGCATCCAGCAGATCGCGCCGCCGGACCAGCTGTATGAAAGCCCGGAAAACAGCTTCGTGGCTCAGTTCATCGGCGAAAACAACACGCTGGAAGGCACCGTTAAGGAGATCAAGAACGGGATCGCATTGGTTCAGCTGGACGATGGCGAGCTTATCGACTGCAAGCCGGTCAACGTGTCCCAGCCGGGCGAGCGCACCCGCGTCTCGATCCGTCCGGAACGGGTCGAATACAACAAGGACCGCCTGCAGGCAGGCGTCCACACACTGAAAGCGGAAGTGCTGGAGTTCATTTACATGGGCGACATCTTCCGCACCCGTCTGCGGGTGGCCGGTAATGATGAATTCATCATCAAGACCCGGAACGCCCCGGACCAGGTCCGGCTGCAGCCCGGTCAGCAGATCGAAATCGGCTGGCTGCCGGAAGACTGCCGCGCGCTGGACGCCTGATCCGCGCGCGCCGAACCCCCGGCAGAAGAACGACCGGGGGCTTCACATCTGTGAAATTCAACAAGGAGAGACTCTCTATGAAACTCAGCAAACTGTCTGCACTGGCGGTGACCACCGCCCTTTGCGCCCCTTCGGCCTTTGCCGAAGAAATGGCCAATGAGCTGACTTTGGTGTCCTGGGGCGGCGCCTATCAGGCCAGCCAGCATAAGGCCTATGTAGAGCCTTACCTGGCGCAGAACCCCGACGTGAAAATCATCTGGGACGAAAGCTCGGCCGAGGCCGTCGCTAAAATCCGCGCCATGAACGAAGCCGGCAATGTGACCTGGGACCTGGTGGACGTTGTGGCCTCCGACTCCATGCGCCTGTGCGATGAGGGTCTTGCGGAAGAGCTGGATCATGATGAGGTCCTGGCCGAAGCGCCCGATGGCACCTCGGCGTCCGAGGACTTTGGCGACCTGATCGTCAGCGACTGCTTTGTGCCGCAGATCGTCTACTCGACCACTTTCGGCTACCGCACCGACCTGATCGACCAGCCGGATTCGGTCTGCGCGATCTTCGACACCGAAAAATACCCGGGCAAGCGGTCGCTGCAGAAGCGCCCGATCGACAACATGGAATGGGCGCTGTACTGCGACGGCGTCGCCAAGGATGAAATCTACGACGTGCTGGGCACCGACGAGGGTGTGGACCGCGCGCTGGCCAAGCTCGACACCATCAAGGACCAGGTGGTCTGGTGGACCGCGGGTGCCGAAACCCCGCAGCTGCTGGCCGATGGCGAAGTGGTGATGGGCTCGACCTTCAACGGCCGCCTGTTCTCCGCAATCGCCGAGCAGAACCAGCCGATCGGCATGCTCTGGGACATGCAGTCCTTTGACCTCGACGGCTGGATTGTGCCCGCCGGCCTGCCCGCAGACCGCAAGGCGCGCGTGATGGACTTCCTGAAGTTCGCCACCGACACCCAGCGTCTGGCCGACCAGGCAGCCTACATCTCCTACGGCCCGGCCCGTGCCTCCTCGGCGCCGCTGGTTGGCAAGCACGCCGAACTGGGCATCGACATGGCGCCGCATATGCCGACCGATCCGGCAAACGCGGGCAACGTCCACAGCTATGACTACGAATGGTGGGCTGACAACCGCGATGATCTGGACGCCAAGTTCCAGGCATGGCTGGCCAAATAATCTGACCTCCTGATGAGAGGCCCGGCGGGGGCCGCCATGCGCAGGCCCCCGCCCCACAAAATAAAAGACCCGACGGGGAACCCCATGAGTGACATCACCCAATCCGGTCCGGTATTGGCCGCCGACGGCACGCCGCTGAAGCGCAGCCTGGCCCGGGCCCTCCGGATGCAGAAGATCCGCGCGCTGATGCTGATTGCGCCGCTTCTGCTCTTTGTCCTGCTGACCTTCATCCTCCCGATTGCGGATATGCTTTTCCGCTCGGTCGAGAACCGCATCGTGCAGGACACCCTTCCGCAGACCGTGGTGGCGGTGCAGGACTGGGACGCCGACAGCGGCGAAGCGCCCCCCGACGCGGTTTATGAGGCACTGGCCTACGACCTCGTCGTGGCCGCTGCGCGGAAACAGCACACCCGCGTCGGCACCCGTCTGAATTATGAAACGCCTGGCATCTCCTCGCTGTTCCGCAAGGCGGGCCGCCGCGTCGATGACGTCGGCGAGGGCTACTTGAAACAATTCGCAGCGCTTGATCCCGCATGGGAAGAGCCGCAGACCTTCATGTCGCTGTTTGCCGGCCCAGAGTGGCTGGCCAGCCGTGCGGACGGCGGGGACGAACCGCCTTTCCAATTGTCCGGGACGGCCCGCGACGCGCTGCCGAAAGCTAGCGTCGCCTACCTGAATTTTGCGCGCACCATCCAGGAAGAGGATAACGACAGCCCGGCCGAGGAAGAACCCTGGGCACCGGTCTATATGGCGCTCCATGCCGACCTGGCGGCCAACCCGCAGGCGGCGCAGGCCTTCAGCGGTGATGCGCAGCGCCTGCTGCAGGACGCCGCGGCCCTGATCGAAGCGGGCCAGATGGAAACCGAATCCGCCCGCGACGCTTTCATTAAGCTGGATAAGGGCTGGGCTGATCCTGAAGTTTGGCGCACGCTCAAGACCTATTCCGGCAAATACACCAACGGCTATTTCCTGAACGCCGCAGACCTGCAAAAAAGTCCGGATGGGCCGGAGCTGCGGCCCGAGGACGAGCGTATCTACGGAACCCTGTTCCTGCGCACGCTGATCATGTCGCTGGCGATCACCTGCAGCTGCATCGTGCTCGGCTACCCGGTCGCCTGGATCCTCGCCAACCTGCCCTCGCGCACCGCGAACCTGCTGATGATCCTGGTGCTGCTGCCGTTCTGGACCTCGCTCCTGGTGCGCACCTCGGCCTGGAAGGTGATGCTTCAGCAGCAGGGGGTGATCAACGACACGCTGGTCTGGCTTGGACTGGTTAGCGATTCCGACCGGCTGGTGATGATCAACAACCAGTTCGGCACCATCGTGGCGATGACCCACATCCTGCTGCCGTTCATGATCCTGCCGATGTATTCGGTGATGCAGACCATCAACCCCACTTACCTGCGGGCGGCAAAATCGCTGGGCGCAACCAACTGGACGGCCTTCTGGCGGGTCTATTTCCCGCAGTCGGTGCCCGGCATCGGCGCGGGGTCGATTCTCGTCTTCATCCTGGCCATCGGTTACTACATCACACCGGAACTGGTCGGCGGCACCAAGGGTGTCTTCATCTCCAACCGGATTGCCTTCCACATCTCGCAGTCGCTGAACTGGGGTCTTGCGGCCGCGCTTGGCACCATCCTGCTGGTGATCGTCCTGGGGCTCTATTGGGCCTATGACAAGATCGTCGGCATCGACAACGTGAAACTGGGATAACCGAAATGGCTTTGACACCTGTTGAAAACCAAACCCCCGGCTTCACTGCGGCCACTGCCGCCGCCGCGGGGGCCTTCTTCGGCCTCTTCGTCGGCACCGCCCAGGGCTCCGGCCTGCTGGGGGTGCTGATCGGCGCGGCGCTGCTGGGCGTGATCGGCTTTGTCTTTGCCGGGATGACGGACAAGGAAACCCCGCTGCGCTGGCTTCTGGTTGCGGTCTTCGCGGCGGCGGGCTTCGTGCTTGGCGGTCTCGTCGCCGCGGTGATCGGGGCGCTGTTCGGCTGGTTTGCCGGCTGGTTCGTATTCTGGGTCGCCACCTCCCGCTACCGCGCCCATCTGGCGCCGTATCTCACTCCGGGTCAGGTGCTGTGGCACTATACCTTCCGAGTGATCTGCGGAGTGATCTTCGTCTTCCTGATCACGCCGATCCTGGTGGTGATGCCGCTGAGCTTCAATGCCCAGGATTTCTTCACCTTCACCCCGGAAATGCTGCGTTTTGATCCAGAGGGCTATTCGCTCAAGCACTACCGCGACTTCTTCACCAACGACGACTGGCAGCAGGCGCTGTGGAACTCGGTGAAGATCGCGCCGATGGCGACGCTTCTGTCGGTGGGATTCGGCACGCTCGCAGCCATCGGCCTCAGCCAGCCGCACGTGCCGTTCCGCCGCGCGATCATGGCGATCCTGATCTCTCCGATGATCGTGCCGCTGATCATCTCGGCCGCGGGCATGTACTTCTTCTACAGCCGGATCGGCCTGCAGGGCACCTACTTCGGCGTCGTGCTGGCGCATGCCGCGCTTGGCATCCCCTTCGTGATCATCACCGTCACTGCCACGCTGGTGGGCTTTGACCGCTCGCTCACCCGCGCTGCGGCCAACATGGGTGCAGGTCCCGTCACCACTTTCTTCCGGGTGCAGATGCCGCTGATCCTGCCGGGCGTGATCTCCGGCGGCCTGTTTGCCTTCATCACCTCCTTCGACGAGGTGGTGGTGGTGCTTTTCGTCGGCTCCGCCGGACAAAAGACGCTGCCTTGGCAGATGTTCATCGGCCTGCGCGAGCAGATCTCGCCGACCATCCTGGCGGTGGCAACGATCCTGGTGGTGATCTCGATCGCGCTCCTGACCACGGTCGAGATGCTGCGCCGCCGCTCCGAACGACTGCGCGGCATGTCGCCCAGCTGACCGTCAAGCACCGGCCCCAAAACACAAAAGGCCCCGCCAAGCGGGGCCTTTCCCTTGTTCATCTGGCTGAAAATATCCCGGGGGTGAATTGGCCGTCAGGCCAAGAGGGGGCTGGCCCCCTCCGCGCCCCCCTTACCGCAGCCGCTGCAACAGCCGGGGCGAAGCATACCCGTCCGCAGTCAATCCATTGGCAACCTGATAGGCCCGCACCGCGCCAATTGTCTTGGGCCCGATCCGGCCGTCGACTCCCTCGGTATCGAAGCCGGCAGCGGTCAGCCGCTGCTGCAATTCCTCCCGCTCCGACCGGGTCAGCGCCCGGTCGCTGCGCGGCCAATCGCCCCGGATCGGCGCGCCGCCTTTGATCCGGTCGGCCAGATGCCCGACCCCGATCACATAGGCATCCGCCGTGTTGTAACGCTCCAGCACGGCGAAATTCTGGAAGATCATGAACGCGGCGCCCGCACTGCCCGCCGGCAGCAGGATCGAGGCCTTCCCGTGATCCGTGACCGCGCGCCCGTCCAGATCCGTGATGCCAAGGGCTGCCCATTCCGACGGCATCTTTTCGATGTCCCGGTCGGCCAAGGTGTAGTCAAACCCCTTGGGAAGCGCCACTTCCACCCCCCAGGGCTGCCCTTTCTCCCAGCCGAACTGCTTGAGGTAAGCCGCGGTTGAGGCCAGCGCATCCGATGGGTTGTCCGACCAGATGTCGCGCTTGCCGTCCCCGGTGAAGTCCACCGCGTAATCCAGATAAGACGTCGGGATGAACTGTGTGTGCCCCATGGCACCGGCCCAGCTGCCGGTCATCTTGCGGGCGGCAACGTCGCCTGCCTGAAGGATCTTCAGCGCCGCCACCAGCTGGCCCTCGAAAAACGCGCCGCGCCGCCCGTCAAAGGCGAGGGTCGCCAGCGAGCGGATCACATCCATCTTGCCGCGGAAGGTGCCATAGCTGCTCTCCAGCCCCCAGACCGCCACCACGATTTCCTTTTCGACACCATACTTGGCCTCGATCTGATCCAGCCGCGCCTGGTGCTCCCGCACCGCCGCCTTGCCGTTTTTCACCCGCAGCTCCGAGGCCGCGCTGTCCAGGTATTCCCAGATCGTCTTGGTGAACTCGGACTGGTTACGGTCGCGGCGGATCACTTCCGGATCATAGCTGACCCCGGCAAAGGCGCTGTCCAGAACCGGCGCTCTGATGCCCTGGGCCAGGGCGCGGTCGCGAAACCCCTGGATCCAGCCTTGGAAATTCAGCTCAGCCGCCGCCGGCTGCGGTTCGGCCTGTTTCAAGGCCGCAGGCCGCGCTGCGGGCCGTAAATCCGTGGCGGCGGACGCAAGCTGATAGCTGTCATTTTGCTGGTCCTGCCTGGCCGCTTCCGGCCGCTGGGCGGGCCTCAGGGAATCGTCCGCTGCGGCCTGTGCCGCCATGGCCCCGCCTGCCACCAGGGACGCCGCAACCCATCTGCGCATGATGCACCTCTTTATACACTGCTCCCCGCCAGTCTAACGGCGGCGCAGCCTGGGTAAAGAGGTCAGTCCTTGCATGTGCGGGCCGCCGCCTGCCGCTCCTCGCGCATTTGCTCCAGGGCATCGCGCAGCATCGGCACCCGGTGCGGGCGGAAGCTCCGCTCCGTCACTTCCAGCCCCCGCATCCGGTCGAGCCGGAACACCCGCACCGCATCGCGCAGGCCGCACCAGGCAATCAGCACTGTGGAGCGGTCAAAGTAGACAACGCTCAGGGGTTTCACCTGCCGCTCTGTCACCGCGCCATGGCCGTCGGTATAGCCAAAGCGCACTTCCACCTCGTCCCAGGCTGCCTGCCGCAGGTCCTGCGCCGAGATGGCCGGCGGCACCGGGCGATCGAACCGGTAGGGCGCCAGCACCGCATGGCGGAGCCGGTGGGCCTGCCGCGGCGGCAGCCGCGCCTGCAGCTTGCGCAGGGCTTCGGAGGCCGCGGTGGCCAGTTCCGGATCGCCGATCAGCTCCACCTCGCGCAGGCCCAGCACCAGCGCCTCCAGCTCAGTGTCGCGAAAGCCCATCGGCGGCAGCGCGTTGTCCTCGATCAGGGTAAAGCCATAGCCCGCCTCGCCATCAATCACCGCCCCCATCTCGCGCAGCGTGGCTATGTCGCGGTGAATACTGCGGGCCGAGACGCCCAGGTCGCGGCCCAGCTCCGCCGCGGTATGCGGGCCGGGCCCCAGGCGCAGGGCCTGCATCAGCTGAAAGAGACGGTGGGTTCGGGACATAACCTATTCTCTCTACGCCTGATGACAGTTTTTGTCACCATGGGGATCTAATCTGCCGCCAACCCGAAACGACAGGAGCCCCCCATGCTGACCCTACTGACCTATCCCCGCAACGGCGCCGTCTTCAGCCTCAGCCCGTTTTGCGTCAAAGCGGCTCTGTTGCTGGCCTTTTCCGGCCAAAGCTGGACACGCGAAGACCTGAACAACCCCAGCGGGATGCCGCACCGCAAGCTGCCGGTGCTGCGCACCCCCGGCGGGCTGGTGCCGGACAGCAGCGCCATCCGCGCCTGGCTGGAGCAGCAGGGCACCGACTTTGACGCCGCCCTCGGTTCGCGGGACCGGGCGCAGGGGCAGATGCTGATCCGGATGGCAGAAGATACGCTCTACTTCCACGTTGTGCGCGACCGCTGGGACAATGACGCGGTTTGGCCTGTGATCCGCGACAAGTACTTCCAGGAAATCCCCGCGCTGATCCGCCGGCCCGTTACCGGTGCGATCCGCCGCTCCGTTCACAAGGGGCTGATGTTTCAGGGCACTGCGCGGTTCAGCGAGGATGAGCGGTACCAACGCGCGGACCAGGACCTGACGGCCATCGCTGCTCTGCTGAAAGGGCAGGACTTCCTGTTTGGTTCACAGATTTCCAGTGCCGATTTCAGTGTCGCCTCAATGCTGCAGGCAATGGGGACGACCCCGGTCCGGACAGCCCTGGTGGCCCGCATTCTCGACGATGCGGTGCTCAAGCCCTATGTTAACCGCGTGTTTGAAGCGGTGCCTTTGCCATGATCCCGCCGTTCGCCAGCCCCGATATTGAGGCTGCATTCGATGTGCCGGACAGGCAGGACCGGGCAGGCCTGCTGGCACTGCGCCAGCTGATCTTTGACACTGCCGCGCAAACGCCGGAGGCCGGGCGCATCGAGGAGGCCCTGCGCTGGGGCCAGCCGTCTTACCTCACGCCCGAGAGCAGGACTGGTTCCACGATCCGGCTGGGCATACCTAAGGGCGCGCGTTTTGCCCTGTTTGTGCATTGCCAAAGCCGGCTGATCCCGGAATTTGCCGCGGCCTTCCCCGCCTGGGACCGGTTCGAGGGCACCCGTGCGGTTCTATTCAACGACCCGCGGGAGGTAGAGCCGGTCCGCCACGGCTGGCTGATCAAGCGGGCGCTGACCTACCGTATCCGGCCGCCGCTGGAGATCCCGGCCTGACAAAGTTGCGGACTGTCCCCACGGGGACAGCCGCTTATTTCGGCCGTTTGCGTTCCACCTTGCGTTTCACTTTGGCGGTCTTGTGTTTGGACTTTGCCGCCTTGCGCTTGACGGTCCGGCCTGCCGGGCTGCGGCGGCCGCGCTGGCCGCCTCCGGCTGGCATCGGCGCATTCTCCAGCGCCAGCAGTTCCAGCTCCAGCCCGCCGGTCACCGGCGCCGCCTGGGTCAGCCGCACCGTGACCCGCTGGCCTATGGCCAGGGTAAAACCGGTGTCCGAACCGGTCAGCGTGCCGGCCTGCGGGTCGAAATGAAAGAACTCCCGACCGATCGAACGCACCGGCACCAGCCCGTCGGCGCCGGTTTCGTCCAGCTTCACAAAGGCGCCGAAACGGGCGATGCCGCTGATCCGGCCTTCGAACTCATTGCCGACCCGCTCGCTGAGGTAGGAGGCGAGGTAGCGGTCGGTGGTGTCCCGCTCCGCAATCATCGACCGCCTCTCGGTGTCGGAGATATGGTTGGCGGTTTCTTCCAGCCGCTCGATCTCCTCCTCCGCCAGCCCGTCATTGCCCCAGCCATGCGCCGAGATCAGCGAGCGGTGCACGATCAGGTCCGCGTAGCGGCGGATCGGCGAGGTGAAATGCGCGTAGTTGCGCAGCGCCAGGCCGAAGTGGCCGAAATTCTCCGGGTTGTAATAGGCCTGCTGCATCGAGCGCAGGGTGGAGATGTTGATCAGCTCCGCATCATCCGTGCCCGCCGCGTGATTGAGCAGCGCATTCAGATGCCGGGTCTGCAGCACCTGGCCCTTTGCCAGGTTGAGCCCGGCCGCGCGCGCGGTTTCGCGCAGCGCCTCCAGCTTCTCGGGTGCCGGTTCCTCATGCACCCGGAACAGCAGCGGCGAGCGTTTCTGGATCAGTGTCTCCGCTGCGGAGACATTGGCGAGGATCATGAACTCCTCGATCAGCTTGTGCGCGTCCAGCCGGTCGCGGAAGGCGACCGAGGTGACATGGCCGTCGTCATCCAGCACGATCTTGCGCTCGGGCAGATCCAGATTCAGCGGTTCGCGTGCGGCTCTTGCCTTTGTTAGAGCCTTATATGCAGCAAACAGCGGCTTGATCACATCTTCCAGCAGCGGCGCGGTCTTTTCGTTCGGACTGCCGTCCTGCGCGTCCTGCACCTCGGCATAATTCAGCGAGGCCACGGAGCGCATCAGCCCGCGCACGAACTTGTGCCCGATCTTGTGGCCCTCGGCGTCGACCTGCATCCGCACCGCTAGACAGGCGCGCGGCACGCCTTCGTGCAGGCTGCACAGATCGCCCGACAGCCGGTCCGGCAGCATCGGCACCACCCGGTCGGGGAAATAGCTGGAGTTGCCGCGCTTGCGCGCCTCGCGGTCCAGCGCCGACCCGGGACGCACATAGGCCGCCACATCGGCAATCGCCACCCAGATCACATGGCCGCCGGGGTTTTTGGGATCGTCATCGGCGTGGGCAAAGCAGGCGTCGTCATGGTCGCGCGCATCGGCCGGGTCGATGGTGACCAGCGGCAGCTCGCGCAGGTCCTCGCGCCCCTTCAGGCCCATCGGCTTGGCCGCGTCGGCCTCTGCCATCACCTTGTCGGGGAAATGATCTGGAATACCATGCTGATGAATGGCGATCAGCGACACCGCCTTGGGTGCTGCAGGGTCGCCCAGCCGTTCCACGATGCGGGCGCGCGGCAGGCCCATGCGGCCCTTGGGCCCGGCCTGTTCCGCCTCGACCAGCTCCCCGTCCTTGGCGCCATTGATGGCATCCGGGGCCACCATCCATTCGGATGATGCGGCTTTGTCGATCGGCACGATCCGCCCGCCCTCGGACCCAGCGCGGAAGATGCCCAGCACCCGTTTCGCGCTGGTGCCGATCCGGCGGATCAGCCGGGCCTCATAGTTGTGGTCCTGATCCGGCACCGCTTGCAGCTTGGCCAGGATCTTGTCGCCTTCGCCCAGAGCCGGGTCCGAGGCTTTGGGCAGGATCAGGATGATCGGTTCCACGCCCTCGCCGTGCCATTCCAGCGGCCGGCCATACAGATCGCCGTCCTCGTTCGGCGCCTTCACCTGCAGCACCGTCACCGGCGGCAGCTGGTCCGGGTCGCGGTAGGTTTTCTTGCGCTTTTGCAAGTGGCCCTCGGCCTCCAGCTCCTTGAGGATGCGCTTGAGGTCGATGCGGTCGGCACCCTTGATGCCAAAGGCCTTGGCAATGTCGCGTTTGGAGGTATGGGTCGGGTTGGCGGAGATCCAGTCGAGGATTTCGGCCTTGGAGGGAATACGGCTCATGTTTCCCGCGTAGCACGGCGGCTGGGCGGCGTCATGAAGAAAAATGCGCGGTCAGCGGCGCGGCAGGTCAGCCGCGGTGTCAACGTCCCGCAGGGTATCCGTCAGCGCGATGCGGCAGCCGGGCAGGGTGCGCAGGGTATCGGCCAGCGCATGTTCCGTGGACCAGCGAACGTTTTCGAACGTGCCGCGGGGGAGGCGGGCGGGGTGCTTGGCGCCCGCCAGCCAATAGCCGCCGTCCGCCGCGGGACCGAAGACCGCATCGTGGCGGCCCAAGGCTGAGAAAGCGCGGGCGACATGGGCACGTGTGATGCCGGGAATGTCGGCGCCGATCAGGCATGCAGATCCGGGCGCAGCCCGAAGCATCCGCTTCATGCGTGCGCCGAGATCGCCGTCCCCCTGCGGCAGGCGGGGCAGATCAGCTGGCCAAGCCTTCGAAAACACTGCGGTATCCGGCGCCACCGCCAGCACGGTCTGCCAGCGCGGGTCGCGCAGGCGCCGGATCAGCCTTGCGGATTGGTGCCGGAACCACCAGGTGGCTGGAATCACGCCGATGTCCTTGCCCAGGCGGGTCTTCACCCGCCCCGGACGTGGCTCCTTGACCATGATGATCAGGGTGCGTTTCACCTGACGTCAGACCTTGGCAAAATAGTCCTGCAGAATGCGTGTATAGATGGCCTTCAGCTGATGAATCTGCGCGACTTCGACCCGCTCATCGACCTGGTGCATCGTCTTGCCCACCAGCCCGAACTCCACCACCGGGCAATGGTTCTTTACGAACCGTGCGTCCGAGGTGCCGCCGGTGGTGGACAATTCCGGCTTGCGGCCCGTCTCCGCCTCAACGGTTTCAGCGACCAGATCCGACAGCGGACCGGGTGGCGTGATAAAGCTCTCGCCGGAGATTTTCACCTGTACAGTGATCTCCACACCGAACTCCGCCGCTGCCTTGTCCGCCTCATCCTGCAGCCAATCCGTGAGGCTGGCGCCGTTATGGGCATCATTGAAACGGATATTCACGGTGGCACGGCTCTGCGCCGGGATCACGTTGGTGGCGGTGTTGCCGGTGTCGATGGTAACAACCGCCAGGGTGGATGCGTCGAAATGCTCGGTGCCCTGGTCCAGCTCATGGCTGGCCAGACGGTCCATCAGCCGGGCCATTGCGTTCAGCGGGTTGTTGGCGCGGTGGGGATAGGCGGAGTGGCCCTGCACGCCGGTCACCGTGAACCAGGCTGTTAGCGAGCCGCGGCGGCCGATCTTGATCATCTCGCCCATCTCATCGGGGCAGGTGGGTTCGCCCACCAGGCAGACCGACATCTTCTCGCCCTCGCGGTCCATATAGTCCAGCAGCGCGGTGGTTCCGTCCTCCGCATCGCCTTCCTCGTCGCCGGTGATGGTCAGGATGATGGCGCCGTCGGGCGGTGTCTCCTTGACGAAATCCACCGCAGCGGCGGCAAAGGCTGCAACGCCCGATTTCATGTCGGTGGCACCGCGCCCGTACATGAAGCCGTCTTTCTCCTCCGCGCCAAAGGGCGGCATGGTCCATGCGGCCTCATCGCCCAGAGGCACCACATCGGTATGGCCGTTGAAGCCGAAGGTTTTGGCGTGCCCCTTGGCGCCCCAGCGGGCAAACAGGTTGGAAACTTCGCCGCGGTCGGTGCGGGTGCAGTCAAAGCCTGCCGCGCTTAGCAGCTGTTCCAGCAGCACCAGCGCGCCGCCTTCTTCCGGCGTGACCGAAGGGCAGCGGATCAGATCGGCGGTCAGACGGGCGGGGTCGGTTTGCGGCATGGAAAGGCTCCTGATGTTCCGTTGGTCAAAGGCCTAGCGCGGATCGGCACACTACGCAATTCTCGCCAGTGCAAGCGGAGCAGAAGCCGCCGCCGCGCTGGGAGTCCATGCTGGCACGCGTCCGGCTGAGCCCAACAGAAACAGGCCGCGCTGCTGCCCGTCTGCGCCTGTGCCACAGGCATTTACCCGTTCGCGCCAAGGCGCTTGCGTGAAAAAGGCGAACCGCCTAAGGACTTTGAAACCGTTCCAGAGGCCCATCCGAGCGTTCCAGTGCTGTACCTCCGCCTGATCACCGCCGCCTGTTTCCTGTTGTGGGGGCAACTGCTGTCTGCGCAGGTGCTGACGGTCAATACCGTCACCCGGCCGCCCTTCTCGATGCTGGATGACGGGGCCGACACCGGGTTTTCGCTGGAGCTCCTCAATCTTTTGGCAGAACGGCTGAACTGGGACTACCGCATCAACCGCACGGACAGTTTTGCGGATATGCTGGGCGGTGTCAGCAGCGGCGAGGCGGATCTGGCCGCCGCCAACATCTCGATCACCGCCAAGCGCGAGGTGTTGATGGACTTCAGCCAGCCGATCTTCGAAAGCGGTTTGCAGATCATGGTGCAGGCAGACGACGTCCGCCAGCCGTCGCTGCTGCGGGCGCTGCTGTCGTGGGACCTGGCCGCGGCCATCGGCATTGCCTTTCTGCTTTTGTTCGGCGGCGGCATGTTGATGTGGGCCTTCGAGCGCCGCGCCCAGCCCTATTTCGACCGCCCCTTGAAAGAGGCCTGGTTCCCCTCCTTCTGGTGGGCGCTGAACCTGGTGGTGAACGGCGGGTTTGAGGAACGTGTTCCGCGCACCCCCGTGGGCCGCGTATTTGGCGTGGTCTTGGTGGTGTCCTCTCTGTTCATCGTCTCGGTCTTCGTCGCCAAGATCACCGCGGTGATGACGGTGGAGGCAATCAGCGGCTCGGTGAACTCGGTGAACGATCTTTACGGCAAGTCGGTGGGCACCATAGAGGGGTCCACCGCCGCCGGGTTCCTGAACCGGCGCGAAATCGATTATGCCGCCTATGCCGGACTGGAGGATATGCTGGCAGGGTTCGAGCGCGGCGAGGTGACGGCGGTGGTCTTTGACGCGCCGGTGCTGAATTACTACGTCCAGCAAGGCGGCCACCGTTACGGCTACACCGTTGGCCAGCCTTTCCTGCGGGAAAACTACGGGCTGGTGTTCCCGGCCGGCTCACCGCTGGTGGAGGAGGTCAACCAGGCGCTGCTGGCGATGCAGGAGGACGGCAGCTATGACGCCCTCTACCGCAAATGGTTCGGCAGCCAGAACTGAGGCCGGCCCTTAGTGGAACACTGGCTCCTCGCCGTCGAAGAACGGGGTCATCTGCGCAACGATCACCGCGTTTTCCTCAAGCGCCCGCTGCATCAGGCCGCGTTCCTCTTCGCCTATCTCATGGCCTTCTGCTTCGCGCTCTTCCAGCGTGCCATAGCCGGTCACATCCAGCGGCGCGGTATCGGCCTGCTTGAGGATCGCCACGGTCTCGCGCACCGCCTCGGCCTCGTCCACGCCGGAGGCATAGATCATCAGCGCGGCGCCGGTGGCGCCGTCGGGCAGGCCGTCCCCGTCCTTGCGGCCGATCTGGACAAGCAGGGTATAGACTTGCTGGCGGGAGGGTTTCTTCTTTTCCATGCCGCCGCCATAGCGCCGGGGCAGGGGGATGGTCAATCAAATAGCGCGGCCAGCGCAGGCTGGACCGGCAGGAAACCGATGGCTTGCGGCGGGCCACGGTTCCGCACTATGCCAGAACTGATTTAAGCGGCGAAAGGACAGTCCGATGCGCATCTCCGCTCTCACCGCCCAGGCAGTGCCGTGGAAAAATGGCGGCGGCGTGACGCGCGAGCTGGCCGTGCATGAACAGGACGGCAGGCTGGTATGGCGGTTGAGCCTGGCGGACATCACGCGAAACGGCCCGTTTTCCGCCTTTCCCGGCCTCGCCCGTATCCACTGCGTTACCGAAGGGGCCGGCCACAGCCTCTCAAACGAAAGCGCACTGCTGGAGGCGCGGCCGCTGCAGCCTTTGTGCTTCGATGGCGGCGCGGAGTTGGAGTGCCGTCTGCGCGACGGGCCGTGCAAGGCCTTCAACGTTATTTATGACCCGGAACTGGTAAGGGCAGAGGCAAGAATACTGGCAGACGGCCCGGTTCCGGATACTGACGTCTGCCAAGTGCTGTTCGTTGTTTGCGGCAGCCTGCAGGTGGCAGGCACAGACCGCCTTGGGTCTGGAGAGGGGATGGTGACGCAAAGCGCCGCCGGCGTGGTCATCACCGGCGGCGGCACTGTGATACAAGCGCGGTTGCTGCCTGTTTAGAGACTGTTCAAAAGCTCTTTGACCGCTGTCTTGTAGCCTGCGACCACGCTATCCCGGGCGATATGGCGGCCCTGCTGAACCACATGGCGGCCGGCGCTCCAGACATCGGTTACAGTGTCATCGCCTGCGGCAAAGCAGAGGCCGTCCAGCAGCTGCTCCGGCTTCAGCGCGCAGAGCGCGGGCGCGCTGCTGTCAATCGCTACCAGATCCGCCAGCGCGCCTGGTTCGATTCGCCCGGCAGCGCGGCCCAGGGCCTGCGCGCCGCCTTTGGCTGCGCCCAGATACAGGGTTTCGCCGACCGAGCCCTCGCCCGGCACCAGCACGTTGCGTGCCAGATCCCGCAGGCGCTGGGAATATTCCAGCGTCCGCAGTTCCTCTGGCAGCGAAATCCGCACGTTCGAATCTGATCCGACCCCGAAAGCGCCGTCCTGCGCCAGGTATTCCACCCCGTTGAAGGGGCCATCGCCCAGGTTGGCCTCGGTGATCGGGCACAGGCCGGCGACGGCGCCGGAGCGGGCCATGCCGATGGTTTCGGCACTTGTCATGTGGGTGGCGTGAATCAGGCACCACTTGCCGTCCACCGGCGCGTTCGCCAAAAGCCATTCAACCGGCCGCGCGCCCAGCCAGTCGCTGATATCCGCCACTTCCTTGGGCTGTTCGGCGATGTGGATGTGCACCGGAAGCCCGTCCTGGATCCGCAGCACCTCTGTCAGATCCTCGGGGCAGGTGGCCCGCAGCGAATGCGGCGCGATGCCGACGCTGGCATCCTGTGGAAGATCCCGTGCGGCAATCTCGCGGGCACGGGTGACGAGCTCGGAGAACTCCGCAACCGAGTTGCCAAACCGCTTCTGGCCCCCGTTCAGAGCCTGCTTTCCAGCCCCGCCGTAGGTGTAGAGCACCGGCAGATGGGTCAGGCCGATGCCGGTCTGGCCGGCGGCGGCAAACACCCGCTCGCTCAGTTCCGTCAGGGACTCAAAATGCGTACCGCCGGGCTGGTGGTGAACGTAGTGGAACTCCCCGACGGAGGCATAGCCGGCTTCCAGCATCTCCATGAAGACCAGCGCTGCGATGGCCTCATACTGCTCGGGCGTGATGCGGTCCATAAAGCGGTACATCAGCTCGCGCCAGGTCCAGAAGCTGTCCTTCCCGGCGGCGCGGTATTCCGTCATGCCGGCCATGGCGCGCTGAAAGCTGTGCGAATGCAGATTGCCCAGCGACGGCAGCAGCACGTCCGCCCGTGCATCGCATGCCTGCGGCGCGGCACCGGTTTCCAAGGTGGAGATCCGGCCGTTCTCAACCGTCAGCCGGAGGTTCTCTGCCCATCCCTGGGGCAGGCGGGCGCGCTGGGCAAATATGGTCTGCATCTGACCCTCTTATGTGTAGATGTAATACTATTAGCGGCAGGCTTATTGCGCGGCAAGGGTTTTACACAGGAGGGGCTCTGCCCCTCGGCCAGACGGCCTCACCCCGGGATATTTCGGGCCAGATGAATGAAGGATCCAGTCTTCATCTGGCTGAAAATATCCTGGGGCTTGGGGCAAAGCCCCAATAAAAAACGCGCCCCGGATAGGGCGCGTTCCTGTTGTTCGGAAGTGCGGCACAGATCAGTCGCGCAGCAGCTCGTTGATGCCGGTCTTGGAGCGGGTCTTCTCATCAACGCGCTTCACGATCACCGCGCAGTAGAGGCTGATGTTGTTCTTCGACGGCATCGAGCCTGCGACAACCACCGAGTAAGGCGGCACTTCGCCGTACATCACTTCCCCGGTCTCGCGGTCGACGATCTTGGTCGACTTGCCGATGAACACGCCCATGCCCAGAACCGATCCTTCACGCACGATGCAGCCTTCCACCACCTCGGAACGGGCGCCGATAAAGCAGTTGTCCTCGATGATGGTGGGGCCGGCCTGCATCGGCTCCAGCACGCCGCCGATGCCGACGCCGCCTGACAGGTGGACGTTTTTGCCGATCTGAGCGCAGGAGCCGACGGTGGCCCAGGTATCGACCATGGTGCCCTCATCGACATAGGCGCCGAGGTTCACGAAGGAGGGCATCAGCACCGCGCCGGGGGCAATATAGGCGGATTTCCGGACCACGCAGTTCGGCACCGCGCGGAAGCCTGCGGATTTCCAGTCTGCCTCGCCCCAGCCGGCAAACTTGCTGTCGACCTTGTCCCACCAGCCGCCGGCCTGCGGGCCGCCTTCGTGGATTTCCATGTCCTTGATGCGGAAGCCCAGCAGCACCGCCTTCTTGGCCCACTGGTTTACATGCCAGTCGCCGTTCGCCAGCTTTTCAGCCACCCGCAGCTTGCCTGAATCCAGCGCGTTCAGGGTATCTTCGATGGCGTCGCGCTGTTCGCCGGTGGTGGCGGGGGTGATGGTGTCGCGCGCCTCCCAGGCGGCTTCGATCGCTGCTTCCAGCTGGGCGTTGGACATGGGGGTTCCTCCGGCATCGGTTTGAGTCGCAGCTTCATAGCGGCTATCGCGGTGCAGGTCATGCCCGGATTGCGTCCAAATTGCCGCCCCGGACGGCGTTTTGCGGGGTTCCGGCGGCTTAGCGCACCCGGCGCAGGTGGCGGCGCAGGATTTCGCAGGCGGCAGCAGGGTCGCGGCGCGCCATCGCCTGAACGATGGCAGCGTGGTCGGCGTCGACCCGGCGGGTCCACTGGTGCTGCCAGTTGGCAAACAGGTGGCGGGCAGCGGCAATGTGCAGATCGTCTATCGAGGCCAGCAGCCGCGGCATTGCGCAAGGCGCCAGAATCACCCGGTGGAACGCGCGGTTGAGGCGTTCCCAGCTGGCCATGTCCTCTGCCGCGTCGCAGGCCAGCCGGGCGGCCTCTGCCGCGGCGGTATCCTCCGGTGTCAGGCGGGCGAAGGCATGGGTGAGGGCCAGAACCTCCAGCGCCACACGCATTTCGATTACTTCGCGGATCTCGGAGGGGTCCAGCGCGCTGACCCTGGTGCCGCGGCGGGGTTCGGATTGCGCCAGCCCATGCGCCTCCAGCCGCAACAGCGCCTCGCGCACCGGCACGTGGCTGGCCTCGAACTCGCGGGCGATATGGTCCTGGCGCAGCTTCTCCCCGGCAGGCAGGCTGCCGGTGATGATGCGCTCGCTCAACGCCTGGTAGATGGTATCGGCAATGGTTGCGGACATGTACTGGCGATAACCGGGCGGCTGGCTGCCCGCAAGGATTATCCCAGCGGGTCCGGAGCGATGTTGCCGCCGCAGACCAGAACCGCCACGCGTTCTCCCGGGGCGGGACGGTAGGCACCGCACATCAGCGCGGCCAGCGCCGTTGCGCCGGCGGGTTCCACCAGGATCCGCCGCTCGCGCCAGAGCGCAGACTGGGCTTCGGTGATGGCGCTGTCCGGAACGGTCAGAGAGCCGATGCCCTGCGTCGCGGCAAGCTCAAAACAGATGCTGCCGATGCGCTTGGCGCCCAGGGCGTTGGCCGCAACGCCGGAGACGTCAACATCGACAGGCTGTCTTGCCGCCAGCGCCGCGTTCAGCGCACAGGCGGTTTCCGGCTCCACCGCGACAATCTTCCTGGCGCCCTGGAACCAGGCCATTGCGCCCCCGATCAGGCCGCCGCCTCCGACAGCGATCAGCAAGGTATCGGCCGCCAGCCCCTGGGCCTGCCATTCGGCAAAGCAGGTTCCCTGGCCCGCAACGGTGGCAGGTGCGTCATAGGCGTGGACCTGCATGGCACCGGTTTCCTGCTCGTAAGCCTGCGCCTGTTCCAGCGCGTTGGCATAGGCGCCGGGCACCACCTGCAGATCGGCGCCGGTGCGTTCGATCAGGGAAATCTTGGCGGGGCCCGCCATCTCCGGCACATAGATCCGCGCCTTGTGGCCCAGCTGATGCGCCGCATAGGCCGCCGCGGCGCCGTGATTGCCGCCGGAGGCCGCGACCAGACCGGCGGCCGGAACCGCCTGGCTCAGCAGCGTGTTGAAGGCGCCGCGGGCCTTGAAGCTGCCGGTGTGCTGCATGTGCTCCAGCTTCAGCTCCACCGGGAAGTCCAGTCCGAACGCCTGGGTATGCAGCACCGGTGTCTGCTGCACATGGGGGCGGATACGCTCTGCCGCTGCTGTGATTTCCTGCTGCCAATTCATGTGTTCTGCTCCCCGCTCAGTCAGCGCGCAGCTTATCCGCGCGGCGCCGGGGCGCAAGCCGGCCGCGCCAGTTCCTGCATTCTTGATTGGCGCTAACGGTCAAGGGCGGCTACAAAGGAAGTCCTGTTTATTTTGACCTGGATTGCCCATGACCGAAGACCGCCACAGCCGTTTCAGCGACGCCCATACCGACCGGAACCGGGCTGAGCATGTGCCCGCCACGCCGCAGACACGGTCGCCTGCCTACCGTCTGGCGTTCGCCGACCAGGATTTCATGTACCGGGAGGAATTGCGCCCGGTGCGGTTGCAGCTGGAGCTTCTGAAACCGGAACTGATGCTGAACGAGCGCGGCATCGAAAGCACCATCGTGATGTTCGGCGGCGCCCGCATTCCGGATCCGGAGCACAAGGATAAGGCGCGCACCCAGACGCTGGCCGATCTGTCGCATTTCTATGACGAGGCGCGCGAGTTCGCGCGGCTTATGACGGCAAAATCAAAGGAGAGCGGCGGACGCCAGAATGTCGTGGTGACAGGCGGCGGCCCCGGCGTGATGGAAGCGGGCAACCGCGGCGCAGCGGATGCGGGCGGCCATTCCATCGGCCTGTCGATCGTGCTGCCGCATGAGCAGGCGCCCAACGGCTATGTGACGCCGGACCTCAGCTTCAACTTCCACTATTTTGCAATCCGCAAGATGCACTTCCTGATGCGGGCACGGGCAATCAGCGTGTTCCCGGGCGGTTTTGGCACCCTGGATGAGCTGTTCGAAAGCCTGACCCTTATCCAGACCGGACGGATGGAGCGGGTGCCGTTCCTGCTGTTCGGCAAGGACTTCTGGGACAAGATCATCAATTGGGCGGCGCTGGCCGATGCCGGCACCATTTCGGAACAGGACCTGGACCTGTTCCGGGTGGTCGACACCGCGCAGGAGGCGGTGCGGATCATCGAAAACTGGGAACCGGCGCCGCCGCGCGAATCCCTTCCGGGGCGCGAGCGCTAAGCGCCAGGGCGGGTATCAGCTGCTGCCGGGCTCAGGCGAGTTCCGGCGGCAGCGTTCCGATTTCGTCACCCGTGGTCAGCCGGGTGAGGACCGGCGTGCCTGCCACAGTCTTCACCGCATAGCCATAGCCGCGCAGGCGGAATTTCCACTCCCGCGGGCTCAGTGCCTTCTGCCGTTCGCTGCGGATCAGTTCCAGAACGCTGGGGTCAACGGGCGCGGCCTGTTTGTCTGACGGTTGCATAAGACGATTACCTTTCAAAACATTTGTCCATGCATTGGAAACTGTCCCCGGCAGATGGCGGAATTTGTGCCGGTATGGGGTGAAAGTGTGGCGGCGGCTGATTGGTGCCATCCCGCAACACACCGCCCGCAGCAGCGCCGGTCAGTCATGCGGCCGGTTCCGGCCCGCAGCAGAGCGGATGATTTTCGCTGATTTCCATCCGTGATCATGCAAACTGAGACTGCGACCGCGGAAGTGAACGGGTTTCGCCCGGAAGCGGGCTAAACTTGGCCACATTTACAAACAAAAACCTACCGGCGGTTGAGCAGTGGAGAAGCTTGATGTCCGAAGTCACAGACTACACAGCGCTATTGGCGTATATGTCCAGCGACAGTTTCCGATGGAACAGCCTGTCTGATCTGGGAACCAGAACGGTGGTAACCTACAGTTTCACCAGCGCCAGCGAACTGGCCCCCGTCAGCAGCGATCCTTACGGCGCCTACCGGTATTGGGCTTTCGACAGCCAGCAGCGGGAGTACTTCCGCAGGGCCCTGGACGAGTTCGAGGAAGCTTCGGGTGTGATCTTTGTCGAAACCAGCGGCCCGGCGATGATCAATGTTTTCGGCTATGATGGCGGTTCGGCCGCGGGATGGGCGGATTATCCCTGGGCCAGCAGCTATTCGACCAATGAGGGCCGCCTGGCGATCGAGGGCGGCAACATAATGCCCGGGTCCTTCGGTTACGAGACGGTTCTGCATGAGATCGGCCATGCGCTGGGCCTGAAACACCCGCATGATGGTGACACCACCCTGGCTGATCACCTGGACACCCAGGCAAACACCGTGATGACCTATACCTATGCCGGCTACAACGTGACTGAGCTGGGAACCTTCGACGTGCAGGCCCTGCAGCATATCTACGGCAGCAGCGCGGGAACAGCAGAGTGGAGCGTGCGGGTCAAATCCGGCGGCATGGTGGTGATCGACACCAGCGCCGCAGCTGAAACGGTGCTGGCGGTTGGCCAGTCGAGCAAGGTTTATGGCCGCGGCGGCAGCGACACACTGATCGGACGCGAGGCTGGCGACAAACTGATTGGCGGCACCGGTCTGGATACCCTTATCGGCGGGTACGGCGAGGACCGGCTGTTTGGCGGCAAGGGAGCAGACGTCCTGATCGGTGGTCTGGACGATGATGAATATTCCGGCAGCACGGGTGAAGCTGACAAGCTGGTTGGCGGCGGCGGCTGGGATACCCTATCCGGCGGAGCCGGAGATGACACGCTGGTGGGCGGCAACGGCCGCGACCGCCTGATCGGCGGCGACGGATCGGACCAGCTGACCGGCGGCCGCCACGCGGACACCTTTGTGTTCGTCTCGGCTGATTATTACGAACAGGAAGTGATCACGGATTTCGGAGTCGGCGGCGACAAGATCGAGTTCTCGGGCACGTCTGTGGACAGCTTCAGCGACCTGTTGATCAGCCAAAGCGGCGGCAGCACGTTCATCAGCTACTACGGGCAATATGAGATTGAGCTTACCGGCTTCACCGGCACACTCACCCAGGACGACTTCCTCTTTACCTGAGGCAGCCGGGGACCCTGCCGCGCAGGGGCCGGAACCGGGTTACTTCATCCCGGCTTCGGCCTCGATCTGCTTGCGGCTCTTGCGGGCACGCTCGGTCGCTGACTTCAGCTGGCCGCAGGCCGCCATGATATCATCGCCGCGGGTTTTGCGGATCGGCGAGGCATAACCCGCCTGATAGATGATATTGGCAAACGCCCGGATACGGTTGTTGGAAGACCGCTTGTACGGGCTGCCCGGCCATTCGTTGAACGGGATCAGGTTGATCTTGGCCGGGATATTGTAACGCTTGATGTGATCGATCAGGCGGTGCGCGTCCTCGTCGGTGTCGTTCACGCCGTCCAGCATCACGTATTCAAAGGTGATCCGCTCTGAATTCGATGCCTTGGGATAATCCGCCAGTGCCTGCAAAAGCTCGTCGATGTTCCAGCGCTTGTTGATCGGCACCAGCACGTCGCGGGTCTCGTTGGTGGTGGCGTGGAAGGAAATCGCCAGCAGACAGCCGATTTCCTGCGCGGTGCGGGCAATTTCCGGCACCACGCCGGAGGTCGACAGCGTGATCCGGCGGCGGCTGAGGGAGATGCCTTCCGGGTCCATCGCGATCTTCATCGCATCGCGAACGTTGTCGAAGTTGTAAAGCGGCTCGCCCATGCCCATCAGCACGATGTTGGAGAGCAGCCGGGTCTCCTCCTTTGGCGCGCCCGGCACCGGCCATTCCTCCAGATCGTCGCGCGCCATCATCACCTGGCCGACGATCTCGGCCGGGGTCAGGTTGCGCACCAGCTTCTGGGTGCCGGTGTGGCAGAAGGAGCAGGTCAGGGTGCAGCCCACTTGCGAGGAGATGCACAGGGTTCCGCGGTCCTCCTCGGGGATATAGACCACTTCGACCTCATGGCCGCCTGCAATGCGCACCAGATACTTGCGGGTGCCGTCGGTCGACACTTGCTTGCTCACAACTTCGGGGATGCGGATTTCAAACGTCTCCGCAAGCTGCGCGCGGTAGGCTTTGGCCAGGTTGGTCATCTCGGCAAAGTCGCGCTTGCCCCACTGGTAGATCCACTGCCAGATCTGGCCAACCCGCATTTTGGCCTGTTTCTCAGGCGTGCCGTGCTCCATCAGCACCTCGCGCATCCGGTCGCGGGTCAATCCGACAAGATTGATCTTGCCGCCTTCGGGGGCCTTGCGGGGCAGGGTCAAGACGTCTTGGGTGATCGGCGCGCTGGCGGTCATGGCTTTCGGACTCGATGCTGATGGGCGGATGCGGCTCTATATAGGAATTCGAACAGAGATCAAAAGGAATCCTGCCAATTTGCTTGCATAGCGGCTACCCGGCATACCGCATCAGCTCATCAATCCGGGCACGGCCCAGCTGTGTCCGGCAGGAACGGATCGCAATCCCCGTCCCCGAGCCGCCGCCGTATGTCGCCCCCACAAAGGCGCAGTGTTCCTCACGGTAGGCTTCCCAAGCCTTTTGCCCGGACTCAAGCGCGGGAACTGCGTCGCTTCGGCCAGTGGCTTCGTCGAGGTCTTCTGCTGAAGTCAAGGCAAAGCTCAAAGCCGTGGCAAGTGCCGCCTCGACCCGTTCCTCGTCCTTGGCAACGCACTCGCCGATCTCCACCTGAGAGCCGGCATTGCCGCACTCAAGCGCGGGGTCTGCAGAAACGGGTTGTGTTAGAACAATCAGAACACCAATGACGCGACGCAGCATGGCAGGCACCTCCTGCCGCATTCTACGCTCCTCACGGCTTTTAAACAAGAAAACCCCGGCGCGGGCCGGGGTTTGCTGACGGACCGTCTGGTCAGCGCTTACTTGCTGCAGCGTTTCTCGGCGTCTTCCACCGCGGCGGTAAAGCCCAGCAGCGAGAAAGTATCCTGGGTCTGGGTGCCGCGAGCGGACCGCGCGGTCAGCACGGCATCAGAACCGCGCTTCATCGCGGTGATGATCTTGGCGTCATCCGCAGGGGTGGCCGGCCAGGCCCATTCGCCCTCGGTGAACAGCTCGAATTCGGAGTCGCCGATCGCCATATTGACGGTGGAGCCCGGCGCAAACGGATAGCCGCCGGTAAAGCTCACCTCGCCCTTGGGGGTGGCGTCCGCGCGGTAGGTGACGAACAGCTGGATCTCGCTGCGGCGCACCGCCACTACGCGGCCGTCGCGGGTGTTCACGGTTTCCTTCGGAGCCGACACGCCCCAGCATTCATTCGGGTCATTGCCCTCGAAGACGCTCCAATCGACCTTGGCCGCAACCCTGTTGTTCGACGTTTCCTGCGCAGATGCGGTGGTTGCCAATGCTGCCAGACACAGGCCCGCAGCCACGCGGGCGAGTTTCAATGCCATTTGTCCCGACTCCAAGACTGTTCTTTTACCTCAAAAACCAAGCAAAGGGCCCGCAGCGTTTCATCCGCTGTCTGGTCCCGATCCCCTCGCTTGCGCTACACAACCACACTAACGTAACAAGCACCACGGGCGAAAGTGCGTTTTGGCAGGATTTCGCCAACAAAACATAAGGGGAGAGATCATGCCGAATCCTGTGCCCATGGCTGAAGTCTGGCGCGGACCGCTGCTGGAAAGCCTGCACCTGGGCCATGCTGTCATCTGCGATGCCTCCGGGCAGGTGGTGCGCAGCTGGGGCGACCCCGATGCGGTGATCTACCCGCGCAGCTCTGCCAAGATGATCCAGGCGCTGCCGCTGATCACCTCCGGCGCCGCCGCGCGCTACGGCCTCACGTCCGAGCAGCTGGCGCTGGCCTGCGCCTCCCACAACGGCGCGCACATCCATACGGACCGGGTCAATGCCTGGCTCGGCCAGCTGGGGCTGAAGGACGATGATTTCCGCTGCGGCCCGCAGTTGCCGGATGACATCCCGGCCCGCAACGAGCTGATCAAGTCTGACAGCAGCCCCTGCCAGGTGCACAACAACTGCTCCGGCAAGCACGCAGGCTTCCTGACCCTGAATCAGTATCTGGGCGGCGGCGCAGAGTACATTGAGGTGGACCACCCGGTGCAGCAGGCCTGCCTTGCGGCGTTTGAGGAAACCACCGGCCAGGACAGCCCGGGCTATGGCATCGACGGCTGCTCAGCGCCGAACTTTGCCACCACCGTCACCGGGCTGGCGCGTTCAATGGCTTGGTTTGCCAGCGCGGCTGACCGCTCCGGCCGCGCCTCAGAGGCGGCGCAGCAACTGGTCGCCGCGATGACCGCGCATCCCGAACTGGTGGCCGGCGAAACCCGTTGCTGCACGAACCTGATGCGCGCGATGGGCGGTAAGGTGGCGATCAAGACCGGCGCCGAGGCGGTGTTCATCGCCATCCTGCCGGAACAGAAGCTGGGTGTTGCGCTGAAGATCGCCGACGGCGCCACCCGTGCCAGCGAATGCGCGATTGCGGCGCTGCTGGTCAGCCTCGGCGTGCTGGACGCAGATCACCCGGAGACCCGCAAGTACATGAACAAGACGCTCTACAGCCGCCGCGGGCTGGAATGCGGCGCAATCCGTCCCGCGGCGGAGCTGCTGTTCCAATAAGGCAGCGGCGCCGCTGTTCTGAAATCAAATGCCCCGGCGCTGAACCGGGGCATTTTCTTACATCTCCATCTCGATGATTTCGGCAACTTCGACCGAGCCGCTGCCGTCCGCCACCATCGGGCAGCCCTTGGCCATCTCGCAGGCCTCGTCCTGGCTGGCCGCCTGCACAACCGAATAGCCCGAAACCGGATTGGCGCCGCCATTGTCCGCGACGCCGCCGGCGCTGACTGTCTTGGACATGCCCACCGGCGCGCCCGGCACCTTCAGCGCGTCCCCCATCGAGCCCATCCAGCTCTTCCAGGATTCCATCACCTTGGCGCCTTCCTCCTCGCTCTCCGGGGTCTTGCCGCCGTGGTAGACAAAAATGAACTCTGGCATCGGTCTTCTCCCTTGGTTGCGGTGAAATGCGCGTCAGGCATCTGCGGTGAGCTGAGCCCCCAGCTTGCGCAGGGTCGAGGTCCAGCCCTCGTCATGGCGCTCGGCAATTCCGTCATCGCCCAGATCGCGGTGGTCAATCAGCAGCATGGCGCCGTCTCCGGCGACGGCGACGGTAAAGGTCACATGGCTCTCGGCGCCGCGGCTGCCGTCCTCATCGTGCCAAGCCCAGGTAAAGCCGACGGATTTCGGCGCATCCACATGGGTTACCTGACCGGAAACATGGAACCGCTGCCCGTCTCTGTTCTGCATGACGGAATGCCACGGCCCGGTGCGGCTGAGATCCAGATCGTGCTCCGGAATGCTGACGCCTTCCGGCCCCCACCATCTCAGCAGCTTGTCCGGCGTGGTCACCCAATCGAACAATGTCTCCGGGCTGACCGGGAAGATCCGTTGCAACTGCAGATCGCTCATGCGCCGTCCTCCCTCAGGGCCGCCTCCAGCCGGTCCAGGCTGCCGTCCCAGAACCCTTTGCGGGATTGGGTCCACTCGGCAATCAGTCTGAGGCCCTCAGGCCGGGCGGAATAGAGCCGCCTTGGGCCATCGGCGCGCTGAGTCACCAGTCCGGCCTCGCGCAGCACCTTCAGATGGCGCGAGATGGCCGGCCCCGAAATGGATGCCCCCGGCGCCAGGTCGCCCGCCGGCAGTTCGCCTTGGGTGATCAGCTGGTCGACAATCGACATGCGGGTTTCGTCCGACAGGGCTGCAAAAGATTTCAGAAGCGGGTTCATGGGCTCATTATTAACGCATTTGTTAAATAATGAAAGTGTTAAATCTACTCCGTTGCAGGGCCGCAAGGTCCGCGGCCCTTGCGGCCCTGCCGAAGAACAGGGGGCTCCCGCCTGTCGTCAGCCTGTTCTGCGAACAGGCCTCCTCCCGTTGGGCCCGGCGCTGCGCAGGTGCGCAGCGCCGGGCCCAAGGCCGCCAAGGGGTGGTTGCGCCAGCAGCCGCACCTGCGGGCGCGGGAGTGCCCCGGACTGCGGCCCCTGGAACGGGCTCAGCTTTTGATATCGGCCTCGGAATAGCCCTGGATATACAGAAGCGCCGTCAAGTCGCCGTGATTGATGCGGATATCGCATTCCGCCGCCACCGAAGGTTTGGCGTGCAGCGCGACGCCTGCGCCTGCGCGTTTCAGCATGCCCAGGTCGTTGGCACCGTCGCCCACCGCGATCACATCCGCCTCGCCGATTCCCAGCCGGGCGGTGATCTGCTCCAGCGCTTCCACCTTGGCCTCGCGGCCCAGGATCGGCCGCGCCGCTTCGCCGGTCAGCCTGCCGCCTTCCGTCAGCAGCGTGTTGGCCCGGTTCTCGTCAAAGCCCAGCTCCGCCGCCACCCTGGAGGTGAAGGCCGTGAACCCGCCCGACACCAGCGCCGCATACGCGCCATTTGCCTTCATCACCGACAGCAGCTGCCTGCCGCCCGGCATCAGGGTGATGCGCTCGTCCAGAACCTTGCCGATTACCGTCTCCGGCAGCCCCTGCAGCAGCCCGACCCGCTCGATCAGCGCGCCCTCGAAATCCAGCTCGCCGTTCATTGCCCGTGCGGTGATGTCCTTGACCCGCGCGCCAACACCCGCTTCCTCGGCCAGCTCGTCGATGCATTCCTGCTGGATCATGGTCGAATCCATGTCGGCCAGCAGCATCTTCTTCTTACGTCCGTCGGCGGGCTGGATCACCAGATCCACACCCATCTGCTGCAAATCCTCCCAGACCTGCCAGCGGTTGTCCGGCATCTGCTCCAGCGCAAACTCGGCCGCGACGCCCGGGGCCAGCCAGATGGCCTCGCCGCCGCCCCAGGCATTGCGCAGTGATTCGGGCAGGGCGGGCTCCAGCACCGGGCTGGCTGGATTGCAGATCAGGCTGGCAACAAACATCGGCAGGCTCCGTTTCCTCAGGATTCCCTTTCTCATAGCGGGCCGCCCGGGCATCGGCCAGATGGCAAAAAGCCGTTCAAAACCGGAGGCGTCATAAGGAGCGGTCCTGTTCGCCATTTCAGGGTGGCTGTTTCCGATGGTGGAAAATCATGTCGCAAAAAACATCCCAACAGCCGCATTCTTCTGATTTTTTCTGTTGCATGCCGCGCTGCAGCAGCCTAGCTCTGTACCCGGGACACCCCTCCCCAACGAGGGGCGCTTATCTGGAAGGATAGCATTTATGGCTATTGCACAACCGGCATCGCGGCCGGTCAATCCGCGTTTTTCTTCGGGCCCCTGCGCCAAACCTCCCGTCTTTGACCTGTCGAAACTTGCCGGCGCGCCGCTGGGCCGCTCGCACCGCGCTGCGGTTGGCAAGGAGAAGCTGAAGGCGGCGATCGAGGGCACCCGCGAGATCCTGGACATTCCCGCAGACTACAAAATCGGCATTGTGCCGGCCTCGGACACCGGCGCGGTGGAAATGGCGATGTGGAACCTGCTGGGCGCCCGCGGCACCGAGATGCTGGCCTGGGAAAGCTTCGGCTCCGGCTGGGTCACCGACGTTGTGAAACAGCTCAAGCTGGACGCCACCGTCAAGACCGCCGATTACGGCCGGATCGTGGACCTGGGCACCGTCGATTTCACCAATGACGTTGTTTTCACCTGGAACGGCACCACCTCCGGCGTGCGCGTACCCAACGGCGACTGGATCCCGGCGGACCGCGAAGGGCTGACGATCTGCGACGCGACCTCCGCGGCCTTTGCGCAGCATCTGCCCTGGGACAAGCTGGATGTGACCACGTTCTCCTGGCAGAAGGTGCTGGGCGGCGAAGCGGCGCACGGCATGATCATCCTCAGCCCCCGCGCGGTCGAACGGCTGGAAAGCTACACCCCAGCCTGGCCGCTGCCGAAAATCTTCCGCCTGACCAAGGGCGGCAAGCTGATCGAAGGGATTTTCAAGGGCGAGACCATCAACACGCCCTCGATGCTGGCGGTGGAGGACTACCTTCTGGCGCTGGACTGGGCCCGCTCGGTGGGCGGGATGGAAGGCCTGCGCGAACGCGCCTACGCCAACCTGGCCGCGGTGCAAAGCTTTGTGCAGGACAACCCTTGGATTGCCTTCCTGGCGGAACAGCCGGAATACCGCTCCAACACCAGCGTCTGCCTCAAGTTCACCGATGAGCGCATCCAGGACGGCGCCGTCTTTGCCAAGGCCGTGGCCAAGCGTCTGGAAGCGGAAGGCGTGGCCTATGACATCGGCGCCTACCGCGACGCGCCTCCGGGACTGCGCATCTGGTGCGGCGGGACAGTTGAGGCTGCCGACGTGGCGGCGCTGATGCCCTGGATCAAATGGGCCTTCGAGGCCGAGATCGCGGCTCAGACCGAAGCCGCCTGAACAACGCCTGTGCCCGGCGGTACCGCCGGGCAGCGCCCGACCCTCCCGTTTTGCCGAAGGCGAACCTTCGGTTTGGCTGGAGGGCGCATCACGCCCACCCAGGGCCGGGCGCAGCCCTCGCACAAAACTTCGCACAATCGGCCGCAACGGCCCCCGCAACAAGGACCGCAATCATGGCTCCCAAAGTTCTCATCTCCGACAAGCTGTCTGAGGCCGCCGTTCAGATCTTCCGCGACCGCGGCATCGACGTCGACTTCCTGCCCGACGTGGGCAAGGACAAGGAAAAACTGGCGGAAATCATCGGCCAGTATGACGGCCTCGCCATCCGCTCCGCCACCAAGGTAACGGAAAAGATCCTGGAGAACGCCGATAACCTCAAGGTGATCGGCCGCGCCGGCATCGGCACCGACAACATCGACAGGGAAGCCGCCTCCAAGCGCGGCGTCATTGTCATGAACACACCGTTTGGCAACATGATCACCACTGCCGAACATGCCATCGCCATGATGTTCGCGGTGGCGCGCCAGCTGCCCGAGGCCTCCGCCTCCACCCATGCCGGCAAGTGGGAAAAGTCCAAGTTCATGGGCGTGGAGCTGACCGCCAAGACCCTGGGTGTGATCGGCGCCGGCAACATCGGCGGCATCGTCTGCGATCGCGCCCGCGGCCTCAAGATGAAGGTTGTGGCCTATGACCCCTATCTGAGCCAGGAAAAGGCTGACAAGATGGGCGTCGAAAAGGTGGAGCTGGATGAGCTGCTCGCCCGCGCCGACTTCATCACCCTGCATGTGCCGCTGACCGAGCAGACCCGCAACATCCTGTCCAAGGAAAACCTGGAGAAGACCAAGAAGGGCGTGCGCATCATCAACTGCGCCCGCGGCGGCTTGGTGGATGAGGCCGCGCTGGCGGAGCTTCTGACCTCCGGCCATGTGGCCGGCGCCGCCTTCGACGTCTTCTCGGAGGAGCCGGCCAAGGAAAACGCTCTCTTCGGTCTGCCCAACGTGGTCTGCACCCCGCACCTGGGCGCCGCCACCACCGAAGCGCAGGAAAACGTCGCCCTGCAGGTGGCAGAGCAAATGTCCAATTACCTGCTGACCGGTGCGGTTGAAAACGCGCTCAACATGCCGTCGGTGACGGCTGAGGAAGCCAAGGTCATGGGCCCCTGGATCAAGCTTGCCGACCACCTCGGCAGCTTCGTCGGCCAGATGACCGACGAGCCGATCAAGGCGATCAACATCCTCTACGACGGCGCGGCGGCCGGCCTGAACCTGGACGCGCTGAACTGCGCGGTGATCGCCGGCATCATGAAGCGTTCCAACCCCGAGGTGAACCTCGTCTCCGCCCCGGTGGTGGCCAAGGAGCGCGGCATCCAGATCTCCACCACCAACCAGGACAAATCCGGTGCCTTTGATGGCTATATTAAGGTGACTGCCGTCACCTCCAAGCGCGAGCGCTCGGTGGCGGGCACCGTGTTCTCCGACGGCAAGCCGCGGTTCATCCAGATCAAGGGCATCAACCTCGAGGCGGATGTGGGCGCGCATATGCTCTACACCACCAACGAGGACGTGCCGGGCATCATCGGCACCCTGGGCCAAACTCTGGGCGACAACGGCGTCAACATCGCAAACTTCACCCTGGGCCGTGCCGAAGCCGGCGGCGAGGCCATCGCTCTGCTCTACGTGGATGAGCCCGTCCCGGCTGAGATCCGCGCCAAGCTTGCCGAAACCGGCCTGTTCAACCAGATCAAGCCGCTGGAGTTCGACGTCGTCTAAACAGACCTGCGCAAGACCTCAAAAGCCCCCGCCACCGCTGCGGGGGCTTTTTCAATGCCCCTTCTGGCGCGCAAACACTGCCTTTTCCGGCCGGTGCCGCAGCACAACCGCGGCAAAGATCAGCATCGACAACAGCGCCGCCACTGATCCCGCCTGCGCCAGCCCCTCGCCGCGCTCCTGGATGGCCAGCGGAATGCCCGGCACCAGCAGCGCCAGCGCCAGCAGCGCCGCGCCCAGATGCAGACGAGGCAGCGCGCCCCCGGCGGCGGCCGGCAGCAGGTGGTAATAAAACGCATAGATCGAACAGCTGACCCAGCCCAGCAGGTTCAGATGCCCATGGGCCGGCGACAGCAGGTGGTCCTGGCTCGCCGACATCTGTATGCCCCAGATCATGCCGCCAAGCGCCGACACAACCGCGGCCAGCATAAACCACCGCGCAATCCCCTCCATCTCCAACTCTCCCTGTTCAGCTTGATGGCAAACTGCCGATGCCAGTAACGTGGCGCGCTTTGTCCGGATTGCCAGCCGCGCACCTGCATTCCCGGGGTTGAGCCGCGCGGCGCAATGCGCCATCACTCCGGCAGATCCGCACAAAGGAGCCGCCATGACCGCCCCCCTCTACGCCATAGGAGACATCCACGGACAGCTGGAGATGCTCGACCAGGCGCTGGCCCGGATCGAGGCCGACGGCGGCGAGGGCGCCCGTATCGTCTTCCTCGGCGACTACACCGACCGCGGCCCGGACAGCAGCGGTGTGCTCGAACGGCTCGCCCGGGGGCAGGCCGAGGGGCGTGACTGGATCTGTCTCAAGGGCAACCACGACCGGATGTTCTCGATGTTTCTGGAGGAGTACCCGCGCAACGACGCCCGCCTGCTGGTCGGCTATCACTGGCTGCATGAGCAAATCGGCGGACTTGAGACGCTGCAGTCCTATGGGGTGGAGGTGGAAGACGGCGACCGCATTTACCAGACCCACGCCCGCGCCCGCGCCGCGGTTCCGCAGGCGCATCTGGATTTTCTGTCCCGCCTCAAACCCTATCACCAAGAAGGCGGGCTGCTTTTTGTCCACGCAGGCGTCCGCCCCGGCCTGCCGCTGGAGAGCCAAAACGAGGACGACCTGATCTGGATCCGCCAGGAGTTCCTCAACGACGAGCGCGCCCACCCCTGGCTGGTGGTGCACGGCCACACCCCGGGCAGGCGGGCGGAGCACCGGGGGAACCGGGTGAATCTCGACAGCGGCGCCGGCTACGGCCGCCCTCTCAGCGCCGCGGTGTTCGAAGGCCGCGACTGCTGGCTGCTGACGGAAGCGGGCAGAGTGGCGCTGACGCCCTGATCCGCTTTCATCTTTCCGCAAATACTCTGGGGGTGAGCGCCGCAAGGCGCGAGGGGGTAAAGCCCCCTCAGCCCGTTATCACGTCCAGTCCAGCACCACCTTGCCGCTGGCGCCAGATTTCATCGCGGCAAAGCCCTCTGCGAAATCATCCACCCCGAACCGGTGGGTGATCACCCGGCTCACATCCAGCCCATTCTGCAGCATGGCGATCATCTTGTACCAGGTCTCGAACATCTCGCGCCCGTAGACCCCCTTTATAGTGATCGCCTTGAACACGATCCGCGACCAGTCGACCGGCGACTTGCCCGGAGGGATGCCCAGAAGCGCAATCTTGCCGCCCATCACCAGCGCCTCCACCATCTGATCCAGTGCAGCCTGCGAACCGGACATCTCCAGCCCGACGTCAAAGCCCTGCTTCATGCCCAGCTCCCGGATCACATCCTGCAGCTCTTCCTTGGACACATCCACCGTGCGCACCGCCGGCACCACATGCGCAGCCAGCTTCAAACGGTCCGGGTTAATGTCGGTAATCACCACATGCCGCGCCCCGGCGTGTTTCGCCACTGCCGCTGCCATGATGCCAATGGGGCCTGCTCCGGTGATCAGGACATCCTCGCCCAAAAGATCAAAGCTCAACGCCGTGTGCACCGCATTGCCCAGGGGGTCCAGGATCGCGCCGATCTCGTCCGGAATGTCATCCGGCAACGGCACCACGTTAAAGGCCGGCAGCTTCAGATACTCTGCAAAGGCCCCCTGCTCATTCACCCCGATGCCGCGGGTGCCGGGGTCCAGGTGAAACTTGCCGGCGCGGCTCTGGCGCGAGTCGGTCTTGATCAGATGCCCCTCGCCGGAGCAGCGCTGCCCCACCGCCAGATCGGTGACATTGCGCCCGATCTCGACGATCTCGCCCGCAAACTCATGCCCGGTGATCATCGGCACCGGCACGGTGTGCGCGGCCCAGTCGTCCCAGTTCCAGATGTGGATGTCGGTGCCGCAGATGCCGGTTTTCTTCACCTTGATCAGCACCTCGTCCGGGCCGATCTCCGGCACCGGCGCCTGCACCATCCACAGGCCTTCTTCCGCGCGGCTCTTTTCCAGCGCCTTCATCGTGTTCGGACGGCTCATCAGATCACCCCCAGTTCCTTGCCCGCCTTGCCGAACGCCGCCAGCGCGCGGTCCAGTTCCTCCTGCGTCAGCGTCGCGTTCATCTGAGTTCGGATACGGGCCTGCCCGCGCGGCACCACCGGGAAGAAGAACCCGGAGACATAGACGCCTTCGTCAAACAGCCGGGCCGCCATGTCCTGCGCCAGCTGCGCTTCGCCCAGCATCACCGGGATGATCGGATGCTCGCCCGGCAGCAGGTCAAACCCAAGCTTTTCCAGCCCGGTGCGCCAGCATTTCGCGTTCTCGAACAGCTGCGCCCGCAGTTCGTCCCCTTCTTCCACCAGCCGGATCGCCTCCAGCCCGGCAGCAACGATGGCGGGCGGCAGCGAATTGGAGAACAGATAGGGCCGCGCCCGCTGCCGCAGCAGGTCGATCACTGGCTGCGGCCCGGCGATATAACCGCCGATGGCCCCCCCAAGTGCTTTGCCCAAGGTTCCCGTCAGGATGTCCGCGTCCACTCCGAAATGCTCCGGCGTGCCGGCGCCGGTCTTGCCCATGAAGCCGGTGGCGTGGCAGTCATCCACCATCACGATGGCGTCGTATTTGTCCGCCAGGGCCCGGATTTCCGGCAGCTTGGCCAGATAGCCGTCCATTGAGAACACGCCGTCGGTGGCGATCATGATATGCCGCGCGCCATCCTCGCGGGCCTGTTTCAGCCAGGCCTCCAGGTCGTTCATATCGCTGTTGAGATAGCGGTAACGCTTGGCCTTGCACAGCCGGATGCCGTCGATGATCGACGCATGGTTCAGCGAGTCCGAAATGATCGCATCCTCCGGCCCCAAGAGCGGCTCGAACAGCCCGCCATTGGCGTCGAAACAGGCAGCAAACAGGATCGCGTCATCTTTGCCCAAGAACTGTGCCAGCCTCTGCTCCAGCTCCCGGTGAATGTCCTGGGTGCCGCAGATGAACCTGACTGAGGCCATGCCGAACCCCTTTGGCTCCATCGCGTCCCTGGCGGCTTTGATCAGGGCAGGGTGGTCGGCCAGACCCAGATAGTTGTTGGCGCATAGGTTGATCACCTGACGCCCGCCAACCGTGATCTCGCCCCCCTGCGGGGAGGTGATCATTCGCTCGCGCTTGTACAGCCCCTCGGCCTCGATCTGGGCCAGCGTGTTGGAGATGTCGGTCAGAAAAGCAGTGGACATGCGCAAACTCCCTTGGTGTCTCGAGTCGCACGTCTAGCATAGCGGATGTGTTTCCGGAATGCAGGATTTCAGGATTGCGGAAAAAAATCCGTGAAACTGGATGCGGCCGGTGAAATTCCGCCAAACCGGACTATCTGCCCCCGAACTAGGGAGGATTGCAGACATGGCAAGAGTCACGGGAATTGGCGGCGTATTCATCAAGGCGCGCGGCGATGCCAAGACGCTGGCGGCATGGTACCGGGATCATCTGGGACTTGAGCTGGAGGAATTCGGTGGCGCCGTGCTCAACTGGCAGGACGACAGGGCAGAGGACGGCGGCCTGACTGTCTGGGCCACTGCCGACCCGGACGGCACATGGTTCGCCCCCAGCACCGCAACGTTCATGATCAACTACCGGATCGACGACATGGACGGCATGATCGCGCAGCTGTCCGCGGCGGGCATTTCCATCCTGCAGGGGCCGCAAACCCATGAAAACGGCCGCTTTGCCTGGGTGCTGGACCCCGAAGGCAACAAAGTGGAGCTTTGGGAGCCCAAACTCTGGGATGAAAAGAACAAAGGCTGACAGCCCAAAAGAAAACGCGGCCCCCTTTCAGGGACCGCGTTTCAAATGTGCAAGTCTGCGCGGCTTATGCCAGCTGCAGATTCACCGCCGACTCGCGGCCGTCACGGCCTGCTTCGATGTCGAAGGTGACTTTCTGGTTGTCCGCCAGGCCGGTCAGGCCGGAGCGCTCAACTGCGGAGATGTGAACGAACACATCTTTGCTGCCGCCGTCGGGTGCGATGAAGCCGAAGCCTTTGGTGGTGTTGAACCATTTTACGGTGCCAGTGGCCATATCCGTAGTCTCCTGATGATTGCTGCCCGCGGAAGTGCGGCAGCCTGGCGTAGTCGGTCTGGATCGAGAGACTGAAAACGCCGCAGAGCGGGAGACAGTGGATCGACAAGAATAACGTAAGCGGACCACATATGGGCCGTTGTCCCGAGTCGTTCAAGGGGTTTGTTCGAATAAGACCCGATAAGGGACTTTCCTGCCGATGCAGGCTTTCAAACCGCTTTTACCTTTCACGCAAGGACACGCGCAGGGCCCGCCTGAACGCAGTCACCCGCGTCAAGCGTTCTTCACAATCAGAAACACCCGTGCGGGCCCCTCGGGGGCGGTGATCGAATGCGCGACATCTGCGGCATAGCGGGCGGTGTCGCCGGCCTGCAGCTGGTCCTTGGCATTGCCTGAACTCACTGCGATTTCGCCTTCCAGCACCGTCAGCTGCTCCACCGCGCCTCGGGTGTGCGGCTGGCTGACCAGCGCGCCGCCCTGGTCGAACCGGATGTCATAAACCTCATGCCCGCCGGCCTCTTCCGGCGGCGACAGGATGCGGATGCGGCAGCCTTGGCCCATGTTCTCAATCTTGGGCACATCCGCGGCGCGCAGCACTTCGATCCGGTCCTGCATGTCGCCCGACTCCAGCAACCCGGCAAAGTCTACCTGCAACGCGCGGGTCAGGTTCCACAGCGTCGCAATGGTGGGGGAACTTTCACCGCGCTCGATCTGGCTCACCATCGAGCGGCTGACGCCGGAGAGATTCGCCACCGCCTCCAGGCTCAGGCCCTGGGCGCGGCGCGCCTCCTTCAAGCGGGCGGGCAGCAGGGTCAGGATATCGTCTGTGTTTTCCGTCATGACGGATTCTCTGCGCTGATGCGGCTGATTTGTCAAATGTTCCCGCACACGGCGATGCCGCGCTGCGGCGGTGCACAGGGGGTGCACAGGGGGTGCATGGAGGGTGACAGACTGGTGACGCCGCGTTTTGATGACGGCACGTATCAGCAGACAGATCAATGCTGCGGGTGCATGATGGGGCAAATCTGACGAGGAGAGAGAGTATGAATGACATCGTGATCCTGGACGGCGCCCGCACCGCCATCGGCACTTTTGGCGGCGCGCTGGCGGGCACTGCGCCGATCGACCTGGCCACGACGGTCTCCAAGGCCGCGCTGGAACGCTCCGGCGTCGAGGGCGGCCAGATCGGCCATGTGGTGTTCGGCCACATCATCAATACAGAGCCGCGCGATATGTACCTGAGCCGCGTTGCCGCCATGCAGGCCGGGGTGCCGGATGCGGTTCCGGCGATGAACGTGAACCGCCTTTGCGGCTCCGGCGTTCAGGCAATTATCTCAGCTTATCAATCCCTTGCCATGGGCGACGCGGAGTTCGCACTGGCCGGCGGCGCCGAAAACATGTCGCGCAGCCCCTACATCATCCAGCAAAGCCGCTGGGGCGCGAAGATGGGCGACGTGAAGTCGCTCGACATGATGCTGGGCGCGCTGAACTGTCCCTTCGGCACCGGCCATATGGGGGTGACGGCAGAGAATGTGGCGGAGGAGCATGAGATCACCCGCGAGCAGATGGATGAGTTCGCACTCACCAGCCAGACCCGCGCTGCGGCAGCGATCGAGGCCGGGCACTTCAAATCGCAGATCACCCCCGTTGATGTGAAGGTGAAACGCGACCTGGTGCCCTTTGAGGTGGACGAACACCCAAAGGCCACGACGCCGGAAGCGCTGGCCGGGCTTAGGGCGGTGTTCCAGAAGGACGGCCGCGTAACCGCCGGAAATGCCAGCGGAATCAACGATGGCGCGGCGGCCATGGTCCTGGCCACGGCTGCGGCGGCAGAGAAAGCGGGGCTGAAGCCCAAGGCGCGGATCCTGGGCTATGCCCATGCCGGCGTGCGCCCCGAGGTGATGGGGATCGGTCCGGTGCCCGCGGTGCGCAACCTCTTGGAGAGGACCGGCCTGTCGGCTGGCGACTTCGATGTGATCGAATCCAACGAAGCCTTTGCAGCGCAGGCGCTGGCAGTGAACAAAGAGCTGGGACTGGACCCGGCCAAGGTTAACCCCAACGGCGGCGCCATTGCTCTGGGCCATCCAGTGGGGGCCACCGGTGCGATTATCACCCTGAAAACGCTTTATGAATTGGAGCGGACTGGCGGTTCCAAGGGGTTGATCACCATGTGCATCGGCGGCGGGCAAGGCATCGCGCTGGCGATTGAACGGCTCTGACGGTAAGCGCGGCAAGGGGCGGTTTCCCAAAGCTCCCCTTGCCGGGACGCACGGCTTTTACGAAAAGATTATGCGGGTGAGATGTACAGGCTGTGCAATTTTAAGTAGAAGAAGATATCCCTTATGAACGCATGGCGGTTCACGGTGGTTTTGAAAATTTGCTTCGAAATTCACATGTCGGGGTTAAACGAACAGCCGTGAATGCGCCAAGGCCGCGTGATCCCGGCACCAGCCACGCCGGTACAGGGTATCAATGTGACAGCCAAAGTTTTGCTTCTGGAGGACGACGCCGGCGTCCGCTTCACTTTCAACATGGCGCTGCAGGAAGCCGGATATGACGTGACCGCCGTCACCAGCTGCAGCGACGCCATCTCTGCATTGACCGAATTGCCCCTCGACGTGCTGGTGCTGGACCTGAAGATCGGGGAGGAGATGTCGCTGCCAGTGGCAGATTACGCCGCTCTGCTGCGCCCGGATATTCCAGTGGTCTGCATCACCGGCAGCCGCCTGTTTTCGGGCGGCGAATTGTTCAGCCTCAGCCGCAATATCCGCTGGGTGCTGCGAAAACCGGTCAACCTGTCCGATCTCCTCAGCATGGTCGACCATGTGACCGGGCGGGTTCCCGCCATGGCGGCAAGCTGACCAGGGCGGCGAGGCGGGTCTCCGCGGCCCTTCCAGACGCCCTGTTTTTCGTGTCCAGGCGGCGCGCTGCCGGCCTTAGCCGCAGGAAATCTTGAAAGTGGCGCCCTTGCCGGGTTCGGCATCGGCAGTGAACTTCCAGGAGTGGCGGCGGCAAATCTCGGCACACGTGGACAGCCCGATTCCGCTGCCTTCGATTTCGCGGTGCACCCGGTGGAACGGCTGAAGGATCCGGTGCTTCTCCCGCGGATCAAACCCCGTGCCGTTGTCGGCAACCGACAACGTCCAGTGCTCCCGTCCGGTGCCTTCCATGCTGATGGTGATTTCCAGCCGACGGGCCGGATCCCGGTATTTGATTGCGTTAGACAGGAGGTTGGTCAGCACCAGATGCAGCAAGGTTGGATCCGCATGCAACGTGATGTCCGCGCCCCGGACGCGGGTCTTGGCGCCGCACTCCTGCAGCGCCTGGTGCAGGCTGTCGCAGGCTTCTGAAACCGCATCTGCCATGACAACTTCCTGAAAGCTGGTGCCGGAGGCGGTTGATACCGAATGCTCCAGCAGCTCCGTCGTCAGCTGGTCCATTTGCCGTGCGGCGCGGGCCATGTGCTGCAAGAACTCCCTGGCGGTCTGCGGCAGCGCGGCGCTGTAATGCTCAGAGAAGAATTGCAGGGAACCGGTCATGGTGTTGATCGGCGTGCGCAGATCGTGCGCGGCGGCATGGGCAAAGGCCTCCATCGACAGAAGGGTTTCCTGCAGCTTTGCATTGGCATCCTTGGCGGTGGACAATTCACCGCGCAGCTTGCCGCGCATCTCGTTCATCTGCCGCAGCCTGTCCGCTGTCAGCCGCAGCTGATCCTGGGTCAGCAGGATCAGCCGTTCGCCCTTGGTGGCCGAACGCAGCAGCGAGACACGGAATTCGGTGTCCGGAAGCGGCGCGATAAAATTGCCCGCGGCCATGGGAAAGGACACCGAGCCGGAAGCGGCGCCTTTGCGCAGGCTGGATATAACATCGTCCCGGTCCCAAAGGGTCAATTCGCTGAAGGATGTGCCGGTCAAGGCGCCGCTGCCAGCCGGGGAAAAGGGGCAGAAACTGCGTTCTGCCCGCCGGTTGCAGACAAGGATGCGGCCATTCCAGTTCAGGATGAACGACCCGTAAGGGGAGGCAAGAAAGGCGTTGCCCAACACATCGGCGTTCACGTCCGCGTCTTCAGGCAGCATTAGCGGCACCTCTGCAGAAATTGCGCTTGCCGCATGCGGGACGGTTGGCGGACGGATGGCACGCGGCACTTGCACAAGCAGCAAAATCCGGTTGCGTGCGGTGCGGCCGGAATGCGGGGCCTGTCTTTGATCGGTTGGTCCTCCATGGCTGCTGACATCGTGCGTCTAAGCGCCCGATGCCTGTTCGGAGCCAGTGACTGTTAGCTGCAAACCGCCGTACACTTGGGAGATCCGGCCATCTTTTTCCCGTTTGGCTTGTGCAAACAGAAGCGCGCGCAGATAGGTCCCGTCCGAAGCGCGCAGCCGCAACGGGTGATGTAAAGGCTGGCCCTCGACCTGCACATTCCGCAATCCGGTTCTGGCAGCGGCCCGGTCGTCCGGGTGGACCTGCTCCAGCAAAAGCTCCACCGAAGGCCGGGTTGTTTCCGGATCATAGCCAAGCAGGTAGAACATTGCCGGGTTCCAGGAAGGCACGTTGTTCACAGCGTCAATGGAAAACACGCCGATGGAAAGGCGGTCTTGTATCGCGGCACCGCAGTCAATCAGCAATTCCCGGTCGTCCACTTCGTCCTTGTCCCAGCAAACGCCGATAAATTGGACGATTTCGCCATGAGAATCCTGAAACACGGTCATGCTGCCCTTCAGCCAGCTGGCATCGCCCGAATCGTCAAAGAACCGCGCTTCGAATTCGAAGGAGCCGCCGTCCTTCTGCAGCTTGGCGAGCGAGGACCTTAGGAACGGCTGGTCTTCGGGGTGCGCGCGGGCAAGTATATCGTCGAAAGACGGGGCGCTAGGGCTATGCCCGATCCCGAAAATCTCCTTGGCCTCCGGCGACAGATGGGTCTCTCCGGAATCCAGATTATGGGTCCAAAAGCCCACCCTGGCGACCTTACTGACCAGCCGGAGCACGTTGTAGAAGGGTTCAATATCAAAGCGGGTGACGGTGATAGAAATGCCGATCTGCTTGTGATGCACGTCCAGCACCGGTGACATGACCAGCGTGTAGTAGCGGCCGCCCGACAGCACCGGTATGCGCCGGGTCTGCTGCAGCCGCAGAACCGCATTGGCGATCGGCGCCAGAGCCGGGAACCCGCGCGGCAGGTTGCATTGGCTGAGGTGCAAGCCGGTGGGCGGAAGCTCGCTGATACCCAGCAATTCCTGGGCCATGCGCGAGGCGCGGCGGATGATTAGCGCCTGGTCTGCCAGCGCCACCGCATAGGGAGAGGAGTCCAGCATGGCCTCAAGCTCCGAGGACAGCGCCTGGCGTTCTGCCGAGCTGATCTGCAGCTCTTCGTTGACGGTCAGCAATTCCTCGTTTGTGGACTGCAGCTCCTCGTTGGAGGTTTCCAGCTCCTCGTTGGTGGCCTGGAATTCCTCATTGGTGGACTGCAGTTCTTCATTCGCGGACTGCAGTTCCTCATTGGCGGTCTGCAATTCCTCGATGGTCTGCTGCAGCGCCTCTTGGGTTGAGCGGATTTCCATCTCCATCCGCTCAACGTAGTCGCGCTGGTCGCGGTCGGAAATTTCTTCGAAGCTGTATTCTTTCTGCTCTTCGAATTTGGTGTTGATTGCAAGCAGGCAATGCACCTCGCCGCCGTTCCGGCTGTGGAACGGAAAGGCCTGCAGCTGAGCGCGGTTGCCGGTGGGCAGCGAGACATTGTGCCAGCGGCCGTCGCGGCGTTGCTCGTTGCGGAGCGCGACAGCGATGAGGCTGGAGGCCTCAGTGCGCAGCGGTTCGATCAGCATTTTTACGTTGAGCGAGGTCGACATGCCGGCGCGGATTTCGCTGTAGACACTGATGTCGCCCAGCACTTCGATTATGTCGCCGTTTCGGGTGCATATAATGCCGTTGGGGGCAACGGCACGGGCCAGTGACAGGTCTGCCTGCGCAGCCTGTTCAGCTGCCGCCCTTTCGGCAGATTTGCGCAGGTTGAGGGACCGCAGATAGCCATTGCCCTGCGTTCTGGAGGAGACGGACAATTCCCCGGAAATCCCGCGCCGCTTGCCGAAGATTTTGTCGGATCCCTGGCGGGCCTCGAAGTAGATACCCATTTCGCCGACGGTCTCCGAAGTGCCGAGAAACAGCAGGCCGCCCGTCGCCATGGAATAGTGCAGCCTGGTCAGGACCCGCTCCTGCAAGGCAAGGTTGAAGTATATCAGCACGTTGCGGATCGTGACGAGGTTGACGTTGATAAACGGCGGATCCTGAAAAACGTTGTGCCGAGAAAACAGCGTGACATTGCGCAATTCCTGACGGACCGTGATGTCGCTTTCGCCGACCACGAAATAGTCTGACAGGTAATTGAGCGGAATGTCCTGCGCCGCGGAAACCGGGTAGACCCCTTTTCGCGCTATTTCGATGGCGTTCTGGTCAATGTCTGTGGCAAAGATCTGCACGTTGCTTTTTGTCAGGGCGTGAATGCCGCCAAGGATCTCCGCGATCAGGATCGCAATCGAATAGGCCTCTTCGCCGGTGGCGCAGCCGACCACCCAAACCCGGACCGGCCCGGGGCCGCGCTCTGCCAGCTGCCTTTCCAGCTGCTCGTGAAGCTTGCGGAACTGTTCCGGGTCGCGGAAGAAGCGGGTGACGGAAATAAGCAGGTCGCGGTGAAGCGCGTCCACCTCGTCAACGCTGGACCGGCAATAGTCGACGTATTTCTCGTAGTCGCCGATTCCCAATGCCGACATCCGCCGGGCAATGCGGCGGTTCAGGGTGTTTTCCTTGTAGTTGGCAAAATCGACCTGGGTGCGGGCCAGCAAGATGCCAAACAGCTCGGTCAGCTTGCTGGGTTCACCCGCAACCGGGCGCAACAGTTCCAGGTCACGCGGCTTGGCCAAGATTTTCTCGAAGTGCTCGCCAATTTGTTCCGGTGTCAGCGTCAGGTCGATGCAACCGGTTTCAATCGCAGAGGTTGGCATGCCGTCATATTTCGCCGTGCCGGGATCCTGGGCAAGGGTGATGCCGCCGGCCTCGCGGATCGACTGCACACCGTAGCTGCCATCGCTCCCGGTTCCCGACAGCACGATACCGATGCAGTTTTCGCCGCATTCTTCGGCGAGGCTTTTGAACAGCCGGTCGGCCGACGGCTTCGGCGTTGCCGGGTGGCCCGCGGGGGTACGCAATCGTAATTGACCGCCTTCGTACACCACATCGGTGTCGGGCGGTGTGACATAGATCGTACCGGCCTCGGGTTCGGTGACACGGCCCAGTTCCACAACCGGCAGCGAGGTTTCCTGCGCGATTAGCGACGTCAGCACGCTTTTATGGGTCGGCGACATGTGCTGGGCGATCACATAGATCGCATTGGCGGAGCGGGGAAGGTTCCGCACTAGGAGGGAAACCGCTTCCAGACCTCCGGCAGAAGCCGCGATGCCTGCAACCTGAAACCCCTGGCTGCGGGCCTTCTCCCGCGCGTCGGACTTCTCGGGCTGAGATTCTGTTTTTCCGGCACTGCTAGCCTGGTTGAGGTCTTCCATCCGAAAATGTGTCTCCAAACGTCTTTTAGCTGTTTTCTGTCCCACACGGACCCGCGCGGGGAATTTGAGCGGGTTGGGGTGCACTGCGGATTTCATCAATAAAATTAAATGACTGGCCGTTATTTTCCGGATTGAAGGCAAGCCCGTTAAAGACTGGTTTTATGACAATCGCGCTACCATGGAAGCCCCTGCCAGACCCGAGCGCCATGTTGCAGAACGGGTTATGCGCGCTTGCGGGGGCCCCGGTGCCCTGGCGCCTGCCTCCGGCGGGGACAGCGTCGGGATCAAACTCCCGAAAATGTTCCCGCGTCATGCAAGGCATCAAACTTTCACTTTTGAAATGCAGGGCTTTCCGCGGATGCCTCATGACCCGGTTCCGTTGTTGGTGAGGGCAAACCCATAATCTGGCATTTGGCCGCAAGTATCTCCTTCAGGAACGATCTGATCCAGATCTCCCTCGCCAATACTGCGATTTCGGAAGAAGCGGCCAGCCCGAACCTGCCGCCATCATGCTGCCGGTTTTGACTGTAGTCAACATTCTGGAAATGAAGACAAATCAACCTGTGATAGAATATGTTTTTCCGCTGCATTCAGGCTGCGTTGCACACGAAAAACCACACATGGGAGCGGATCGGGCGGGGCGGGCCTCCCGTTGTATCCCGGCAGAATCAGCCGCCGGGCGGAGAGGGGGCTTCCCCGTGGGCCTGCGGCCTATGCGCCCTCCAACAGAGTATTCCCGACCAGAAAGAAGGGCGCCGCCGCTGCCGGTGGCGGATCTCAGATCAGCAGGGCGACGGCCGCAAAGAAGGCGGCGCCGCCGGCAGCGCCCAGGGCGGCTGGGGCAATCCAGTTGCCGGTGCTGCGGTTCTGGGCACCGTTCTGCGCCGCCTGGGCAATCAGCGCCTGCTCCACCAGCGCAGGCAGGCGCGGGCCGAAGCGGGCCATCACCTTTGCGGTCTCCAGCAAGTCGGAGGCGACGGCGCGGGGGCCGATGGATTTCTTGATGTAGTCCTCGACCACCGGCCGGGCCGCTTCCCAGATGTTGATATGCGGATCCAGCGAGCGGGCAACGCCCTCGACCACCACCATTGTGCGCTGCAGCAGGATCAGCTCTGTACGGGTTTCCATGCCGAAGCGTTCGGTGACTTCGAACAGGTAGTTCAGCAGACGGCCCATCGAAATCTGCGAGGCGTCCATGCCGAATATCGGCTCGCCCACCGCGCGCAGGGCACGGGCGAATTCATCCACGTCCCGGTTGGCGGGCACATAGCCTGCCTCGAAATGCACCTCGGCCACGCGTTTGTAGTCGCGTTTGATGAAGCCGTAGAGGATTTCTGCATAAACCCGGCGGGTGTATTCGTCGATATGGCCCATGATGCCGAAGTCATAGGCGATGATATCACCGTTGGCGGCGACCTTGAGATTGCCTTGATGCATGTCGGCATGGAAATAGCCGTCCCGCAGCGCATGGCGCAGGAACAGCGACAGCACCCGGTTGGCCAGCAGCCTGCGGTCGTGGCCTGCCGCGTCCAGCGCGTCATTATCGCCCAGCGGGATGCCGTCGGCCCAGCCCATGGTCATCACCCGGCGGGCGGAATAGGCCCAGCGGATCTCCGGCAGCTGAAAGCCCTCGTCCTTGGCGGTGTTGGCAGCAAATTCCGAGGCGGCGGCGCTTTCCAGCCGCAGGTCCAGTTCACCCTGAACCACGCCGTCGAAATGCTCAATCACGTCCATCGGCTTCAGGCGGCGGGCGCTTGGGGCGAACAGGTCCACGATGCGGGCCGCGAAATAGAAGGCGTCTACGTCGCGGTTGAAGGCGCGCTCGATCCCGGGGCGCAGCACCTTGACGGCGACTTCCTCGCCGGTTTCGGCCAGTGTCGCCCGGTGCACCTGTGCGATCGAGGCGGCGGCGACCGGATCACTGAAATCGGAGAAGATCTCCGAGGCCGGGCGTCCCAGTTCCTTTTCCACTTCGGCCAGTGCCTGGGCGCGGGAAAACGGCGGCAGCTTGTCCTGCAGCACGCGCAGCTGATTGGCCAAATCCTTTCCCACCACGTCGGGGCGGGTCGAAAGCACCTGTCCGAACTTGATATAGGCCGGCCCCAGAGCGTTCAGTGCGCGGGTCTCCGGCGGCATAGCAGGGTCGCCCTTGTAGCCCAGCCATTTGAACGGCCAGCCCAGGGTGCGCGCCAGGAGGCGCAGAGGTTTGGGCGCCTCGAACGCCTCCAGCACCGAATGCATGGCGCCCGTGCGCTCGAAAGTGGCGCCTGTCCGGATTAGGCGCAGGATATTATGAGGACCTCTCATGAATCAGATCTTCCAGCCGGAATGCAGGCAGGCGATGCCCATCGACAGATTGCGGTATTTCGCGTTCTCAAAGCCCGCCTGTTTCACCATGCCGAGGAAAGTCTCCTGATCCGGGAAGTTGCGGATCGATTCCACAAGATACTGGTAGCTGTCGTAATCGCCCGCAATCATCTGCCCCATCCGCGGGATCACGTTGAAGGAATAAAGGTCATAAAGCTTCTGCAGGCCGTCATTCGGCAGTTGCGAGAACTCCAGAACCATCAGCCGACCGCCGGGGCGCAGCACCCGGTAGGCCTCGTTCAGGGCTTCCTGCGGGCGGGTCACGTTCCGGATGCCGAAGGAGATGGTGTAGACGTCAAAGGTGTTGTCCTTGAACGGCAGCTTCATCGCATCGCCGGTGACCCAGTCGAGGCTGCCGGCCATCTGCGCGGCCTCGGCGCGCTTGCGGCCCTCTTCCAGCATCGGGCGGGTGAGGTCTAGCACGGTGGAATGGCCGTGGCCCGCGCGTTTCAGGAAACGGAAGGAAATGTCGCCGGTGCCGCCCGCGACGTCCAAGAGCCGCTGGCCGGGGCGCGGTGCCAGCCAGTCCATCATCGCGTCCTTCCAGACGCGGTGGATGCCAACGCTCATCACATCGTTCATGATGTCGTATTTCGAGGCGACCGAGTTGAAGACCCCCTGCACACGGCCGGCCTTTTCCTCCTCGCGGACGGTTTCGAACCCGAAATGGGTGGTGTTGTCGCTGGTGTTGCTCATGCCACTTGCCGTTTGCTGAGTTTGGCCCTTGTTATAAGGCGCTGTGGGGCAGGCACAATGCGGCCCGTTGGTTCAGGAGGGGTGTAATGCCAGAATTGCCCGAGGTCGAGACAGTGAAACGCGGTTTGGCGCCTGCGATGGAGGGCGCGGTCATTCTGAAAGCCGCTGTGAACCGGCCGGATCTGCGCTGGCCGTTTCCGCCAGCGATGGCAGAGCGGCTTACGGGCGCTCGGGTCAATGCCCTTAGGCGGCGGTCGAAATACATTCTGGCAGATCTGGATACGGACGAAACTCTGCTGATCCATCTGGGCATGTCGGGCCGGATGACGGTCTCCGGGGATCCGCTGGGGCAGTTCGTGCATGAGCATCCGCAGGCAGAGAAACATGACCATGTGGTGCTGGACATGGACAATGGCGCCCGTATCACCTTCAACGATCCGCGCCGGTTCGGAGCGATGGATCTGCTGGAGACCGCGGCTGCGGACTCTCACAAGCTGCTGTCGGTGCTGGGGCCGGAACCCTTGGGCAATGATTTCCACGAGGATCATCTGGTGGCCGCCTTCAAGGGGCGCAACACGCCTGTCAAATCGGCATTACTCGATCAGGGAATCATTGCGGGCCTTGGTAACATCTACGTTTGCGAATCGCTGTTTCGTGCGGGAATTTCGCCACGCCGTAAGGCCGGGCAGATTGCCGCGCACAGGGTTGCGGCGCTGGTGCCGATCATCCGGCAAGTGCTGCAGGAGGCCATCAGAGCAGGCGGTTCTTCGCTCAAGGATTTCCGGCAAGCATCTGGTGAACTTGGATATTTCCAGCACAGTTTTGATGCCTACGGGCGCGAGGGCGAACCCTGCCGGCGTGAAGGTTGCGCAGGGTCAATTGCCAGAATCACCCAGTCGGGACGCTCCACCTTCTACTGTGTAAAGTGCCAAAGATAGCTTGATCAGAGGGACCCTTTTGGTAAGGACTCAGGACTGAACGGAACAACCGAAAGAGAAATCATGGCCTACGAGACGATCAACGTCGATGTGCAGGACCACGTTTGCCTCATAAAACTGAACCGCCCGGAGGCGATGAACGCGCTCAACAGGGAGCTCATTGGCGAGCTTTGCGATGCTCTGGAAGAGGCTGATGCCAGCGACAAGGTGCGCTGCATCGTGCTGACCGGCTCGGAAAAGGCCTTTGCCGCCGGTGCCGACATCAAGGAGATGTCGGAGATGAGCTTTACCGAGGTGTTTTCCACCAACCTGTTTGCCGATGCCAACGACCGCATTTCGGCCATCCGCAAGCCGATCATCGCGGCGGTGGCGGGGTATGCGCTGGGCGGCGGTTGCGAGCTGGCGATGCTGTGCGATTTCATCATCGCCGCGGAAACCGCCAAATTCGGCCAGCCGGAGATCAACCTGGGCGTTGTGGCTGGCATCGGCGGCACCCAGCGCCTGACCCGGTTCGTGGGCAAGTCCAAGTCGATGGACATGAACCTGACCGGCCGCTTCATGAACGCCGAGGAAGCAGAACGCGCGGGCCTGGTGTCGCGCGTGGTGCCGGCCAAGAAGCTGATCGAGGAAGCAACGGCCGCGGCGCAGAAGATCGCGGAGAAATCGCTGCTGACCGCGATGGCAGTCAAGGAAGCGGTGAACCGCTCTTACGAGCTGCCGCTGAGCGAGGGCCTGCTGTTCGAGCGCCGGGTGTTCCACTCGATGTTTGCGACAGAAGACCAGAAGGAAGGCATGGCGGCTTTCCTGGAAAAGCGCGAAGCGCAGTTCCGCGACAAGTAAGCGCCGGAAGACCCCTACTAAGAGCGGCGGGCTGTGCGGCCCGCCGTTTTGCGTTCCGGGCCGGTGCCCTTGCAATTCTGCACAGAGTTGGATAAACGCCGCCCTCATACATGCGCGTGCAGCCCGCTCAGGCTAGAATCACACCGGTGGTCCGACCCGGGTTTGGCTGGCATTGCGTCCGATATAAACAGAACCCGAAGATAAGGTCAGACATCATGGCAAATTCGCCCCAGGCCAAGAAGCGCGCACGTCAGAACGAGAAGCGCTTTGCCGTCAACAAAGCCCGTCGTTCGCGCATCCGCACCTTCCTGCGTAAAGTTGAAGAAGCTATCGCTTCCGGCGACAAAGAAGCTGCAACCGCCGCTCTGCGCGCAGCTCAGCCCGAACTGATGCGCGGCGTCACCAAGGGTGTGTATCACAAAAACACCGCTTCCCGGAAAATCTCGCGCCTGTCCGCACGCGTGAAGGCGCTGGGCTGAGATTCGCTCTTCTGAGCAGGCTCACGAGCTGTTGAAAAATTGTCAGGGCGCTGCAAATTGCAGCGCCTTGTTTTTTGGGCAAAGCCTTGGCTGGTTGCCGCGGGTGCAGGAGATTCTTTGCGGCCAAAGGCAGAGTCAACATCATAGTTTCGTTGCTGCTGCCCCCCTCAAATTGCTACCACTGTGTCAGCGATTCACTCGCTGGGGGGACAGGCTGCTTGCGGCAATCTTGACGGGCATCAAGGTTGCCAGGTTGCCCGGAACAGACGGCACGCACGTGCCTTGCTCTGTCCGGGAGCCACTGCTGTATCGTTAAGGTCAGCAGCCTTGTCTCAATTGTGTGCGATACTGTTCGTGACGGCAGATAGCCCGCTTTATGCGGCGGGTTTTCCTGTTGACAGACGAACGTTCAGCCTTCGGGCGATGCGGCCGGCGACGGTCCGCACACAGAAACCCTGTGCGTGGACGGCCCCCGGGTGGTTGGGGGTTACGATGGATTTGGCCCGGCCAAGGGGCCGCTGCTTTTTGGGGACGCGTGAGGCGCAGCATGACAGAAGAAAAATGGGGACAGCTCAGGAACCGGCTGTTGAAGACGGTTGGCCAGAACAACTTCACCACTTGGATCGAACCTCTGGAGTTCGATACCGTCGACGGTGGGGTAGCCGTCTTCAAAGTGCCGACGAATTTCATGGGAAATTACGTCAGCCAGAACTTTGCAGATCTTATCCTGCATGAGCTGACAATGTCAGGCGAGCCGGTGCAGCGGCTGGCGTTCCGTGTAGCGGCAAACAGCCCGGCGCGCCCGGCAGAACCGGCCGTCGCAGCGGGGTCTTACGGCGGCGCGCAGGATGATCTGGCAGTCATGACAGCACCGGCAGCGGCGGCAGTCAGGGACACGCTGGAGGCGCTGCAGGCGGCGCCGCTGGATCCGCGGTTCACCTTCGACAGCTTCGTGGTCGGCAAGCCGAACGAACTGGCCCATGCCGCTGCGCGCCGTGTCGGCGAGGGCGGCCCGGTCACCTTCAACCCGCTGGTTCTGTATGGCGGCGTGGGCCTGGGCAAAACCCACCTGATGCACGCCATCGCTTGGGAACTGAAAGAAAAGAACCCGCATCTGAATGTGCTGTATCTGTCCGCGGAACAGTTCATGTACCGCTTCGTGCAGGCCCTGCGCGAGCGTAAGATGATGGACTTCAAACACCTGTTCCGTTCGGTCGACGTTCTGATGGTGGATGACGTTCAGTTCATCGCCGGCAAGGACTCCACCCAGGAAGAGTTCTTCCACACTTTCAACGCGCTGGTGGACCAGAACAAACAGATCATCATCTCCGCTGACCGCGCTCCGGGGGAGATCAAGGATCTGGAAGACCGGGTGAAATCGCGCCTGCAGTGCGGCCTGGTGGTGGACCTGCACCCGACCGACTACGAACTGCGTCTTGGCATCCTGCAGACCAAGGTGCAGCAGCAGCGCGAAACCTACCCTGACCTGCGGATCGCCGATGGTGTGCTGGAGTTCTTGGCGCACCGGATCTCGACCAACGTGCGTGTGCTGGAAGGCGCCCTGACCCGTCTGTTCGCCTTTGCATCCCTGGTGGGCCGCGAGATCGACATGGATCTGACCCAGGACTGCCTGGCGGACGTGCTGCGCGCCTCCGAGCGCAAGATCACCGTCGAGGAGATCCAGCGCAAGGTCTCCGAGTATTACAACATCCGGATGTCCGACATCATCGGCCCCAAGCGCCTGCGCTCCTATGCGCGTCCGCGCCAGGTGGCGATGTATCTGTGCAAGCAGCTGACCAGCCGCTCTCTGCCCGAGATCGGCCGCCGCTTTGGCGGGCGCGACCACACCACCGTCATGCACGGCGTCAAGCGCATCGAAGAGCTGAAGCTGACCGACGGCCAGATCGCCGAGGACGTCGAAATGCTGCGCCGGTCGCTGGAAGCCTGACGCGCACCCGCACCCCAAATGATTGACTTGCGGCTCCTTAACCCGGAGCCGCTTTTTTTTTGCGTCAGGGCGCTCAGCCCATAACGGGGCCGAATACCCGGTATCACGGAAAACAAAGTTTCCTCCGGCTGAAAAACAGCGATAAGTGTCCCCTGAACAGGAGCGCCGCATGACACCGCACCCCACCGAGACCCTGGATACGCCCCGCGGGCTGGCCTTCGCGGTCACCGCCTATCTGCTGTGGGGTTTTTTGCCGCTGTACATGAAGGCGCTGTCCCATATCCCTGCCGCTGAGATTGTCGTCCACCGGGTGATCTGGTCGGTGCCTGTGGCCGGCGCGCTGCTGATCGTCCTGCGCCGGACCAAGGATTTGCAGGCCGCGCTGAAGAACCCGCGGATGCTGGGCATGGCCTGCATCACTGCGGCGCTGATCTCGTTGAACTGGGGGATTTATGTCTGGTCGATTGCGTCCGGCCGGGCACTGGATGCCGCGCTTGGCTATTACATCAACCCGCTGTTCAGCATTGCGCTTGGCGCCATCCTGTTGCGTGAACCGCTCGGCAAAGCGCAGATGGCGGCGGTTGCGCTCGCCGCCGCTGCGGTGGTGGTGCTGACACTGGAAGCGGGCCGGGTGCCTTGGGTGGCTGTGGGCCTGACGCTGACTTGGGGCTTCTACGCGTTCTTCAAGAAGTCGCTGCCGATCGGGGCCAACCAGGGGTTCCTGCTGGAGGTGCTGATTCTTTTGGCGCCTGCCTTGGGTTACTTCGCCTATCTGACCGCCACTGGCAGCAGCAGCTTTGGCGGCTCGTTCAGCGATACCTCGCTGTTGCTCGGCTGCGGTGTGGTCACGGCGGTGCCGCTGATCGTCTACGCCAACGGCGCCAAGCTGGTGCGGCTGTCGACGATGGGCATCCTGCAGTATATCGCACCGACGATGATCATGCTGGCCGCGGTGCTGCTGTTCGGCGAGGAATTCGGGCAAGCCCGGATGATCGCCTTCCCGATGATCTGGGCGGCGCTGGTGATCTACTCTGTGCCGATGGTGCGGCAGATGCGCAAACGCGCTGGCTGAGCGGGCGGCTACTCGCTCGGCCCGGCGTCTTCAACCACGGCGGCAACCGGCCCCATCGTAAAGCCCGCGTCGCTTCGGCCCAGTTGCGGTGCGTGCAAGCGCGAGATGTTTCCGTCGAAGTAGAGCGCATTTGGCAGCTTCAGATAATCGCGGAACAGGCTGCCGAACTGGTGGAAGGTCACCGCATTGCGCGAGATTGCAAAAACCGCACGCGTTCCGTCCGCTGAGGTGCCCACCCCGTTGCGGATGTAGTAGCTGTCCGAATCGGGCAGGAACCGCGGGTGCAGCGCGCCGTCGATCACCAGCATCGGACCGGACTGGGTGGCATATGTGCAGCCGGGTTGTGCCCGCTCAAAAGCCAGGGTTTCAAACACATCCGCCCGGCCTTTCCGGATGCACAGCACACCGTTCGGCAGCAGGCCGAAATTTCCGGGCCCGGCACTGGTCACTAGCCGCATTTCCTCGGCGCCGCCCTCTACATAAAGGCCCACAGGCGAACGGTCGCTGTGATACATTCCGGCGTTGGTTGCAAAGGCAAGTGCCTTGCCCTCCTCCGCCAACGCTTCCTCAAGGGTGGAAAAATGCCCGTAGACCTGGCCCTCGCCATCCTTCAGGAACAGCCTCAGCTGTTCCTGCGTGGCGTCAACTTCGCAGATCGAGTACCGGTTGCCCTCATAGGCCACATCGCTGCAGTCAACCGCACCAGCCACCGGGGCGGTCCAGAGCGCGGCCAGCAGCAAGGCAGCCCTGCGGATCACTCTTCCACGTCGCGGCGCACCGCGTCCTGGCTCAGCATCCGGCGGGTATCATCCATCTGGTCGAAGGTTTCATCCAGACGGAAGCGCAGATCGGGTGTGAATTTCAGCCCCAGCTTCTTGCCGACCATGCGGCGCAGCTCGCTCTTGTTGCGGGCCAGAAGCTTCAGCACATCCTCTTGCCCCTTGCCGCCCAGGGGCAGCACAAAGGCGGTGGCGATTTTCAGGTCAGGCGAGGTGCGCACCTCGCCCACGGTGATCGACATGCGGTTCAGGTCCGGGTCATGCACGTCGCCGCGCGCCAGCACTTCAGAGAGGGTGCGGCGGATCAGTTCGCCGACGCGAAGCTGGCGCTGGGACGGGCCGGGGCCATCGTGGAATTTGTTCTTTGCCATGATTCCGATCTAAGCCGGATCGCGGGCTTTGCCAAGCGCTGCCCGGCACTGTAGGACAAATCCGGCATGAACAAGGGAATTGGCCAATGACTCACAAACCTGGGATCGTGATTACCGGCGCATCGGGCCGTATGGGGCAGATGCTCATCAAGACGGTGCTGGAGAGCGATAAGGCCACGCTTGTTGCAGCCGTTGAACGCGAAGGCCACGCCTGGGTCGGCCGCGACGTGGGCGAAATGATGGGCGGCGCGCCGGCCGGTGTTACTGTGACCGCCGATGCGCTGGAGGCCTTTTCCAAGGCGCAGGCGGTGATCGATTTCACCGCGCCGGAGGCAACACTGGCCTTTTCCAAGCTGGCAGCCCAGGCCCGCGCGGTGCATGTGATCGGCACCACCGGGATGACGGATGAGCAGATTGCCCAGCTGGAACCGGCGTCGCGCCACGCGGTGATCATCCGCGCGGGCAACATGAGCCTGGGTGTGAACCTGCTGGTGCAGCTGACCAAGAAAGTTGCCGCCGCGCTGGACGAGGATTTCGATATCGAGGTGATTGAGGCGCATCACCACCACAAGGTGGATGCGCCCTCCGGCACCGCGCTGATGCTGGGGGAGGCTGCCGCCGAGGGCCGCGGCGTCAAGCTGGCGGATGTGCGCGATTCCGGCCGCGACGGCATTACCGGCGCCCGCAAACGCGGGGACATCGGTTTCACCGCCATCCGCGGTGGCGACATCGTGGGCGAGCATGATGTGCTGTTTGCAGCGGCAGGCGAGCGGATCGTGCTTCGCCATCTGGCAACCGACCGCGCGATCTTTGCCCGCGGCGCGCTGAAGGCGGCCCTGTGGGGCCAGGAGAAGGCGCCGGGGCAGTACGATATGGTGGATGTTCTGGGACTTTGAGGTCTGAAAGCCGGCCCTGATGGGCCGCCGCCTCCCCGCACGGCGGCGGAGCTGTCTGGCGGGCAGCAGGGTAGGAGTATTGGAAGAAAGATGAATGACGGGCAGTTCATTTCATCTTTCCGGAAATACTCCGGGGGTGCGGGGGCTGGCCCCCGCGGCGCACCTTAAAAGTCGATGGCGATGCCCTTTTTCTCCCAATCGCCATAGCGCGCCGGGTCGGGCCCGTCGCGGCCGCCCAGTTCCTTGGGGCGCGGCTCCTGCGCTTCAGCAGCCTTGCGGCGTTCCTCTGCCTCGGCCAGGGCGCGCACGGCAGCAGGCGGCAGGTCTTTTTTCTCGGGTGCGGTCTCTTCGCTCATCGCGGGTTCCTTTATGCTGCGCCCATGATATACGCCCCTGTCCCGCGCCGACAAGCCGCGCCCCAAGGAGTTGCCAGATGTCCGATGCCAATCATGCCCGCCGCACTGCGGTCTACCTGCTGGATCAGGTGCTGGGAGAGGGGCGGCTCCTGGCGGAATGCTATGCTGCCGGGGCGCTTGAGAAGCTGGCGCCGGAAGACCGCGCGCGGGCACAGCGGCTGGCCGCGGAAACCCTGCGCAGCCTGGAGCGGGCCGACCGGATCCTGAAAAAGCATCTGAAGAAGGTACCGCCGCTGATGGTCATGAACGCGCTGCGGCTGGGTACGGTGGAGCTCTGCTCAGGCGGGGCTGCGCATGGGGTGGTCAATGCGATGGTGGCGATTGTCTCGAAACACCGCCGCCACGGGCAGTTGAAAGGACTGGTTAACGCGGTGCTGCGCAAGGTGGCGGAGGAGGGGCCGGCGGAATGGGCAAAACTGCGTGTTCCGCGCCTGCCGAACTGGCTGCGAAAACCGCTGGTGCAGGCCTGGGGCGCCGATGCGATTCTGGGCATGGAGGCCGCGCATTATGCCGGCGCGCCGCTGGATATCACCGGCAAGCCGGGCGTGGACTTGCAGGCGCTTGGGGGGGTGCCGCTGCCCACCGGTTCACTGCGGATCTCCAGCGCGGGGCAGGTGTCGGCGCTGCCGGGCTACCAGGCTGGCGACTGGTGGGTCCAGGATGCCGCTGCCGCGCTGCCCGCGCTGATCCTGAATGCGCAGCCGGGGGAGCACGCCCTGGATCTGTGCGCAGCGCCCGGCGGCAAGACCATGCAGATGGCCGCTGCCGGCGCCAGCGTGACCGCGGTGGATGTCTCGGAGAGCCGCGTGGCGCGGTTGCGGGAGAACCTGGAGCGCACCGGGCTGGTGGCCCACTTGGTGGTCGGCAATGCGCTGGAGCAGACTGGTCAGTATGACGCGGTTTTGCTGGACGCGCCCTGTTCCGCCACCGGCACCATCCGGCGCCACCCGGACCTGCCGCAGGCCAAGGACGGCAGCGAGTTCGGCGCGCTGATTGAGTTGCAGGCGCAGATGCTGGCGCACGCCTGGACCTTGGTGAAACCAGGCGGGCGGCTGATGTACTGCACCTGCTCCTTGCTGCCGGACGAGGGCGAATGCCAGGTCGAGGAAGCGCTGGACATGTTCCCGGACATGGCGGCAGACCGTGAGGCGCTGAAAGTGCCCGGCGTGGAGGCTGACTGGATCACCGAAGAGGGCGGCCTGCGCCTGCGGCCGGATTACTGGCCAGAGCGCGGCGGCATGGATGGCTTCTACATGGCCCTTTTGCGCAAAACCGCGTGACCGCGGGGCGTGCCGGGCATTCGCCGGTGACTTGAGCTGCACCCCGCGCTATGCTCTTGCCAAAACGCCCTGGCGAACCCGGCGTGAGGCAAAAAGAGCATGTCCACTTACGACAGAATGGCAGGCCGCGGCACCCGGCTGCTGAACCGGTATTACGCCTGGCGGGCCCGCAGCCAGCCTGCCGCGACCGGCTTTGTCTCGCAGCCTGAACCGCGCACCATCGGCAGTTTTGCCCGCGGGCGGCAGCTGGTGGCAGGCAATCTTCTGTTTGCCGGCTATCTGGTCGAATCGCCTGATACAGGCCTGTGGGAGGTTGTTGCGCCGGACGCTGCATTTGACGCCGAGCGGCACGGGTTTGCTTGGCTCGACGATCTGGCTGCAGTCGGTGATTTCAAGGCGCGTGCCAAGGCGCAAAAATGGGTCTGGGGCTGGATCGCGCAGCACGGGCGGGGCGGCGGCCTGGCCTGGCTGCCGGATCTGACCGGGCGGCGGGTGATCCGCTGGATCAACCACGCGCTGTTTCTGCTGAGTGGCAAGGACAAGGACCAAACCGAGGCGTTCTATGGCTCCTTGGCGCGGCAGACCTGGTATCTTGCGCATCGCTGGCAGGGCGCAGCGCCGGGCCTGCCGCGGTTCGAGGCCCTGTGCGGCCTGATCTATGCGGGCCTTGCCTTGCAGGGACGCGAAGAGCTGGCAGACCCGGCTGTCAGGGCGCTGGCGGCTGAATGCGAGTCTCAAATCGACGCCCAGGGCGGATTGCCGACCCGCAACCCGGAAGAGTTGCTGGAGGTGTTTACCCTTCTGACTTGGGCCGCCGCGGCCCTGCACGAGGCGGGCCGTATGGTGCCTCATGCTCATGTCGCAGCCATTGAACGGATCGCGCCGACCCTGCGCACGCTGCGTCACAGTGACGGCGGGCTGGCGCGGTTCCACGGCGGCGGCCGCGGGCTGGAGGGGCGGCTGGATCATGCGCTGGCTGCCAGCCACGTGGCGGAACGCCATTCCGACGGTCTGGCGATGGGCTTTGCCCGGCTGTCGGCGCGGCGCACCTCAGTAATCGTGGACGCCTCCGCCCCGCCCCAGGGCAAGGCATCCTATAACGGCCACGCATCGACCCTGGCGTTCGAGCTGACCTCGGGGCGGCGGCCGCTGATCGTGAATTGCGGCTCTGGTGAAACCTTTGGCGTTGAGTGGCGCCGGGCCGGGCGCGCCACGCCCTCGCATACCACGCTGTGCATCGAGGGGCATTCCAGCGCCCGGCTGGCCCCGCCGCACAAGACCACGGGCCATGAAGAACTGATCGAAGCGCCTGACGACGTGCCGCTGGAATTAAGCGATCTGGCGGAAGGACTGCGGTTTCAGGGCGGGCACAACGGCTATGCGGCGCATTTCGGCCTGACCCATGCCCGCATGCTGGAGCTATCCTTTGACGGGCGCAGCCTCAGCGGCGAGGACATGCTGGTGGCCTTGGACGATTCCGCCAAGCGCCAGTTCGCCAAGGTGCGGGATGCAAGCCTGGATATCGGTATCGGCTTTGATATCCGCCTGCACCTGCACCCGGAGGTCGACGCGGCCCTTGACTTGGGCGGCACGGCAGTATCCATGGCGCTCAAGAGCGGGGAGATCTGGGTGTTCCGTCATGACGGCAGCTGCCAGTTGCGGCTGGAGCCAAGCGTTTTCCTGGAAAAGACCCGCTTGAAGCCGCGTGCGGCAAAGCAGATCGTTTTATCCGGGCGGGCGATGGGATATGCCACCCGCGTCCGGTGGACGCTCAGCAAGGCGCAGGAAACTGCCATCGCCGTGCGAGACCTGAACCGGGACGAGCCCGAGACGTTTGACTGAGCCTTTGAAAAGGACCTGCCCTGCCATGACCGACCTTCACCCCGTACGCCGTGCGCTGCTTTCCGTATCCGACAAGACCGGCCTGATTGAGCTGGGCAAGGCGCTGGATGCGCGCGGTGTCGAACTGCTGTCCACCGGCGGCTCCGCCAAGGCGCTGCGCGACGCGGGGCTGACTGTGAAAGACGTCTCCGAAGTGACCGGATTTCCGGAAATGATGGACGGCCGCGTGAAGACCCTGCACCCGATGGTGCATGGCGGCCTGCTGGCCCTTCGGGACAATGACACCCACGTCGCCGCAATGCAGGAACACGGCATCGGCGCCATCGACCTTCTGGTTGTGAATCTCTACCCGTTCGAGGCGGCGCTGGCGCGTGGTGCGGATTACGATGAGATGATCGAAAACATCGACATCGGCGGCCCGGCGATGATCCGCGCGGCCTCCAAAAACCACTTGTTCGTCAACGTGGTGACCGATGTCCAGGATTATGAGGCGCTCCTGGCAGAGCTCGACAACAACGGCGGCCAGACGTCCTATGCCTTCCGTCAGCGGCTGGCCCAGACCGCCTATGCCCGCACTGCGGCGTATGATGCGGCTGTGTCTAACTGGATGGCATCAGCGCTGGAGGAAAAGACCCCGCGCCGCCGTGCCTTTGCCGGCGAGCTGAAGCAGACCCTGCGCTATGGCGAGAACAGCCACCAGCAGGCGGCCTTCTACACCGATGGCTCGAACCGTCCTGGTGTTGCCACTGCCGTGCAGCTGCAGGGCAAGGAACTGAGCTACAACAACATCAACGACACCGATGCTGCGTATGAACTGGTGGCGGAATTCGATCCGGCTGAAGGCCCGGCAGTCGCTATCATCAAACACGCCAACCCCTGCGGCGTCGCCAAGGGCGCGACCCTGGCAGAGGCCTACCAGAAGGCATTCGACTGCGACCGCACCTCGGCGTTTGGCGGTATCGTGGCGCTGAACCAGCCGCTGGACGCGGAGACCGCCGCCAAGATCACCGAGATCTTCACCGAGGTGGTCATCGCGCCGGGTGCGTCTGACGAAGCCAAGGAAATCTTTGCAGCCAAGAAGAACCTGCGCCTGCTGCTGACCGAGGGTCTGCCGGATCCGCGCAAGCCCATCGTGGCCTACAGGCAAGTGGCTGGCGGTATGCTGGTGCAGGACAAGGACGTCGGCTATGTCGGCATGGAGGACCTGAAGGTGGTGACCGAGAAGGCGCCCTCTGATGCGCAGATGCAGGACCTGCTGTTTGCCTGGAAAGTTGCCAAGCACGTCAAGTCCAACGCCATTGTCTATGTGAAGGACAACGCAACAGTCGGTGTCGGCGCGGGCCAGATGAGCCGTCTGGACAGTGCCAATGTGGCGGCTGCCAAGGCAGGCCGCATGGCCGCTGAACTGGGCCTGGAGGAAAGCCTGGCCAAGGGCTGCGCCGTGGCTTCGGATGCGTTCTTCCCCTTCCCCGACGGTCTGCTGGAAGCGGCTGCCGCAGGCGGCACCTGCGTCATCCAGCCGGGCGGCTCGATGCGCGATGACGAGGTGATCAAGGCTGCCAACGAAAAAGGCCTGGCCATGGTCTTCACCGGCATGCGCCACTTCCGCCACTAAACGGGGCAGTTAAGACATGGCAGCACGTTGGATGATCTGGGGCGCGGCCCTTTCGTTCCTGGCGGATCAAGCCAGCAAATACCTGGTGATTCACTGGATGGGGCTGGACCAGCGCCACCGGATAGACGTGCTGCCGCCATTCCTCAACTTTCGCTACGGCGAGAACACCGGCATCAATTTTGGCCTGTTCGGAGGCGGTGATGAAGCCGCGCGCTGGATTCTGATCGCCCTGTCGGCGGTGATCTGCGTGGTCCTGGCGGTGTGGGTCTGCCGCGGTCAGGACAAGTCCAGGGGCATGCAGCTGTCGGCCGGGCTGGTGATCGGCGGCGCCCTGGGCAATGTCGCGGACCGGCTGCTGTATGGCTATGTGCTGGATTTCCTGAACACCTCCTGCTGCGGCATCCAGAATCCTTTTGTGTTCAATGTCGCCGACATCTTCATCTTCGCGGGTGCTGCGGGGCTGATTTTCTTTGACGGACGCCGCAAAAAGCCTGCGTAGACCTTGGCAGGCAAATACGTTAAAAGCGCCAGGAAACAGGCAGGAGTTTGGGGCAATGAAGATCCCGTTCGCAGTGATCATTCTGGCTGGCGCGCTGGCAATCTCCGGCTGCGCGCAGAAGGGGCTGCGTGTCCTTCAGAAACCGGGCACCGGCCCGGATGAGTTTCTGATCCTGCCGACCAAGCCGCTGAGCGCGCCGGAAAGCTACAGCAGCCTGCCGGCGCCGACCCCCGGAGGGAGCAATCTGACGGATGTCAATCCACGGGCCGAAGCGGTGGTTGCCCTGGGCGGCAAGCCGGGCGCTCTCGTTCCGGGCAGCGGGGTGCCGTCTGGAGACGCGGCGCTGGTCACGGCTTCCAGCCGCTATGGTGTGCAGCCCGGAGTGCGCGCGACCCTTGCGGAGGAAGATGCGAATTTCCGTCACCGCAACCGCCATCTCGGCCGGATCAAGATCGTGCCGGTGGACCGCTACGAGCAGCTCTACCGCAAACAAAGCATCGATCCGTTTGCCGTCAGCGACCAGTTCCGCAGGGCAGGGGCCGCAACGCCGTCTTCGCCGCCTGAAGACGAGTCCTGAGCGCTCACTTTTCTGCCAGCCGGTCTTGCAAGACGCCAGCAGCCGCGTAGGTTGACAGCAGCCTTTCTGCTGGCAATGGACCGCGATTTGTGGCTGCAATGAACAAAAGAGCAGTAACCGCATCCCGCCGGGCAAGGGCAGGGGTGCAGAGATTTGGAGGATGCCAGATGATCCACAGGGTCACATTGGCCGCCGCGGCGCTGAGTGCTGCCTTGTCCGGCCCCTTGCAGGCCAAGGACGAGGCGGTGACTGCGTTCACCCTAGACAATGGTATGGACGTTGTCGTGATCGAGGACCACCGGGCGCCGGTGGTGCAGCAAATGGTCTGGTACCGGGCCGGCTCCGCCGATGAGCCGCCGGGGCAGTCCGGGGTTGCGCATTTCCTGGAGCATCTTCTGTTCAAAGGGACAGACAAGCTGGCGCCGGGCGAATTGTCCGCCACGGTGCGGGCAAATGGCGGTCAGGACAACGCTTTCACCAGCTATGATTACACCGCCTACTTCCAGCGCGTTGCTGCCGATAGGCTTGAGCTGATGATGCAGATGGAAAGCGACCGGATGACCAATCTCCGCTTAAGCGAGGAGGATATCGCCACCGAGCGCGAGGTCATTCTGGAGGAACGTAACCAGCGCACAGACAATGACCCGGTGGCGCTGTTCCGCGAGCAGCTGCAAGCGGTGCAGTACCTCAATCATCGTTACGGCCAGCCGGTGATCGGCTGGCGGCACGAGATGGAAAGCCTGGATATGGAGGACGCGCTGTCCTTCTATCAAACCTATTACGCGCCCAACAACGCCATCCTGGTCGTCTCCGGCGATGTGCAGCCCGACGAGGTGAAAGCGCTTGCCGAACAGTATTACGGCGTAATCCCGGCCAATCCGGATCTGCCGGAGCGCTTTCGCAGCCAGGAGCCGCCGCAGACCGCGGCCCGCCGCCTGACATTCAAGGACCCGCGCGTCGCGCAGCCCTATGTGCAGCGGTCCTACCTGGCACCAGAGCGCGACAGCGGCGCCCAGCAGAAAGCTGCAGCGCTGTATCTGCTGGCGGAACTGCTGGGCGGCGGCAACACCTCCTACCTCGCCGATGCGCTGCAATTCGACCAGCAGGTCGCCGTCTACACCGGCGCCTTCTACTCCGGCAGCACACTGGATGACACCTCCTTTACCTTCCTGATTGTCCCGGCGGAGGGCGTCAGCATGCAGGACGCCGAGACTGCGCTGGATGCCACCATCGCCCGCTTTCTGGAAGAGGGGGTGGATGAAGCCCAGCTGGAGCGGATCAAGCTGCAGCTGCGTGCGGCGGAGATCTATGACCGCGACAATGTGAACGGTATCGCCAACCGCTACGGCCAGGCGCTGAGCATCGGGCTGACGGTGCGGGACGTGCAGGACTGGCCGAAAATCCTGCAATCGGTCACCGCGGATGAGATCATCGCCGCCGCTAACGAAGTACTGCGCCCGGAAACATCTGTCACCGGCTGGATGACGCGCGACCAAGAGGTAACTCAATGACTCCGCTGAAATATATCGCTGCGGCAGTGATGGCCTGTTTCCTGGCACTGCCCGCATGGGCAGGCATCAAGATCGAGGAAGTCACCTCTCCCGGCGGGATCAAGGCCTGGCTGGTGGAAGACCACAGCATTCCCTTCTCGGCTCTGGAGTTGCGCTTTCGCGGCGGCACCTCATTGGATGCGCCGGGCAAGCGCGGCGCAGTCTATCTGATGACTGGGCTGCTGGAGGAAGGCTCCGGCGATTTGCGCGCGCAGGATTACGCCCGCGCAGTGGAGTCGCTGGCGGCGGAGTTCTCCTATGATGCGGACAAGGATTCGGTGTCTATCTCGGCCCGCCTCCTGACCGAAAACCGGGACCAGGCAATGGCTCTGCTGCGCCAGACCCTGTTTGAGCCGCGGTTTGATCAGGACGCGCTGGACCGTGTGCGGGCACAGGTGCTGGCCGGCTTGCGCTCTGATGCCAAGAACCCCGACAAGATCGCTGGCGAAATGTTCTCCAAGCTGGTGTTTGGCGATCACCCCTATGGCAGCGATGGCAAGGGCACGCTGGAGACCGTTGCAGCGCTTAGCCGGCAGGACATCTTTGACGCTTACGAGGCGGTGTTTGCCCGCGACAGACTCTATGTCAGCGCCGTCGGCGATATTACGGCCGAGGAGCTGGGCACCCTGCTGGATGATCTGCTGGGGGCGCTGCCTCCGGAGGGCGCGCCGATCCCCGGCCCGGCAGAGGTCACTATCAAGGGAGGAGTCACCGTTGTGGATTTCGAGACCCCTCAGTCGGTCGCTCTGTTCGGCCAGAAGGGGATCAAGCGTGAAGATCCGGATTTCTTCACAGCCTATGTGATGAACCAGATTTTGGGCGGCGGATCTTTTGAGACTCGCCTGATGACAGAAGTGCGGGAAAAGCGCGGGCTGACATATGGCGTCTATTCCTATCTGGTTCCGCGGGATCTTGCGGCGGTCTATATGGGCTCGGTGGCCTCTGCCAATGGCAAGATGGCCGAAGCGGTCGAGGTGATCCGCAATGAGTGGCGCCGCATGGCCGAAAACGGGGTGACGGAAAAGGAACTCAAGGACGCCCAGACCTATTTGACGGGTGCTTACCCGCTGCGCTTTGACGGCAACGGCCGCATTGCCTCGATACTGGCGGGCATGCAGATGGACGATCTGCCGATCAGCTATGTGGAGACCCGCAACGACCGGATTAACGCTGTGACCCTGGAGGACTTGAACCGCTTTGCAGCGGAGTTCCTGGACCCTGAGGGTTTGCAATTCGTCATCGCAGGCCGCCCCGAAGGCTTGGAAACCACGAACTGATTTCATTCCGGGCGGGGTGCGGCCCCGCCCGCCTGTATGGCAAGGCCACGGCCGCATGGCAGGAAGGCGCGCCGCCGCCCATCGCTGCGCGGATCACTGCTTTCCCTTTCAATTTCCCGCAAACTCATGTATGGGCGGGCCTATCTGAGACGATGTGCCCAGGCCCCGGCACGCGAAAGAAAGATAAGTGGGGCCGGCGGCAATGGGGCCGCCACGCAAACGGGAGACCCGGAGGGCCGGGAGTGCTCCCTTTTAGGATACGCTAGATGTTTAACGTTACGAAGAAATCGATGCAGTGGGGCGAGGAAACGCTCACACTGGAAACCGGCAAGGTTGCCCGCCAGGCTGATGGCTCCGTGATTGCCACCCTGGGCGAAACCTCGGTCATGGCCAACGTGACCTTTGCCCGTCAGCAGAAGCCCGGCCAGGACTTCTTCCCGCTGACCGTGCACTACCAGGAAAAATACTATGCTGCGGGCAAGGTGCCCGGCGGCTTCTTCAAGCGCGAAGCGCGCCCGACCGAAAAAGAAACCCTGACCGCGCGTCTGATCGACCGTCCGATCCGCCCGCTGTTTGTTCCCGGCTTCAAGAACGAAGTGCTGGTGATGTGCACCGTGCTGAGCCACGACCTGGTCAATGACCCGGACATCGTTGCGATGATCGCTGCCTCCGCTGCGCTGACCATTTCCGGCGCGCCGTTCATGGGCCCGATCGCTGGCGCCCGCGTCGGCTTTGTTGACGGCGAATACGTGCTGAACCCGACCGTCGACGACATGCAGGACCTGCGCCTCAACCCCGAGCAGCGCCTTGACCTGGTTGTGGCCGGCACCAAGAACGCTGTGATGATGGTGGAATCGGAAGCTTATGAGCTGACCGAGGCCGAGATGCTGGGCGCGGTGAACTTCGCGCATGAGCAGATCCAGCCGGTGATCGACCTGATCATCTCGCTGGCCGAAGAGACCGCAAAAGAGCCCTTCGACTTCCAGGCGCCGGATTACTCCGAGCTGTACGAAGCTGTTAAGGCCGCCGGCGAAGAGCAGATGCGCGCCGCATTCGCGATCACCGATAAGCAAGAGCGCACCGCCGCTGTTGCCGCTGCCCGTGAAACTATCAAAGCAGCGCTGACCGAAGAGCAGTTGGAAGACGCCAACCTCGGCTCTGCCATGAAGAAACTGGAAGCCGGCATCCTGCGCGGCGACGTGGTCAAGGGCGGCAAGCGGATCGACGGCCGTGACACCACCACCGTGCGCCAGATCGTTGCCGAAACCGGCCTGCTGCCGCGCACCCATGGTTCCGCCCTGTTCACCCGCGGCGAGACCCAGGGCCTGGTCGTGACCACGCTGGGCACCGGCGACGATGAGCAGTTCATCGATGCGCTGCACGGCAACTTCAAATCCAACTTCCTGCTGCACTACAACTTCCCGCCGTACTCGGTTGGCGAAGTGGGCCGTGTCGGCTCCCCGGGCCGCCGCGAAATCGGCCACGGCAAGCTGGCCTGGCGCGCGCTGCAGGCGGTTCTGCCGGCACCGACCGACTTCCCCTATACCATTCGCGTGGTGTCGGAGATCACCGAGTCCAACGGCTCCTCCTCGATGGCTTCCGTCTGCGGCGGCTCGCTGTCGATGATGGACGCTGGCGTGCCGCTGAAGGCCCCGGTTGCCGGTGTGGCGATGGGCCTGATCTTGGAAGACGACGGCTCCTATGCGGTGCTGACAGACATCCTGGGTGACGAAGACCACCTGGGCGACATGGACTTCAAGGTGGCAGGCACCGAGAACGGCATCACCTCGCTGCAGATGGACATCAAGGTTGCCGGCATCACCCCGGAAATCATGGAGAAAGCCCTGGCCCAAGCCAAGGACGGCCGTCTGCACATCCTGAACGAGATGGGCAAGGCGCTGTCCGAGACCAACGAGTTCTCGGTCCACGCCCCGCGCATTGAGACCATGCAGATCCCGACCGACAAGATCCGCGAAGTGATCGGTTCCGGCGGCAAGGTGATCCGCGAGATCGTCGAAGTGTCCGGCGCCAAGGTCGACATCAACGACGACGGTGTGATCAAGATTGCGAGCCCGAACGGCGATGCCATCCAGAAGGCCTATGACATGATCTATTCGATCGTGGCAGAGCCGGAAGAAGGCCAAGTCTACACCGGCAAGGTTGTGAAGATCGTCGACTTCGGCGCCTTCGTGAACTTTTTCGGCAAACGCGACGGCCTGGTGCATGTCTCCCAGATCGAAAACCGCCGCCTGAACCATCCTTCGGACGTTCTGAAGGAAGGCCAGGAAGTGAAGGTCAAGCTGCTGGGCTTTGATGACCGCGGCAAGGTCCGCCTGTCGATGAAAGTTGTCGACCAGGAAACCGGTGAAGAAATCCAGAAAGAGGAAGCTGCCGAAGGCTAAGGCCTGAAAGAGCTTCCGGACGGGTCCCGGCTGCAAGGCCGGAACCCGTCTCCTCTGTCCGCTGCCGCTGCTCCCTCCGGGCAGGTGCCCGGACCCGGCGCACAACCTGCGCTTTCCGGTTCTTACGCTGCTCCGCTTGCCCTGAAGCCATACAGCAGCGATGGCCGGTCCACTCAAAACTCAGCTGGAGATCCCATGCGTCCGCTCTTTTACGATTTGACCGAGCTGCTGTATTTGTCTCACGGGTTTAAAACTTACTACGGTATTGCCAAGGTCGTTGCGGAAGGCGCCAAAGAGGCCTTCCGGGCGAATAACGGCACCCGGTTTGTTGCGTATTCTCAGGGGCATGACGCATTTTTTGAGGTTTTCCCGAAATATGACGATACCGCTGAAGGCGGGATCGACCTGAATGTGCCGAATTCCGGCAAGCCGTATTTCATGCGCCGGATTCACAACCGCAAGAAAAAGAAGGCTCTGCACTACATTGCCCCCTTCGTGTTCGGTGTTGTGGACCTGATTGAACGCTCCCGCTGGGCGCTGAGCGGCGCTGACAATCCTATCGTGTCCCTCGATGGCGGGGCCTGGGTCAGTTGCGGGCGGCCCAAGCTGATCATTCACCCGATCAAGCACCTGCAAAAGCTGGACGTGGAAATCCATGTGCTGATTCATGATATGATCCCGCTGCATGACTTCAAACGCGGCGGTGCGCCGGACTTTTCCAGTTCTTTCCTGGGCGACAACCAGTGGCTGCTGGAGCACGCGGACCATGTCATTGGCAATTCGCAATTCACTATCGACGATGCCAAGGACTTTGCCCGCCAAGGCATCCTTCCGGAGCTTAAGCGGACCTCCGTTGCGCCGCTGGTGCATGAACTGCGCGCCGGGGATGAAGAGCAGTCGGTGGAACTCCCCGAACGGCCCTATTTCCTGATGGTCGGCACGATGCTGGGCCGCAAGAACCTGGATGTGGTTCTGAATGCGATGAACCTGATCGCCAAGCGGGGCGAGACGCCGCCGCTGCTTGTGCTGGCCGGCAAGCGGCGCCACCGCACGATGGACTACCTCGACAAGGAGGAAATGGCGCTGGTCAAACCGCATGTCCTACAGCTCGACACGCCAAATCAAAGCGATCTGGTGCGGCTGTACGAAGCCTCGCAAGGGGTGATCCTGCCGTCCCGCATCGAAGGCTGGGGGCTTCCTGCCGGCGAAGCGCTGTGGGCCGGTGTTCCGGCAGTTTGCGCGGACATTCCCGTGATGCACGAGGTTTGCGGCGATCTGGGGCTGTATTTTGAGGTGGATGATCCGGAAACCCTTGCGGGCCATATGCAGCGTCTGACGCAGGATCCGGCATTTTCTGCCGAGTGGCGGGCGAAGATCGCGGCGAACCGCGACCGGCTGCGCACCTGGCGGGACTTCGGCCAAGACCTGCTGGCCAATGTCGCTGCCAATTCCGAGCCCGCCCGCGCTCAGTCGCTTTCGTTGCGGGCGTAAACATCCTCATACCGGACGATGTCATCTTCGCCGAGGTAGGATCCGGTCTGGACTTCGATCAGCACCATGTCCAGCTTGCCGGGATTCTCCATCCGGTGAACGGCCCCTAGCGGGATGTAGACGGACTGGTTTTCGGCGACCAGCTTCTGGGTGCCGTCTACGGTCACGCGCACTGTGCCCTGCACTACTATCCAGTGCTCCGACCGGTGGAAATGGCTCTGCAGCGAGAGGGCAGCGCCCGGTTTCACAACAATCCGTTTGACCTGGAACCGGCGTCCTGTCGCCAGGCTGTCGAAATAGCCCCACGGGCGGTGATCGCGCGGGAACTGCACCGCCTGCGGTGCCTGCTGGGATTTCAGCAGCTCGACGGCCTTCTTGACGTCTTGGGTGCGCGACTTGTCTGCAACAAGCACAGCATCAGGCATGGCAATGGCCACGATCCCGTCCAGCCCCAAACCGACGATCTGCTGGCCCTCGGATTCGGACCGCAGTAGCACATCCTTGCAGTCAATCGCCGCAGCGTTGCCATTCGTGGCGACACCGTGCGAATCCGGGTCACTCTCTGCCCAGACGGCGTTCCAATCCCCAAGGTCAGACCATTTTCCCTCAAAGGGCACCGAGCAGATATTCTTGGCCTTCTCCATGATCGCATAGTCGATCGAGATGTCCTCCGCCGCAGACCAGGAGGCCGGGTCCAGGCGCAGAAAGCCCAGATCCGCCTTGGCGTTTTCGACGGAGTTGCGGACCGGATCGACCAGATGGGCAGCGTGCTGTTCAAAGGCGGTAATGAGCGCACGGGCGGTGAACAGGAAGATGCCTGCGTTCCAAAGGTAGTTGCCGGCGGCCAGCATCCTGGCCGCGGAGGCAGCGTCAGGCTTTTCGACAAAACGGCTTAGCGGCGTCGGCTTTCCAGGCTCGGCTTCTCCGTCCAGCTCGAGATAGCCATAGCCGGTTTCCGGGTGCGTCGGAACGATACCGAAGGTCACGAGATCGCCTGCAAGCGCCCGCTCAGTTCCCGCCTGAATTGCGGCGCGGAAAGCATCCGCATCGGGGATAACATGGTCCGAAGGAGCCACGATCAGCAGCGCATCGGGGTCCTCGTCAAAAGCATGCAATGCGGCGGCCAGCACCGCAGGCGCGGTATTGCGCCGGTCCGGTTCGATCAGGATCGCGCCCGGGTCAATGCCGACCCCAAGCAATTGCTCGGTCACGATGAAGCGGAAATCCGAGTTGGTCACCACGATGGGCTCCGCAAACCCTTGGCCTGACAAACGCCCGACGCTTTCCTGGAACAGGGTCTTGCCGCCTTTCAGGGACGTGAACTGCTTGGGGTAGGATTCCCGCGACAATGGCCACAGCCGCGTTCCCGAGCCTCCGCACATCAGGACTGGAGTGATCTGCATTCGGACCTCCTTTAGTTTGCATGCGCTATAGGCGAATGCACTTCAGAAGACAAACGGTCAGCCCGGCCCAGCGGGCAGGGAACGGCACTGCCGGATGCGATGCCGCTCCCGCTGACTTTACTCTGGCGCTTTGGTTTTGCGCAGGTAAGGGAAGATGGTTTCGTACTCGCCGAACTTTGCGGTGGCTTCCTCGTCGGAAACGCTCGGCGGGATAATCACGTCTTCGCCCGGCACCCAGTTGGCAGGCGTGGCGACGCCTTTTCCGGACATCTGCAGCCCGTCCAGGGCCCGCAGGATCTCAGCAAAGTTGCGGCCCACGGTCATCGGGTAGGTCATCGACAGCTTCAGCTGCTTGTCCGGGCCGATAATGAACACGGAGCGCACGGTAGCACTGTCCGCCGGGGTGCGGCCGTCGGGCAGATAAGCTTCGGCGGGCAGCATGTCGAACGCCTTGGACACCGCCAGACCGTCATCGGCGATAATCGGGAAGCCGGGATTGGCTTTGCCGTATTCCTCGATGTCCTTCTTCCACTTGCGGTGATCCTCGGCGCTGTCGACGGACACGCCGATCACCTTGGTGTTCCGCTTGGCCCATTCGTCATTCAGCTGCGCGACGGCGGAAAACTCCGTAGTGCAGACCGGGGTGAAGTCCTTGGGGTGGGAAAACAGGATCGCCCAGCTGTCGCCGATCCAGTCATGGAAGTTGATCGTGCCCTGGTCGGTTTCAGCGGTAAAATCCGGGACCACGTCGTTAATGCGCAAACCCATTGCAGTGTCCTCCTTGTCAGGATGTCGTGTCTGATTGTTGTGTCCGGCTACGGCGGGGCAGCCCGAGTCGCCCCAAGTGCAACCTGGGGGCTCTGCCGTTAGGTTACATTTCCTGGCGCGGGATGCCACGGGAATTCTCCAACAGCCTTTTCTGGCAAAGACTTGCGGGTACCGCGTCAGGGGCGTTGACAGCGCTATCCATAATTTGATCAAATCGCGCAACCAAAGCCCCTTGCCCCCCTGCTGGCCGAGTGACACAGTGGCCGCCAAACCGGCCAGACGGTTGGGAGAAAACCTCTGAATTGGGAGATCCCGCATGATCGAGAAACGCGACTTTTACATCAATGGCCAGTGGGTGTCTCCCGCTGAGCCGAACGACTTTGAGGTAATCAATCCCTCGACGGAGGAACCCTGCGCAGTGATTTCACTGGGCTCGGAGGCTGACACCAACGCTGCGGTAGCGGCGGCCAAGGCGGCCTTCCCTGGCTGGATGGCCACACCGGTGGAACAGCGCATCGCGCTGGTGGAAAAGCTGGTCGAAATCTATGAAGCCCGGGCTGAGGATATGGCCCAGGCGATGTCGCTGGAAATGGGCGCGCCGATCAACCTGTCGCGCACGTCGCAAGTCGGTGCCGGCAGTTGGCACCTGCGCAACTTTATCGCTGCGGCCAAGGAGTTCAAGTTCGACGCGCCGCTGAACGAGAACAGCCCCAACGACCGTATCATCCACGAGCCGGTTGGCGTGTGCGCGCTGATCACACCTTGGAACTGGCCGATGAACCAGGTCACGCTCAAGGTGGGTGCGGCGGCAATCGCTGGCTGTACGATGGTCCTGAAACCGTCTGAGCAAAGCCCGCTGAACGCAATGATCTTTGCCGAGATGATGGATGAGGTCGGCTTCCCCGCAGGTGTTTTCAACCTTGTGAACGGCGATGGAACCGGTGTCGGCGCGCAGCTGACCGGGCACCCGGATGTGGACATGGTGTCCTTCACCGGCTCCACCCGTGCAGGCATCGCGATTTCGCAGAATGCGGCTCAGACGTTGAAGAAAGTGCATCTTGAGCTGGGCGGCAAAGGCGCCAACGTGATCTTTGAAGATGCCGACGATAAGGCGGTTAAACGCGGCGTGCTGCACATGATGCAGAACACCGGGCAAAGCTGCAACGCGCCCAGCCGGATGCTGGTGCAGAACAGCATCTATGACCGCGTAGTGTCCGAGGCTGCGGAAGTGGCCTCCAAAGTCGAAGTCGGTCCTGCTGATCGGGAAGGCCGCCACATCGGCCCGGTGGTGAATGAGCTGCAGTGGAACAAGATCCAGGATCTGATCCAGAAAGGTATCGACGAAGGCGCTCGCCTGGTCGCAGGCGGCACCGGGCGTCCGGACGGGCTCAACAAGGGCTATTATGTGAAGCCGACGGTCTTCGCCGATGTGAACAACCAGATGACCATCGCGCGCGAAGAGATCTTCGGGCCGGTTCTGTCGATCATTCCCTTTGAGACAGAAGAAGAGGCGATCGAGATTGCCAACGACACGCCCTATGGCTTGACCAACTATGTGCAGACGCAGGACGGCGCCCGCGCCAACCGCATGGCCCGCGCCCTGCGCTCCGGCATGGTGGAGATGAACGGCAAGTCGCGCTCGGCGGGTTCGCCCTTTGGCGGTATGAAACAGTCCGGAAAGGGCCGCGAAGGCGGCAAGTGGGGGATTGAGGATTTCCTGGAGGTTAAGGCTGTGGGAGGCTGGGCTGCTGAGTAAGCCCGCCGGATGAGAACGGATGGAGAGCCGCCCTTAAGGGGGCGGCTTTCTTTTTTTGCGCTTTCAGGAGCCGGGGGCTCCCGCGCCTGCAAGCCCCCGGCTGCGCCGGGCGGCCCGTCGGCTTGGGCGAGGCCCGTGCTGCGCACGGGGAGGTGGGCGCAAGCTTGCCAGGCAAGTCAGAAATAGGCTCTGAGCAGGCAGATCGCGGCGATCCCAGTAGCCATCGTCAGCGGCAGGCTGCGGGTAAGCAGCGCCACCGTCAGTGCGGCTGCCCCGGCCGCCCATTCCCGCGGCCCGCCTTGCATAAGCAGATAGGTAACCAAGGATAAGATCAGGCAGCCGGGCAGTGCCTGCAGACCACGCGCCCAGGGCCCGTGGTCCGGAAGCCGCCTTCCCAGCAAGCAGCCCGACAGCCGCACTGCAAAAGTGGCGGCAGCCAGGCCAAGGATCAGGGTCCAGGTCTCAGTCATTGCCCAGCACTCCGGCTATCGCCGCACCGCCGAGGCCGCCCAGGATGAGGGTCCAGGTGGGATCCAGCGCAGTGAGCCGGCCGGCCAGCAGCACTGTTGCGATGGATACCGCCCAGGGCAGCAGCATCGCGCTGCCGTGCCACAATGATCGCAGGATCGCAATGAAGGCGGCAGTGAAGGCGAAATCCATCCCTAGGGCGCGCGGCTCCGGCACCACCGCGGCAAAGGAGGTCCCTGCCACTGTTGACAACACCCAGACCGCCATCAGCCCCAGGCCGCCACCCACAAGATACCAGTATCCGGCGCCGCGGCCGCGGGCGCGCATCGCGTGCATCAGCGCCCAGTTTTCATCCGTTGCCAGATGCACGCCAAGGAGGACTTGCCACCAAGGGCGTCCGGCGAATTCATCCCTCAGCGAGGCCGTGATCAGCAGCAGCCGCAGGTTCAGCGCCAGCCCGGCCAGGAGCGCTGCCCCGGCGCCAGCCCCGGCCACCAGCCGTTCCACAGCGATGATCTGCGAGGAACCGGCAAAGACGATGGTGCCCATCACTCCAGTCTGAAGTCCGTCCATCCGGGCCTGCGCGGCCAGCAGGCCAAAGGCCAGTCCGTAGACACCTACGCCAACCGCCAGGGGCAGGATGTCCCGCAAACCGGCGGTCAACTGGCTGCGGACCGTGCCGCTGTGAGGGAGGCCTTGCAGGGTCATGGCGTAGTTCCTGTGGAAGTGGCGGCTTTGATCAACTATATCGAACACATTGATTATATATCGAACGCTCTTGGCGTTCGTCAAGTCGAACGAAAGGATGAAATAAAGAACATGTCAGCGCCCCATCAGATGATCGCCGCGGCAATTCAGCGTGAGCGCAACCGCGCAGGCAAGTCGCTGTCGGCGCTGGCTGCGCAGGCTGGAATTGCCAAATCGACCCTGTCACAGCTGGAGGCAGGCAACGGAAACCCCAGTTTAGAGACGCTTTGGGCTCTGGCCGCGGCGCTGGGTGTCCCGCTGAGCCTGTTGTTTGAGACCGAAGCACCTTCCACCACCCTGATCCGCGCGGCGGAGGGCGAGCCGCTGGAGTCGGAGCAGTCGGATTTCACCGCGGTGCTGCTGTCGCGCTGTCCCTCGAATGTACGGCGGGATATTTACCGGGTGGTGATGCAGCCGGGAGAAGCCCGCCGCGCCCAGCCGCATCCGCGTGGCACGGTGGAGCATATGCTGGTCTGTTCCGGGCAGATGCGGGCGGGACCGGACGGGCAGCAAGATGTTCTGCAGCCCGGCGACTATTATACCTATCCCGGCGACCGCCCCCACAGCTATGAGGCGCTGCAGGCGGATACGCTTTTTCTGATGGTGATGGAGGCGCCGTGAGCTGCGGCGGGGTCAGAAGTCCGGTTTTACCCTGAACTTCAGCGACTCGCCGCTATCGGGATGTTTGATCCGCAGCTCCTCGGAGTGCAGCATCAGCCGAGGGTGGTCCAGAGCTGCACCGCTGGCATAAAGCGGGTCGCCCAGGATTGGGTGGCCCAGCGACAGCATATGCACGCGCAGTTGGTGCGAACGTCCGGTCTTGGGCGTCAGCCGCACCCGGGTGGCGCCGTCTTCGTATTTCATAACCCGCCAGTCGGTGACGGCGGGCTTGCCGGTCTCATGGCAGACCATCTGTTTGGGCCGGTTCGGCCAGTCGACGATCAGCGGCAGGTCCACGGTGCCGCTGCGCGGTTCCAGCTGTCCCTCAACCCGTGCCACATAGGCCTTTTTTGCAGTGCGCTTTTCGAACTGCATCGACAAGTGCCGCTGAGCATGGGGAGTAAGGCCGAACACCATCACGCCGGAGGTGTCGCGGTCCAGCCGGTGCACCAGCAGCGCCTCGGGGAACACGGCCTGAACGCGGGCGATCAGGCAGTCGGCCAGATGCTCGCCGCGGCCCGGCACCGACAAAAGGCCCGCAGGCTTGTTCACCGCCAAGAGCTCGGCGTCGTGGTGCAGGATGTCCAGCGGGTCCTGCGGCGGGGTGTATTCGCTTGAAACGGCCATGGTGCCTGCCTAGCGCCACAGGCGTGCGGGGGCAAGCACGGCCGGTACCCGCGCCGGTGAGGCTTTCCCTTGTGCCCCGCCATTTGCTAAATTGACACTGTCCCGGCGATCCGGTAACCGGCGCGCCTCACTGATAGACGGGGACGATGCATGGCACGCAAACGCAAAGGGCGCGATATTTCCGGCTGGCTGGTGGTGGATAAGCCTGCGGGGCTGACCTCGACCGCGGTTGTGAACAAGGTGCGCTGGGCGCTGGATGCCAAGAAGGCTGGCCATGCGGGCACCCTTGACCCCGAGGCAACCGGTGTTCTGGCCGTGGCGCTGGGCGAGGCGACCAAGACCGTTCCCTATATCACCGACGCGCTGAAGGCCTATACCTTCACGGTGCGGCTGGGGCAGGCGACCAACACCGATGACGCCGAGGGCGAGGTGATCGCGCAGAGCGACGCGCGCCCCACCGACGAGCAGATCAAGGAGGCGCTGCTGCCATTCCTGGGCGAGATCATGCAGGTGCCGCCCAAGTTCTCCGCCGTGAAAATCGATGGCCAGCGCGCCTATAAGCTCGCCCGCGATGGTGAAGATGTGCAAATCGAGGCCCGGCCGCTGTGGGTGGAAGAGCTGATCATGCTGGACCGCCCCGACGCGGACCACGTGGTTCTGGAAATGACCTGCGGCAAGGGCGGCTACGTGCGCTCGATCGCCCGCGATTTGGGGACTGCGCTGGGCTGTTATGGCCACGTCAAGGAACTGCGCCGGATTTGGTCTGGCCCGTTTGATGCCGAAGACGGCATCTCGCTGGAGCGGATCGACGAACTGGCGAAATCGCCGGAACTCGACCATTATCTGCGGCCCCTGGAGGAAGGCCTGGCCGATCTGCCGGAACTGAAATGCACCCCGCAGGGAGCCGTGCGGCTTCGCAATGGCAACCCGGGCATGGTCGTGGCAACGGATGTGGAGTACGGCGAAGAAGCCTGGGCCTCGCTGGACGGCAAGGCGGTGGCTGTGGGGATCTATAAATCGGGTGAGCTGCACCCCAGCCGGGTGTTTGTGCAACCGGAGTGATCCGGCGGCTCTGCAGCTCGGCTCTGTCAGGAGCTGGCAGGGAGCCAGTCATGATCCTTCAGCCGGATGAGCGGATCGCTCGGGCCGCGTCAGCCGTAACTGGGGCCGTGCGGAAAACTGTCCTCGGAAGAAATCCCTCCGCTGCATAGGTCGCTGGAGAAACTGCCGCAGCTTCAGGGGGATCGCGGCCCGGAAATAGAAGCTGGCCCGGAGAGTGATCCGGGGGATCGCTTTGCCGCATCATGTTCGTCCTCCGGTCCGGGCACCTCTTTCAACACGTGCCAGGGGCGCTAGGGGAACCACCCAACCCGAGGAAAACAGTACGGTGTGACCTGGCCTGGGGTTGCTCACAACCATCTGTGGACCCGCAGTGGCGTTATCCCCTCATAGCCGCGCCGGACCTGCTTGGATCACAAACTGCGTCCGAGTATTAAGGCCCGCATGATCACCCGCAGACACACCAAGGGCGATGCCCTCTCGACCGCCGTCTATTCTGACTGCGAAACCTACCGCTACAGCCTGACACGGGTTTGGGCCCCGGCACGGAGGCGTGTGATGTTCGTGATGCTGAACCCCTCGACTGCAACCGAGGTGCAGAATGATCCCACCATCGAACGCTGCGAGCGGCGCGCCCGCGCGCTGGGGGCCGGCGGCTTCAGAGCCACCAACATATTTGCCTGCCGGGTAACCGACCCGCGTGAGATGCGGCAGCTGGAGGCTCCGGAAGGCCCAAACAATATGGCTGCTATTCTGGAAGGGGTGGATTGGGCCGATGTGGTGGTCTGCGCTTGGGGCACCCACGGCGCGCACCGAGGCCAGGGCGCGCGGGTCGCAGCGGTGCTGAGATCCAGAGGCAAACCGTTGTATCACTTGGGGCTCAGCAAGGCAGGCCACCCCAAGCATCCGCTCTACATTGCCTACAGCGAGCAGCCGCAGCTGTGGCAATCGGACTAAGCCAGATTTAGCCCTTGTTAACCTGTGTTCTTGTTTTGTTTTGAACGCCTGCCTGCAATGTGAGATTGTGCTGACTGGTATTGGTTTGTCCAGGGGTTGATCTGGCAATGTTGTGGTTGGCGAGTGTACTGGGGCTTGTAGCGGTTGGCAGTGCGGTTTTTGCAGAAACCGGGTCGGACGAAGATGACCCGGAAGCGCGGCGCGAGCCGGAGCCGGAGGGGGACGGTCTCGACGGCGGCTTTGTCGAGCCGGGCGGCGGATCCGTCACCGGTACGGAAAACGGTGATGTTCTGGCGGGCGGCGAGGCGGCAGACAGTTTGTCCGGCGGTGCCGGGGATGACCAGATCGGCGGATACGGCGGTGGCGATTGGATCGACGGCGGCACCGGCAGTGACTCTCTATACGGCCAAGATGGCGACGACAGCCTGTTCGGCGGAGAGGGGCAGGACTTGCTCCATGGCGAGGACGGCACCGATTGGCTGGAGGGCGGCGCTGGCGGCGACAGTCTTTACGGGCATTTCGGAAGCGACACCCTGCTGGGCGGCAGCGGGGCAGATCTCTTGCATGGTGGCCAGGGCCAGGATTGGATGGAAGGCGGTGCGGACGAGGATACGCTGCACGGCAACGACGGCGACGACAGCCTGACCGGCGGCGCCGGGGCGGACGCGCTGTTCGGCGGCTACGGCAATGATGTGGTGTCCGGTGCAGGGGACGGAACGGAACAGGATTACGTAAACGGCGGTGACGGGGATGACACGCTGATTGCCGGTGCAGGCGATGTGCTGACCGGCGGCGCTGGCGCGGATCAGTTCATGGCAGGCAGCTGGACCGGCAGCATGGAGGCGGTCCAACTGATGGATTATAACGCGGACGATGATCAGCTGGTGGTCGTCTGGGAATTCGAAGACGGGGAAGAGCCCACGCTGGAAGTGCGGCAGAATCCGGATGATGCGGCGGAGCAGCTGATCCTGGTGAATGGCCAGACTGCCTTGCGGATTTCCGGGGCCGAGGGGCTCACCGCTGAGGATTTGGTGCTGATCGACCCGGAATCGGCGGCAGGCACCGGGCTGCTGCCGCAATAGATGCGGCATCCGGCACCTGCCAGTTAGCCTTTGCCTTTACAGCGGAAACATCATATACGCGCGCATCTGCCGTGATTCCGCGGCAGGTTTCTCCATGGGCCTGTGCTGGACGACATCCCGGCCTGTGCCATCCACTCTAACCTATGAAGGAGACCCCGATGTCGATCACTGCGGAAGAAAAAGCGCGCCTGATGAAAGAATTCGCAACCAAGGACGGCGACACCGGCTCGCCGGAAGTCCAGGTTGCAATCCTGACCTCGCGCATCAACACCCTGACTGAGCACTTCAAAACTCACAAGAAGGACAACCACGGCCGCCGTGGCCTTCTGAAGATGGTTGCTCAGCGCCGCAAGCTGCTGGACTACACCAAAGGCAAGGATGAGGCCCGTTACCAGGACCTGATCAAGCGCCTGGGCATCCGCCGCTAATCCGCGCTTTTCCGGATTTTGAACGCCCGTTCCGAAAGGAGCGGGCGTTTTCTGTTGCGCGGGCATCCTTCGGCAGCGGGCGGCTCCCGCGCCCGCAGGCTCCCCGGCTGCGCACGGGCGGTTGCAACTTAATGACAGTCGAGCCTTCGAAGGGCAGCGGCGGATCCGAATGAGAAACGCCGCCCCAATTGGAGCGGCGTTTGATCCGTTTCAGGGTCGGCCGGTGTTACTCGCCATACGGCACCCAGATGTTCTTGACCTCTGTGGCCTCCTGCAGGAAGCGCTTGGTCTGGTCTTGCATCCAGTCAGTTGCAGTTCCGTTGTTGACCCAGGTGCGCTTCAGATTGCCCGCGGATGCCGCTTCAATTGCCGCCGACAGATCGGTGGACGAGAAGCTCCAGACGGCATCCACATTCAAATGCGAGGAAAGCGCTTTTGCCAGTTCTGCATGGCTGCCGGTCAGGATGTTGACCACGCCCGCAGGCACATCCGAGGTGTCCATAACCTGGTAGAAATCGGTCGCCGCCAGGGGAAAGGCTTCGGAGGCTGCCAGCACCACCCGGTTGCCCATGGCAATGGCGGGCGCCATGGCAGAAACAAGGCCGAGAAGCGGTGCCTCATCGGCACAGAGGGCACCGATCACGCCAACCGGTTCCTTCATCGCCAGTGCGACGCCGCGGATCGGGACGCCATGCACCTGGCCGTCGTATTTATCCGCCCAAGCGGCAGCGGTGAACAGGCGCTGGATCGAAGCCTCGACCTCCTCCGCACCGGACTTCTTTCCGGTCATCGCGTCGATGCGGGCAGAAAATTCCGCGGCGCGGGCCGACAGGTTTTCACCGATGTAGTAGAGGATCTGCGCGCGCAGATGACCGGTGGTCCTGGACCAGCCCTCAGCTCCGGCGGCGGCCTCTACCGCGTTGCGCACGTCCTTGCGGTTGGCAAGGCTAATGTGGCCCAGCAGAGTGCCAGCTTTGCCGTAGATGGCTTGGCTGTAGCCGCCGTCCGGGCGGGCCTGCTTGCCGCCGATGTAGAGCTTTGAGGTCCGGTCCAGCGGATCCGCCGGGGCCCCGTTGCCCTCAAATGGCTCCACCTTTGCCAGCGGTTTGGCCTTGGCCCTGGGGCGGGTGTAGGCCGCCAGGCCTTCCCAGCCGCCCTCGCGCCCGAAACCGCTTTCGCGCACGCCGCCAAAGCCTGCGGCAGCGTCGAACATATTGGTGCCGTTGACCCAGACCACACCGGCCGCCAGTTTCGGCGCCATGTCGAGTGCCAGGTTCACATTCTCGGTCCAGACGGTTGCCGCGAGGCCGTAGCGGGTGTTGTTGGCCAGCTCCACCGCCTCCGCCGGGGTGCGGAAGGTGCAGGAGACCAGGACCGGGCCAAAGATCTCCTCTTGCATCAGAGGATCAGCTGGCGACAGGCCCTCAATCAGCGTCGGCGGGTAGAAGCAGCCGCCTTCGGGCATCTCCACCTGTGCCTGGTGCATGGTGCCGGCAGTGTTGGCGGCGACCATGCTGCTGATGGTGTCGAGCTGCACCGGGTCCACAACCGCGCCGACGTCCACGCATTTGTCGAGCGGACTGCCGACGCGCAGTCCGTCCATGCGGGCCTTGAGTTTGCTGTGGAAGCGTTCTGCGATGCCTTCCTGCACCAAAAGGCGCGAACCGGCGCAGCAGACCTGGCCCTGGTTGAACCAGATTGCATCGACCAGCCCTTCGATGGCGGAATCGAGATCGGCGTCGTCAAAGACGATGTAGGGGGACTTGCCGCCCAGTTCCAGCGTCAGCGCCTTGCCGCTGCCTGCGGTGGCCTCGCGGATCTTGCGGCCAACCGATGTGGAGCCGGTGAAGGCGATCTTGTCCACGTCCGCCGCGGTGATCATCTCCCCCACGGCACCATCGCCGGTGACGATATTGACAACGCCCTTGGGCAGACCCGCCTGGCGGCAGATATCGGCAAACAGCAGCGCGGTCAGCGAGGTGTATTCCGCCGGTTTCAGCACCACCGTGTTGCCCATCGCAATGGCCGGCGCGATCTTCCAGGCCAGCATCAGGAGCGGAAAATTCCAGGGAATGATCTGCCCGCAGACGCCCAGGGCCTCGGCGTCCGGCAGTTCACTTTCTATCAGCTGGGCCATGCCGGCATGATAGTAGAAATGGCGCTGGGCCAGGGGAATGTCGATGTCGCGGCTCTCGCGGATCGGTTTGCCGTTGTCCAGCGTCTCCAGCACGGCAAACAGGCGGGAATGCTTTTGCAGCAGCCGCGCGATGGCATAGAGGTACTTGGCCCGGCCCGGGCCGCCAAGCGCTTCCCATTTGCCCTGCGCCTTGCGGGCGGCCTCAACCGCAGCGTCCACGTCGGCCTGGGTGGCCTGGGTCAGGCTTGCCAATACTTCCCCGGTGGCCGGGTTCCTGCTGTCAAAGCCTTCACCGGCGGCGGTGTACTCACCGTTGATGAAATGGCCGAAGCGGCTGCCCTGATCAACGAGCCAGGCCAGCGCCTCCGCGGCGCTTTCGGGGGCGGGGCCATATTCCATGCTGTCGAAGATCTCTTTGATGGTCATGATACTGATCCTTTTCGCGGAACCGGTTTCCGGCGAGGAAACCGGCCCGGAATTCGTGCCGAATTCCGGCGCCCTCACCCCATGGAGTGGCGGTAGCCGGCGGAGTATGCCCCGGTGACATGATGTTCCAGCTGGCGCTCGATATCGCCCAAGAGCGATGAGGCGCCAAAGCGGAACAGGTCGGGCTGCAGCCAGCGGTGGCCGAGCTCGTCTTTCATCAGCGCCAGGTACACCAGCGCGTCCTTGGCCTTGGAGATGCCGCCGGCAGGTTTGTAGCCGACGCGGTAGCCGGTGCGGTCATAATAGTCGCGGATCGCGCGGATCATCACCAGGCTGACGGGCAGGGTGGCGTTGATGCTCTCCTTGCCGGTGGACGTCTTGATGAAATCGGCGCCTGCCATCATGCACACCAGCGAGGCCCGGGCCACATTGCGCAGGGAGCCCAGTTCGCCGGTGGCGAGGATCGCCTTTACATGCGCCTCGCCGCAGGCCAGGCGGAAGGCTTTCATCTCGTCATAAAGCGCCTGCCAATTGCCGGTCAGCACATGGCGGCGGGATATCACGATGTCGATCTCCTCGGCACCGGCGCTGACGCTTTCGCCGATCTCGGCCAGCCGCAGGTGGAACGGCGACAGGCCCGCCGGGAAACCGGTGGAAACTGCGGCCACCGGAATGCCAGTGCCCTCCAGCGCCTTGACGGCAGTGGGGACCATGTCGTGGTAGACACAGACCGCCCCGGTGGTGAGCCCCTCCATCCCCAGGCTGCGCAGAATGCCGGCATTCACCGGCTGGCGCGCCTTGGCGCACAGGCGCCGGACACGGCCTTCGGTGTCGTCGCCGGACAGTGTGGTGAGGTCGATGAGGCTGATGGCTTTCAGCAGCCAGGCCGCCTGATGGTCTTTCTTGACACTGCGGCGGCCCGGCAGGGTGGCGCAGCGGCGCTCGATGGCCGAGGTGTTGGCCTGCACGGCAGCGACCCAGTCCAGGTCCAGCTCCATGCCGGGATTGCGCGGCTCTGCCAGCTGCGGCAGCTGCGCGCTTCTTTCAGCGATATGGCTTTCCATTGGGGATCCTCAGAAGAGTTCCGTGCGAAAATCGCACGGGTGCGGCATATTGGCAAGCGAGCCCCCGGCGGCTGCCGTCAAGTTTTTTGACTAAATGGACAAATTTCCGGCCCGGACGGCTGCCGCCGGCGAGTGCATGCGATTGGGGGAAGGCCGCGGGGCGCAGGAATCGTGTTTTGCGATTCTGCGGCCGCCACAGCGCGCATTCCGGTGGCAGAATCGGCCCCGCATGCTAAATTTAGCGGTATGAGCAGTGCAGAACCCTATATCAGCGAAAATTCGCGCCTGGAAACCCGGCCTGTGATCCGCCAGCTGGACGACAGCGCCATAAACCGGATTGCCGCCGGCGAGGTGGTTGAACGGCCCGCATCCGCCGTCAAGGAACTGGTGGAAAACGCCATCGACGCTGGCGCCACGCGGATCACGGTGGAGATTGCCGATGGCGGCAAGACGCTGATCCGGGTGACGGATGACGGCTGCGGCATGACGCCGGAGGACCTGCCGCTGGCGCTCAGCCGCCATGCGACCTCCAAGATCGACGGCTCTGACCTTTTGAATATCCACACCTTCGGCTTCCGCGGTGAAGCGCTGCCCTCGCTTGGTGCGGTGGGGCGGCTGACCATCACCAGCCGCGCGGCCGGGCATGAGGCGGCGCAGATCCGGGTGTCGGGCGGCAAGCTGGAGCCGGTGAAGCCGGCAGCGCTGCGGGCAGGCACCGTTGTCGAACTGCGCGACCTGTTCTTTGCCACCCCGGCGCGGCTCAAGTTCATGCGCACGGACCGGGCCGAAGCGCAGGCGATCTCCGACACGGTGAAGCGGCTGGCGATGGCAGAGCCCTCGGTCGGCTTTACCTTGCGCGATGTTTCGGGAGGCGGCGAGGGACGGGTCACCTTTCGTGCCGATCCGCTGTCCGGCGACCTGTTTGACGCGCTGCACGGGCGGCTGGCCTCGGTGCTGGGGCGGGAGTTTGCCGAAAACGCGCTGAAGATCGACGCCACCCGCGAAGGCATCCGGCTTTATGGCTATGCGGCGCTGCCGACCTATTCGCGCGGTGCAGCGGTGGCGCAGTTTCTGTTCGTGAACACGCGGCCGGTAAAGGACAAGATGCTGACCGGTGCTTTACGGGCGGCCTATTTCGATTTCCTCAGCCGCGACCGGCATCCGGCGGCGGCGCTGTTTGTTGATTGCGACCCGCAACTGGTCGACGTGAACGTGCATCCCGCTAAATCCGAGGTGCGTTTTCGCGATCCCGGCTTGGCCCGCGGGCTGATCGTCTCTTCCCTGCGCCATGCGCTGGCAGAGGCGGGGCACCGCGCCTCGACCACAGTGGCAGGCACAACGCTGGGGGCGATGAAGCCGGAACAGCCAACCGCCAGCGGCGCGCCGCGGATCTATCAGATGGACCGGCCGTCTTATGGCGCACGCAGCCTGTCCTATGCAGCGCAATCCCCTGGCCAGCCGAAAGCGCCGTCCTATGATGCGCTGCCATCGCCGGGCTTTGCCGAACTTGCTGGGGCCTACAGCGGCCGGGTGACGGAAGTTGCCGAAGCTCCAGCGGCCCCGGGCCGGCCCTCGGATGCGCCTGAGACCTCCGCGCCTGGGGCTGAGCAACTGCCGTTGGGTGCGGCCCGCGGCCAGGTGCATGAGAACTACATCATCGCCCAGACCGCCGACGGCATGGTGATTGTCGACCAGCACGCCGCGCATGAGCGGCTGGTCTATGAAAAACTGAAACGCCAGATGGCAGAAAACGGCGTCGCTGCACAGGCTTTGCTGATCCCGGAGATCGTTGAGCTCAGCGACAACGATTGCGCCTGCCTTCTTGGGGTGGCAGACGAACTGGCCAAGTTCGGCCTGGGCATCGAGGCGTTCGGCGGCAATGCCATCGCGGTGCGCGAAACCCCGGCGATCCTGGGCGAAGTCAACGCCGAAGCGATGATCAAGGACATCCTGGATGAGCTGTCGGACCAGGGCGAAAGCCAGCTGGTGCAGGCCAAGATCGAAGCAATCCTCAGCCGGGTGGCGTGTCATGGCTCGATCCGCTCCGGCCGCCGGATGCGGGGCGAGGAGATGAATGCGCTCCTGCGGGAGATGGAGGCGACCCCCCATTCCGGCCAGTGCAACCATGGCCGTCCCACTTATGTAGAGTTGAAACTGGCAGATATCGAGCGCCTGTTCGGGCGCACATGAACAAGAACCCCCGTTAAAGGGAGGACGAGCAGTGACGATGGAACAGGCCCAGTGGGCAATCTATGCGCTAGCCGGGCTGGCCGCGCTTCTGGCGCTCGCGGGGCTGCGGCTGCGCGGCACGGCGCGGCAGCTGGAACAGGTGAACGCAGATCAGCGCAGCCACATTGCCGGGCTGACGGCAGAAGTGGCGCGGCTGCCAGAACTGGCAGATGAACTGGCCACCCTGCGCCGCACCAGCGAGAATGAGCGCAGCGCCCGCTATCAGGCCGAGGCCCAGGTGCAGGCGCTGAAGGCAGAGCACAGGGCGCGGCTGGAAGAACTGCACCACATGAACCAGCAGATGGAGCACAAGTTTGCCTCGCTGGCCAATGGCGTTTTGAAACAGAACTCGGAGAGCTTCCTGAGCCTGGTCAGCGAGCGCTTTCAGGCACACAGCAAGACAGCGGATGCGGATCTGGCCAAGCGCCATGCCGCGATCGAAAGCCTGGTAAAGCCGCTGGATCACAAGCTCGGTCAGTTCGGCGAGCGGATCAAGGAGATCGAGCAGGCCCGCAACGAGGCTTATGGCGCGATCCAGGCGCAGGTGAAACATCTGGCCGAAGGCCAGGCCATGCTGGGCGGCGAGACCCGCAAACTGGTGCAGGCCCTGCGCGCGCCCAAGACCCGCGGCCGCTGGGGCGAGATGCAGCTGCGGCAGGTGTTCGAGATGGCCGGCATGACCGAACATGTCGATTACGAGCTGGAGAAAAGCGTTGGCACCGACGATGGCCTGCGCAGGCCCGACGCCGTGGTCCGGATCCCGGGTGGCAAAAGCATCGTGGTGGATGCCAAGACCCCGCTGGAAGCCTATCTGGATGCTTTGGAGGCAGAAACCCCCGAGCAGCAACAGGCGGCGCTGGCGCGTCACGCGAACCATGTGAAGACACACGTGCGGCAGCTTTCCTCGAAATCCTATCAAAGCACCCTGGCGGAAACGCCGGACTTTGTGGTGATGTTTATTCCCGGCGAAACCTTTGTGTCGGCCGCGGCCGAAGCGGATCCGGGGCTGATCGAATATGCCTTCGAAAACAAGGTTCTGATTGCCACGCCCACCACGCTGATGGCCCTGGTCAAGTCGATCGCATACGGCTGGCAACAAGAAAAGATGGCAGAGAACGCGGTAGAAGTGCAGAAGACCGCCAAGGAACTTTATGACCGGCTGTCGACCTTCTCGAAAAACCTGGCCTCGGTCGGGCGGTCGCTGTCTTCCTCCGTGAACAACTACAATAAGGCGGTGGGCTCGCTTGAAGCCCGGGTGCTGCCCTCAGCCCGCCGGTTTGAGGCGATGGGCGTTGTGGCAAACGGTGCAGAACTGGAAGATCCGGGCCAGGTGGAAGTCGAGCCGCGGCAGGTTGCGCTTTTGACGGAGGAGTAGATGCGGCTGCAGCTGGCGCGCGCAACGGCAAGTCCTCAGGAGGCCGTGCTGCTCAGCGCGGCGGAAGTCGAGGCCGAACGCATTGTCGCGCTGTTGCGGATCGCGGTGGCGCTGGGTCTGCTGCTGGCAATGATGCTGGCCATAGATTCTGTGCGGTTAATTGACGAGCCGCACCTGCGCCGACAGATCGGGCTGGCGGCGGCCACGCTGCTCTCCTACCTGACGGTTGGGGGGCTGATCTACTGGGCAATCGGAAAGAGTCTGTTCAAGCCTTGGATGATCTGGCTGGCGGTCCTGGCAGACTGCGCCTTTCTGTTGCTCAACACCTTCCTGTCGCTGGTGAATACCGGGGTGCCCGGCGGTGCGCTTTTTGTGATGCCCGCCGTGTGGATGGCGCCGGTTGTGCTGGCCTTTGGCGTGCTGCGGTTCAACCCTTTGCGGCTTGCCGTGATGCTGGTGCTGATTGCTGCGGGGCTTGGCTGGATGATCCTGTGGCAGCCGCCGCAATCCACGCCGGAACTTGCCGGGCGGATCGCCCTGTCCCTGGCGCCGCCGCCCAACGTCATGAGGCTGGTGATGCTGTGTTTGGCAGGTGCCGTTCTGGTGGTGGCTGCGGTGCGCATGCGGCACCTGCTGCACCGCTCGATTGAGGAAGCGCGGCAGAAGGCCAACCTGACCCGCTACCTGCCGGCCCAGCTGGCGGGCCGCCTGGCGGGCGGAGGGCTGGAAGCGCTGCAGGAGGGACGCCAGCAGCCGATGGCAATCCTTTTCATCGACATCCGAGGCTTTACCAGCTGGTGCGAGGGCCGTGAGCCGAAGGAGGTCAGCACTTTGATCACGGAATTCCGCGCCCGGGTGGAAGATGTCGCGGGCCGCACCGGCGGGCTGATCGACAAATATATTGGTGACGCGGCGATGATCCTGTTTGAGGGGGAGCATGCGGCGGCGCGGGCGCTGGACTGTGCCGAAGGCCTGCTGGCGGACGTAACGGCATGGTGCCGGATGCGGGAACAAGCGGGCGGCGCCGGGCTGGCCGCCGGGATCGGGGTGCATTGGGGCGAGGTCTTCTCAGGCGTGACGGGCACTCCCGAGCGGCTGGAGTACTCCGTCTTTGGCGACACGGTGAACACCGCGGCGCGGCTTGAGCAGCTGACCAAGGTGCATGGTATGGCGCTGATTGCCTCTGAGGCGCTTTTGCAGCAGGCCGGGGCGGAGCCCGCGCGCAACGGCTGGGCTGCGCTGCCGGCGGAGGTCCTGCGCGGGCGCAGCCAGCGGCTCGCGCTCTTCGGCAAGGCGCAGGTGTAGCAGCCGCCCCATTTGCCTCAGATCAAAGACTTAGGCGTTTGGCCCGCGGTTTGATATGCTGAGGCAGCGAACAGAAGGAGTGGAGCAATGCTGGAGATCTCAGTCCGCAAGGTGGCGCAGGTGGCGATGATGGCCCGGGAACTGGGCCGCGCGGAGGGTGAGCTGCGCGCCTTCATAGACCGCATGAGCGAGGACCAGCAGGCGGAGCTGGTCGCAATTATGTGGGTCGGGCGCGGCAGCTTCGAACCGGAAGAGCTTGGCGATGCGATCAATACTGCCCGGCAGGAAGCGACCACTCCAACCGCGGATTATCTGCTCGGCACCCCGCATCTGGCCGACAATCTGGAGGCCGGGCTGGAGGCGCTGGGCATCGATGTGAATGACGTCGAGGAAGACGTGATCGGCCGTTGAGGCCAACCCTCCGTGCATTCTGCGGGCGCTAAGACTGCGCCGCAGCGCCCGGGGCGCTGTCCCGGACCCCGGGATATTTGAGGCCAGAAGAAAAAAGGAGCTTGGCGCGTGCCCGCAGGTTTCCGCTTGCGGGCACTCAGGGCTGTCAGCTCTTGCTGTCAACAACTTCCAGATGCTGCGCCAGCTTGCCGATTTCCTCCATCCATTTCGCCACCAGGACCGGATCGCTGGGCGCGGCGTGAACCCCGGCGGCGATCTTGCCGTTCATGGCCGCCTCGATGGCAAAGGACACCGGGTAGGACACCAGGCGCGCCATAGCAGTGCCGCGCGCATCGCCCCAGGCATCCATCACATAGGTTTTGTGCCAGGCCACGGCGCCGTCTTTTTCGGCCTTCAGCCCCACGCAGAGGACAACCCGGTCCGGCTCACCTTCGTCGTAGGCGTTCTCGACCCAGAACTGGTCGGACATTTCCTTGAGGCGGGCATCGCCTTCGGCGCCTGTCAGGGTTTCGACCTCCTTGAACACATCCGCCCAGGCGTCTGCCCAGCCGTTGAGGCGCAGGGTGCCGCGGACGAATTCCTTCACTTTCCAGTCTTTGCCGAACTCATACTGTGCGATGAAAGGGATCGAGTCGCGGTTGGGGTAGACCTCGAAGCTTTCGGGCGCGGGCAGAGGCGCCTCGTAGGAGGAGATCGCGTCCCAGGGGCGGGCAACGTCCAGCTCCTTGAAATTGCGGATTGACTTGGAGGGGGAGCGCAGAGCCTTCAATACGCCCAGCGGCGACCAGCTGAATTTGTAGCGAAACGGGTTTGGCGTTTTTGGTATGCCGCCGCAATAGGAGATGAAGCTGATCTCGTTATCGGCGTCATAGGCATCAGAGGCCTTATAGTCCGCGACCAACGCGTGGGCCATCAGGTGGTCGATGCCAGGGTCCAGCCCAACCTCGTTGATCAGGCAGACGCCGGCATCCTTGGCCTTCTGGTCCAGGGCGCGCATTTCCGGGGCGATGTAGGAGGAAGACACGAAATGCGCGCCGCGCTCGATCGCCAGTTCGGCCAGCGGCACGTGCCAGTCGCCCGGCAGCATCGAGACGATGACGTCCTTGGGGCTGACCATTTGGCCCAGGTTAGCGATGCTGAAGGCGTGGATGTTGGTGGTCAGGTCGCCAACGGCTTCGCGCGCCTTTTCGGTGGTCCGGTTCCAGACCGCTACATCGTGGCCCGCTTCCAGCAGGCGGCGCAGGCCGGGGATTGCTGACAGGCCGGTGCCGCACCAGTGAATAGTCATGAGAGTTCTCCCTTATCCGAATTTCAGTTTGGCCGCGACGATCACCAGCACGGCAGTCACGGCGCAGATATTTGCCAGGATCAAAGGCCAGTCGCCGACCAGCAGCCCATAAGCCAGCCATAAGGACACGGTGGCCAGGAACATCAGGTTCGACGGCAGCGACAAGCCAGAGGTGTCGCGGGACGCCCAGGCCTTCCAGGCCTGGGGGATCCAGCAGACGGTTCCAAGAAAGGCGGCCAGATAGCCTACGTAAGGCGCGATCATTCGGGCAGGTGCTCCAGGAAGGTCGCCTTGGCCCGGCCCCAGACTCCGCTCTCCAGATCGGTCAGAGCCTGCAGCGAGGGCAGCAACTGGGCGGCATAATCCTCCGAGCTCTCCACTGGCAGCATCGACGGCAGGTTGTCGATGGCCATCACGTCAAGCACCGGGGTTTCGGCAACACGGAGAACGGGGGCGTCCCACGTGGTGGCGCGGTCATAGACCGGCACCGGGTTGTAATCGCTGTCCGGATCGCAGGCGACATCGCCGATGGCGGTCAGCCTGCGTTCAGCGGCCAATGCTTCACGGGAAACAAAGACCGGGGTGCCGGGACGGGCAAAGATACAGTTCAGGAACAGGTCATGGTCCAGAATCTGCGGGAAGGGGCCGCCACCGGCCGTTTCTGCCATGTCCCACTTGGTGACCTGCACGCCCATCGCCTCGCATAGGTCAGCCGCGCCGGTGCCGACACGGCCAAGCGCGCCGATCACGATGGCGGTGGGGCGGCCCATGTTCAGGGCATCAAGCTCGCCGCCAAGTTCGGCCAGCAGCGCGTCCCTGCCGCCATAGACGCCAACCGGCCCGCAGATCTCGCCGCGCTGCTGGGCGGCCCAGGCCTTGAGCGTCACGGCAGCGCCAGCGTAGCCAGCCCAATAGCCAAAGGCGGCAACCCGGCGGCCGGTCTCATCGACCAGGTATTCCAGATCATAGAGCGTGCCGCCGCCAGCCTTGAACCGCTCCAGCAGCGCCTTGCCGGAGTGCTGGCCCTTGAAGGCATGGCCGAACATGATGTGGCGGTGCGGCAGCGGGGTGCCGTCCTCCGGCAGTTCCTTTAGGCCGAAAATGATTGCGTCCTCAGGCGCCTGGGGCCAGGAGTTTTCCGGCGCAATATCGCAGCCCGCATCAATGTAGCCCTGCAAAGGGATCGCCCGCACCGAGCTTTCCTCAACCGTGACCCTGATGCCGGCGGCTATCAGCGCCTTGGCGCCTTCGGGGGTCAGGCCGACCCGCTCTTCGTTGGGGCGCTGTTCGGCCCGTACCCACAGATGCGTCATTGTCATGTCCTTCAAAGCATTCCCTTGGCATGAACCGCGCGGACGGACCCGCGCTGCTCCATTGCCGTCATGAAGTTCTGGATTTTCGGGAAATCCGCCACGTTGACCCCGTCGCCTTCCAGCCAGGTGCAGACCACATAGAGGTAGCAGTCGGCGAGGCTGATTTCGTCACCCAGCACAAACGGGCCGCGCAGCCCGAACTGGCTGAGGTATCCGCAGGAGGCCGACATGGTCTGGGGCACCATCTTTTGCATGTCCTTCCAGCTGGTGCGCTCCTTGGCCCAACGGGCGCCGCGCAGCTTGTGCGCGTGGTTCACATGCATGGTGGAGGCGAGGTAGAACATCACCTCGCGCATCCGGGCCAGCCGCACCGGGTCCTGCGGGCGCAGACCGGCGTCCGGCGCCATGTCGGCGATGTATTCCAGCAGCGCGCCGGTCTCGGTCAGGATGCCGCCCTCTACCGCCAGCGCAGGCACCCGGTTCTTCGGGTTGATCTGGCCGTATGCAGCGCCGGTCTGCTCCTTGGCGGCAAAGTCGATCTCCACTGTCTCGTACTCGATCCCGGCTTCCTCCAGCGCGATGGCCACGGCCACCGAAATGGTGTTGGGGGCGTAATACAGCTGCATGGTCTTCCTCCCGTTCGGACGTCACAGATGTGTCTGGGCAAAATGCCGGTCCGGCGCTTCCAGATGCGGCACTGCGTTGAACAAAACCGGGCTCCAGTGGCCGCCGATGGGAAACAGCCGGTGGATAGAGGTGTTCATGACTGCCAGTGCAATCCGTGCCATGCCCGCGGTGTCCAGCCCCATCGCCTGCCGCAGCGCCATCGAGATCAGCCCGCCCGACGTCACCACGAGGGCGGGGCCGTCGCCTGCGGCGATCTCCTCCAGCGCCAGCCGGGTGCGGGCCTCGAAGTCTTCCCAGCTTTCATAGGGCTGGGAGATTTGCCCGCCCGCCCAGGCGGCAAAGACCTTTGGCAGATGCTCGACAAAGCCCTCGCGCTCCTCCGGGATCGGCAGCCCGTGCTGATCGCGCATCGCCTCGGCAAGGGTGAAATACTCCATCTCGTTCAGCCGCGGATCCTGAACCGCGGCGGCATAGCCCATTGAGGCCGCAGTCTCGATGTGCCGGGTCAGCGTGCCGCAATAGACGCGCGGATGATGATTGCCGCTGCTGCGCAGATGCTCCCCCAGCCAGGCCGCCTGCTGGTGGCCCAGATCGCTCAGCCGGTCGTAGCTCGCCTCATCCCGGGCGCTGGTGTTGGCCTGGCCGTGGCGGATCAGGGTGATGTGGGACATGCAGGGCAGCTCCGTTGTTACCGGTGGAAGTCTTAGGGAAGGTTCCGGCTAGAGGGAAGAGAGGGTTTGGGCACTGCTCCCATCAATTCCATTGAGGGCAGCAAACTCTTGGAGCACTGTGGGCCTGTCAGTACGGAGCCCCATCATGACCCTCGACCCTCAGCGATTTCTCGATGATCTGCATGTCTTGCGCAGCTTCGGCGCGTCGGGTGTGGGGAAGGGGGTGGTGCGTCAGGCATATTCAGACGCCGACATTGCAGCGCGCAGATGGCTCGCCGGACGGATGGAAGAGGCTGGTTTGGAGCCGCATTTCGACCCCTTGGGCACCCTGTTCGGGCTGGCCGGAGAGAACAGCCTGCTGGTGGGCTCGCACAGTGACAGCCAGCCCGAGGGCGGCTGGCTGGACGGAGCGCTGGGGGTGGTGGCCGGGCTGGAAGTTGCCCGCGCGGCCAGGGAAGCTGGCGGGCCGCCCATCTCTTGCGTCAGTTTCCAGGATGAGGAGGGACGGTTCGGGGTGCTCACCGGATCGGACGTCTGGACCGGCAAACAGGCTCTGGAGGAAGCGGACAGGTTCACCGACACCGCCGGCAATACCCTTGCGGACATGCGGTCGCGGATGGCGGATCTGGCCGGGGATTTCCTGCCGCACGGCCGGTTCACCGGTTTTCTGGAGATGCATATCGAACAGGGACCCTATCTGGAGGAGACCGGACTTGGGCTTGGCGTCGTTACGGATATTGTCGGCATCCGAGACATGCGGATCACCTTTGAAGGACGGCAGAACCATGCTGGCACCACGCCGATGCACCTGCGCCGGGATGCGTTTCAGGCGCTGTCAGCCTTCAATGCGGCTCTAAACAGCCGGTTTGCCAATGTGGTGACACCTGCCACGGTCTGGACCATCGGCCATGTGTCGCTGCATCCCAATGCTTCCTCAGTGGTGCCGGGGCGCGTGGAGTTTTCGGTGCAGTGGCGCGATGCGGATGCCGACCGGCTGGCACGGATGGAAACGCTCATCAAGGAGACGGCGCAGGACGTTTCTGCGGATCACGGCGTCACAGCGCAGCTAGGTCCGGTGATGGGGATTGAACCGGCGGCGATGGAGGCGCGGTTTCAGGCAGAGCTGGCTGCCGCGGCGGAGACGCTTGCGCCCGGGAGGTGGCAGAAAATGCCCTCCGGCGCGCTGCATGATGCGGCCAACCTGGCCACGGTGATGCCTGCGGGGATGCTGTTTGTGCCTTCGATCGGCGGCATCAGCCATGCCTTTGACGAGGACACGGACGAGGCGGATCTGGTGCTGGGATTGCGGGTGCTGGACAGCGCGGCCAGGGCACTGGCGGCAGGACCGTGACCGCGGAAAAGCGGCGGGCCGCTCCCGCCTGTTTCCGGTCATCCTGCCGGATGACCCTCACAGTTGGGCCGGGCGCCGCGGGCGCCGCGCGGGTCAGGCCCGGCCGTAGCCGCGTTTCAGCATCCGCTTGCGGTGCTGGTCGGCGGCCAGAGAGGCCTCGCGCAGGTTGCCGTAGATGTTGATAACGCTGCGCCCGCTGCCGCCGGCCACACCCCATTCGCGCAGCACGGAAACCTCGGAAAACAAGTTCATAGCCAGCTCGATGCGGTAGAACCGCGACGGGCGCGAGGGGGCTTGGCGGTAGAGCAGACAGGTGGCCATGAAATGATTCTACGCTTAGCGATTCGCCTGGGCAAGAGGCCAGAGGCTGCTTCATCCCGCGGTCCTTTTTCTGGCTGGAGTAGGCGCAGGGTTTTCAGGCAGCCATTTTGCTTTGGCTTGGGTCAGGCCCAGTCCACGTCGCCGAGAAAGATATAACCCGCGCCATAGATGGTTTTGATCAGCCGCGGGTTCTTGGGGTCCTCGCGCAGCTTGGTCCGCAGGCGCGAAATCCGCACATCCATCGCCCGGTCGAAACTTTCGCCGGCAGCACCGCCAAGCGCCTCCTGCATCTGGGCGCGGGAGATCAGCCGCTTGGGGCTATCCAGAAACAGCCGCAGCACCTCGCCTTCGGCGTGGGAGAAGGGGGTCTCGGTGCCGGTGTCATCTTCCAGCATGTAGCGGTCAAAATGGGCGGTCCAGCCGGAAAACCGTGCGGTTTCGCTGGCCGGCGCCGCGGTGCGGGGGCCGCTGCGCAGGCGGGCGCGGACCCTGGCCACGACCTCGGCCGGGTCGAACGGTTTGGTGATATAGTCATCCGCCCCTAGCTCCAGCCCTGTCACCCGGTCCTGCACCTGGGCGCGGCCGGAGATGATGATGACCGCCGCGCCTTGTTCTAGCGCAAGCCTGTGCACCAGCGCCAGCCCGTCCGTGTCGGGCAACGACAGATCCACAAGGCAAACGTCCGGTGTCACCCGGTTCAGCGCCGCCTCGAACTCGCGTGCGCGGGCGAAGCTTTGGGTCCGGAAACCCGCATCCTCCAGCGTTTCGGTCAGGATCCGGCGGATTTCCGGCTCGTCATCCAGGATGGTGACCAGGGGGGATGTCATGCGGCAGGCTCCGGTGCGATCAATTCGGACAACTGGTGGGTGGTGAAAGGTTTGCGCAAAACCGGCCCGCATTTCAATGCCTTGCGGAACAACGGATCGCTGACCGGCAATGAGGTCATCAGAATGCAGGGCAGGCCGGACCCGTCGAGCCTGGAGGCCAGCTCGATGCCGGTCGCGGAGCCTTCCAGCTTGATGTCCGACAGCACCAGCGCGATGTCCGGCAGGTCGGCGGTCAGCGCGCTGGCCTCATCAACGCTGGCGGCTTCGATCACCGAATAGCCAAGGTCGATCAGCATGTCGCGGAAGGCGGTGCGCAGTTCCTCGCTGTCCTCCACCAAAAGCGCCATGCCGCCTTTGGCATCGGGGGCCTGACGGTAGGGCAGCCGCAGGGTGACTGAGGCACCGGTCAGAGTGTTGCCCAGCCGCATGTCGCCGCCCGCAAGCTTGGCCATGTCGTAAACCATCGGAAGGCCCAGGCCGGAGCCTTCGCTGCCCTTGGTGGTGAAGAACGGGTTCAGGGCCTTCTCCAGCGCTTCGGCAGAGAAACCAGGGCCGGTATCGGTGACGGTGATCTCAACCCAAGTGTGCCCGACCGCGTGGGCGCTGACGGTGATCTGGCCGGAGGTGCCGCAGGCATCGCGGGCATTCAGAATCAGGTTCAGAAGCGCATCCTGCAATTTGCCGCTGTCCAGCAGCAGCACCTGATCCGGCATGTTGTCGAGAATGCTGAGACCGACCCCCTGCGGCAGCGAGGGGGAGGCGAGGATCTTCAGTTCGCCCAGCAGGTCATGCATGTTGGTGGCCTGCGGGCGCAGAGTGCGCTGGCCGGTCATCTCGGCGATCCGGTTCAGCAGCCGTCCGCCACGCCGTGCGGCGGACAGGGTGCCCTGGACCATTTCCGCGGCTTCACCGTCCAGGCCCATTTTCTCCAGCTTGCCCTGCATGCCCAAAATGATGGTCAGGAGGTTGGAGAAATCATGCGCCAGGCCGCTGGTCATCTGCGCCGCCATCTCGCGGCGGCGGGCCTGCTGCAGCGCAACACGGGCCTGGGTTTCCTCGGTCACGTCCATCGACAGGATGTAAACGCCGCCCTGCTGATCCGGTGTGAAGGCCACCCGGATACGGCGGCTGCCGTGGCTTTCGGTGAACTCAAACACTGGGCTGCCGCCTTTGTAGGCGGCCAGCAGATGCGGCTCTATCCGTTCAAAGGCGTCAGGCCCCAGTGCGTCTGAGATATGCATGCCCAGAATATCCGAGGGGCGGCTGGGAAAAACTGAGCTGAGGCGGCGGTTGGTATATGTGTAATAGCCGTCCGCATCCACATGTGCGATATGGGCGGGCATCATCTCGGTGGTCAGGCGGGTGCGGCCCTCGATCTCGGTTAGCTGCCGCTTGGCCTCTTCCAGCGCGGTGTTGGCGGCCTCCAGTTGGCGGTTGGCCGCAGACAGCTCCTCGGTATAGGCGATCAGCTTTTCGGACAGCTCCTCCGACCGGGCGCGCAGCAGCTGTTCTGCCCGTTTGGTGCGGGTGATGTCAGTATAGACGGTCACCCATCCGCCCTGCGGCAGCGGCGAGCCTTCGATTGAAATCATTTGCCCGTTGGGGCGCTCACGCTCCAGGTAGTGGGCCACGAAATTCAGCGCCTGCTCGACCCGGGTCCGCACGATATCTTCGATATCTGTTTCCGGGGCATATTCGCCGTTTTCCGCCAGAAAGCGGATGGTGTCGGCGAAGGACGCCCCGGGCTGCGTCAGATGGTCCGGAAGATTGAACATTTCTTGGAAGCGGCGGTTGCACACGGACAGCCGCAAGTCATTGTCATAAATTGACAGCGCCTGGGCGATCAGGTTCAGCCCGGCGGTGGTCATGGCGGCGTGCTGCTTATTTGTACGGTTCATGGCTCTCCCCGGTCCATGGCTAACACCGCTGTTGAACAGGAGCAAATTGCCATTCAGCCGCGGGGGATAAACCGTGCGGCCCCGGCTGGCCAAAACCGCATTCTGAATCCCGGATGCAAGCTGCGGCTGCCGTCTCCGCGGAACCGCAATTCAGAAAGAACCACCGCGAAATCGATTCGGTCTGTCCCCGGTCTGTGCGCATCCCGCGCAGTTTCCACAGCGGCAGCCGCGTGCCGGGAAGGATTCCCCGTGATAGGCGCCGGGATGCCTTGCGTAACAAGCTGTAAAACAAGAGGAAGACGCGTGTTACAATTCGTAAGATTTAGGAAAACTTCAGGAAAAAGTTGACGGGCTAACCTGTGGCTGTCCCTAATCGGGGCCAGAACCGCGGACGGCGGTCAGTCCGGCAGCAACGCCGGAAAGGGAGGAAAAAAAGTTGGCTCAGATGCAGATGGGCGCCGAGGGGAAGCAATCCCTGCCGGCGCTGCTTCAACGCAATGCGGCGCAATTCGCAAACGCGCCGGCCTACCGGGAAAAGGAATTCGGCATTTGGCAATGCTGGACCTGGGCCGAGACGGCAAAGGAAATTGAGGCGCTGGCGCTGGGGTTGATCAACCTTGGCGTTAACGAGGGTGATTTTGTTGCCATTATCGGCCGCAACCGCCCCTATCTCTACTGGTCGATGGTCGCCGCGCAGGCGGTGGGCGCTGTGCCGGTGCCGCTCTATCAGGATGCGGTGGCCGAGGAGATGGCCTATGTGCTTGGCCATTGCGGCGCGCGTTTCGTGATCGTGGGCGATCAGGAACAGGCCGACAAGGTGATCGAGATCCAGGATCAGCTGCATCAGTTTGAGCACATGATCTACCTCGATCCGCGCGGCATGCGGAAATACGATCACACCCAGCTGCACCAATTCAGCCATATCCAGGATCAGGGCCGGGCGGCCCGCGACGAACTGAGCGGCGAGTTGACCGCGCGCCAGAACAAGCTGAACTACGACAGCACCTGCGTGATGCTTTACACCTCCGGCACCACCGGCAAACCGAAGGGTGTGGTGCTGTCGAACCGCAATGTGATCGAAAGCGCCAAGAACTCCGCTGAGTTCGACAAGCTGACCCAGAACGAGAACATTCTCTCTTACCTGCCGATGGCCTGGGTGGGCGATTTCATTTTCTCGGTCGGGCAGGCCTACTGGTGCGGTTTCTGCGTGAATTGCCCGGAAAGCGCTGACACCATGATGACCGACCTGCGCGAGATCGGTCCGACGTATTTCTTTGCGCCGCCGCGGGTTTTTGAGGGCCAGCTGACCAACGTCATGATCCGGATGGAGGACGCAAGCACCCTGAAGCGCAAGATGTTCCACCATTTCCTGGCCCACGCGAAAAACGTGGGTGGCAAGATCCTGGACGGCAAGCCCGTCGCCATGATGGACCGCCTGAAATACGCGCTGGGTAATGTTCTGGTCTACGGCCCGCTTAAGGACACGCTGGGTTATGGCCGCATTCGCGTGGGGTACACTGCGGGGGAGGCGATCGGGCCGGAGATTTTCGATTTCTACCGCTCGCTGGGTATCAACCTTAAGCAGCTGTACGGCCAGACAGAGGCTACCGTGTTCATTACCGTGCAGCCGGATGGCGAAGTGCGTGCCGACACCGTCGGCGTGCCGGCGCCGGAGGTGGAGATCAAGATCGGCGACAACGGGGAGATCTATTACCGTTCGCCTGGCACCTTCGTGGAATACTTCAACAACCCGGAATCCACCGCTTCGACAAAGGATGCCGAAGGCTGGGTGGCCACCGGCGATGCCGGCTTCTTCGAGGAAGGCTCCGGCCATCTGCGGATCATCGACCGCGCCAAAGATGTGGGCAAGATGGCAGACGGCAGCATGTTTGCGCCTAAGTATGTGGAAAACAAGCTGAAGTTCTATCCGGACATCCTGGAGGCGGTGCTGTTCGGCAATGGCCGCGACCGGTGTGTCGCCTTTATCAACATCGACCTTACGGCCGTGGGCAACTGGGCAGAGCGCAACAATATCGCCTACGCGTCCTACCAGGAACTGGCGGGCCATCCGAGGGTTCTGGAAACCATCCGGTCGCATGTGACGGCAGTGAACAAATCTGTCGCGGAAGATCCGATGCTGTCAGGCTGCCAGATCCACCGCTTTGTGGTTCTGCACAAGGAACTGGATGCGGATGATGGCGAAATGACCCGTACCCGCAAGGTGCGCCGCCGTATCGTGGAAGAGAAGTTCGACGATATCATCACCGCGCTTTACGACGGTTCGGAAAAGGTCTCGACCGTCACGGAAGTGACCTATGAGGACGGCCGCAAGGGCTCCATCAAGGCGACGCTGACCATCGTCGATGCCGAAGTGAAACCGGCAGCGGTTCACAAGGTGGCCGCGGAATGACGCACGTATCTCCGGAAATGACCCCGCCCCGTGCCGGGCAGGCCGGAACGGTCTCAGATCAGGTCGGGGTTAAGCTCAGGGTGGAAGGCCGTGTTGACCACCTGCTGAATCTTGAAGGGGGAACTGAACCCGTGTGTCTGCTCAATGATGGAGGCCAGGCTTTCGGATTGGCTGAGGCCCATCTGCTTGCATTCAAGTGCCATCTTCAGAAGGCAGGAATGCTCAAGTTCGCCGAACATAACTTCGATCTCCTTGCTGCTCGTTTCCCACAAGTATCGCATGGAAATCTTAAAATTTCTATGTGGCAAAAAAATGGAGGCCGTTGTTATGCTTGATAATTCCGAGAGCTACGTCACGGAAGACGGCCGCACCATCGGCGGCGTCGTGATGGAGATGAAAAACATCACCCTGCGGTTCGGCGGCGTGGTGGCGATCAAGGACATTTCCTTTGACATCCGTGAGGGCGAAATCCGCGCGATCATCGGCCCGAATGGCGCCGGCAAGTCCTCGATGCTGAACGTGATCTCCGGTTTCTATGTGCCGCAGGAAGGCGAGGTGCTGTTTCACGGCAAGAAGCGCCCGCCGATGCGCCCCTATGAGGTCGCACGCCAGGGCATCGCCCGAACCTTCCAGAACATCGCCCTTTTCGAAGGCATGAGCGTTCTGGATAACGTCATGACCGGGCGGCTCAACTATATGAAAACAGGCCTGTTTTCGCAGGCTCTGTGGAAAGGCAAGGCAGAGGCCGAAGAAACCGAGAACCGGGAAGTGGTTGAGAAAATCATCGACTTTCTGGAGATCCAGCACATCCGCAAGACACCGGTGGCGCGGCTGCCCTACGGCCTGAAGAAGCGGGTCGAGCTGGCGCGCGCGCTGGCGGCGGAGCCGAAGCTGCTGCTGCTGGATGAGCCGATGGCCGGCATGAACGTCGAGGAGAAGGAGGACATGTCCCGCTTCATCCTGGATGTGAACGATGAATTCGGCACCACCATCGCCCTGATCGAGCACGACATGGGCGTGGTGATGGACCTCAGCGACCGGGTCGTGGTGATGGATTACGGCAAAAAGATCGGTGACGGCACACCGGATGAGGTGCGCAATAACCAGGATGTGATCGACGCTTACCTGGGGGTCAGCCATGACTGAGCCGCAGCGCAGCAAGACCCGGCCCTGGCAGGGTGACATCCGTACACCCCCTGTGCACCCCATGTGCACCGCCGCAGCGCAGAATTCCGAGGAGAGCCTCTAATGCCCGAACAACTTGTCTTTGCGATGGAAGTCACGCTGAACGGCCTTATGGCGGGCGTTCTCTATGCGCTGGTCGCGCTGGGGTTTGTCCTGATCTACAAGGCCTCCGGCATCTTCAACTATGCCCAGGGCGTGATGGCGCTGTTTGCGGCGATGACCCTTGTGGGGATCATGCAGGGGCAGGTGCCCTTCTCGCATGTGATCAACGCGGTCTTTGGCGGCCATCTCACCCATTTCGGCTGGAACGTGCCCGGGGTGCTGGCGATTGCCCTGACCGTGGCGGTAATGGTGCTGCTGGCCTGGCTGGTGCAGGTCCTGGTGATGAAGCATCTGGTCGGGCAGGAGCCGATCATCCTGTTCATGGCCACCATTGGCCTGGCCTACTTCCTGGAAGGCGTGGCCGACCTGATGTGGGGATCCGAGATCAAGACGCTGGACGTCGGCCTGCCGCAGGGCATCAACCTGTGGATTGACGAGACCACCTTCAACCTGTTCGGCTACGGCTTCTTTATCGACAATCTGGATGTCGTGGCGACCGTCATCGCGGCGCTGCTGGTGGCGGGCCTGGTGGCCTTCAGCCAGTACACCAAGCAGGGTCGTGCAATGCGTGCAGTGGCGGATGACCACCAGGCAGCGCTGTCGGTTGGCATCTCGCTGAACTTCATCTGGGTTCTGGTCTGGTCGGTCGCAGGCTTTGTGGCGCTGGTGGCGGGCATCGTCTGGGGCACCAAGTCCGGCGTGCAGTTCTCGCTGTCGCTGATCGCGCTGAAAGCGCTGCCGGTGCTGATGCTGGGCGGCTTCACCTCGATCCCCGGCGCCATCGTGGGCGGACTGATCATCGGTGTGGGCGAGAAACTGTTCGAATTCGCCATCGGCCCGATGGTCGGCGGCGCCACCGAGAACTGGTTTGCCTATGTGCTGGCGCTGCTCTTCCTGGTGTTCCGTCCGCAGGGCCTGTTCGGGGAGAAGATCATTGAACGGGTCTGAGGCTCATATGATCTGCTCCCCGCGCGTTCAGCCCTCCAGCCGGCGGAAAGCGGCGATGACGATGGCGGCAAAGACGCTGGCCACCAGTGTGAAGGCGATGCTGAGATCGCCGATCACCTGCCCGGCAATGAATGTCAGCGCGCCGGCGCCCAGCAACCCGATCAGCATCAGCCCCCAAGGGCCGGGTGCGCTGCTGGACACCGCGCGCCGCTGCGGCGCAGCCTGGAACGGCGGCAGCACGGTGGCGTCCTCGACAGTTTCCAGCAGCCGGCCCTTGGCCACTGCATATTCGGATGCTGATATCCAACCCTTCTTCCGCGCGGCCTCCAGCCGCCGGATTTCCTCGAAAATCGCGGTCATTGGTCCCACTCACTTTACCCGCGCACAAGGTGGCAAAGAGATTTGGGCGAAATGTGGCGAAGCCGGGATTTCTGAAGAAGTGGTTAACGGCAGGGCAGTGGCATGAACAAGATGATTGCCATCGTCAACGTGGTCGCCTGGGCCGGTTTCTGGGCCTTCGGATACCTGGCGCTGACGGCGGAAAGCTACAGCGAAACCCAGGTGGTGACCGCGGCGCTGCTGGCCGCCGCCGGGCTGATCACCGGCATCATCGCCTATCTTCGGCTGGTGCGCGGCAGCGAGCGCAGCGGCTATGCCAAACCGTCGGCGCGGATGACCCGCGAACAGCGTGACGCCGCGCAAGCCCAGTGGGGGCAGGTCGAATGAGTGCCGCTGCTGAAACAACCAAGACAGACACCCGGACCGGGTCCCGTTTGCAAGAGAAAGGGAGCATCTGAGACATGTTCTACCGTGAAGCCGGGGATTTCAAAGTCTCCTATGCAGATGACAGCCAGACCTTCCCGATCAAGTTTGACCGCTACCGGTACTATGTGGTGCTGGCGGTGGCCTTCGGGATCATTCCGTTCCTGATCAATGACTACTGGGCCAATGCGATCCTGCTCCCGTTCCTGATCTATTCGATCGCGGCGATCGGCCTGAACATCCTGGTCGGCTATTGCGGCCAGGTGTCCCTGGGCACCGGCGGGTTCATGGCGGTGGGGGCCTATTCCTGCTACAAGCTGATGACGGCGTTTCCGGAAGTCAGCATGTTCATTCACGTGCTGCTGGCCGGCGGCATCACCGCGGGGGTCTGCGTGCTGTTCGGCTTGCCCAGCTTGCGCATCAAGGGCTTCTACCTGGCGGTGGCGACACTGGCAGCGCAGTTCTTCCTGGTCTGGCTGTTCAACCGGGTGCCGTGGTTTTACAACTACTCCGCGTCGGGCCAGATCAACGCGCCGGAGCGCGACACCTTCGGCATCATCATCACTGGCCCCAACGCGCCGGCCTGGGCAACCTACCTGTTCTGCCTGATCTTCCTGACCGTCTGCGCGCTGGTTGCCCGCAACCTGACCCGCGGCACGCAGGGCCGGACCTGGATGGCGATCCGTGACATGGACATTGCGGCTGAGATCATCGGGGTGAACCCGCTGAAGGCCAAGATGACAGCCTTTGCAGTCTCCGGCTTCTTCATCGGCATCTCCGGCGCGCTGTTCTTTGCGGTCTATCTGGGCGCGGTCGAGGTCGGCGAGGCCTTTGGCATCAACAAGTCGTTCCTGGTGCTGTTCATGGTGATCCTCGGCGGTCTGGGCTCGATCTTCGGCTCGTTCGCCGGTGCCGCCTTCCTGGTGCTGCTGCCGGTGGTTCTGAAGGTGGTGGGCGTGGACATCCTGGGCTGGCCCACCGACATCGTGGCGCATTTCCAGCTGGTGATCGTCGGCGCGCTGATCATCGTCTTCCTGATCGCGGAGCCGCACGGCATGGCGCAGCTGTGGCGCGTTGCCAAGGAAAAACTGAGACTCTGGCCCTTCCCGCACTAAGGCGGGGCGGCAGACACGCTGGCGGGGAGAAAATCAAGACCACCCCCGCCGAACGAAACCATCGGATAAGACCAAAGGGAGGATTTAAGCCGATGAAAAAGACACTGACCACACTGGCGCTTGGCGCCGCGATGGCAGCCGGTCCGGCAATGGCCGATCTGGTGTTCCCGGACCTCAGCTACCGGACAGGGCCTTATGCGGCTGGCGGCATCCCGTTCTCGGACGGCTACAACGACTATTTCACCCTGCTGAACGAGCGCGATGGCGGCATCGGCGGCGTCAAGGCCAAGGTGGTGGAATGCGAGACCGGCTATAACACCGAGAAGGGTGTGGAATGCTACGAGTCCACCAAAGGCCAGGGCGCGCTGATTTATCAGCCGCTGTCCACCGGCATCACCTATCAGCTGATCCCCAAAGTGACTGCGGACAACATCCCGCTGCACACCATGGGCTATGGCCGCACCTCGGCCGCGAACGGCGAGGTGTTCAGCCACGTGTTCAACTACCCGGCCAACTACTGGAACGGCGCATCGGGTGTGATCAACTACCTGCTGGAAGAGAACGGTGGCGATCTGAACGGCAAGAAGATTGCACTGGTTTACCACAACTCCGCCTATGGCAAGGAGCCGATCCGCACCCTGGAGGAGCTGTCCAAAAAGCACGGCTTTGAGCTGGTTGCGCTGCCGGTCGACCATCCGGGCCAGGAGCAGAAATCGCAGTGGCTGCAGATCCGCCGCGACCGCCCCGACTATGTCGTGATGTGGGGCTGGGGCGTGATGAACCAGGTGGCGATCCAGGAAGCCGCCAACATCCGCTTCCCGATGGAGAACTTCATCGGCGTCTGGTGGTCCGGTGCCGAGCATGACGTGCTGCCCGCAGGCGACAAGGCTGACGGCTATAAGGCGGTGACCTTCCACAACGTGGGCCGCGACTTCCCGGTGTTTGACGACATCCAGAAATATGTCGTGGATGCAGGCAAAGCGGCGGGTGCCGGCGATCAGGTCGGGAACGTGCTGTATAACCGCGGCATGTATGCGGCGATGCTGGCAGCCGAAGCTGCCAAGACCGCGCAGGAGATCCACGGCACCAAGGACATCACCCCCGCGATGATGCGCGACGGCATGGAAGCGCTGGTGATCGACGAGGCGAAGATGGAAGCTCTTGGAATGCCGAACTTCGGCCCGACCTTCAGCGTCTCCTGCGAAAACCACGGCGGCCCGGGCCTGGTCGGTGTGACCCAGTGGGATGCCGAGAGCAAGACCTGGTCGCTGATCTCTGACTTCAAACCATCGGATACCGAAGTGATCGGCAAGCTGGTCGAGGAAGATTCGGCGGCTTACGCAGCAGAAAACAACATCGAACCTAACTGCAAATAACGGGTTCACGTCGGCCCCTGTGCTTGGGGGCCGGAACGAAACCGGCGCGGCGGCACGCTGCCGCGCCACTCAACGGGATCCCGGATCTGGTCCGGGACAGGCATGAGGACACGCTTTGATGCTGGATGCAGCGAACACCGCCGACGTGCAGGCCGAGACCCTGCTGGAGGTCAACAATATCGAGGTGATCTACAATCACGTGATCCTCGTCCTGAAGGGCGTGAGCCTGAATGTGCCCAAGGGCGGCATCACCGCGCTGCTGGGCGGCAACGGCGCCGGAAAGACCACAACGCTTAAGGCGGTGTCGAACCTGCTGCATTCGGAGCGCGGCGAGGTCACTAAGGGCTCGATCAAATACCGCGGCGAGGCCGTGCATGAGCAGGATCCGGCGGAGCTGGTGAAGAAGGGCGTCATCCAGGTGATGGAAGGCCGCCACTGCTTTGAGCACCTGACGGTGGAAGAGAACCTGCTGACCGGCGCATATACACGCTCGGATAGCGGCGCGAACATCCAGAGAGACCTGGAGATGGTCTACAGCTATTTTCCGCGCCTGAAGGAACGGCGGAAGAGCCAGGCCGGCTATACCTCGGGCGGCGAGCAGCAGATGGTAGCGATGGGCCGCGCGCTGATGTCGCGGCCGGAGACCATCCTGCTGGACGAGCCGTCGATGGGGCTGGCGCCGCAGCTGGTGGAGCAGATCTTCGAGATCGTGAAGTCGATCAATGAAAACGAGGGTGTGACCTTCCTGCTGGCTGAGCAGAATACCAACGTGGCCCTGCGCTATGCCCACTACGGCTATATCCTGGAATCGGGCCGGGTGGTGATGGACGGGCCCGCGGCGGAGCTTCGGGAGAACCCGGATGTGAAGGAATTTTACCTCGGGATGTCGGATGAGGGACGCAAGAGCTTCCGCGACGTGCGGTCCTACCGCCGCCGCAAGAGGTGGCTGAGCTGATGCGGGGAGATGACGTGATGAGCTTTTTTGACACGCTTGAAACCCGCAGCGCAGACGAGCGTGCCGCAGATCTGGCCCGTGCGCTGCCGGAGCAGATCGCCCGCGCGAAAACCGCAGCCGGTTATGCGGCGCTGCTGGACGGGGTGGACCCGGCCGCGGTGACCTCTGCCGGGGCGCTGGCCCAGCTGCCGGTGCTGCGCAAGTCGGAGCTGAGCCGGGCGCAGGCCGAGAACCCGCCCTTTGGCGGCTTTACCGTAAAGCCCGCGCATGGATTTGCCCATATCTTCCAAAGCCCCGGGCCGATTTACGAGCCGGGCGGGGTGGACGGCGACTGGTGGCGGATGGGGCGGTTCCTGAACGCCGCCGGCATCGGCCAGGGCGATGTGGTGCAGAACTGCTTTGGCTACCATCTGACGCCTGCCGGCATGATCTTTGAAAACGGCGCGCGGGCGGTTGGCGCGGCGGTGCTGCCTGCAGGGACCGGCCAGACAGAACTGCAGGTGACGGCCGCGCGCGACGTGGGCGCCACCGCCTATGCCGGCACGCCGGATTACCTGAAGGTGATCTTGGACAAGGCCGATGCGATGGGCGTGGAGCTGGCGTTTTCCAAGGCGGCGGTGGGCGGCGGTGCGCTGTTCCCCAGCTTGCGCCAGGAATACGCCGACCGCGGGATTACCTGCCTGCAATGCTATGCCACCGCTGATCTGGGCAATATCGCCTATGAAAGCGCAGCGATGGAGGGGATGATCGTTGACGAGCATGTGATCGTGGAAATTGTCACCCCCGGCACCGGCAACCCGGTTGCACCGGGTGAGGTGGGCGAGGTCGTGGTGACCACGCTGAACCCTGATTACCCGCTGATCCGGTTTGCAACCGGCGATTTGTCGGCGGTGATGCCGGGTGTCTCGCCCTGCGGCCGTACCAACATGCGGATCAAGGGCTGGATGGGCCGCGCCGATCAGACCACCAAGATCAAGGGCATGTTCGTGCGCCCCGAGCAGGTGGCGGCGCTGGTTGAAAAGCATGACGAGATCGTCAAGGCCCGGGTGATTGCTAGCCGGGACGGCGAAATGGACGCGATGACCGTGCAGATCGAATCCGCTGGCGGCGACGAGGCGGCCTATGCCCGTTCGGTGATTGAAGTGCTGAAGCTTAAGGGCAAGGTCGAGGTTGTCGCGCCGGGCGCGCTGCCCAAGGACGGTCTGGTGATCGAGGATCAGCGCAGCTACGATTGACCCGGGCAGATCAGCTGAGGGAAACGGGCGCCGGATGCAGGCGCCCGTTTTACGTTGCGCCGCCCGCCCGGGCCGCGCCGTGCTTTCCGGCTGGAATTTCTGACTGGAATAGTCGAAATAGGGCGGTGTAACCCTCCAGCCGGACCCCGATTACCGCATATGACTGCTGCCGACGATCCCATTGAATACGCCCCGCAAGGGCACCGCCGCGGCGGCAGGAGCGGCGGCGGCGTGTTTGCCGTCCTGGCCTGGCTGGTCGCGCTGTCCTGCCTGCTGCCGATGCTGGCGGTGGCGCTGGCCGCGGCCTTTGGCGGCACCGAGACCATCAGCCACCTCGCCGAAACGGTGCTGCCGGGCTATACGCTGACGACGCTGGCGCTGGTGGCGCTGGTGGCGCTTGGCACTTTGGCCATCGGCACCGGGGCAGCCTGGCTGGTGACGATGACGCGGTTCCCCGGCGTGCGGCTCTTGGAGGTTGCGCTGGTCCTGCCGCTGGCCTTTCCGGCCTATGTGCTGGCCTATGCCTATACTCATATCCTGGATCATCCCGGCGTCGTGCAATCCACCCTGCGCGCGGTCACCGGCTGGGGGCCGCGGGACTACTGGTTCCCGGAGATCCGCTCCACCGGCGGCGCCGCGGCGATGCTGGTGCTGGTGCTGTACCCCTATGTCTACCTGCTCGCGCGGGCAGCCTTCATGCAGCAGAGCGCCGGCGCCTTCTTGGCCGCCCGGGCCCTGGGCAAGAACGCCTGGCAGGCGTTCTGGATGGTCAGCCTGCCGATGGCGCGTCCGGCCATTGCCTCGGGCGTGCTCTTGGCGGTGATGGAGACGATCGCGGACTTCGGCACGGTGTCCTATTTCGGGGTGCAGACCTTTGCCACCGGCATCTACACCAGCTGGTTCTCGCTGGGCGACCGGGGCGGGGCGGCGCAGCTGGCGCTGTGCCTGCTAGGGTTTGCCCTGACGCTGGCGGTAGTGGAGCGGTCCACCCGCGGGCGCGCGAAGTACCACCATGCCGGCAAGCATCACAGCCAGATGCCGCCGGCAGAGCTGAGCGGCATCAAGGCCGCCATGGCGGTGTTCTTTTGCGCGGTACCAGTCGTGCTGGGCTTTCTGCTGCCGGCGGCCGTGCTCTCCCTGATGAGCCTGGAGTCTGAGCAGAACCTCCTCAGCCGCCGGTACATCGGCTTCACCACCAATTCCATCACCCTGGCAGCGTCTGCGGCCTTGCTGACGGTGGCGGCCGCGGTTTGCCTGGGCTTCTACCAGCGACTGAGGCCCGGGCGGCTGTCGTCCGCAGCGGCCTATTTCGCCCGGCTGGGGTATGCAGTGCCGGGCGGGGTAATCGCGGTCGGGCTGATTGTGCCCTTCGCGGCATTTGACAACGCGCTGGATGCCTGGATGCGGGAAGCCTTCGGGATCCGTACCGGGCTGTTGGTGACCGGCTCGATCTGGCTGCTGGTTGCGGCTTACGGCGTGCGTTTCATGGCGGCGGCGCTGGGGGCGTATGAGGGCGGGCAGGCCACCATGCACACAAACATGGATGCAGCGGCGCGCTCACTTGGGCAGGGGCCGATGGGGATGTTGCGCCGGGTGCATCTGCCGATCCTCACGCCCAGCCTGCTGACCGCATTGCTGATCGTCTTTGTCGACGTGATGAAGGAGCTGCCCGCGACGCTGATCATGCGGCCCTTCAATTTCGACACGCTGGCGGTGCAGGCACACCGGCTGGCGGCGGATGAGCGGCTGGAGGGCGCCGCTGTGCCTTCTCTGGTGATCATGGCAGTTGGCTTGCTGCCGGTGATCCTGATCTGCCGCCAAGTGGGACGGCGGCGCTAGAGGCAAGGGCCGGGTGGCGGCTTATGCCGCCCACCAAGCTTCGATCTCGTCACGGGAAATCCGGTCTGCAGGACCCAGGCCCACCAGAACGGTTTCCTCTGCCTCACAGCGCTTGGCCTCGACATGGCGGCCCACCACATGCAGCTCATAGGCGCCGCCGGTGGTCAGAACGAACCCCTTCATCCGGTAGAGCCCGGCAGGACGGTCTGCCAGCTTGTCCCCCAGCGCGCGGCGGTCCAGCACGGTGCGGCTGCGGTGCTGCCAGGTGGCGTAGGAGGGGTGGGCGGCGACCGCACGGCCCTTGGGCAGCGGCACCACGTCGAACAGCAATTCCGCCACGGGAGAGCCGTTCAAAACCGTCGGGGTTCGGGCGCCAGCCGACTTCAGCGCGGCGCCGAGCGTTTCGGAAATTTCATCGCATTTGGTGGCGATCACCAGATCGGCTGCGCGGATCTGCTGCTCTGCCTGGGGGGCAATCAGCGGGTCGTTCAGCAGCGTTTGCGCATTTTCCGCATCCACCAGGGTGACGATCCCGCCATAGCTGAGGCCGGTTTCATTGAGAACGGAATTGGCGATGGCAACCGGGTCGGAAATGCCGCTGGCTTCGATCACCGCATGGTCCGGGAGTTCGGGGCGGTTCAGCACCTCCCGCAGCGCCGCTGCCAGGTCGTCGCCCATTGTGCAGCAGACACAGCCATTGGTGAGCGCGATCTTGCCGCCGTCCGTGTCCTGGATCAGCGCGTCGTCGATATTGACCGCGCCGAAGTCATTCACGATCACGGCCAGCTTCAGCCCGTGATCCTCGGCCAGAAGCCTGTTGATCAGGGTGGTCTTGCCCGCACCCAGATACCCGCTGATAATCGTTACTGGCAACCGGTTCATAATCTCTGGTCCCCCAGAGCGCGGCGTGCTCCTGCTGGCATATTTCCCCCCGAATTTTAAGATGCGCGAACGTATAGGCGTCAGGCGCAAACGGGTCTAGGAAAAGCTGGCGGGGCTTTGAACTTTTGCCGCCAAACAGCAGCTGGGCCACACGGGGCCCGGGGCAGAGGAAAAAAAGCGCGGCCGGAGCCGCGCTTTCCAGGTTTCTGTGCGGGCTGGAGTTATTTCCAGCCTGTGTCGTTGAAGATCTTCTGCGCCTCGGGCAGGTTCCGGGCGACTTCCGACAGGTTTACATCGTCCGGCTTGAAGTGGCCGAGCGCTGCGATGGACGGGGCCAGGCCAACGCCCGGAACCGCCGGGTATTCGTCATTGCCGGCCGAGAAATACGCTTGGGCGGAATCGCTGGCGAGGTATTCCAGGAACTTGATGGCGTTGTCCTTGTTCGGGGCGTGCATGGCGACCCCGCCGCCGGACAGGTTCATATGCGCGCCTTCGGTGTTCTGCGAAGGGAACAGCCAGCCGATCTGGTCACGGTTTTCCGACACGCCTTTGACATCCGTGCGGATCGCGCGGGCGAAGTAATAGCTGTTGGCGACGGCGATATCGCACTCGCCGGAAACCAGGCCGCGAAGCTGGTCGGTGTCGCCGCCTTGGGGGTCGCGCGCCATGTTGGAAACTACGCCTTCTGCCCAGTTGCGGGCCGCGTCGGCGCCGTGATGGGTCACGATCGAGGCCAGCAGGGTCTGGTTGTAAGTGTTCTTGGAGGAGCGGATGCAAACCTTGCCCTTATAGGCGGGGTCGGCCAGGTCCAGGTAGGTCAGCGGCGGATTGGCGACCGCGTCCTTGTTATAGAAGATGATCCGGGCGCGCTGGCTGAAGCCGAACCACTGGTTGTCCTCGTCCTGCAGATAGCCGGGCACGCGGGCCTCCAGCACATCGCTTTCGATGCTTTGCAGCACGCCTGCGTCCTTGGCCCGGGTCAGGCGGGAGGTGTCGACGGTGATCAGAATGTCGGCGGGAGAGTTTTCGCCTTCGGCCGTCATCCGGGCAATCAGCTCATCCGCGTTGCCTTCGATGCGGTTGATGGTGATGCCGGTGGCCTCTTCGAACTCGGAGTAGAGCTGCTCGTCGGTGTCGTAATGGCGCGAGGAGTAAATGTTCAGCTCGCCCTCGGCAGCGGCAGTGGTGGCAATGGCTGCGGTCAGCGCGCCGGCCAGTACAGTTGTGGCTTTCAGCATTGGATGTCCCGTTCTTGTTTAGATCAGTTTTCCGACTGAAAGAGTCGATTAAAGCATCTGGCGGCAGATGCAATGAATTTCCGACTGAAATAGTCAGAAAGTCGCAGCTTGCTGCTGGCTGGCCAGACCTGGCAGGCGCCTCCCGCCATTCGCCGGATCTTCGGAAAGATCCGCTCCCCTTGGGCGTGGCACCGCGGGCGCGGGAGCCCCCGCCTTTTCAATGGCAGTCCAAACGGATCCCCAAACGAAAAAAAACCGCATCGGATGATGCGGTTTTCTGCATGTCGCTGTGTCGGATCTTAGCCCTGGCGCGCTTTGAACTTGCGCTGGGTCTTGTTGATCACGTAAACGCGGCCTTTGCGGCGCACAACCCGGCAGTCGCGGTGCCGGTTCTTCAGCGAACGGAGCGAGTTCTTGACCTTCATGGTCTCTCTCCTTGTCTGCGGCGCGAACCAGCGCCTGGGTTAGCGGGTGCCGTGGCCATGGCCAGGGCAGTGAATAGAATGGTGGGCGATACAAGGATCGAACTTGTGACCCCTTCGATGTCAACGAAGTGCTCTACCGCTGAGCTAATCGCCCACTCTGTCCTGCGCGCCGTTCCTGCCCCTTAGAAGTGAAAGGGGCGCGGGGTGCCGCGCCGGTGAGGGGGTCTATAAATAGAGTCGCGCAGAGGTGCAAGAGCTTTTGACCGCAGAAATTTCCGCGATATGCTGTTTCTTGCACAAGAAGCACCGGAGCAAGGATGCCAGATACAGCGTTTTCCGTGATTTCCCCGCAGAAACTGTCCTCTGCGGTGGTTTTTGCCTCTCCCCACAGCGGTACCGATTACAGCGATTCCTTTCTGGCACAGTCGATTCTGGGGCGGAAAACCATCCGAAGCTCGGAGGACGCTTTTGTCGACCGGCTGTTCCAGGCGGCGCCGGAGTTCGGCGCGCCGCTGCTGACTGCGGTCAAGCCGCGCGCCTTTCTGGATCTGAACCGCTCCCCCGATGAGCTGGATCCGGCGGTGATCGACGGGGTGCAGCGGCGCGGGCAGAATCCGCGGGTTGCGTCAGGCCTGGGGGTGATTCCCCGGGTGGTGGCCAACGGGCGCGCGATTTACCGCGGCAAGCTGACCCTGGCCGAGGCGGAGCAGCGGATCAGCCGTTACTGGCACCCCTACCACCAAGCGCTGAAGGGGCTGCTGGAACAGGCGCACCGGCGTTTCGGGCAGGCAATTCTGGTCGATTGCCACTCGATGCCGCATGAGGCGATCGACACCATGTCGCAAACAGGCGCGGGCAAGCCGGAAGTGGTTCTGGGCGACCGGTTCGGCGCGGCGGCGGACAGCAGCGTGGTGGACCGGATCGAGGCGGCCTTTGCCGCGGCGGGGCTGAAAGTGGCCCGCAATACGCCGTTTGCCGGGGCGTACATCGCCCAGACCTACGGCCGGCCGTCGCGGCGCCAGCACGCGGTCCAGATCGAGATCGACCGGGCGCTATACATGGATGAGGCGAACATCCTTCCCAATGCAAATTTCGGTCCGCTGCAGAAGCTGCTGCGCCAGGTGACCGCGGAGATTGCGGCGATCGGGCAGAAGGAGTTGCCGCTGGCGGCGGAGTGACCGGATGCGGCGCGCTGCCTACCGCAGGGCGCGGCCTTTCAGAATCGCCCCTTCGCCAAACCGTTTCCGGATCGCATCCGCGGCGCGTTCTGCCTCTGCCCGTTTGCCGGCCTGCGGGTCCAGCAGGTCCCCGGTCTCGTCAGACTGCGATTCGGGCACCAGGTCCGAAATCCCGCAGCCCAGCAGCCGGTAGGGGCCTTCGTCGCCCACCTGGTCCAGCAGGCTGCGGGCGGTGCGGTAGATGCGGTCGGCGATCTGGGTGGGGCTGCGCAGCGTGACCCGCCGGGTCAGCGCCGAATGGTTGGCACGCTTCAGTTTCAGGGTAACAACCCGGCCTGCAAGCTCTTTGGCCTTGGCCCGGTCGGCGACTTTTTCCGCCAGCCGCCATAAATGGCCGTCGAGCACCTCCAGGCTGGCGGTGTCCTCAAAGAAGGTGGTCTCGTTGGAGATGGATTTGACCGGCGCATGAGCCGAGACCCGCCGCCGGTCCTGGCCGCGGGCCAGGTGCCAGAGCCGGTCGCCCATGGATCCGAAGCGGCTGTTCAGCGCCTCGCGGTCCCAGCGCAACAGGTCCGAGAAGGTGCGGATGCCTGCCTTGTCGAGGCTGGCCTGGGCCGCCGGGCCGATGCCCCAGATCAGGCGCACGGGTTTGTCGCGCAGGAAATCGTCTGTCTCGGCTTTGCCGATCACCGAAAACCCGCGCGGCTTGTCGAGGTCGGAGGCGACTTTTGCCAGGAACTTGTTGTGGCTGAGCCCGATCGAGCCGGTGACGCCCAGTTCGTCTTTCATGCGCTTGACCAGGCGGGCCAGCATGACCGCAGGCGGCGCGCCGTGCAGTTTTTCGGTGCCAGTGAGGTCCATAAAGGCCTCGTCCAGTGACAGCGGCTCCACATCCGGGGTCAACTCATTCATCAGCTTGCGGATCTCGCGGCTGACCTCGACATAAACACTCATCCGCGGTTTTATCACCACTGCATCGGGACAAAGCTTCAGCGCCTGAAACATCGGCATGGCTGAGCGAACGCCGCGGATGCGGGCGACGTAGCAGGCGGTGGAAACCACCCCGCGCTTGCCGCCGCCAATGATCACCGGCTTGGTGGCTAGTTCCGGATTGTCGCGTTTTTCGACGCTGGCGTAAAAGGCGTCGCAGTCCATATGGGCGATTGTGAGGGAGAACAGCTCCTCATGCATCTTGATCCGCGGGCTGCTGCAATGGGGGCAGCGCCGGGCGGGGAGGATCTGGCTCAGGCAGTCTCGGCAGAGGGCTTGCATGGTTGGCGGTGGGCTTTGGTTCTGGAAGGAGAAGTTTAGCTTGCGGTGAAGGACTTGTCTTTAGCGCGGCGGATCGCCAAGTGACAGACCATGACCTCAGCAGGCGAAGATTTTGCCGGTGCCAAACTGGCGGTGTTTCTAGGGCAGAACCTGCTGGTCATCCAGCGGGATGACAGGCCTGATATTCCTTATCCGGGCCATTGGGACCTGCCGGGCGGCGGCCGTGAAGCGGGCGAAACCCCGGTAGCCTGCGCGCTGCGGGAAACACGGGAAGAGGTCGGGCTGGTGCTGCCGCCGGAGCTGCTGATCTGGTCCCGGGTCTACCAGCGGCCGCACGGGCGGGTTTGGTTCTTTGCCGCGCATCTGCCTGCGGCGGCGGCTGGCGATATCCGGTTCGGGGATGAGGGGCAGGGCTGGGCGCTGATGGCGCCGGAGGCCTATTGCGCGCACCCGCTGGCAGTGCCGCATTTCGCCGTGCAGCTGCGCCGGTATCTGGAGGCCTGCGGCGGATAGAAGTGCCTGAAAGAAAGATCCCCCGCTGGAATGCGGGGGGAAGGTGACGGGCCTCAGGAAGAAGAGCCCGTCTGGGGAGTGTCTCAACCCCAGAATCGCGCAGCGGCTGACGTTTCGCAAAGTTTGCGGGCCCGGGAGGCGGCGGCGGCTTTGCCGGGTGTGCCTTTCGGGTTACAGGACGATTTGGCGCAGAAACCGGTGCCGCGGCAGGTTTCGTCAGTGAAAAGAGCACGTTGACGCTAGGTAATCTGGGGCGCGGCGGCGGAGGACGCGGAATAGATGTGTCCGCTGCACATTTTTTATTTCTGCCTGTTTTTTGGGCACGCGCCCCGCTGCGCCGTCAGCGCCGCGCGGTTGCGGTCAGTTCGGACAGGATGGCCTCAGCCGCGGCGCGGGGTCTTTCTGCTGTCCAGATCGGGCGGCCCACGACGATATGGTCTGCGCCGTCTGCAATGGCGGACGCCGGGGTGGCGACGCGCTTCTGGTCGCCCAAGTCCGCTCCGGCGGGGCGCACGCCCGGGGTGACGATCAGCTTGCCCTCCGCCGCTGGCAGAGCGCGGATCAGCGCGGCCTCCTGCGGGCTGGCGATGACGCCGTCGGCGCCGGCGGCAAAGGCGTTGCCCGCGCGTTCCAGCACCAGATCCTGCACCGCGCCCGCCTTGATCAGCGCCCCGTCCAGATCCTGACGGTCGAGAGAGGTGAGGATGGTGACGGCGAGGATCTTGAGGTCCTTGCCAGCCGCGCCTTCCTTGGCGGCGCGCACCACGTACGGGTCGCCATGCACGGTGAGGAAGTCGAGGTCGAACTGCGCGAGGCCCCGCACTGCGTTTTCCACGGTGGCGCCGATATCGAACAGTTTCATGTCGAGGAAGATCCGCTTGCCGTGCTCCTGCTTCAGCTCATTGGCCAGCGCCAGGCCGCCGCCAGTCAGCATACCAAGGCCGATCTTGTAGAAAGAGACCGCATCTCCCAGCTGTTCGGCGAGCTTCAGCCCTGCCAGGGCGTTAGGGACGTCCATGGCAACAATCAGGCGGTCGTCGGCGCGCGGGGCTTGGGTCATGAGATCGTCCTTTGTGGCAGCTGTGGCGTGAAACTGGCGTTTCATACGCAAGGGGCGGGCATTCGGCAAGGTGCCGCCGCGGCAGGCGGGCGCTCCCGCATCTGAACAGGCCCCGAGAGCGGGGCCTATTGCAGATTTTGGGCCCGGCGCCGCGCTGGCGCGCGGCGCGGTTGCGTCCGGGGCCGCGGGCGGTGGGCAAAGTTGACGCAGGTCAGGGATTTCCTCACCTTTTGCGGGCATGATGATCTTGAAGCGGCGGCATCGCTTCCCACATCTAAAGCCGAGGCCCGGACCGGGGCGTGCCGCTAAGCGGGCGCTGCCAGCAACGCGGGCGCTTGATAAAGGAGAGCAAGATGGACTTGAACAAGTTCACGGAGCGTGCACGGGGGTTCGTGCAGGCGGCGCAGACGATTGCGATGCGCGAGGGGCACCAGCGGCTGGTGCCGGAGCATATTCTGAAAGCTTTGATGGACGACGATCAGGGGCTGGCGAGCAACCTGATCTCCCGCGCAGGCGGCCAGCCTGCACGCGTGGCGGAGGCCGTTGATGCGGCAGTCACTAAGCAGCCCAAGGTGAGCGGCGATTCCGCGCAAATCTATTTGGACGGCCAAACCGCCAAGGTGCTGGATGAGGCCGCCAGGATTGCCGAAAAGGCGGGCGACAGCTTTGTGCCGGTGGAACGGCTGCTGATGGCACTGTGCATGGTGAAATCCAAGGCCAAGGAAGCGCTGGAGGCGGGCAATGTCACCGCCCAGAAACTGAACGAGGCGATCAACGATATCCGCAAGGGGCGCACGGCCGACTCGGCAACCGCTGAGGAAGGCTATGACGCGCTGAAGAAATACGCCCGCGACCTGACGGAAGCGGCGCGCGAGGGCAAAATCGACCCGATCATCGGCCGGGACGAGGAAATCCGCCGCTCGATGCAGGTGCTGTCGCGCCGGACCAAGAACAACCCGGTGCTGATCGGTGAGCCGGGTGTGGGCAAAACCGCGATTGCCGAGGGCATGGCGCTGCGCATCATTAATGGCGATGTGCCGGAATCCCTGCGCGACAAGAAGCTGCTCGCGCTCGACATGGGTGCGCTGATCGCCGGTGCCAAATACCGCGGTGAATTCGAGGAACGTCTTAAGGCGGTGCTGACCGAAGTTACCGAGGCAGCGGGTGAGATTATTCTGTTCATTGATGAGATGCACACGCTGGTCGGCGCGGGCAAATCGGACGGCGCCATGGATGCGGCCAACCTGATCAAGCCGGCGCTGGCGCGCGGCGAGCTGCATTGCATCGGCGCCACCACGCTGGATGAATACCGTAAGTACGTTGAGAAGGACGCAGCCCTGGCCCGCCGGTTCCAGCCGGTGATGGTGACGGAGCCGACGGTGGAGGACACCGTGTCGATCCTGCGCGGCATCAAGGAGAAGTACGAGCTGCACCACGGGGTGCGCATCGCCGATGCGGCGCTGGTGGCGGCGGCGACGCTGTCGAACCGCTATATCACGGACCGCTTCCTGCCGGACAAGGCGATCGACCTGATGGACGAAGCCGCCTCCCGCCTGCGGATGCAGGTGGATTCGAAGCCGGAAGAGCTGGATGCGCTGGACCGTCAGATCCTGCAGATGCAGATCGAGGAAGAGGCGCTGAAGCTGGAGGAGGATGCTGCCTCCAAGGACCGGCTGGAAAAGCTGCAAAAGGAACTCTCGGACTTGCAAGAGCAGTCCGCGGAGATGACTGCGCAGTGGCAGGCGGAGCGCGACAAGCTGGCCTCGGCCCGCGACCTGAAGGAGCAGCTGGACCGCGCCCGCGCGGAGCTCGACATTGCCAAGCGGGAGGGCAACCTGGCCAAGGCTGGCGAGCTGTCCTATGGCGTTATCCCTGGGCTGGAGAAGCAGCTGGCCGATGCCGAGCAGAAGGAAGAGCAGGGGCTGATGGTCGAGGAAGCTGTGCGCCCTGAGCAGATCGCCGCTGTGGTTGAGCGCTGGACCGGTATTCCGACCTCCAAGATGCTAGAGGGCGAGCGCGAGAAGCTGTTGCGCATGGAAGATGAGCTGCACCGCCGGGTGATCGGCCAGAATACGGCTGTGACGGCGGTCGCCAATGCGGTGCGCCGCGCGCGTGCGGGCCTGAATGACGAGAACCGGCCGCTGGGGTCGTTCCTGTTCCTCGGTCCGACCGGCGTGGGCAAGACTGAGCTGACCAAGGCGGTTGCCGGCTTCCTGTTCGACGACGAGCACGCGATGGTGCGGATCGACATGTCGGAATATATGGAGAAGCACTCGGTCGCCCGGCTGATCGGCGCGCCTCCGGGCTATGTCGGCTATGACGAGGGCGGGGCGCTGACCGAGGCCGTTCGCCGCCGTCCCTATCAGGTGGTGCTGTTCGACGAGGTCGAAAAGGCGCATCCCGACGTGTTCAACGTGCTGCTGCAGGTGCTGGACGACGGTATGCTGACCGACGGCCAGGGCCGCACCGTCGACTTTAAGCAGACGCTGATTGTGCTGACCTCGAACCTTGGCGCGCAGGCGCTGAGCCAGCTGCCGGACGGGGCCGATGCCTCGGAGGCCAAGCGCGACGTGATGGATGCGGTGCGGGCCCACTTCCGGCCCGAGTTCCTGAACCGTCTGGATGAGACCATCATCTTCGACCGCCTGAACCGCAAGGACATGGACGGCATCGTCGAGATCCAGCTGGCCCGGCTGCTCAAGCGGCTGGCGGGGCGCAAGATCACGCTGGAGGTGGACGAAGCGGCCAAGACCTGGCTGGCGGATGAGGGGTATGACCCGGTGTTCGGCGCCCGGCCGCTGAAGCGGGTGATCCAGCGCGCGTTGCAGAACCCGCTGGCCGAGGCCCTGCTGGGCGGCGAGATCAAGGACGGCGATACCGTTCCGGTCTCGGCCGGCAGCGAGGGGCTGATCATTGGCGAGCGGCTGGGCATCAGCGGCAGGCCGCGTCCCGATGATGCCGTCGTGCATTAACACCAGGATCTGAAGCGAAAAGGCCCGCCCTGAGTGGCGGGCCTTTTCATGCCTGCCGAACGGCGCGTTTTGCGGTCGTGGCGGAAAGCGTTAGAATGGAAGCTGTTCCTTGCGCAGGCGCCGGTTCCATGACGCATTCCGGGCGCAGAGCGGCCTTTGCCGCATTCCTCCTCGTGCTGCTGTGCGGCGCGCTGGCGGCCTTTGTGCTGGATGGGCAGGTGCGCCCGGTTGAGGAGATGGCGGCTTGGCTGCGCAGCACAGGCGCCTGGGCACCGCTGGTGGTGATCGTTCTGATGGTGGTGCATTCCTTTGTGCCGTTTCCGGCGGAAATCCTGGCGCTGTGCGCGGGGGCGGTCTTTGGCACGCTTTTAGGGGCTGTACTGATCTGGTCAGGGGCAATGCTTGGCGCGCTGGTGGCCTTCGGGATCGCGCGCGGACTGGGGCGAAAGCCGCTGCGGGCCGTGCTGAGCGGCGCGCAGCTGCGGCAAATGGATGCCTGGACGGAGGAACGGGGCGCGCTGGCGCTGCTGGCTGCGCGCCTGATTCCGGTGATCGCCTTTAACCTGATCAATTATGCTGCCGGGCTGACCCGGGTCCGGGTTTGGACCTTTGTATGGACCACGGCGCTGGGCATTCTGCCGGTGACGCTGCTGTCCACGTGGTTCGGGGCGCAGATGCTGGATATGGACTGGCCGGTGCTGGCGGCGGTTTCAGCCGGGCTGCTTGTTGTTCTGTTTGCAATGCACCGGCTGGCGCGGCCCTGGATCTGATGCAGGGCCGGGCAACAGGGAATGGCGGCGGGTTTAACTGCCTGCCGCCACTTCCTTCGCCATCCGGCGCTCGTATTTGCGTCGCAGGACCTCCAGGCGCGGCTCCCAGTCGTACCGGGGGTCTTCGGTTGTGGCTGACCAGTAGAGCTTGCCGCCATAGCGCCAGGGATCAAGCACGATGCCGTCATATATGCCATCGCCGTTGGCGGCGATCACTGCGGTGCTGTGGTCGATGCGGAAATCGCTTTTCGGCTCGGCAATGGCGCGCAGCATCGAAAGAGTCCGGAAGTTCTCCTGATTGAGGCGCGCCTCCATGTCCTCCGCGTAATGCACGCAGACGCCGCGCGCCTTGACACCGCTGTTGACCAGCGTGTTGTGGATGATTGGCGAGGTGGTGACATCATACTGCTTGGCCAACTGAGCGGAGTAGCTGTAGGCGAGTTCCGCCGCGCGGCGGGCCTCGCCCGGGTCGACCCCGGGGTCCAGCGACTGCAGAGCGAGAGACAGCTCTTCGACATCGTTCTTGGTTGCAGTGGGAGCCGTGCCGCAGCCAGCCAGCGTTGCCGCCGCCAGTATGATCAGGGAAGCGAGGTAGGATTTCATGAAAGCTCTGCCCGTGCCGGAAATTCTGTTTCCGGCCAGCATACTGAAAACGGACGGGCAGTGCAGCGGGGAAATTTCCCGGCCGGCGGCTTATTCTTCGATCGCTTCCTGGACGATGCCGTCCAGCAGATCCTGGATCACTTGCATCTCTCCCTCGGGGAAGGAGCGGAACCCGATGGTGACCTCCTGCGTGTCCGGCAGCTGGGCCACGAAGATGTTATAGGGGCAGAAGGAGATATTCATCGGATCCGCCTCCATCACCTCGCGCGACAGCTGGGCGGAGCAGAAGGAGAAAACCTGCGCGTTCTGAAACAGCACCACGTCAGATCCGACATCGGCGCGGGTGCGCTCCAGCATGTCGCCCACATGGCTGACGTGGTCGACCACCAGCCCGCGGTTGGTGATGGCGCTTTCCAGGCCAAAGACCACATCGTCATAGGCCAGCTCGGTGGTGTAGAGCGCGGCCTCCTGCGCTGCGGCGGTTTGGGCGGTGAGGGCGAGGGCTGCTGCGGCGATGCGCTTTTTCACGGTTCGTCTCCCTGGATGGCCGCCGGGCGGAAGCGCCGGCGCGGCCGGTTGCGTCAAACATATTTTGATGTTTGCATGGGATGGGTCGGCCCGTCACCGGGAAAATTGCCGCGGTGCCGTTTTCATGCTTCCCGCGTTGACCGCCGCTAAAGCCGCGAGCGTTACGTTACAGATCTCTCGCGCAGTCGTGACAGGATATGTTTTGGGTTTTGCGCGGGGCGCCGCTACCTCAGATATGACATGAAATCAGGAGAGCTGTATGGCCCGCCGCTGGACCAACGATTTGACCTACGCAGACGCAACCCCGCAAGCCGCGTTCTGGAACCGCCGCCGGATCATGGCCGGGCTGGCTGGCTCCGGGCTGGCCGCGGCGCTGGGCAGCCAGGCGCAGGCGGACCTGGCACCCGCCGGTCAGGCGGAGCAGGCGCTGGAACCCAACACCTGGGAGGAGGTGACCAGCTATTGCAACTTCTATGAGTTCGGCACCGGCAAGGGGGATCCCTCCGAATATGCGGGCCGGATGACCACCGATCCCTGGAGTGTTGCCATCGACGGGATGGTGGACAACCCCGGAGACTATTCCTTTGAGCAGATCCTGGGCGAGATGACGCTGGAAGAGCGCATCTACCGGTTCCGGTGTGTCGAGGCTTGGTCGATGGTTGTGCCCTGGCAGGGGTTTGAACTGGCCGACCTGCTGAATCTGGCGGGCGTGCAGGAGGGCGCAAAATACGTAGCCTTCGAGACCTTGTACCGGCCCTCTGAAATGCCGGGCACCGCCTATAAAGTGCTCGACTGGCCCTACCGCGAAGGTTTGCGGCTGGACGAGGCGATGCATCCGCTGACGATCATGGCCACCGGAATCTTCGGCGAACCGCTGCCCAACCAGAACGGTGCGCCGCTGCGGCTGGTGGTGCCGTGGAAATACGGCTTCAAATCGATCAAGTCGGTGGTGCGCATCACCCTGACCGATGAAGAGCCGCAGACCAGCTGGAACATGGCGAACCCCCGCGAGTACGGCTTCTACAGTAATGTGAACCCGGACGTCTCGCACCCGCGCTGGAGCCAGGCCAGCGAGCGCCGCATCGGCGGGGGGCTGTTTGCCCGCCGCCAGCCGACGCTGATGTTCAACGGATACGAGGCCGAGGTCGCTGCCCTCTATGAAGGCATGGACCTGAGCGAGTATTTCTGAGGAGGCCGCGCATGGGATTTGCAAACCAGCTTGTCCGGCGTCTGCCCGTTTGGGCGGTCTATCTTCTGGGCGCGCTGCCGGCTCCCTGGCTGTTCTATCTTGGTCTGACGGGCGGTCTTGGCGTGGAGCCGGTCAGGGCGCTGGAGCATGAATACGGGAAACTGGCGCTGCAGCTTCTGATCCTGACGCTTGCGATCTCACCGATGCGCCGCCTGCTGGGCCTCAACCTGCTGAAGTTCCGCCGGGCGGTTGGGCTGCTGTGCTTCTTCTATGTCCTGTGCCACCTGCTGGTCTGGCTGGTGCTGGATGTGCAGATCCTGGGCCAGATCCTCACTGACATTGCCAAGCGGCCCTATATCACCATCGGCATGGGCGCCTTTGTCCTGATGCTGCCGCTGGCTTTGACCTCCAGCAATCTTGCTGTCCGAAAGCTTGGCCGTGCCTGGTCTCGGCTGCACCGGCTGACCTATGCCGCTGCGGTGCTTGGGGCTGCGCACTACGTAATGCTGTCAAAAGGGTTCCAGATCGAGCCGCTGATTTACCTGGGGCTTGTGCTGTTTCTGCTGGCGCTGCGTCTGGCCGGCAGCCGCTGGCTGAGACAGGCCGCGGGCGTGGGCGTCTAAGGCCGGACCTGTATACGAGGCTTTTGGAAGACCCATGGAGGGGCAGCCATTTGGCTGCCCTTCTTCTTTGGTGCTGTGCGCGGTTTGTCCTTTGGCCCGTGTTGCCCTGGCGATTCCGGGCGGGCGGAGGGGTGAGTCTATTGGGTTTGCCGCGATTCCGGGGTTCGGGTCTGTGGATAAGGGGCGCGAGTCGGTGGGTAAGTGTTCCGGGGGCCGGTTTGGGGGTGTTTGGCGGGGTTTTCGGGGCGGGGTTGGGGCGGGAAGCGGGTCAGGGGTGCTGACTTTGTTTTGGTGTAAGCTATTGTTTTTATTGGATGTGCGATTTTTCTTTGCGGAATTCTGCGTTTTTCTGAATTTTGGGGTTGCGGGTCTGCGGGGGTAACCGTAAAAGCCCCCTCACCGGCGGCGCTGAGGCGCTGCTGAGACACACCGGACGGGGCGGCGGCGACGCGGTAACGGATCGGGAAACACGCCGGAGAGACGGCGGGACGCGCTGGAGAGACAGCGGCATCTGAGGGTTTGATGAGGCGGGCGCGCCGGAAGATTGGCGCATCGGTCTGGTTTTTGGCCTCCGGGTGTTTGCTCTTTGACATTGATGGATAACTGAAGAGATATGCGGGCGGTCACGGTTCATTTCGATGGATCAGACTTCTGTATATCGCGCCACTAGGGCTCCGGCCCGATGATGTGGTGTCAGCTTCACTGTTTGTTCGGCTTTCGGTGCCTTTGGTACTGAAGCACAACAGACAGAGACTTTCATCAGGATTAGCCTCCTGGTGAAGATGTGCAGAGGTTCGAACGTCAAGGATACGCTTTAACGAGCGTTTCAACTTGAGAGTTTGATCCTGGCTCAGAACGAACGCTGGCGGCAGGCCTAACACATGCAAGTCGAGCGCGCCCTTCGGGGTGAGCGGCGGACGGGTTAGTAACGCGTGGGAACGTGCCCTTCTCTAAGGAATAGCCACTGGAAACGGTGAGTAATACCTTATACGCCCTTCGGGGGAAAGATTTATCGGAGAAGGATCGGCCCGCGTTAGATTAGATAGTTGGTGGGGTAATGGCCTACCAAGTCTACGATCTATAGCTGGTTTTAGAGGATGATCAGCAACACTGGGACTGAGACACGGCCCAGACTCCTACGGGAGGCAGCAGTGGGGAATCTTGGACAATGGGCGCAAGCCTGATCCAGCCATGCCGCGTGAGTGATGAAGGCCCTAGGGTCGTAAAGCTCTTTCGCCAGAGATGATAATGACAGTATCTGGTAAAGAAACCCCGGCTAACTCCGTGCCAGCAGCCGCGGTAATACGGAGGGGGTTAGCGTTGTTCGGAATTACTGGGCGTAAAGCGCGCGTAGGCGGATTGGAAAGTTGGGGGTGAAATCCCAGGGCTCAACCCTGGAACGGCCTCCAAAACTCCCAGTCTTGAGTTCGAGAGAGGTGAGTGGAATTCCGAGTGTAGAGGTGAAATTCGTAGATATTCGGAGGAACACCAGTGGCGAAGGCGGCTCACTGGCTCGATACTGACGCTGAGGTGCGAAAGTGTGGGGAGCAAACAGGATTAGATACCCTGGTAGTCCACACCGTAAACGATGAATGCCAGACGTCAGCAAGCATGCTTGTTGGTGTCACACCTAACGGATTAAGCATTCCGCCTGGGGAGTACGGCCGCAAGGTTAAAACTCAAAGGAATTGACGGGGGCCCGCACAAGCGGTGGAGCATGTGGTTTAATTCGAAGCAACGCGCAGAACCTTACCAACCCTTGACATCCCGGGACCGCCAGAGAGATCTGGTTTTCACTTCGGTGACCCGGTGACAGGTGCTGCATGGCTGTCTCAGCATCGTGTCGTGAGATGTTCGGTTAAGTCCGGCAACGAGCGCAACCCACATCCTTAGTTGCCAGCAGTTCGGCTGGGCACTCTAAGGAAACTGCCCGTGATAAGCGGGAGGAAGGTGTGGATGACGTCAAGTCCTCATGGCCCTTACGGGTTGGGCTACACACGTGCTACAATGGCAGTGACAATGGGTTAATCCCAAAAAACTGTCTCAGTTCGGATTGTCGTCTGCAACTCGGCGGCATGAAGTCGGAATCGCTAGTAATCGCGTAACAGCATGACGCGGTGAATACGTTCCCGGGCCTTGTACACACCGCCCGTCACACCATGGGAGTTGGGTTTACCCGAAGGCCGTGCGCCAACCTTTCGAGGAGGCAGCGGACCACGGTGAGCTCAGCGACTGGGGTGAAGTCGTAACAAGGTAGCCGTAGGGGAACCTGCGGCTGGATCACCTCCTTTCTAAGGATGATGCTAGCATCACGGAGCTTGCTCCTGATCGTGCATCACTTAGCAGAAGACCGGCAAACAAAGCCGGTCGCATACGGACCGGACCGTCCTCATATCTCTTCAGAAAACATCGGATGCCTGCCCGGCAGGGATCCAAAAGCAAGGGGCCTTAGCTCAGCTGGGAGAGCGCCTGATTTGCATTCAGGAGGTCAGGAGTTCGATCCTCCTAGGCTCCACCACTCATGCAAACGGCCCGGACAATATGGGTCGGTAGCTCAGGTGGTTAGAGCGCACGCCTGATAAGCGTGAGGCCGGAGGTTCAAGTCCTCCTCGACCCACCACTTCCCCGGAAGTGGTCCTGTGGAAGAACATATCTTCAAGCAGTTTGTGACTGTTTGAACGTCTGTTCTTCAGACGCACACATTGACATCGTTAAGAGAGATACAATCAACAATACTGTTGGCGCCCCGCGTGAGGGGAGAGCCTCAGTGAGGTGCCGATCTTCTTCGGAAGTGACGCGAGCCTGCGATCATGCCCCTTTCCTCGGGCACCCGCGGGTCTGCCTGGCTGAAACGACAGTGTTGTCCAAGTCAAGTACACTAACCCGCATGATCGCACGATCATGCAACAAGTTCCCGGCCACCGACATGGCTGGGAGCGGGATAGTTTGCTTTTTGGTTCAGAATAAAGGTGCGGTTTCTTACCAGCTTCCGCACCGTGGCAGATACACTGTCTTTTTCTGGATCAAATCAAGCGCGAGAAGGGCGTTTGGTGGATGCCTTGGCAGTAAGAGGCGATGAAAGACGTGATACCCTGCGATAAGCTTGGGGGAGCCGGGAATAGGCTTTGATCCCAAGATCTCTGAATGGGGGAACCCACCTGAAAGTTTGTTATAATAGCCGCAAGGCTGCTTATAATGGGCTTAACCAGGTACTTAAGGACTGAATACATAGGTCTTTAAGAGCAAACCCGGGGAACTGAAACATCTAAGTACCCGGAGGAAAGGACATCAATAGAGACTCCGTTAGTAGCGGCGAGCGAACGCGGACCAGCCGAGCCTGATAAGTGACCAGAATGCGTTGGGAAACGCAGCCAGAGCGGGTGACAGCCCCGTATGGGAAGCTTTGAGGGACGTATTAAGTAGGGCGGGACACGTGAAATCCTGTTCGAAGATCGGAGGACCACCTCCGAAGGCTAAGTACTCCTTACTGACCGATAGCGAACCAGTACCGTGAGGGAAAGGTGAAAAGCACCCCGGCGAGGGGAGTGAAACAGTACCTGAAACCGAACGCCTACAATCAGTTGGAGGCCCCTTGAGGGCTGACAGCGTACCTTTTGTATAATGGGTCATCGACTTGGTCTCACGAGCAAGCTTAAACCGCTAGGTGTAGGCGCAGCGAAAGCGAGTCTTAATAGGGCGCATGAGTTCGTGGGATCAGACCCGAAACCGAGTGATCTAGGCATGGCCAGGTTGAAGGTGCGGTAACACGCACTGGAGGACCGAACCCACATCCGTTGAAAAGGATCGGGATGAGCTGTGCCTAGGGGTGAAAGGCCAATCAAACTCGGAGATAGCTGGTTCTCTGCGAAATCTATTTAGGTAGAGCGTCATCCGAATACCCCGGGGGGTAGAGCACTGGATGGGTAATGGGGCCCCACAGGCTTACTGATCCTAACCAAACTCCGAATACCCGGGAGTACTAGATGGCAGACACACGGCGGATGCTAACGTCCGTCGTGGAGAGGGAAACAACCCTGACCTCCGGCTAAGGCCCCCAATTCATGGCTAAGTGGGAAAGCAGGTGAGACGTCCAAAACAACCAGGAGGTTGGCTTAGAAGCAGCCATCCTTTAAAGATAGCGTAACAGCTCACTGGTCTAATTAAGATGTCTTGCGGCGAAGATGTAACGGGGCTCAAGCCATGAGCCGAAGCCGAGGATGCCCATAGGGCATGGTAGCAGAGCGTAGTGTGACATAGTTCCATGCGTCCTTACTTTCCTCCGGGAAAGATTGGACGCAAGGAGCTTTCGATGAAGCCGGGGCGTGAGCCATCCGGTGGAGAGATCACTAGCGAGAATGATGACATGAGTAGCGACAAAGAGTGTGAGAGACACTCTCGCCGAAAGTCCAAGGGTTCCTGCTTAAAGCTAATCTGAGCAGGGTAAGCCGGCCCCTAAGCCGAGGCCGAAAGGCGTAGGCGATGGGAACCACGTTAATATTCGTGGGCCAGGAGGATGTGACGGATCATGAAGGTTGTTCGCCCTTATCGGATTGGGCGGGCCGCTGATTGGTTCCTGGAAATAGCCCTCCATCAGACCGTACCCTAAACCGACACAGGTGGACTGGTAGAGCATACCAAGGCGCTTGAGAGAACGATGTTGAAGGAACTCGGCAAAATACCTCCGTAAGTTCGCGAGAAGGAGGCCCGGGTTCAAGGCAACTTGGATCCGGGGGCACAAACCAGGGGGTGGCGACTGTTTATTAAAAACACAGGGCTCTGCGAAGCCGTAAGGCGACGTATAGGGTCTGACGCCTGCCCGGTGCCTGAAGGTTAAAAGGAGGGGTGAGAGCTCCGAATTGAAGCCCAGGTAAACGGCGGCCGTAACTATAACGGTCCTAAGGTAGCGAAATTCCTTGTCGGGTAAGTTCCGACCTGCACGAATGGCGTAACGACTTCCCCGCTGTCTCCAACATCGACTCAGCGAAATTGAATTGCCTGTCAAGATGCAGGCTTCCCGCGGTTAGACGGAAAGACCCCGTGCACCTTTACTACAGCTTCGCACTGGCATCAGGATTGTGATGTGCAGGATAGGTGGTAGGCATCGAAGCCGGGACGCAAGTCCCGGTGGAGCCTCCCTTGAGATACCACCCTTCGCACTCTTGATGTCTAACCGCGGTCCGTTATCCGGATCCGGGACCCTGCGTGGCGGGTAGTTTGACTGGGGCGGTCGCCTCCTAAAGAGTAACGGAGGCGCGCGAAGGTTGGCTCAGAGCGGTCGGAAATCGCTCGTTGAGTGCAATGGCAGAAGCCAGCCTGACTGCAAGACTGACAAGTCGAGCAGAGACGAAAGTCGGCCATAGTGATCCGGTGGTCCCGCGTGGAAGGGCCATCGCTCAACGGATAAAAGGTACGCCGGGGATAACAGGCTGATACTGCCCAAGAGTCCATATCGACGGCAGTGTTTGGCACCTCGATGTCGGCTCATCTCATCCTGGGGCTGGAGCAGGTCCCAAGGGTACGGCTGTTCGCCGTTTAAAGAGGTACGTGAGCTGGGTTTAGAACGTCGTGAGACAGTTCGGTCCCTATCTGCCGTGGGTGCAGGATACTTGAGAGGAGTTGCCCCTAGTACGAGAGGACCGGGGTGAACGATCCACTGGTGGACCAGTTGTTATGCCAATAGCAGTGCTGGGTAGCTATGATCGGACAGGATAACCGCTGAAGGCATCTAAGCGGGAAGCCCCCCTCAAAACAAGGTATCCCTGAGGGCCGTGGAAGACCACCACGCCGATAGGCCGGAGGTGTAAGCGCAGCAATGCGTTCAGCTGACCGGTACTAATCGCCCGATAGGCTTGATTTGATCCAGTAACAGACAGTGTTACATGGCCAAACAAGCAAACCATCCCAAAAAAACGGACAACGTTGATTGTAACCGACGCAGGCTGCCGTGCCTGCCGCCACAAGGCGGTGACACAGCAGCAGGGCCGGAAAGCGCATCCCATAAACAAATGCGCTGCCTGCCCCTCGAATGCCTTGATACCCAAGGCCGTCGGTATTGGATTTTTCTTGGTTTGGTGGCCACAGCACAAGTGAAACACCCGGTCCCATCCCGAACCCGGAAGTTAAGCACTGTCGCGCCGATGGTACTTGGGCTCAAGCCCTGGGAGAGTAGGTCACCGCCAAACCTAGTAAAATCCAATACCTCTCATAACGATCATTAAACACCTGTCGCGGGATGGAGCAGCCAGGTAGCTCGTCAGGCTCATAACCTGAAGGTCGCAGGTTCAAATCCTGCTCCCGCAACCATCGTTTCCGACCAAGCCCCTGCAAACAGCGGGGGCTTTTTCGATTCAGGGCTCCCCAAAGCCATCAGCCCCGCCAATTCCCCAACAAGTTCAAGCTGATGGCCGCCCGGCGCAGCACCGTCCGGAACCATCCGCACCTCTGAAATCAAAGCCCGCAGCGACGCCGTCGCCTCCCGCCGTACCTCCGGCGCATTCAGGGACACTGCCAGGTCCTCTATCAGCTCCCGGTACCGCGCCGACAGGCTCGGGTGAAGCCGCAGGGCAGGGGGCTCCGGGTTGTCCGTAAGCGTTGCATCCACCCCCCTCGAAGGCATCTAAACGCGTTCAACGAACCAGTGATATGTTGGCCTCCAATCCACAGCAGGAGGCGAACATGTCGAAACATGAGGTTTGGGGTTTCACCATTGAAACATCCCCTTCAGGCAAGAATATCTGGCCCATTGACCTGAAACGGGAAGCAACCCGGCGCATCCGGGAGGACGGCCTGTCTCCCGGTGACATCGCCGCGGAACTGGGAGCCCATGAACGCCTCGTTCGTAAGTGGTGGGTCGCTGACCGCCGCAGCCGAGGCGAGCATATCGCGGTCCAAGGCCCTGCGTTCGCCGAAATCAGGATGGCAGAAGAAAGCCAGCCTTCTTCGGCCCCGGTCGAAACTCCCGGCACACCACCTGGATTTGCGCGTTTCCACAGTGGTGCGCTGTGTTTTGAGTTCCCAGTTAGCATACCCGAAGCCGATTTATTGAGACTCATTCGGGTTGCCGGTCAAACCTCATGATCGCTCCGTCAAACTCATTCAAGATTTACCTGGCGACGACGCCTGTCGATTTCCGAAAGGGCATTAATGGCCTCGCCAACTACGTCATGACCAATTTCGAACTTGATCCGTTTTCAGGAGCCTTCTTCGTGTTCCGTTCCAAGGGGCGTGACAAGATCAAGGTGCTTATGTGGGACGGTACCGGCCTGGTTCTGATCTACAAGCGCATCGAAGGCGCTGGTTTCATTTGGCCCAAATTGTCGGATGGAACAATGACCCTGACGAAGGCCCAGTTCGAGGCCCTGTTTGAAGGGATAGATTGGCGCCGGGTTGCCTCTGCGCCTTATCACCGTCCCGCTCTCTTTCAAGGCCAGCATGCCGAGGTTCAATAGAATGCCATTGATATCCTTCATCGACGTCCGTTTTTTCCCGCCTGAGGAAACCAGAGAAAGGCTGGAGAAGCGTTTCACCCGGCATCTGCGGTTGTTGAGGTGCGGGCGCGTAGACGCTTTTAGATCTGGCAAACAACAGTTGCCCGAGGGTGATGCCGATAAGCTGCTTTCGGTAGATATTACGCACATTGACAGGATCCGCGTTCAAAGACGCGCCGGAAGGATGATCGAACGCAGACAAGCTGCGTCCGGCCTCGCTCATCTCGTCAGAGCTGACCGCGAGCGCCTCACGACGCTGCATGACGGGGTCAATCTCGTGGAGTTAACTACCGAGCATCGTGCTGATGAAATTGCGGCGGCGCTGCATGAAGAAATGCCATGGATGGGCGCCGCGACCGAGCAGATATGGCACGCGATGCGGAGGTCGGTTCGAGACGGAACGGCAGGGCTTCGCTTGCCGCCTATTCTACTAGATGGACCGCCTGGGATTGGAAAAAGCTATTGGGCCCGCCGTCTGGGTGAATTGCTGTCGGTTCCTACGACAGTGATCGAAGCTACCAATGAGAACGCATCTTTTGGAATTGTCGGCTCACAGAAAGGCTGGAGCAATGCCGCTCCCGGCCGAATTTTGGAAACCATTCTTCAATCTCGCGTCGCGAACCCGGTGGTTGTCGTTGACGAGGTCGAAAAAGCTGGCACCGCGAAATCTGTATCAGGACGAGCGTTTGGGCTGACCGAGGCTTTGCTGCCCCTTCTTGAGCCTCTGACGGCGCAAAACTGGAGCTGCCCATACTACCAAGTGAAATTCGACATGAGCTGGGTTGCGTGGGTGCTGACCTCGAATGACTACCGAAGTTTGCCTGAGCCTCTTCTAAGCAGATGCCCGCCAATCCGTTTGCGACATCTGACACAAGCTGAGCTGGTGAAATTTATTCGCCGGGAGGGGGCAAGAAGGGTATTAAGGACACTGGGATCGAGGCTGCGGTGGAAGCGTTCACCCGCGCAGGCCGAAAGGACCAAAGTATGAGCTTGCGAACCGCAGCGCGTGTGGTCCAACGCGCATATGATCTGGAGAGGCATCCGATTTTGCATTGATCGCGACGTGGGTGAGACAACTGCCACAACGAAAAACGGCCCCGTAGCATTCACGCCTGGTTACGGGGCATCGGGCAATATTGACAGGCAGCCTTTCTCGGACATTCGTGCATTGTGCAGCAAGGGTTGGTTTCCCGGATGCGGCGGCCTCCCAGCGGACAAAAGTATACGTGGCATCACGGCAGCAGATGAATTGAGGGTAATGCTCCCGATGTGACAGAACCGACCGGTTGATATCACGGGTTACTTGACGCCCGATCAGTCTACCTCATCCTCACCTATCATTGCGGCGAGCTGTGCGAGCGCCTCGGATACAATCCGGCCCTGCTCGTGGATGCTTCGGATGATCTCTGGACGTGTCCCGTTTTTGTGCCGCCCCAGGTGCTCGTTTAGGCCACTTTCCGTTCGAAAGCGACCGGGCTTTTCCAGCCCAATGCTGAGTGCCGCCTTCGCGGATTGTAGAAGCCGTTGATGTATTCGAAGATTGCCAGCTCGGCGGCCCGTCGCGTTGGCCAGGACTGCCGCCAGATCAATTCAGCCTTGATGGTTTTGAAGAATGTTTCAACTGCGGCGTTGTCATAACAATTGCCTTTGCCGCTCATCGATACCTGGAACCCATGCTGGCGCAGGAGCTTCTGATAATCGTGAGAACAGTATTGGCTGCCGCGATCCGTGTGATGAAGGCATCCTTTGGGCGGTTGCCGCAGTGCCACGGCCATCTTCAATGCCCGGATTGCCAGATCACGCTTCATCCTGTTGCTGACCGCCCAGCCGATCACCCGGCGTGAATGTAGGTCAAGGATCACGGCGAGGTAGAGCCAGCCTTCGCGGGTCCAGACATAGCTGATGTCACCGACCCATTTCTGGTTGGGGCGATCTGCGCGGAAGTCCCGGTTCAACAGGTTGGGCGCAATATTGAAAGCGTGGTTGCTGTCGGTCGTCACCTTGTATCTCTTGGATCGTTCGATGCGGATGCCATTCTCGCGCATCAGCCGACCGACACGGCGGTGCCCAACATTCAGGCCCAGTTCTTTCAACTCTTCCGTCATTCTCGGCCGCCCATAGCTCCCCAGGCTGAGCCGGGATTGTTCCTTGATATGGGCCAGAACAACCATATCGCTTCTCTGCCTTTGGCTGGCAGGTCGGCTGCGATAGGCCCGCAGGCCGCGAGACCTGACATCCAAAACGGCACACATCCGATTGGCGCAAAAAATGTCACGATGTTCTTCGATGAACCTGAACCTCATGGCTTTTGGCTCGCGAAGAACTGCGCTGCCTTTTTTAAGATCTCCCTCTCCTCCTTGAGAATGCGGTTCTCCCGTCGAAGCCGTTCATTCTCACGGGCAAGATCAAGGTCCTTATCGGACACAACATCCGTGTCGCGATGCGCTAAAATCCACTTATTCAAAGTCGATAGGCCAACGCCCAAATCAGATGCCACCTGTTTGCGTGTCAGTCCACTCGTCAGCGCGATCCGCACCGCATCAGCGCGGAACTCGTCCGTTCGTTTCAATCCCATAGTTCGTCTCCTTTGTTGCAATAAATGCTATCAAAGGAGCGGCATCAAACCGCGACACGTCCAATCCCCACCAAGAGGCACGCTTGTTGTCACCTGGATATGCAATTGAGGACAACATTCTTGTATAATGCCACCGGTCGTAGCCGTGGCGTGTATGTTGTGGCGCTTCAGCTTCGTTTGATTGTTGAATACCCAGGTGGCCAAAGATCGCTTCTTCAGATCGTGTGCGATGAGGGCGATGTTTTTTTGCTTAGGTTTCAGAATGAGGCTTGTCCCCCAAGTTGGGAAGCGTGGCGCGCACGGGTCTCGATCTCAGCCCAGTCGCCTGACCTGAGCAAGCTGGTCGGCGCGATCCAGGAGCCACCGACACACATCACATTTCCCAACTCCAGGTAATGGGTCGCTTTTTCAGGGGTGATCCCCCCCGTCGGGCAGAACTTCACAAGTGGCAGCGGCCCACCGAATGACCGCAGCGCTGCCCGCCCGCCGCTCGCCTCTGCCGGAAAGAACTTTTGCGCGGTATAGCCCTTCTCAAGCAGGGTCATTACCTCGCTTGCGGTGGCAGCGCCGGGCAGCAATGGCAAACCCGTTTCTTCACAGGCGTCCAAAAGCCGATCTGTCGCGCCCGGGGACACACCGAAACTTGCACCCGCCTGCTTTGCTGCACGCACGTCTTCGGGCGTCCGCAACGTGCCTGCGCCGACAATCGCATTCGGGACCTTGGACATTTCGGAAATCGCGCTCAATGCGCAATCGGTGCGCAGGGTGACTTCCAGCACCCTGAGGCCCCCGGCTATCAAAGCCTGGGCCAACGGGGTTGCCTGCTCGATCTGCTCCACTTCCAAGACCGGAATGACCGGGCACAGCCGGCAGATCTCGATTATCCTGCTGCTTTTCAGATTTCGGGGGCTGTCCATGTCTCGCCTCGGCATTGTTCTTGCAAAGCCAGAACAGCTTCGCGATTTGGGATGGATTTTGCGGCGCCATGGCCCTGAACCGAGATGGCAGCCGCAGTGGCCGCATATGTGGCGGCATCGAACACAGAATGTTCGTTGATCAGCTGTGACAGGAAGGCACCGTCAAAGCAGTCGCCCGCGCCGGTCGCATCCACTGCATCGACGCGGGGACTGGGAATGAAACGCATATCACCTTCATTGGCCGCCAGAACGCCTCTGCCGCCCATTGTCAGCGCGATGATCGGGGCGCCGAGGTCAGCAAAGAACCGGACAATATCCACGGGTTCTTCCATGCCTGTCAGAACGCGTGCATCATCCAGTCCCGGAAGGAAGATGTCGACCTTCCTCACCGTATCCAGGATGACCTTTCTCGCTTCCTCCAACGGCCAGAGCTTGAGCCGCAGGTTAGGATCGTAAGAAACCCTGATGCCCTTCTTCATCGCAATCGCAATGGCTCTTTCGGTCGTTGCTCTGGCGGAAGGGCTGATCGCCTGTGATATGCCGGAAAGATGTACGATTGCGGCATTGCCAAAGGCTTCCTCCGAAAGATCTTCGGGACGAACCTGCGAGGCTGCGGAGCCCGAGCGTCGATACTCGAATTTGTGCTCACCCGCGTCGTGGGTAATGAAGTACATTCCCGTCTCGGCACCTGCCAGGGTTGGGACATAGGCGTCGTTGACGCCTTCGGCGGCCCAGAAGTTCCGGATCTCGGCCGCGAAATCATCGTCGCCCAACTGGGTCAGGATGGTCGACCGTGTTCCCTGGCGCGCGGCAGCGACGGCGACATTCGAAACATCGCCGCCAACGCCGGCGTTCCATTTGCCCGGGCCGACGTTGCTGAGTTCAAATAGGGGCTCACCCACACAAACAAGTTCTGCGTTAGACATTTCTCGTACTCAATGATTGTTGCGCAAGGTGTGTTTGCGGGCGATATCCTGGTGCTCAGTGGCCTCTTTCAGCACCATACCCTCCGAAAACTGTGTGACGGATTGCCGGAAGATGTCTTGCCATGGCGACTGGCTTTGCGGGACGGGAAAGCCGCCCGCGGCCTGCAGTCTTTCGCGGCGGCGCGCCATTTCTTCGTCTGAGAGGAGCACATTGACGGATCGTTTGCCCAGATCGACCCGAATGCGGTCACCTGTCTGAATCAGCGCAAGCCCCCCACCATCCGCCGCCTCGGGCGATGCGTTCAGGATCGAAGCCGATCCGGAGGTTCCCGATTGACGACCATCCCCGATGCACGGGAGCGCCGGTACACCTTGCTTGATCAGATAGCTGGGCGGGCGCATGTTCACGACCTCTGCACCGCCGGGATATCCCTTTGGCCCAGCTCCACGCATCACGAGAATGCAGTTCGCATCGAGCTTGAGCGCGGGGTCGTCAATCTTGGCGTGAAACTCCTCTGGACCGTCGAAAACGATTGCACGCCCCTCGAAGGCTTCAGGATCCTCCGGGTTGGACAAATACCTTTCGCGGAACGCAGCGTCGATGACAGAGGTTTTCATCAATGCGCTGTCAAACAGGTTCCCCTTCAGATTCAGGAAACCGGCGTTTCGCATCAAAGAGCGATCGATGGGCCTGATGACGTCGCTATTGGTTGCTTTGATCCCCGCATAGTTTTCTGCCAACGTCTTTCCATTGGCACCCTTGGCCATTGGGTGGGGTATCAGCTCCGCTTCCAGAAGCTCCGAAACCACAGCGGGAACGCCGCCAGCACGATAGAAATCTTCACCAAGGTAGGCGCCTGCGGGCTGCATGTTGACGAGCAGGGGAACGTCGAAACCAAGGCGCTCCCAGTCGTCGTTCGTCAGATGAATCCCCAGGTGGCGGGCAATGGCGTTCAAGTGGATAGGTGCGTTGGTCGATCCACCAATTGCAGAACCAAGAACAATCGCGTTTTCAAGGGCCTCGCGGGTCATGATGTCACTGGGCCGCAAGTCTTCGTGAACCATTTCCACGATCCGCAAGCCGGTTGCATATGCCATCTGCCCTCGTTCCCGGTAGGGTGCCGGAATGGCGGCGGCACCGGGCAACTGCATTCCCAGAACTTCCGCGAGGGAGTTCATGGTGGATGCGGTTCCCATCGTGTTACAATATCCCACGGACGGGGCGGACGCCGCTGCAATCTCCAGGAACCCCTTCGCATCGATTTCACCCGCAGCGAACTTTTGCCGGGCCATCCAGATGGCGGTGCCGGATCCGGCTCGTTCGCCTTCGTGCCATCCGTTCAGCATTGGCCCGACCGACAATGCGATCGCGGGAATGTTGACGGTCGCCGCCGCCATGAGCAGGGCCGGCGTGGTCTTGTCGCATCCGATGGTCAGAACGACACCGTCAATCGGATACCCGAAAAGCGTCTCGACCAAGCTCAGGTAGGCAAGGTTGCGATCCAGCATTGCGGTCGGTCGTTTGCCGGTCTCCTGGATGGGATGCACCGGGATCTCCAGTGCGATACCTCCGGCAGTTCGGATCGCCTCGCGTGTGCGCTGAGCAAGCGTCACGTGATGCCGGTTGCACGGAGAAAGATCGCTACCGGTCTGTGCGATTGCGATGATCGGACGCCCCGAGGTCAGTTCTTCTATGGTCAATCCATAGTTCAGATAGCGTTCCAGATAGAGCGCCGTCATCTCGGGATCTTCGAGATTGTTGAACCAGTCCTGCGACCGCAGTTTTTTCTTTTGAACGTCTGTCATTTACCACCTCCCGGTGACACCAGGGAAAGCAATCAGGATCGCCAGCGCCAGGACCTGCATGGCAATGAAAGGCAACAAGGACCGGAAGATTTCACCAAGCGAGATCCCCTCGGGCGCGACCGACTTCAGATAGAAGGCTGCCGGGCCAAAGGGTGGCGACAGGAAACTGACCTGCATGTTCATTGCAAACACAACTCCGAACCAGACGGGATCAAGGCCAAGTTCGCGAATAATCGGGACAAAGATCGGCATCGTCAGCAATGCGATCCCGACCCAATCGAGAAACATTCCCAGCACGAAGAGGATCAGCATCATGACAAGGACGATGACTGTCGGGTTCTCTGAAACTCCGATGATCAGCCCGGACACAAAGTTGATGCCCCCCATCAGGTTGAACACACCGACCAGAGCGGTTGCGCCGATACCTATCCAGACGATCATGCCGACGGTCGAAAGAGTCTGGAGTGAAGCCTCTTTCAGAAGTTCCCAGGTAAATTCCCCTCGAATGACAGCGGACAACGCGACCCCGAGAACGCCCATTGCCGAGGCTTCTGTAACTGATGCAATCCCGCCATAGATCGACCCCAGGACCATGAACACCACGAAGATCGGCAAGATAAGGCCCTTGAGTAGACGCAACTTCTCTTTCGTCGGGATTTCATCCGGTTCCGGGATCGGTGCGATATCAGGGTTTAGATATGCCCGGATCAGGACATAGGCGATATAGAACGAGGCCAGCATCAGGCCCGGCAGGAACGATGCCGTGAAAAGATCGCCGATGGAGACGCTCGCCGTGAGGCCATAGATGATCAGAACGATCGACGGCGGGATCATGGTCCCCAGCGCGCCCCCTGCGCAGCATACACCAATTGCAAGCCGTCGATCATATCCCAGCCGCAGCATCTGCGGCAAAGCCAGCAGACCCAACAGAACGACTTCTCCGCCGATGATCCCGGACATCGCGGCCAGGACGACGGCCACAAGAAGGGTTTGAATAGCCACGCCGCCGCGTAGCCGCCCTCCTACAACCCGCATCGCATCAAAAAGATCTTTAGCGATACCCGAGCGATCCAATATCGACGCCATAAGCACGAACATCGGGACAGAGACGAAAACGAAGCTGTTTACGAAACTGAAGATCCGCGATGTGATCAGTGGAACCGCCATCGGGCCGAACCAGCCCAAGGCAAAGATCAAAGCGACAAGCAGTGTCACGAAAGCAAGCGGCATCCCGGTCAACAAAAGCCCGAGCAGCATGATGAACATCGCGAATGTCGCCCACTCGATACCCATGGTTTTGAAGTCAGTGATCAGTGAAAGGAGATCCATGGCTCAGCCACCCCGCTTTCTGAAGTAGTTGAAAGCCAGCACCGCGAATTGCACGCAAAGCAGTATCAGCACGATGAAGAGAAAGATCTTGATCAACCCGGCGGTCGGCGGATCCCAAGCACTGCCCGTTGTTTCGATCCTGATGTGTCCTTCTGGGGTCCAGACGGCACGGGATACGCTTTGCCAGGACGCCCAGGCGAAGAACGCGCAGGAGAAACTGCATATGACCGAGATGACGACATCAAAGAGGCGGCGCATCTTGATGTTCAACAGGTCATAGACCAACACCACCCTGATATGTGCGTTTCGTGCGGCGACATACAGCCCACCGAAGACAAACGAGCTTGCGGTCAGGAAAATGACGGTCTCATGCGCCCAGATCGTCGCGCTATTGAAGACGTAGCGAAGTACAACTTCTACGTTGAGAATGGCTGCGGATGACAGAATCGCTATTCCGAACACGATCCCCAAGCGGTCGATGATTTTCCCCAAGGTACCGGCTTCAGGCGGCGCGCTCATTGGGCCCGCCCGCTCGTTCGTGAAATCATGGCTATCACTGGCCATCGTCATCCTCCCCCAAGTCAGAAAAAAAACGTCCCCGACGAACTCATCGAGGACGTTGCTCTCGGTGATCGCCGTTATTCCAGCAAGCCGTTGTCGCTGAGGTATTTGGTCAGCGTGCTATACACCCGCGCGGATGCATCGGAGGCACCGGCGGCGGCTTCCCACTCGCCTTTTGCAATTGCCCGGAAACGGGCACGCTCTTCAGCCGACCAATCATGAACCGTGACCCCGTCCGCAGCAGCCGCTGCAACCGCGACCGCGTCGCGCTCAGCAAGGGTGCTTACCTGCCGGCGGGCAAAATCGGATACGCTCTGCTCCAGTGTGGCCTGAATGTCGGCAGGAAGAGATCCCCACTTCGCTTTGTTCATGCTGACTTCGACAAGCGGCATCGAGTGGAAGCCCGGGTAGACCGGGTGCTTGGCGATGTCATGCATTCCCTGCTCGTGGTTGGTCGAGAACACGGTGTAATCGGCGGCGTCAATCACGCCCTTGTCCAGTGAGGTGAACACCTCGCTGCCGGGCAGGTTGACAGGCACAGCGCCGGCAGCCGCGAAGACACGCTGCACCATACCCTCCGGCGCGCGCATTTTGATGCCCTTAAGGTCATCCACACCATCCAGCGGCACCTTGGATACGAACGCCTCAAGCCCAGGTGTTGTGGCACCGATGAAGTGAAGCCCATAAGGTTCGACGAGCGAATTCATCAGCTCCTTGCCGCCTCCGTTCTCCATGAAGTCGAACATCTGTTGGGGGTCAGACCATGCACCGACAGGATTGGCGATGAGTCCAAAGGCAGGTTCTTTCCCCGCGAAGTAGGATGTATCGGTGAAATGGCCGTCGATGATGCCTGCGGCAACCGCGTCCTGCGTCTCTGTATGAGCGACGATGGTGTTGACCGGAAGGAGCTCGATCGCGACCTTGCCGCCGGTTCTTTCGCGAACATCCTCTGCCCAGGACTGTTGCAGGATGAAGTTCGCGTTGCCTGCCGGGTCCGAGGACTGAAAGCGGAAGCTGTACTCTTGGGCTGCGGCACTTCCTGCCAGAGCCGCGCCGAACACCGCGGTCGCAGTGAGTTGAGAAATAAATCTACGCATGGTTCCTCCCAGATTTGCACCAGCGGCTGACGGCCGCAAAATGGTTGCGCAATCATTTTGCTAATGGTTGCGCAACCATTTGTCAATTGTTGCATGTAAGAACTATTCTGCTACATTCCCAAGTCATGAGGAAAGCAGAGAAAAAAAATAGCGTTACGCTCGTGGATGTCGCCCGGGAAGCTGGTGTTAGCGCGATCACCGTATCGCGCGTCATTCGCACACCTCACGTCGTTTCCGAGAGGTCGAGGATGAAGGTAGAAGCAGCCGTTAAAAAGCTGGGTTACGTCCCCGATGCGGCCGCTTCAGCGCTTGCTTCAATTCGTACCGATGTAATCGGATTGTTGATCCCGTCCCTTACAAACAGCGTATTCTCTGAAGTTCTCCGCGGCATATACGACGAAGCAGAGAGCCACCCCTTCTCTATACAAATCGGTAACTTCCGGTATCGCCCCCTCACCGAAGAGATGCTCATCGGGAAGTTCCTTCGCCAGAAACCTGCCGGGCTTATCGTGGCGGGTCTGGACCAGACCGAGATCTCGAAGAGCATGCTGCGAGAAGCCGACTGCCCGGTCATCCAGATCATGGATTATGACGCTTCCGCAGAAGGAAATATGATCGGTTTTTCGCACTACGAAGCGGGTGCTGCAGCGGCGCGTCATCTGAGAGACCGGGGTTATCGGAGGATCGGTTTTCTTGGCGCACGGATGGATCCGCGAACGCAACGGCGCTTGGCCGGGTTCAATGACGCACTGAATGACACAGACGATTCGCAACGATCGAAGCGGGTGATTGTTACCTCCACCGCGTCATCAGTGACCCTAGGGGCAGAGTTGTTGCGCGAGCTTCTCGTGCGCGCCCCGGATTCTGACGCGATCTTCTGCAACAATGACGACCTGGCAATCGGCGCGCTTCTGGAAGCCCAGAGACGCGGGATCAAGATAACGGAAGAATTCGGTATCTGCGGCTTCAATGACCTTGAAATGAGCAAACAGATGAACCCCAGGCTGACGTCGATCGCGACACCTCGCTATGAGATCGGACGCCTAGCTATCAGCACCATCGTAGACGCTCTTTCCTCAGACAAAGCCAGAGATCCGACACGAATTGACCTTGGCTTCACGGTCGTCATGCGTGATTCGAGCGCGCGGAACGCGGTGAAGTGTTCCCAGAAAACTGGACAACGGGCTAAGGTGTATCCCAAACCTTTGAAGGGATACGAGAATGACGAAACGCCGGAAGTTTACGGACCAGTTCAAGGCGAAGGTGGCGCTGGAAGCGCTGCGTGGCGACAAGACGATCCAGGAGATCGCGGCGAAGCACCAGGTACATCCGAACCAGGTCAGCACGTGGAAACGCCAAGCGGTCGAGGGGATGGCTGATGTGTTTGCCCGTGGCGGCAAGCCAGAGGGGCCGACCGAGGTGGAGATCAAGGAACTCCATGCCAAGATCGGGAGGCTGGCCGTCGAGAACGATTTTTTGTCCGAAGGGCTGAAGCGGTGAGCCCGGAGAAGAAACGCGCGATGATCAAACGGGATCACCCTGAACTGAGCATCAGCCAGCAATGCAAGCTGGTCCGGCTCAGCCGGTCTGCGTTCTATTACACGCCTGTCGGCATCGATGCTGACACTCTGGCGATGATGAAAGAGATCGATCGGGTGTTCACCAGATACCCGTTCTTCGGGTCGCGCCAGATCGCGGCCTATCTGCGAAGAGAAGGCACGGTCGTCGGGCGGCACCGCGTCAGGCGGCTGATGGCCAAGATGGGCCTGGAAGCGATCTGCAAACGTCCCGGAACCAGCCAGCCGCATCCCCAGCATCCGGTCTATCCGTATCTGCTGAGAAAGATTCAGATCGACCGGTCGAACCAGGTCTGGTGCGCCGACATCACCTTTGTGCCAGTGCGCAACGGCTTCCTGTATCTGGTGGCGATCATGGATTGGGCGTCGCGTAAGGTTCTGAGCTGGCGGCTCTCGAACACGATGCACGCCGGCTTCTGCGTCGATGCCCTGAACGAGGCCATCGCCAAACACGGACCGCCCGAGATCATGAATACGGATCAAGGCAGTCAGTTCACCGGTTCGGCCTGGATCACGACGCTGACCGAGGCGGGTGCGCGCATCTCGATGGACGGTCGAGGCCGCTATCTCGACAACATCTTCATCGAACGGTTGTGGCGGTCATTGAAGCAGGAGGCGATCTATCTCGAGGAGATCAGCGACGGCTTCCAGGCCAGACGTGTCGTTAAGAATTGGATGGCATTTTACAACGCCGAGCGACCCCATTCCGCGCTTGATCGGCAAACGCCGGACGAAGCATATTGGTCCGGCTCGCAAGAGCAAAGAGCAGCGTGAAACCTAAAACCTATACACCTTAGCGAAGCTGCAAAACTGTCCGAAATACTGGGACCACTTCAGGGGGGTGACTATTGCATGCTGATAGGGGGTCAAATTTGAACGCCGGTTGACAGGTTCGACGCAAAGCATCCCGGCGCACCTACAATCGCCATGGGGATATCCGGGCTGATGCGGACAGAAGTCATGTCCTTCTCAACGCTCTCTCCCAAGCGGACGCCCGCATCGAACCGTTCGGCCACGGTATCGGTGAGCCCATAGTCGATAATGATTTCAACGCAGATATCCGGATGCTCGGGCAGAAGAGTTGCAAGCGCCGGGTTGAGGATGATCTTGCCGCATGGCCTTCCGAGCAACAAAGGCAAACGCAATCCAAGTGGCACGCGACCTTTAGCGGCCGGGCTGGCCGTTCAGGTCAGCTTTTGGATTCCCCCGGCCCCTGCTAGGCCAAGGCCTCGGCTTTGCACACCGCAGTTACCCCGTCACCAGATTTTCAGCGGTTGCAAGGGCGCATGTGAAGGTGAACGTGGACCCTTTCCCGAGCACGGACACCACCTCAATACCGCCCCCCATCAGATGCGCGAGACGGGAAGCGATCGCCAGACCCAGCCCGGTTCCGCCGAAATCCCGGGAAGTGGAACTGTTAACTTGAGAAAACGCAGTGAAGATCTTCTCGAGACTGTCTTCAGGAATGCCCACCCCGGTGTCTTTCACGGCGATCCGCAGCTTCGCCATACCGCCAGCAGCCCGGCCGGTGACTTTGACCGTTACCGATCCAGCCTCGGTGAATTTCAGTGCATTGCCGACAAGGTTTACAATGATCTGCCGGATCCGTCCTTCATCCCCCTGAATAGCCTTCGGCGCCCCGGGATCGTATTCCAGCCGCAGCGTCACCGGGCTTTCCGCCGGATTGGGGGCCAGCATACGGACCACCCCGCTCAGAAGCTCCTCCAGGTCAAGCGGCGCAGTCCGCAACTCCAGCTTCCCGGCCTCTACCTTGGAGAAATCGAGTATCCCGTTGATGATGTCCAGCAGCGCTTCGCCGGATTCAGAGATCGTCCTGGCATACAGCGCCTGCTCCTCGTCCAGGTTGGTTTCCTCCAGCAGCGCGGCCATGCCCAGCACCGCGTTCATCGGGGTCCTGATTTCATGGCTCATTGTCGCCAGAAACTCGGACTTTGCCTTGCTCCCCGCCTCAGCAGCCCGTGTCCTTTCCTTCACCTTATGCTCCAGCGAGTTCGCAAGCGCCTTCAGTTCAGTATTGCTGCGGTCTAGGTGATTCAACACCTCGGCGAAAGCATCTGCCAGGCGGCCGACTTCACCGTATCCGCACTCAGGGACTTCCCGCTTGGCACTGCCCAGGCGGATACTGGTGGCAAAGTCCGTCAGTTTCTTGATCGGCCGGGTTATCTGGTTGGCCATGATGACAGCGGCAATTGAGGCAAGACCGGCACAAACACCGGCCAGGAACAGGGTCAACCGGATATGCTTCATCCATTCGGCGTCAAGCCGCGCGGTCGAAAATTCCAGAACCACATACCCCAGCCGCCGGTCCGCAGTTGCCTGCACCGGGCCGGCAACCCGGATGACGCCGTCCTGCAGCCACGTGACCCATTCAGCGCGTTCCCTGGCCTGCCGCAGATAGGGTTCGTTGAACTCCCTTCCCCGCAGCGGGTTTTCATCGGTCCCATCGGTCAGAACACGCGTGCCCGCATCCAGGATCATCACCCGCAAGGCAATTTCGTCGGCCAGGACCGAGCTCACTTGCTGGCGCATCAGTTTGACATTCAGCTCATACAACGGTTCCAGAACAGCCTCGCCCAGGGTCTTTGCCAGCACCGTTGCATGGCGTTCGAACGCAGCAACTGATGCTTGGTGGGCCAAGGTTATCGAAATGGCCGAAACCGCCCCTGCAACCGCAAAGACGATCAGAACCGTGTAGACCACCAGTTTTGTCCTGAGGCCCGACATGCGAAACTCAATTACCGCCAATCAGGGCTGTTACCGGCTTCTCAAATTCTTCCAGCATGTCCAGCGTTTGATCCGGTATGGCATCGAATTTTGTGGTTCTTTCAAAATTTTCCAGAATCCCGCGGCCTTCATCATTTTGATCCATGCTGATAAGCACTGCCTGCACAGCCGCGGTGAACTCAGTGGATGCCCCATGAGACAAACTGACCACATGCCGCGGGATACTCTCCGTCTGGACAAGCACGTCAAGGCTGCCGAAATCATCTCCGGCACGTTTTTTCAGCCCGTTTAGCGACATGGCGCCGGCATCAACCAGCCCGCGCAGCACCCATTCGATGGTGTTTTCATCATCCCCGGAAAACACATAGCCCGTGGCCTCGGCGGGTCGCGCCGCCCTTGGGCCGCTCATCGCGGTGAGCTGAACACCTTGCGTTGCAATCGTGTGCCGCGGCAGGATGTAACCGCTGGAAGAGAAGGCCTCTTCAAAGGCGATGACCCTCCCCTTGAGATCTTCCAGCGACTGGATGCCGCTGTCCCGGCGGACAAAGACGACAGACCGGTATTCGGCGACACCCTTTTTCCATCTGCGCGCCACCAAACGGCTGCCGCATTTTGCCCTGACCGCGAGAGAGACAAGCGGGCTGTCAACAAAGATATCAACCTCACGATTGCTCAGCAGTTCCGCCATATGGGCAATGTTCCGGGCAATCCTGACCTCTCCCGCCGTAACCCCTTCATCCTGAAGTTGCGCTGCCACATATTCGGCAAAGGGCAAAAAAATGCGGGTTTCCTTGACCGTCTCGTCGCTGATTGTGCCGATGACGAGGCTGCGGGCACCGGCGGAATGACCGAACAGCAGGCTGAGGCAAAGGCAGGCTAAAGGGACTGCATTCATGAGGTTCACGAGGCTATTCCTCTCTTTTTCTGCAGACAGTGCGGTGCAAGGAACTTAATATCGCATGCTGCGCAGCCGGGAAGGCAAAGAATAAAATTCTCAATTTGTCTCACGGGAAAACCCAAGCACGGAGGTTACTTTGCACAGGCAAAGCATTCCTTAATTTTTTCTCACTGGGGGATTTTTCCAGCAACGCTGGCCGGAGAACAACGTCTTCCCGTCAGGGCGGGGCCGTCAGAGGTAGTTGGGAATACTGTGCCCTGACCGCTCCAGCAGCCAGCGGGCCACTCGCTTGGCTATGGGCCGGGTATTCTTTTGCAGCTGGGCGGCAGAGCCGTGCATCTTTCCCAGCAAGTATTTTCCCGGGAAAGCCTCGACCAATGCACCCTTCTGCAAGTACTCTGAGATGAATGGTTTGGCCGCAAGCGAAACTCCGGCCCCGGCGCGGGCCAGCCGTATCGCGGCAGCCAGGGAGTTGACCTCGACAACCCTTCCGTCGAGCGGGCCGGATATTCCTGTTGCTGCACACCGCTGGGGCCAGGCCATACGCGGGCCGGAACATTCAATCAGCACACACTGCCCCCATTTGCAGCCATGCTGTTCCAGATAGGCCGGGGTGCAAACTGCCGCCACAGTTTCCTGCACCAAGGGCACGAAGCTCGCGGCATCTCCCGACCCGTAAGGGGAATGTCATGACCGAACCATTGATCAAGATCGAAGACCTGAGCCTGGGTTTCACTGCCAGGGACGGGTGCCGGGCGCCGATCCTGCACAGGCTGTCGCTGGAGTTGGCGCCGGGCGAGACGCTCGGCAGCCTCGGCGAGAGCGGCTCTGGCAAGTCCACCGTGGCGCTGGCGTTGATGGCTATTTGAACCCGGCCTGTCGGTGTTCCGCGGTCGGGCGGTCTTTAACGGCCACGACATGTTTGCCCTGCCGGAGAAGCAGCGGGCGCGGTTGCGGGGGGCGTCGATTGCGCTGATCCCGCAGAGCGCGGACCAGGCGCTGACGCCGACGCTGAAGATTGGCCAGCAGACCGGTGAGGCGCTGCTGCAGGACGAGCCGACCACCGGGCTAGATGTAACCACCCAGGTGCATATCCTGGAGTTTCTGCGCAGCCTCGCCAAAGAGTTGGGCGTGGCGATGATCTATGTCAGCTACGACCTGGGCGTAATCGCCCGCGTCGTCGGCCGCGTGGCAGTGATGTATGCCGGGATGCTGGTCGAGGAAAGCACGACGCGCGACGTGCTGCGGACGCCCAATCATCCCTATACCCGCGGCCTGCTGGCCTCGATCCCGCGGCTGGGCGAGCCGGGCATTCCTGCCTCGTTGCACGGGGTGGCGCCCGCGGCCGGATCAGTTCCGACGGCCTGCGCCTTTGAGGACCGTTGCCCTCAAGTCCGGCCTTTCTGCAAGGATGGCATCCCCGCTCTGGAGCGCCGCGGCAGCCGTTAGGCGCGCTGCCCATATGCAGGCGCCCCGGCACCTGAGCACCCTCCGCCAGCCACAAGTGCAGGAGGCCCGCGCGCTGGAGCTGCAGGACGTCACCATCAGCTACCATAAACCCGGCCTTTTGGACCGCTGGCTCAGGACGCCCGGTCCTGTCCCCACCGTGGACCGCGCCAGCTTCGTTTTGAGAAAGGGCAAAACCCTTTTGGCTGGCCGGTGAACCCGGCTCCGGCAAGTCCGTCATTCCCGGACTGGTGGGCAACCGCAGGGGCGCGGTGACGCTGGACGGCAGCGAAAGTCTGAACGCGCCGGTTTCGGGCCGCAACCGCGAGACCCTGCGCAGGGTGCAGATGAACTTCCAGAACGCCGGCGCCTCACTCAACCCGCGTCAGAGCATAAGTGAGATCCTGATGGCGCCGCTGAAACGGCCTCAAGGGGGCAGAGGCGCAGGCGCGGGCCGAAGAGGTCTTGGAAGCGGTGCGCCTGCCCGCGCGCTTCGTGTCGCGCTTTCCTGGACAGTTGTCAGGCGGCGAGAAGCAGCAGGTAGGCGTTGCCCGCGCCTTTGCCGCCAATCCGGAAGTTACCCTTTGCGACAAGGCGACCAGCGCGCTGGATGTGTCGGTGCAGGCCGCAGCGCTGGCCAATGACATGAGCGAGAAAGGCCCGCCCGCAACCGGCTGCCCGTTCCAGCAGCGCTGTACAAGACGGATTGGACCGGTTTGCGAAACCAATGCGCCGCCCCCTCAGGCCCTCGAAGCATGCCATGTGATCCATTGCCACATACCGGCAGAGCATTTGCAAGAGGCTGGCGAATGCCAAGAGGCGGAGCTTGCCTGACCAGAACTGTCAAAACCCCGATTCACAAGCGTCATGGTTCTGATAACTTGACGCACTAAGCAGTCCAGCAAGCAGTTCAGCGGGGGTGTGCCAAATGAAATACCGCACGATCTTTCTGTCGGATATTCATCTTGGCACACCGGGCTGCCAGGCAGAGCTGCTGCTGGATTTCCTGAACACGTATGAAGCCGAGAGCTACTATCTTGTTGGCGACATCATCGATGCCTGGCGGATCAAGCGCAAAGGCTTCCTGTGGCCGCAAGCCCATAACGATGTTGTTCAAACGCTGCTGGCTAAGGCGCACGACGGTGCCAGCATCTATCTGATCCCAGGCAACCACGACGAATTCCTGCGCTCTTACTTGGGCACCCATTTCGGCGGTATCGAGGTGCTGAGCAAGGCCGATTTCACCGCCAGCGATGGCAAGCGCTACCTGGTAACTCATGGCGACCAGTTCGACTCGGTCGTGATGCACGCCAAATGGCTCGCCCATCTGGGGGATCGGGCCTATGATTTCATGCTGTGGCTCAACACCCGTCTGAACCGCGCGCGCAGCCTGTGGGGCGGACAATACTGGTCGCTGTCCAAATGGGCCAAGCAGCAGGTCAAGCAAGCGGTCAACTTCATCAGCGAATACGAAAAGGTGCTGACGGCAGAGGCACGCCGCGGCGGCTATGACGGCGTGATCTGCGGCCATGTCCACAGCGCCGCGGTCCGCGACATGAACGGTATCACCTATGTCAATACCGGCGACTGGGTGGAGAGCTGCACAGCGGTCGTGGAATTGGAGAGCGGCCGGCTCGCCTTGATCGATTGGGAACGTTCCGCCCGCGAGGCCCGCCACCGTGTCCGCACGCGGCGCGCCCGTACCCGCCAGAAACAACTCGAAAACGTATGACGAAGGCAATAAGCGATGAGTAGCACAGCGCAGGCACAGCTAGAGGCTGCCGTTCTGCAGCAAGGCGATGCCGCGACCGGCCGGCTGGAACGCCTGTTTTCCCGTCTGTTTCTGGGGCTAGTCTACCCGCAAATCTGGGAAGACCCTGTTGTGGACATGCAGGCGCTGGAAATCGCGCCGGGCGACAACCTCGTCTGCATCGCCTCGGGCAGCTGCAATGTGCTGTCCTACCTGACCGCGGGCCCGGCCTCAGTGACAGCAGTCGACCTGTCGCCTGCCCATGTGGCGCTGGGGCGGCTGAAGCTGGCCGCAGTGCAAACCCTGCCGGACTATGCCGCTTTCTACCAGTTCTTCGGCCATGCAGGCATGGCCGGAAATGCGGTACTGTATGACCGTTATGTCCGGACCGGCCTGGACGGCGGCACCCGCGCTTTCTGGGACAGCAGGCAGCCATTCCGCCGCCGGATCTCGCTGTTCGGCAAAGGTTTCTACCGCTACGGCCTGCTGGGCCGGTTTCTGGGGGCGGTGCATCTGATTGCCCGGCTGGGGCGGGTGGATTTCGCACCACTGCTGGCAGCCCGCAGCCTGGCAGAGCAAACTGCATTCTTCGACACCCGCATCGCCCCGCTGTTCGACATGTGGCTGGTGCGGAAACTGGCAGGTTTTCGGGCGTCGCTGTTCGGCTTGGGCATCCCGCCCGCACAATACGACAAGCTGGCGGCAGACGGCGATGGGGAGGTGCTGCCGGTGCTGCGCGAGCGGGTTCGCAAGCTGATGTGCGATTTCCCCATCCAGAACAACTATTTCGCTTGGCAAGCCTTTGCCCGTTGCTACGACCCGGCACCTGACGGTTCTCTGCCGCCCTATCTGCAGCAGCGGAACTTCGCAGCGCTCCGGAACAATGCAGGCCGGGGCTGGATCGAGAACCGCTCGCTGACCGGTCTGCTTGCAGATCAGGCGGACGGCTCGAAGCATGGCTATGTGCTGCTGGATGCGCAGGACTGGATGAACGACGAACAGCTGAATGCGCTGTGGCGGGAAATTACTCGCACCGCAGCCCCCGGCGCGCGCGTGATTTTCCGCACCGGCGGCACCGATGATATTCTGCCGGGCCGCGTGCGGCCGGAAATTCTGGCCCTCTGGGCCTATGACGCAGAAATGTCTGCCCGCGGCACCGCGCAAGACCGCTCCGCCATCTACGGCGGCTTTCACCTTTACCGCTTCCAAGGTTAAGACCGATGCTTGACAATGCCTCCAGCACCCACGCCGTCCTGATGGACCAGACCTACCGGCACCAGCGGCTGATCTATGACCTGACCCGCAAGTACTATCTGCTCGGCCGTGACCGGCTGATTGACGGGCTTGCCCCGAAAGAAGGCTCGCATGTACTTGAAGTTGCCTGCGGCACTGGCCGCAATCTGAAAATGGCATCACGCAAGTATCCGCACTCCGCGTTCTACGGTCTGGATATCTCCACTGAAATGCTGACCTCGGCCCGGCACAAAGTCGGAGACTATGTGCAGCTTGCCCAGGCCGACGCCTGCAGATTTGATGGAGCCCGGCTTTTCCGGCGCAGCAAGTTCGACCGGATTTTCATTTCTTACGGCCTCTCGATGATCCCGGACTGGCAGGCCGCCTTGCGCATGTCCTGCGCGCATCTGGCTCCCGGCGGTCAGCTTCATGTTTTGGATTTTTCGGATCAGGCGGGCTGGCCGCGCTGGTTCGGTAACGGGCTGAACCACTGGCTGGCCAATTTTCATGTCACCCCCCGGCTAGACCTCTGCAGCGCTCTCGAAACAGTCGCTGTGGAATCCGGGGGCCATGCGCAATGCAGTCAACTGTACCGGGGCTATTCGCAATACAGCCTTGTGCGTATGCCTGGCTAAGTTGGCCAAGTAATGCGCACTAGGTCAAACGATGCAGATCATCCTAGAGTCAGGACTTCGGTAACGGGGTCGCCCCAGTCAAGCGGTTTTGCGCAGTCAAATTGATCCGCCAAGGCGGCTCGCGTGGATCGGGTATACCTGTCTCTGCTTTCTGGCTGCCTTCAACTGAGGTCCTTCGGGTGCATGCTTCGGTTCGTCGTCAGCGCGGCGGCTGCCAACATGATGCTGGTTCGATGCAGTCGCTGACTTGCCCGGCCGTAACGAACAGGTTCAGCGGGCGTCCTTGGCTGTCGCAGATGGCGTGCAGCTTGGTGTTCATGCTGCCCTTGGTTCGGCCAATCAGGCGGCTACGCCGCCCTTTTTGACGCCCAAACTGGTCGCTGTGCGGTGTGCCTTCAGATAGGTCGCGTCGGTCATCACAGTCTTCTCCTCTCCGCGTCCGGCGGCCAGACCGGCCATCATCCGGGCGAAGATACCCTCGTCGCTGCACCGTCTCCGAAGGTTGTACATCGTCGTGTGCGGACCATCGGCAGCCGGAGCATCGTCGGTCATCAACGCGTGGCTTGCCGTGGGACTTAGGGCAGTAGGGTTCAAGACGCGCCATCTGCGTGTCGCTCAGCCCGAAAAGATCAGACATGTCACCGCTCGTTTTTCGAGCCGTGAATCACGTGGGAATCCGGAAATCGATGGGTCCTCGCCCTTATGCTGTGCGATGAGCGGGACACGGGTTTGCGGACGTCTCGCATGGATTTTTTTCGTTTGGATCATTGGCCAGCCAGCGCGGCGGTCCATATTGAAGAGTGCCGTCAAGGAGAGCACGATGAGCGAGACGATAAAGGTCAACGGACATGTCTTCCCAATGCCCGCCGATGCGCGGGTCTCGCTTCTGGATTTCCTCAGACTGCATGTTGGACTCACCGGAACCAAGAAAGGCTGCGATCATGGCCAGTGCGGGGCCTGCACCGTGCTGGTGGACGGTGTCCGGATCAACAGCTGCCTGACGCTGGCCGTGATGCATAGCGGTCAGGAGGTGACGACGATCGAAGGGCTGGGCACGCCCGACGCGCCCTCGGACCTGCAAAAGGCCTTTCTGGAGCATGACGGTTTTCAGTGCGGCTACTGCACGCCGGGCCAGATCTGCTCGGCGACCGCGCTGCTGGAGGAGATCCGGGCCGGATGGCCCAGCGACGCGAGCGACGACCTCACCGCGCCCTCCCTCTCCGACGAAGAGATCCGCGAGCGGATGAGCGGCAACCTCTGCCGTTGCGGCGCCTACGCCAACATCCTCGCGGCGATCCGCCAGGTCGCGGAGGCCGGGGCATGAGACCATTTGATTACATCAAGGCCGCCGACACTGCGGATGCCGCAGAGCGGATCTCGCCCGCCGGCGCGTGGGCCATTGCCGGCAGGACCAACTTGCTCGACCTGATGAAGCTCCAGGTCGAAACACCCGAGGTTCTGGTCGATCTCGGCCGGCTCGACATGGCGTCCATCGCGGAAGACGGGGCGGGCCTGCGCATCGGTGCCCTCGTCACAAATACCGCCACGGCCAACCACGCCCGCGTCCGCGCTGATTATCCGCTCCTCGCCCGGGCGATCCTGGCGGGGGCCACCCAGCAGCTCCGCAACAAGGCAACGACGGGCGGCAACCTCTGCCAGCGAACCCGCTGCACATATTTCACCAATATCGACCAGCCCTGCAACAAGCGCGTGCCCGGATCGGGCTGCGGCGCGATCGGCGGAGTGGCGCGACTGCACGCGATCCTTGGCACGAGCGAGCAGTGCATCGCCACCTATCCCGGCGACATGGCCGTGGCGATGGCAGCTCTCGATGCACAGGTTCATCTGCAGGGCGGAGCGGCAGGCGAGCGGACGGTCCCGGTCCGCGACTTCCACACTCTGCCCGGCGAGACGCCTTGGCAGGAGAACGTGTTGCAGGCCGGTGAGATCATCACCGCCGTCACGCTGCCGCCCCCCGTGACGGGCCGGCAGATCTACCGCAAGGTGCGCGAGCGGTCGTCCTATGCCTTCGCCCTGGTCTCGGTTGCCGCCATCGTGGCTATGGAGGGCGGTCGGATCGCCCGGGCCGATCTCGCCTTCGGCGGGCTCGCGCACAAGCCCTGGCACGATCCGCGTCTCTCGGACCTGCTGGTCGGAGAGATGCCAACGCCCGCGCTCTTCGACACGGCCGCGCACGTGCTGCTCGACGGGGCGGACGCGCGCGGCGGCAGCGACTTCAAGATACCTCTCGCGCGGCGGACCCTGGCCGCCGTCCTCACCGAGGCAACAGAGGACCGGACATGACCGCGCATCTGAAGCAGGACGGACCCGTCGAGGGGGCCGCGCTCGATGGCATGAAGCAGGGATTGCTTGGCCGGCCCGTCCCCCGGATCGAGGGCCTGGCCAAGGTCACGGGCACCGCGACCTATGCCGCCGAATATGATGTGGCCGATCCCGCCGAAGGCGTTTTCGTCACTGCGACGATCTCCAAGGGCGTCGTGAGATCCATCGACAGCGCGGCGGCGCGTGCCATGCCCGGCGTGCTTGCCGTTATCGACGACGCGCGGATGACCACACGCGCCGCCCAGGGAACAGCCGGGGAAGCGCCCCAGCAGGCGCCGCAGCGCGTCTCCTACTGGGGCCAACCCGTCGCGCTTGTCGTGGCCGAGACCTTCGAGCAGGCGCGCGACGCAGCGAAGCATCTCGTCATCGAGTACGACGAGGAGCCCGGCGCGGCCCTCGACCCCGCCACCGCCACGCCCGAACCCCAAGAGGACGAGGCCGTCAACATGGGCGACCTCGACGCGGCGATGCAGGCGGCGGCCTACAGCGTGGACCTCACCATCGAGACCGAGGGCCATGCCTCCGCCGCGATGGAACCCCATGCCGCCATCGCCGCGTGGGAAGGGGACAAGCTGACCGTCCATGCCTCGTTGCAGATGCTGAACTACAATATCTCCGAGCTGGCGGACGCGCTGGGCATCGAGGAGGAGAACATCCGGCTTGTTGCCCCCTATGTCGGCGGCGGTTTCGGCTCGAAGCTCGGGATCAGCGAGGACGTCGTCGCCGCCGCCCTCGCCGCGCGCGAGCTGAGCCGGCCGGTGCGCGTCGTGATGTCCCGCCAGCAGGTCTTTCAGTGCGTCATGCGCCGCTCCGAAACCTGGCAACGGCTGCGCCTCGCCTGCGACGGGGACGGCGTGCTGACTGGGTTCGGCCACCAGGCGCGCGTCTCGAACCTGCCGGGAGAGACCTTCACCGAACCGGTTCTGCAATCCTCGCACTTCCTCTACGCGGCGCCGAACCGCTCGCTGTCGATGGACCTTGTCCGCATTCACCGGATGACCGCCGGATCGGTCCGCGCTCCGGGAGAGGCCGTGGGGATGCCCGCGCTTGAGATGGCGATGGACGAGCTGGCCGAGAAGGCGGGGATCGACCCTGTCGCCTTCCGTCTGCGCAACATCCCCGACCGCGACCCCGAAGCGGATCTGCCCTTCACCTCGCACGGCCTTGCCGACTGCCTGAGGAAGGGGGCCAAGGCCTTTGGCTGGGACAACGGCCCCCGCAAGCCCCGGCAGCGCCGCGAGGGGGATTGGTGGATCGGCACCGGCATGGCCAGCGCCGCCCGCGTCCACAACGCGAGCGAGGCCAAGGCCCGGGTGCGGCTGACCGCCGAGGGCCGGGCGGTGGTCGAGACCGACATGACCGATCTCGGCACCGGCACCTACACGATCTGCGCCCAGATCGCGGGCGAGATGCTGGGCCTGCCGCTGGATCGGGTCACGGTGGCACTCGGCGACACCGACCATCCGCGCGGGCCGGGATCGGGCGGCAGCTGGGGCGCGGCCTCCATCGGGTCGGCGGTCTACCTTGCCTGCAAGGCGTTGCGCGAAGATCTGGCCCGCCGTGCCAATACCGACGAAGCGGGCCTTGTAATGAAGGACGGCGCCGTGGAGGGCGGCCGGTGCATAGCCGACCTCTTGGGCGGTGAGACGCTGGAAGAGCTCGGCCATTACGAGCCCGGCGACAACGAGGACGACTTCACCGCCTCGGGCTTCGGCGCCTTTTTCGCCGAGGTTCGGGTGAACCACTGGACGGGCGAGGCCCGGGTGGACCGGATGCTCGGCGCCTTCGGCTTCGGGCGCGTCCTCAACGAGAAGACCGCGCGCTCGCAGTGCCTGGGCGGCATCACCTGGAGCATCGGCACCGCGCTGACCGAGGCACTGCATTTCGACCCCCGGGACGGGCATCTCGCGAACCCCGACCTCGCCGAGTACCACGTTCCCGTCCACCGCGACGTGCGCGAGGTCGAGGTGCTCATGCTGGAGGAGCGCGACCCGCTGGCGAGCGCCATCCAGGCCAAGGGGATCGGCGAACTCGGTATGTGCGGCGGCGCGGGCGCTATCGCGAACGCGGTCTACAACGCCTGCGGCGCGCGGCTTCACCAGCTGCCGATGACGCCCGACCGCATCCTCGCAGGTCTTCCAGCATAAGGGACGAGACGTGTCTGCTCGATCCCGGCCACTCCGCGCTCGCCGCCGGCAGTCAGCCGGTAACGGCGCTTTGCACCGGCGTCGGCAGCACCGCCTGAAAATATCCCGGCAAGGGCCTGGAGTGGCCGCTGGGCGCCAACCTTCGCCTCTCTCGGGACTGGAGATCCGGCGGTTTGGGCGCGGCACGGCCCCATCTGATTGAGTCTAACTTGTGGAGGCGGCATCGACAGCCGCGCGCTGGTCGCCGGACGCGGGCATGTGGGAGGCGAGAACTTCAGCGCCGATGCCTCGTTCATCAAGTCCGACGATGGTGCAATGTCATCGTCCAAGTTAGAATATTCTCGCTGCCGCGCCGTTCGCCTGAATGCTCGACCCCATGCGGCTGCCTTGGCGCCGGAGCTATATGAGGGACATTGTGTCTACCTCACTGCGTTCAACGAAGGTCGAATGCTGCAAATGGCGGGAACAGATTGAAAGTCATGCGTCGAGCAATCGCCCTTCGACTGCCGCTCTATCCAATAGTCCGCATTATCTGATCTAACGCCCATAGCTGCTGGTCCGCTGGCGCTTGAGATCGATCGTCGGCTATGAATGGCAGCTTTGGGCCGTCTATTGACAACTACCCTGCCCAGTTTGCGGCTTGATGAACGACAGTGGACCCACAGCGTCAGCCTGTGTAACGACAACATCATGGAAAGCGAAATCCAAGATCCCCCAATGCAGATCGCTCAACAGCGTTTCAAGCTGCGCGTGTGGATCACGTCTCGGCTATGGGCCCAGGTGATGGCCGGCATGATCCTGGGGTTTGGCCTGGGCTTGCTGCTAAGCGAGGCGACTGGGGTCGTGCCGCCTGATTTGGCCGAGGTGATCGGGCTTTGGCTCGCCCTGCCAGGAAAGATTTTTCTGGCGCTGATCGCCATGGTTCTCATACCGTTGGTTTTTTCGTCAATAGTTGGCGGTCTTGCGGGGGCCGGGTCAGGAGAGCAGTTGCGCTCCGTGGGCCTGCGTTTGGCTGCCTTCATTCTGGTGACCACAACGGCCGCAGCAGCCATCGGAGTGGCGCTTGCCCAATGGCTGAAGCCCGGAACAGGACTTGCCGGATTTTCCTTGCAATCGCCTGCAGCCGGTTCGCAGCCGCAAGAAGGCCTGCTGCCAGGCATTCCTGCGCCTGAAGAGAGAGCTACACTGCCCGACCTGATCGTCGATATCCTCCCATCCAATCCCACCGCCTCAATCGTCCAGGGAGACATGCTGGCCGTTGTGGTGCTGGCACTGCTGGTCGGCATTTCGGTTACGCAAATACAGAGCAGCCGAGCCGCCACGTTCCTGGCGCTGATGGATGCGCTGTTGTCGATCTCCATGAACATCGTGAAATGGGCTATGTTTCTGGCACCTTACGCGGTTTTCGGGCTGATGGCGCAACTGGTGACGCGAATGGGGTTCGAAACCATGCTTGGCATCTCGGGCTACGTGGGCACCGTGCTTCTGGGCCTCGGCGCGCTGCTGTGCCTCTACCTGGCAATCGCGATGGTCTTTGCACGGGTCACGCCGCTGAGTTTCGCCAAGGTTGCGGGCAGCAACCTGTTGCTTGCTTTTTCCACATCCAGTTCGTCTGCGGTCATGCCGGTGACGATCCAGACATCGCGTCAGCTTGGCGTTCCCGACAGTATCGCGAATCTGGTGATTCCATTGGGGGCAACGATGAATATGGCGGGTACCGCACTCTACCAGGCTGTGGCCATTCTGTTTCTTGCGCAGCTTGCCGGATTAGAGTTGACGGCAGTGCAGATCAGTTTGGTGGTGGGAACGCTTGTCGCGTCGAGTATCGGCGCTCCTGGCACGCCAGGTGTGAGCATCGCTATTCTGATCAGCGTCGCCACGAGCATGGGCATTCCGGTCGAAGGGATGGTGATCATTCTCGGCGTTGACCGCCTGCTTGATATGTGTCGGACGGTAATCAACGTCACTGGCGATCTGGTAGCCGCAGTGCTGTTTCGCGCGGCCGGGCAACCCGAGGCGATGACATCGGTTTGATCCTGCCGGCTTGGGATTGAAGTTGCCTTTGAAGTACCTCCCAGTGACAGCAATAGCCAGCCCTGCCGTCATCTGCTCATAGGAAACGCTGCAACATGCATGAATGGCAAGAATGCGAAAGCCGCATCGCAGCGTGAAACAAATTGATGGATTGCGACTTTGGGCCGGGTGCGAGTCTGGAAACGAGCAGCTCTCTTCGTTCAAAGAGACTTACCCAAGTTCAGGCTCAGCGCCGACGACCCCGCGCCGAGGTTCTCTTGTTCCCGCGCGCGCCGGTCACTATGGGCGTATTCTGCTTGTTTTCATTCCTCAACTTACTCCACCGCGCGAGACGCGCGGGATCCAGCTTCCCCGCCGCGACCGCGGATTGCACCGCGCAGCCGGGTTCATGCGTGTGAGTGCAATCGCGAAATCGGCAATCGGGGGCCAGCTCCGTGATCTCGGCAAAAAGCTCATCGAGACCCGTCGATAAATCGCTAACGTGCAAGGTACGCATTCCGGGCGTGTCGATCACCCACGCGCCGCCTTCGATTGTGTGTAGTGAACGGGACGTGGTGGTATGCCTTCCCTTTGCGTCATCTTCGCGGATGCTGCCCGTTGCCTGCGCGTCATCTTCGGATTTGTGGGCCAGCGTATTCAACAGCGTCGACTTGCCCACACCGGATGATCCGATCAGCGCCACGGTCTGTCCGGCGTGACACCAAGGAGCGAGGGCGGCAATCGCGTCCCGTGACTTTCCATTGATCGAGACCACTTGCAATCCCCGCTGCAACGCCGCGGCCTTGCGCTGGAATTTGGCCACATCAGGTGTCTGATCCACCTTGGTCAAAACAATCACGGCGCCAGTCCCTGCTTGGTTGGTCAGGGCCAGATAGCGCTCCAGGCGGGCAGGATTGAAATCGTCATTACAAGAAGTGACGATAAATACTGTATCCACATTGGCTGCGATCAGTTGCAGCTGCCGCGCCCCGGCGGTCTTACGTTGCAGCAGCGAATGGCGGTCCAGTAGGCGGGAGATTTGATGACTTTGAGGGTCGGCCAGAACCCAATCCCCCACGGCGAAACTGGCGGTTGTCATCCCCGCAGGCAGGCTCAGTTTTGCCCGCCCGCCAACAGAGAACGCCGTTATCTTCGACCGATGCACCGAAGAGACCCTCATCGGCTCAAGGCCTGCGTCATCAGGGCCAAGTTGGTTTTGCAAGGCGGGTGTCCAGCCAAGAGCGTACAAAGGTGCGGGGATATGATGGTCTTGCTTTTCCACAACACACTGAATGATGTTATTGGACGTTCAGGGCAAGTGTTTCAGCTTGATTGGCATTCCTGCGGGGCGGAATGACGGCATGGGCGCCCCGATCGGCGATGGCATCATGACATTTGCACGTGTCACACGCCCCGTCTCCGGCGGCCGGGCCGATCTCCGCATCAGCCGGGATCTGGCTGAGTAGTTCGGGCAGCATGGGCGCGTCGCCGGTATTGCTACCGGTGATCTCGATGGCCCGGATCTCCAGCGTTTGCTCATCGACGCCCCCTTTCGGCAGATTGCTTCGCAATCGCCTGCCGGGGCAGTGGATGTGGATCTTGCGCCACAAGCGGCGTTTCGGACCACCCGCTGCCCGGCAGCACATGCATCGCATGTGCGAGAGGAGGCTTGCGGACGTGCCATTTGCCTTCGCCCTCTGCCTTGATGCCGGTACTGCCTATCAGCAGGTGCAACGGGCCCTTGGAGCCCCGATACGGGATGTTGACGGCGAGGGTCTTTGCCGGCGGCTGAGCGTGCTAAAGCCGGGCACCGAGGTCGAGGCCAACCAAGCGCAACAGGCTGTCTACGAACCCCGCCGTCTGCCGCAGCGCTATGCCGAACAGCGCCTTCATGGAGAGGCAGGTCCGGATGGCGGCATCGCTAAACTGCGGCTGCCTGCCTCGCTTGCCGTTGGGTGCCGGCACCCGCGCCATGTCCGGGTCAAACCAGATCGTCAGCGAGCCACGCTTCTTCAGCGCTTCGTTGTAGGCCGGCCAGTTCTTGGTCTTGCGGCTCGGCGGCATGGGTCTGCCCATGATGCCAGCTGCGATGCTGGCTTCACAAGATGAATCCCCCCGGGGCATTCACGCAACAAAGCCGGGGTCAGAGCCTCTACTCCAATTGGGATCGGACGGTTGAACCGGGAATGAGAGTGAAACCAACGTCCTGAGACCTTCGGCGCGGCTCGCCGTTGATCTGGGACAGAACCATTTCAGCCGCGATCATGCCGATCCGCAGGTGGGGGACTGCGGTTGAGGTGAGCCGATAGGGTAGAATTGAAGCGATCGGCAGATCTCCCCAGCCCGCAATGCCGATATCGCCCGGGATGGAGAGCCCGCGCTTTTGACAATATTGCAAACCGCCAACGGCCATATTGTCATTCTGATAATAGATTACCTCAACATCGCTGTTCGCGGCCAATAGCTGTTCGGTGCCATAGTAGCCAGTATAGAACCCCGGCGCATCTTTCAGGAGGAGTTGCTTCTTCAACGAACCCGCTGAATCGCCAATCATCTTGGCATATCCCGCCAAGCGGGCACTGGCGGCATTTGCGGTATCGTGCGAAGTGCCGACATAGCCGAATTTCCGATACCCGAGACCCGTCAGGTAGCGCCCCATGCTGTAGCCGCTATCAAAGTGGTTCAGCCCAACCGACATATCCAGCGGGCTGGAATTGAAATCCCAGATTTCAACCAGCGGAATACCGGCGCTGCTAAGAAGCTGGATTGATTTCGGCGTGTGGGAGCGCCCCGTCACGATGAGGCCCGCCGGTTGCCAGGAGAGCACGGTTTCGATCCATTTCTCTTCCTGTTCGAGTGCGTGCTCGGTCATCCCCAGGACGGTTTGATGCCCAAAGGCCCCCAGTTTTCTGTCGATCCCTTCAAGGACCTGGGCAAAGATTTCGTTGCCCAGTTCAGGGATGGAAACGCCAACAAAGGTGGAGCGCTGATCCCCTGCAAAAACCGTTGCGAGGCGATTCGGAACGTACCCAAGACGATCTATCTCAGCCATGACCTTGGCGCGGGTACTCTCGGAAAATCCGCCCTCGTCCCGCAAGACGCGGCTTGCCGTCATCTTGGACACACCGGCCGCCTTAGCGATCTGCGCAAGGCTTACTTTGCTGTTTTTATTCGATTTATTAAGGATTCTGCTCATCTGGATTAAATTTAGGTTACGGGTAACCCTTTTGTGTTGACAGGTCCAAGCTTCGGAAGAATGCTAACAGAACGTTACGGGTAACTCAACGAGGGTGTTGGAGAGCATCGAGTTATCTTTTCACTGGGGAGGACTGCACGTGTCAGGAGCTTTGCAGAGCAATCTGTTCTTTGATGGCATTCAAAAGCACTTTGGCGGCACCTATGCGTTGCGCGACGTTTCGCTGAATATCGAGCGCGGAGAAATCGTTGCCCTGTTGGGAGAAAACGGGGCTGGTAAATCTACTTTGATCAAAATTCTCGGCGGCATTCACAAACCTGACGAAGGCCGGGTCCTGATCGACGGCCGAGCCTACGAGCATCGCCCCGGTGGCTTTGGCGAGCGCCAATCGGTGGCCTTTATCCATCAGGATCTTGGCATGATCGAATGGATGACCGTGGCCGAGAACATTGCCCTTGCCTTGGGGTATTCCAAGAAGGCGGGGTTGATCCATTGGCGGTCGGTGGAAGTCTTTGCGCAGCAGGCGCTGGACAAGGTGGGCTGCGATATCGATCCCACGACCCGTGTGCAGGATCTGTCCAGAACGGAAAAGTCTCTGGTGGCGATTGCACGGGCCCTGGCGGTGGAGTGCGACTTTCTGGTTCTGGATGAACCAACCGCCTCGCTTCCGGCCGATGAGGTCGAAAGACTGTTCGAGGCGCTGCGACCGCTTAAGCAGCAAGGCGTCGGGATGATCTATGTGTCCCACCGTCTGGATGAGATTTTTCAAATCGCCGATCGGGTCGCAGTGCTGCGGGATGGTGAACTGGTCGGGATGCGGAGCATCAGCCATACGACCCCGGAAGAGCTGGTCTTCATGATCGTCGGCCGCAAGACCCGGCAGGTGCTCAAGCCTCAGGCCGCGCCGGGCGATACCATTCTGGAAGTGCAAGAGTTGCAGGTCGATGCCGCCGGGCCGGTTGATTTCAAACTCCACCGGAATGAGATCATCGGTCTTGTGGGGCTGCGGGGGGCCGGGCATGAGCATGTGTCGCGCGCCCTGTTTGGTTGCGAACCCTTTTCTGGGTCGGTTTCGCTAAATGGGCAGGTGCCTGATTTGACCTCGCCGCAGGGGGCCTTGAATTCGGGCATCGGATTGGTCGCCAGGGATCGTACGGCTGAATCCGTTGCCATGTCCCTGACCATTCGTGAGAACACCTTTTTGAACCCTGCGGCTGTGGGCCGTTCGCTCTTTTCTTTCCTGACCCCACGGCAAGAGACGGCACTGGCGGAACAGATCGGTTCAGACGTGGCCCTGTCTCCGAATGATCAAAGCATGGCAATCGAAAGCCTCTCTGGGGGCAATCAGCAAAAGGTTGTCATCGGCCGGTGGCTTGAGACCAAACGACAGCTTTTGATCTGTGAAGACCCGACTGCCGGAGTGGACGTGGGCGCCAAGGCGGAAATCTACGCTTTGCTGAACACCGCCCTGGAAGAGGGTGTGGGCATCATCGTGGTTTCGACCGATTTCGAAGAGGTGGCGGCCATTTGCCATCGCGCCATCGTCTTCAGCCAAGGAAAAATCGCCGGCGAGCTTACCGGAACTGAACTGACAACTGAAAACCTGATCCAGGTTGCATCCGCGTCAAACGTGGCGACGAACTGAGGAACCAACCCATGCAATCGCTTGAATCCAATGCCCTCGAACCGACCAAAGCCGAGTTGAAGAATGCCAGTTCGCGCACGCGACTCCTCAGGCTTCTGCCTGTCTATGGTCTGGTTATTCTGACGGCGTTTCTGATCCTGCTCTTTTCGGTTCTTTTGCCGAACACCTTTCCGACGATCCTGAATCTTCGGGCGATTATTTCCGACAAGGCGATTATCGCGCTGCTCTCGTTGGGGGCGATGATCCCCATGGCGGCCGGGCGTATCGACCTGACGGTCGGTTACGGCATCGTGCTGTGGCATATCTTGGCGATTTCCCTGCAAACTCTTTACGGTCTGCCCTGGCCTATCGCCGTTGCGCTAGTGCTTGCACTTGGCTTGCTGACCGGTTTCCTGAACGGCCTGCTCGTGGAAGTGGCCAAGATCGACAGCTTTATCGCGACCCTGGGCACCGGAACCGTCCTTTATGCCCTGGCCCTTTGGCACACCGGCGGGCGCCAGATGGTCGGAGCGCTGCCTGACAGTTTCTATGCGATCAACGGCACTTTTGTCTTTGGTCTGCCGATCACCGGTTTTTATGTGCTGGGGATAACCGTCGCCATGTGGCTGGTGCTCGAATACACGCCGGTTGGCCGCTATCTTTACGCTATCGGCGCGAACCAGCGTGCGGCCCAGCTGAATGGCATTCCTACCCGCAAGTTTGTGATCGGCGCCTTCATGTCCTCCGGTTTCATCACCGCCTTTGCCGGTGTGCTCTTGGCATCCAAGCTGCGGATCGGTCAGGCCTCGGTCGGACTGGAGTTTTTGCTGCCCGCACTGGTCGGGGCTTTCCTGGGCTCGACAACAATCAAACCCGGGCGGGTGAACGTTTGGGGCACCATCATTGGTGTAACGATCCTGGCGGTGGGGATCTCTGGCATTCAACAATTCGGTGGCTCCTTCTGGGTGGAACCGATGTTCAACGGCGTAACCTTGCTGGTCGCGATTGGCATTGCCGGTTACGCCCAACGGCGCAAGGGCGCCAAAAAGTGAAGCCAAGCATAAGGAGGAGATTATGCTTAAACGGACTTTCATGGCGGTATCAACTGCCGCACTACTCTCCGGTCTGGGTGTACCGGTTTTCGCAGAAACACCCTTTGACGGCCCCACCACGGGTCCAGCGGCAGCAGAGGGAAAATCCATTGTCGTTGTTGCCGGTGACCTGAAGAATGGCGGCATTCTGGGGGTTACCAACGGGGTGCAAGAAGCCGTCGAGGCCATCGGATGGGAGCTGCGCATACTCGACGGAGCGGGTTCGATTCAGGGGCGCACCGCGGCCATCGGCCAGGCCATGGCGCTCAGGCCTGATGGCATCATCATCAACGGGTTTGATGCGGTTGAACAACAGGCAGCACTTGAAGGTGTCGTGAGCGCCAGCATCCCGATAGTGGCTTGGCATTCTGGCCCCAAGATTGGCTGTGACGCGCCCGGCGGCATCTTTGCGAATGTCTCAACCGATGCGATGACCGTTTCCGAGGTCGCCGCAAAATGGGCGATGGAGGAAGGCGGCAGCAATGTTGGCGCCGTGATCTTTACCGACAGCACCTATCAGATCGCCATCGACAAGGCTGACCGCATCAAGGAAACCATCGAAGCGATGGGCGGTACAGTTCTGGAATATGTCGATACGCCGATCGCGGATACGTCGTCCCGCATGGGGCCGCTGACAACCAGCCTGCTTCAGAAATACGGTGACCAGTGGACACATGCACTGGCGATCAACGATCTCTATTTCGACTTCATGGGGCCTGCCCTTGCGTCGGCCGGGATCAAGAGCGTGGATGGTCCTCAGGCGGGGTCCGCTGGTGATGGGTCCGAGGCGGCGTTCCAGCGTATTCGCTCTGGCAACTACCAGGCGATCACCGTGGCGGAACCGCTGAACCTGCAAGGTTGGCAGTTGGTTGATGAGCTGAACCGCGCCATCCAGGGCGAGGCATGCTCGGGCTACGTCACAACACCTGCTCTGGTGACCAAAGACGGTCTGGAGAAGCTGGGCGATTCAAACCAGTTCGACCCCGATAGTCCCTATCGTCAGGCCTATCAGGCGATCTGGGGCAACTAGGCCCTGATCCAAAGGCGGCTCTCTCCTGATGTCCCTGGAAAGAGCCGCCAAAACGCAAACGAATTAGCGCAAGCCCGTTCGTCGGCCCATGGCCCGGCCTGGCGGAGCTATGCGCGGGGGAGAAGATATGAGCGATCAGCCATTGGTGCGGATGCGCGGAATTACAAAGCGGTTCGGGGGCGTGACGGCCCTGCAAGACGTGGACCTCGAAGCCTACTCTGGGGAGGTCCTGGCCATTGTCGGAGACAACGGTGCCGGAAAATCCACCCTTATCAAGATACTGACTGGGGTCTACCAGGCCACCGAAGGCGAGATCTTCCTCGATGGCAATAGGCTGGAGATGTCTAGCCACTCGGACGCGATCAAGGTGGGTATCGACGCCGTTTACCAGACCCTCGCGCTGGCCGATCATCTGACACCGGCGAACAACATGTTCCTGGGCAACGAACTGATCAAACGTGTCCTGGGCATTCCGATGCTGGACAACCTGCGCATGAAGTCCGAGGCCACCCGCATTCTGGACGAACGCCTTGGTGTCAGGCTGCGGTCAATGGATGTGCAGACCGACAGCCTCTCTGGCGGTCAGCGCCAGGCCGTCGCTATCGCCCGTGCCGTCTATCACGAGGATCTGCGGCTGCTGGTGATGGATGAGCCGACGGCGGCTCTGGGCCCGCAGGAAACCGCCCGAACCCTGAAACTGATCAAGAGCCTTCGCGATCAGGGGCTGGCTGTGATCCTGATCAGCCATTCGCTTGATGATGTGTTCGAGGTGGCCGATCGGGTGCATGTGCAACGCCGGGGCCGTGCTGTGGGCGTTGTGAAAACCGCCCAAAGTTCGGTGCAGGAGGTCCTTGGCCTCATCGTCGGCGCGCAAGACGCCGCCGCCTGAGGAGAGAGATAATGACGTTCACAACAACGAACCCGCAAAACAAAGCCTTCATAGAGCGGCTTGAACCCTATCTCGCGATCATCGGCCCCATGGTCATGATCTTTGCCATTCTGATGTTCATGGGGGTTGCAGAGCCGGCGCGCTATTTCCGCCTGTCCAACCTGAACCTGATCCTGCTGGATGCAGCACTTTACATGCCCATGGCGATGGCCATGACATTTGTGATTACGCAGCGGGGGATTGACCTGTCGATAGGTTCCATCGCGGCCCTCTCGGGCATTCTTATGGCCTTTCTGATCAAACAGTATGGGTTTCCAGCCTGGGTGGCAATGCCCCTGGCCATTGTCCTGGGTGCGACGATGGGCTTGATCAATGGTTTGATCATTACCCGTTTCAAGGTGCCTGACCTCATCGGCACCCTGGCGATGGACCTTGTCTATCGCGGGCTTGCGCTGGTCATCGCCAAGGGTCTGGTTCTGGCCCGCTTCCCGGATCTCATCACCGAAATAGGCCGAGGTCAGATCCCTGGCTTCATCCCGGTGCCGGTGGTGATCGGGCTGTTGACGATGGCACTGGGCTATTGGGCACTGACCAGAACCCATTTTGGCCGCTACACCATTGCGATCGGCTCGAACCCCGAGGCCAGCGAGATGACTGGCATCGCCGTCAATCGTCACAAGATCTATGCCTATGTTCTGATGGGCGCCTGTGCCGCGCTGGCCGGGGTGATGCTGACCGGCAAGCTCAACGCGATTCAGGCGACATCAGCGCCCTATTTCAACCTGCATGTCATTGCGGCGGTTGTTGTTGGGGGGACTTCGCTCTTTGGCGGGAGGGCCTCGATGCTGGGTTCGCTGGCGGGTGTTCTGCTCTTGTCGATGATGATCAATGCCCTGGTGACTCTGCGGATCGAGTTCTTCTGGCAATCTGTTGCATCGGGCGCGGTGATTGTCAGCTCTGTCGCGCTTTACACCTGGATGCAGAAGAAAGACCGCGATGGCGCACGAAGCGTGCTGGCGGGTCTGCGGACATCCGAAGCGCAAAAACTCATGAATTTCGCAGCTTTGCTTATCGGGCTGTTGATCCTGTTGCTGGCACTTGGGGCCGGACTGGCAACCGATCCCAAGCCAACTGGCTAAGGATCAGGGTGGTGCGCCCGAGGTAGGAGCTCGGGCGCACCTGCAAGACTCCACAATTTTCGCGAAAGGGAGGACTTACCGTGAAAAGATTCAACAAACTACTGCTGGCGACAAGCGCATTCTGTGCCATTTCTTCAGTAGCCCTGGCCGATGGCGCCCAAACCAAGCTGCCCCTGCTGGAATTGCCCGGCATCGAAGACCGGGACTACTGGATTCCGGGTGAGGTGAACGCCGAGGGCAAGCTGGAAGCCTTGCAGGCGGTCGTCGGTGCCAAGGCCGTACCCTATTCCGGGACGCTGGCAAAGCCCATCCAGATCGCCTTGATCTATCCGTCGGCTGATACGTCCGACTTTTGGGCGCGGAACTACATCGCCATGACCAAGCGCCTGGAAGATCTGGGCATTCAGTTTGAGACGACCGAATTCGCAAGCCGTCAGATCGAACATTCGTTGCAATCAACCTATGCCAACCAGGTGGTGCAGGATGCCGATCTTTATGACTTCGTGATCTTTGGTCCCTCCGAACTGGCGATTCAAGCGGACAATATCGACAAAATGGCGAGCAGTGATGGCTTTTCTACCTTTGTCTGGGCTTTCCATACACCGCTGAAGGATCTGAAAAACCAACCAGACGGCTGGTTCGATTTCAGCTCGGCAGCCGGGGCCTTGACCATGTGCGATTATATGCTGGGGCGGCTGGGCAATGATGTGACCATGGCGATGAACCGCGGGATTCCGGGGATCACCGACGACCAGCGGTCTGGCGATTTCAAGGCTTGCGTCGAGGAAAAGGGCAACTGGACGACGGCCTATGAACACTATGGCGAGTATCAGCGGGAAGGGGGCTTTGATGGGACCTCATTGATCATGCAAGCCTATCCCGAAGCCACTGTCATTCACAACGCCAACACGGCCATGGCCATGGGCTCTGTCGAGGCGCAGGTCGCCATGGGCAAAGAGAAGGAAATCTTCTCGACCGGGTGGGGTGGCACCGGCCTGGAGCTTGATGCGATCCGCCGCGGAGAGCTTGACGCAACCCCGATGCGGATGGGTGATGATGTTGGTGCGGCCACGGCAGAGTCGATCAAGGCGCATCTGGAAGGACGCTCCGATGAGTTGCCCTTTGTTTTCCTGGGGCGCATCACTGTCGCTCATGACCAGATGTCGGCCGCAGAGATCGATGCCCTGGAGACGGAGGCATTCCGGTTCTCGGGGGCTGGCGCTCTGGAACGCTAAGAGGGTCGGGGCGGGATTATCCCGCCCCCGCACAGACCTTAGGTGGAGTTTCCACGTTCAAGGGTGATCGGCTCGACCTGGATATGGGGCACCTGTTCACCGGAGTAGAGGGCAATGACGCCCTTGGCTGCTTTGCGACCAATGTTTTGATAGGACATGCTGATGGTGGTTAGTCTGGTGCGCACCGAATGGACATAAGAGGTTGCGTTGAAGCCGCCAATCTTGAGCTGATCCGGCACAGAGATGCCTCTTTCGAAAGAGACCCGCATCCCGCCCAAGGCCATGGCGTCATTCAGAAAGTGGATCCCCTGAATGGTTGGGTAATGATCCAGCAGCCGCCGGGTCAGGATCTCTCCACCTTCTGCCTGACGGGGAAGGTCCTCGGCCACGCAGCGGATCAGTTGCACGCCATGGGCATTCAAGGTGCGCTCGAAAGAGTTCGCACGCACTGCTGCACAGATGTCCAGTTCCATCTCGGCGCCAACGTAGCCAACCCGTTCCAGCCCAAGAGAAAGAAAGTGCTCTGCCATCAGACGGCCCGCCTCCACGTGCGAGGGGCCGATACTGATGTCAAAGTCGGTGTTTTCGACATCCCAGATTTGAATGACGGGGCAATGTTGTTTCTTCAAAAGCTTGAGCGTCTCGGCTTTCCTGATGATCCCGCCATGCAGGATCAGCGCGGCGGGGCGTATCGAAAGAAAAGAAGAGACTTGTTCGAAATCCACTTCGGAATCGAAGTAGCTTTCCCCAATGAAAGTCCGCAGCCCGGCGGGGCGAAGTTCGGAGTTGATGGCGCTCAGGATGTCCGAATAGACCACGTCGCGGGCTGTCGGGATAAGCACCCCGACCATATTGCTGCTCGCCCCGGCCAGGAGGCTGGCAAGCTGATTGGTCACATAGCCCAACTCTTGGGCCGCAACCCGGACCCGTTTACGGGTTTCTTCGGGGATTCGCCCGGTGCCGCGCAAAACCTTGGAAACGGTCATTGCGCTCACGCCGGCCAGTTCGCCGACGTCGGAAAGGGTCACTTTGTTACTGATTTTCTTGTTTTTTGCCACGCTCATAACCCCTGCCCATCTGCCTTTGTAAAAAGGATACTACAATATCGTATTGACCTTAAGCCATATTGGGTTATCGTTAACTCAAATTGCGATTTCATCGCAGCAACACAGGCGCCTTGGGCGTCAGGGTGTCCAAAACGCGGTTGGTGGGGAGGCCGATGCACATGTTGAACTGGCTTTGGAAAAGTCTGGATTGGATCATAGCCGGGCTGACTGTTGGCATGATCAGTCTGGTTTTTGCGAACGTCGTCTTACGCTATGGCTTCTCATCAAGCCTTCGGCCTTCGGTGGAGCTTTCCCGCTTGGGGCTAGTGTGGGTCGTCATGATGGGGGCAGTCGTTGCGCTGCGCCGAAATGAACATCTGGCCGTGACTGAATTCTCCGAGACCCTGTTCCCGCGTCTTGTGCCTGCGCTGCGCCGGATCGGCTGGTTTGTTATCCTGGTCTGTGTTTCGATGCTGTTCGTCGGATCTTTCAATCAGATGAACGCGAATTGGGGGAACATCTCCCAATTGACCGGTTTGCCCTCGGCACTCTTCTACCTCGCCGGGGCTCTCTCTGGGGCGCTGATGATCCTTATCTCGGTTGTTCGCATTTTTTCCTTCGATGCCTTCCGCCAAGATTTGGGGGAGTGAACATGACCCTTGCTCTCTTCCTTGGCGTCCTATTGATTTCGATTTTTCTCGGACTGCCTGTCGCCTTCGCGCTCTTGCTGGCGTCGATTGCCTTGATGTTCCAACTGGACACTTTCAGCACCGATATTCTTGCTCAATCCTTGATCAACGGGGTTGATAGTTTCCCCTTGCTGGCGATCCCCTTCTTCCTGGTCGCTGGTGAAGTCATGTCCGCCGGCGGGCTGTCGCAACGGATCGTTCGCCTAGCTACAAGCTTTGTCGGGCATCGCCGTGGCGGCTTGGGATATGTGGCGATCTTTACCTCGATCCTGCTTGCCGGTCTGTCAGGATCTGCGGTGGCCGATGCCGCTGCATTGGTCAGTATTCTTTATCCGATGATGAAGAAGGCAGGCTATCCGGAGGGCCATTCGATGGGATTGCTCGCATCAGGTGGTATCATCGCGCCGGTTATTCCACCCTCCCTTCCTTTGATCCTTATCGGTGTCGCTGGCGGCATTTCGATCAAGAGCCTGTTCCTGGGCGGGATCGTGCCAGGGCTCTTGATGGGGCTGACATTGGTCCTGGTTTGGAGCGTTCTGATGCGCAAGGAAGATCTCGAGGTTGCGCCGCGCGCTACCGCGGGTGAAAGGATGCTTGCTGCCAAAGAAGGGTTCTGGGCCTTGCTATTGCCGGTGATCATCATTGGCGGCATTCGCTTCGGAGTCTTCACCCCAACCGAAGCAGCGGTTGTGGCCGCGGTTTACGCCATTTTTATTTCGACACTGGTTTATCGTGAACTCAACTTGAAATCTCTGTTCCAAGTGCTGGTGAGCGCAGGGCGGGCGACGGCGATCGTGATGTTCCTTGTGGGGTGCGCCATGGTCGCAGCCTGGCTGATCACGATTGCACAGCTGCCACAGCAGCTTGCCGCGATGCTTGGGCCGCTGGTCGACCATCCGCGTCTCTTGATGGCGGTGATCATGCTGATCGTTTTGGCCGTCGGCATGGTGATGGACTTGGCCCCGACGGTGCTGATCCTGGTGCCCTTGCTGATGCCGGTGGTCAAGCTGGCCGGTATAGACCCGGTCTATTTCGGCCTCATGTTCGTCATCAACACCTCGATCGGTCTGATCACACCGCCTGTGGGGAACGTCTTGAATGTCGTGTGCGGCGTGGGACGGGTACCGATGTCTGCTGCGGTCAAGGGCGTTGCGCCCTTCATCCTCGCCTATCTCGTGCTGCTCGCTCTCTTTGTCGTTTTTCCAAACATCATAATCACTCCGATGAAGTTCATCATCGGATAACAACCGGAGGAGACCCAATGAACACCTTTAAACTGCTTGCAGGCGCCGCCGCGGCCATGGCCATGAGCCTCTCTGCCGCCGCCGCCGAGACGACGCTGAAGCTGGCCCATGCGGCGCCAGAGACCGATCTTCAGCAAACAATGTCGCTGTTCTTCAAAGAGCAGGTCGAAACCCGCTCAAACGGGAGCATCAAGGTCAATATCTTTCCGTCGGGCCAGTTGGGCAATGACGCGCAAATGATTGACGGAACGCGGGCAGGCATCATCGACATTTCGATGGTGGGTCTGAACAACTATTCCGGCCTATTGCCTGAAACCGCAGCCTTCACGCTGCCATTCATGTTCCCGACGCGTGATGCGGCTTACCGGGTTCTTGACGGAGAAGTCGGCAAGGGCGTGCTGGCAGATATGGCCGAGTTTGGCCTGAAGGGGCTTGGCTTTCCCGAAAACGGTTACCGCAACATGACCAACAACCGCGGCCCGATCAAAGCGCCAGCCGATGTTGCCGGGCTTCAAATGCGGGTGAACAACTCCAAGGCGCTGAATGACATGTTCGCCGAGCTTAATGCCAACCCGCAGCAAATCCCGGTGGCCGAGCTTTACACCGCCCTTGAAACCGGCGTGGTGGATGCGCAGGACCATCCGATCGGCGTGACACTGTCCTTCAAGTTCTACGAGGTCCAGAAATATCTCAGCATGACCCGTCATGCCTATTCCCCGCTGGCCTTGGCGATGAACCTCAAGTCCTTTGAAGGTCTGTCGGACGATGAACAGAAGATCGTTCTGGTGGTCGCAAAAGAAGCGGTAGACCTTGAGCGCAAACTGAGCATCGAGAAAGAGGATGGCATGATTGCCGATCTCGAAGCAGCCGGCATGACCGTTAACGACGATGTCGATGGTGCAGCCTTCCAGGCGGCAATCACCCCGGTTTGGGACAGCTTTGTCGAGCAGCATGGCGACGGCCTGATCAAGGCAATCTTGGCCGCGTCCAAGTAATCGGCCGGAAGACGCAGAGCCCGCAGGCTGCGGGCTCTGTCTCGGCTCTATCATGAAACTCATGCGGGTCTGTGCGGACCCTTCGCAATAGGCGGAAAAATGGAAAACACGATCAAGACCCGGGCTTTGACGCACAAGGGCACAATGAAAATGCTTGAGGCCGCCATTGCCGAGGCCGAAAAGATCGGCCAGCCGCAGTGCATCGTCATTGTCGATGCGAGCGGCGAATTGCTGGCCGAGGTGCGCATGTCAGGCGCCAAGTTCCTCAGCCGGAAATCGGCACGGAGCAAGGCCCTGACGGCTTCCTCCATTGGCGCGCCGACCACAAACATTCCCGAAGCGGTCCGCCCCTTCATCGCGAGCGCGACGGGAGGCGATGTCACCGGGTTGCCCGGCGGGCTTCCGATTATCAGCGAGTCTACATTGCTGGGGGGCATCGGCGTCGGTTCCGGCAGCGGCAACCAGGATATCGCCGTCGCAAAGGCGGCATTGGCTGCAATCGGGGCGGAAACGGAATTCGCCTAAGGGCAATCATACTGCGGTCACTACGGGCAATACAACGTGGGCAGTGATTGACTACGCCCCGTCTGGCTCAAAACGATGTGACCGATAACAAGTTCGAAAGTCAGGAGATTTCATGTCTCAAACCATGATGCTCATCGAGAAATCTAGCCACTGTGTCAGTTGGTATGACACTGAAACCGGCGCCTTACAGGGACGCCTGGCCTTGCCGGAATTTCCCCATGAGTTTGTCGTCGATCAGGACAACCGCTATGCCTATGTGGGGCATTACGGCGTCCAGAACTCGGGCGTTGAGGGAACGGACGGCCGCTCGGTGATCGTCATCGACATCCGCAAACAGGAGGTTGTGCACCGCTATGATCTGGGGGAGCACGCACGCCCCCATGGCATCAACCTGGATGCACAGGGCCGTCTTTACGTCCTGTCGGAATGGACCGGGCATCTCTTGGTCAAGGAAAACCCACGCGCCTTTGATCAAGGCTGGGACCATGTGACACCTGTCGGCGGCGAGAAGCCCCATCTCTTTGCTCTTACAAGCGACGGTCGAACCGCCTATTCGATGAACCTCAAATCCGGGGATGTAACGGTTCTTGATCCCTATGATCCCACCCGGACCCCGGTTTCGATCAAGACCGGTGTAAAACCGGAGGGGCGCTGCCTGCGCGAAGAGGCCGGTGTACTCTATACATCGCAGCGGATTTCCAACACGGTTGCGGTGGTGGACACCAAGACGCTGCAGGTTCAGCGCATCTTTCCAACCCCGGAAGATCCTTGCCGCGTCTACTATGACTCCAAGCGCAACCGCCTTGTGACCATGAACCATCACGGCGGCTCATTTAGCGTCTTCGACGAAGCCACCGGTGAAATGCTTCACGAACAGAAGACCCCGGCGAACCCGCTGGCGCTCTGCATCGATGACGAAGCTGCCTATGCCTATATCGCTATCGATTGCGAGCAGGTGCAGCGGTTCAACCTCGACACTTTCGAAGTTGTTCAAACCTTTGACACCGGGAAAGAACCAGATGTGATGGTTATCCTCCCGGAAGGAATTTCCAAACATTGGGAGGTAAACGCATGAGCAAACCTCGTATTGCCATCGTACCGGGCGACCCGTCGGGCATCGGACCGGAGTTGATCGCCAAGCTGCTGAATGACGAAGGCGTTCTTGAGGCGGCCAACGTGCTCTTGGTGGGGGATCGCCATCTTTGGGAGCAGGGTGCGGCCCAGGCCGGGCAAGAGGTGCCGTTGAACACCCTTGATCCGCGCGCCATTCCAATTCAGACCGGGTTGGCTCATCTGAACATGCAGACCATTGACCCGAGCGAGATCAGCATCGGAGAAGTGACAGTTGCCGGTGGCACGACTTCGTTGCGTTGCCTCGAAAAGGCGCTCGACCTTGCGCAGGCGGGGCTGGTGGATGGGGTGCTTTTTGGCCCCTTCAATAAGGCGGCGATGACCGCTGCGGGGCTGAATGCAGAGGATGAACACAAATACATGGCCCGCTATCTTGGCTTTGCGGGTTATCATTCTGAAATCAACGTCCTTGACGATCTGATGACCACCCGTGTCACCTCGCACATCGGACTGAAGGATGTCGCCGCCAACATCTCCCAAGAAGGCATCCTCCGGGCGGTGAACCTCGCCAATGACACCCTGCGCAAAGCCGGGAAAGCCCGCCCAAGGATCGCTGTGGCGGCGCTTAATCCTCATGCCGGAGACAACGGGAAATTTGGCCGGGAAGAGATAGATATTCTCGAACCCGCTGTCAGACAGGCTCAGGAAAAGCAACTGGATGTCACTGGGCCCTGGCCGTCTGACACGGTCTTTCTCAAGGCAAAACGGGGCGAGGTTGATGCGGTTGTGACCATGTATCACGACCAGGGTCAGATCGCGATCAAACTGATGGGATTTGAGCGGGGGGTCACCTTGGCCGGCGGCTTGCCGATCCCTGTCGCGACCCCTGCCCATGGCACCGCCTTCGATATCGCAGGACTGAACAAAGCAAATGTTGGCGCAACCCGTCAGGCCTTTGACCTGCTGGTGCGTATGGCAAAAACCCACCGCGCCGACCGCGACGCGGCGCAAGGAGACACTCTATGACCAAGATCAAATCTGTACGTACCCGCGTCTGGAACTGGACCGGCCCGACCGTGCCACCCACCGGGAATTTCTGCACCAATGCCTCGGACGTGCTTTGGGACAAAGGCGACGCCATGTCCTCGTTCCGTTTTCACCAGTGGCTGACCTGCGAGGTCGAAACCGATGACGGCACCATCGGCATCGGCAACGCGGCCCTGGCGCCCACGGTTGTGAAAAAGGCCATCGACGACTGGTTCGCACCCATGGTGATCGGCGAAGACCCGTTCGACTATGCCTATCTCTGGGAAAAAATGTACCGCCGTTCCCATGCCTGGGGTCGCAAGGGTGTCGGCATGACCGCCATCTCTGCCGTCGATCTGGCGATCTGGGATCTGATGGGCAAGCTGACAGGCAAGCCTGTCTTCAAGCTGCTCGGCGGGCGCACCAAGGAGAAGATCCCGGTCTATTATTCCAAGCTCTACTCCGGCCCCATCGACGTCATGCAGGCAGAGGCCGAAGAGGCGAGGAAGAACAACTATCCCGGCTACAAGATGCGCTTTGGCTGGGGCCCCAAGGACGGCATGGCCGGGATGCGCGAGAACCTCAAGCGGGTCGAGGCCGTGCGCGAAGTGATCGGTTATGACGTCGATCTGATGCTGGAATGCTATCAGGGCTGGAACCTTGATTACACCAAGCGGATGCTGCCGAAGCTGGTCAAATACGAGCCGCGCTGGCTGGAGGAACCGGTCATTGCCGACGATGTCGAGGGTTATCGTGAACTGAACGCCATGAACATCGTGCCGATTTCCGGGGGCGAGCACGAGTTTTCAGTGATCGGGTGCAAGGACCTGATCGAAAAGAAGGCCGTTTCGGTCCTGCAATACGACACCAACCGGGTCGGCGGCATCACTGCGGCGCAGAAAATCAACGCCATCGCCGAGGCCTTCCAGGTGCCTGTCATCCCCCATGCCGGGCAGATGCACAATTATCACCTGACCATGGCCAATGCGAATTGCATGATCAGTGAATACTTCCCGGTCTTTGACGTCGAGGTCGGAAACGAGCTGTTCTACTACATTTTCGAGGGCGATCCCGCCGCTGTGGACGGCTTCCTTGATCTGGATGACGACACGCCGGGCCTCGGCATCTCGATCACCGACAAGTATCTGAAAAGCTTTGAGATTCAGGAGTAATCATGTCGTCTAGATATACTGGCATATGGCCCGTTGCGCCGACGCCGTTCCACGATGACGGCTCGCTTGATCTCGACGGTATGAAGCGTGTTCTCGACTGCCTGATCGATCAGGGCGCCGACGGGATCTGTATTCTCGCCAACTTCTCGGAACAGTTCCTGATTTCGGATGCGGAACGCGAAACCCTGACACGCCTCTGCCTGGAACATGTTGCGGGCCGGGTGCCGATGATCGTCACCATCAGCCACTTTGCCACGCAGATCGCCGTGGAACGGGCCAGGTACGCCAAAAGCCTTGGCGCGGACATCGTGATGATGATGCCGCCCTATCACGGCGCCCTGCTGAAGGGCACCGCTCAGCAGACTTTTGACCAGTTCAAGGCCGTGGGTGAGGTCGGCATTCCGATCATGGTGCAGGACGCCCCCCTGTCGGGCGTCGATCTGCCGGTTCCCCTGCTGGTCAGGATGGCGCAGGAAATCGACATGGTGCGGCTCTTCAAGATCGAATGCCCGCGTGCGGCCAACAAGCTGCGCGCCCTGATAGAGCAGGGCGGGGCCGCCATCGAGGCCCCGTTCGACGGTGAAGAAGCCATCACGCTTCTGGCCGATCTGGATGCGGGCGCGACGGGGTCGATGACCTCGGGCATGATCGTTGATCAGATCAAGCCAGTGCTCACCCATTACTATGCTGGCCGCCTGGATGAGGCGACGGCGGCCTATGGCCGGGTCGCCATGGCCATCAATCATGAAAACCGCCAGTGCGGATGGCAGAGCTGCAAAGCGGCCATGGTCGAGGGCGGGGTCATTCGATCCGAATTCTGTCGGCACCCGATCGAACCCCTGCATCCGGCGATCCGGGCCCGGCTTATCGACCTTTTGAGACCTCTGGACCCACTGGTCCTGAACTGGGGGAAATAGAATGCTTCATGGAAAGAACCTGATTGACGGCGTTTGGGTCGGATCTGACGACGTGGCGCACTCCGCCGATCTGGCGGGGCAGAGCTTTGCTCAGGCGACCAAGGCCCAGGTGAACGCGGCCTGTCAGGCCGCGCGCCGCGATTTTCGCACCTATAGCAAAACCGCCCGGAGCGAGCGGGCAGCTTTTCTCCGCGCGATTGCAGAAGAGATAGACAAGCTTGGAGATCAGATCACCCGCACTGGCATGGCGGAAACGGGTCTGCCCGAAATGCGCCTTATCGGCGAACGCGGCCGGACAACAGGTCAGTTGCGGATGTTTGCCGACCTGATCGAAGGGACCGAGTATCTTGATATTCGCAGGGACGGCGCCTTGCCGGACCGCGCAACATTGCCACGCCCGGATTTGCGCCTGACGCACAAGGCCATCGGGCCGGTCGTGGTCTTCGGCGCCTCGAACTTTCCCTTGGCTTTCTCGACGGCGGGCGGTGACACAGCCTCGGCCCTGGCGGCGGGTTGCCCAGTCATCGTGAAGGGCCATAGTGCCCACGCAGGGACCGCCGATCTGGTCGCGCAGGCGATCGAGGCGGCAATTCTTGCCTGTAACATGCCCAAGGCAACCTTTCAGATGCTGCAAGGCTCCGGCCGCGAAGTTGGTGCGGCGCTGGTCCAGCATCCCGAGATCACGGCCGTCGGGTTTACCGGCTCACTGGCGGGCGGTCGGGCGCTCTATGATCAGTGCCACGCGCGTCCCCATCCGATCCCCTTCTATGGTGAATTGGGCTCAGTGAACCCGATGTTTTGCCTTCCGGCGGCGATGGACGCCCGCGCCGCAGAGATCGGTGCAGGCTGGGCTGCATCCTTGACGATGGGCGCAGGACAGTTCTGTACCAACCCCGGCATTGCGGTCATGGTCAAGGGGGCTCAGGCTGAGGCTCTTGAAGCTGCCTGTGTCGATGCGCTGCGCAAGACACCGGAGCAGAAAATGCTGACTGACGGAATCCACAAGGCCTATGAGAGTGGCGTCAAGGGAGTCGCCGGCCTGATAGAAGAAGTGGCCGCCTGTGGAACAGCAAAAGCGGCGCGGTCCGGCTTGCCTGCGCTTTTCAAGGTGTCGGCAAAGGAATGGATGGCGAACCCGATCCTGCAACAGGAGATCTTTGGCTCTGCCGGGATCATGGTACTGTGCGACGATGTTGCAGAAATGGTGGAACTGGCCGAAATCCTGGAAGGCCAGTTGACCGTTACGCTTCACCTGGATGACGCGGATGCCGATCTGGCCGCGGTGCTCATGCCAATTGCCGAAGAGAAGGCCGGGCGTATTCTGGCAAATGGTTTTGCAACGGGTGTCGAGGTCTGCTCAGCGATGATGCATGGTGGCCCATATCCGGCCAGCACCGATGTGCGCGCGACCTCGGTCGGTACACTGGCAATCGCGCGTTGGCTGCGTCCGGTAAGCTACCAGAACATCCCGAGCGCCCTGCTGCCTTCCGAACTCGGAGAGTGACAAGCAAGATTGTGACCGGGTTTAGGCTGCTTTAGTCTCTGCGTGAAACAGAGAAGAACAGCAAGCGATGGACAGCAGGAAACCCGGTCACAGACCCGTCACGATGCGCGATGTCGCCAAGGCGGCGGGTGTCTCTAGAATGACGGTCAGCCGTGCCTTGAAAAAGGATAGCCCGATTTCTTCCGAGACGCGGAAGCGTATCCTGAAGGTTGTCAAGGACATGAACTATGTCCCGGATCAAGTAGCAGGGTCATTGACAACAAAGAGGTCAGGGTTTGTTGGCCTCTTGCTGCCCTCGCTGAACAACCTGCACTTTGCGCAGACAGCGCAATCCCTGACCGATGTCCTTGAACAGGGCCGGCTCCAATTGCTCTTGGGCTATACCGCCTATTCACCCGAGCGCGAAGAGCAGCTTGTCGAAACCATGCTGCGGCGCCGTCCCGAAGCGATGGTTTTGTCCTATGACGGTCACACCGAACAGACCATCCAGTTGCTGCAACGCGCCTCGATCCCCATTGTTGAAATCTGGGAAAAACCGGCCCACCCGATAGGCCATACCGTCGGCTTCTCCAACAAACGTGCCGCCTATGACATGACGCAGGCGCTCTTGGCCCGCGGCTTTCGGAAGATCGTTTTCCTGGGCGAAAAGGACGACGACTGGACCCGAGGTGCCGCCAGGCGAGCCGGATTCAAACGCGCGATGCGCGAGGCCGGTCTGAACCCCGATCAAGAGATCCGTCTTGGCGCACCGCCCTTGTCGATAGAAAATGGTGTCGCAGCCGCAGATCAGATCCTGCAAGAATACCCCGATACCGATTGCATATTCTGTGTCTCTGACATGCCTGCCTTCGGACTGTTGAGCCGGTTGAAAAGCATCGGGGTCGCCGTGCCCGAACAGGTCTCTGTGGTTGGTTTCGGCAATTTCGAGGTCTCCCGTTTTGCCTCGCCCGAGATCAGCACCGTGCGGGTCGATCCCATTGCGATTGGTCGTGAAACCGGCTCGTTGATCCTTCGCCTCCTGGACCAGAAACAGAGATCTCCCCTGACAGCCCAACACATCACGTTGCCACCCGTGCTAGAGTTTCGCGCGAGTCTGAAGAACCTCTGACGTAGATTTTTAGATACCTGAAAAATACAGCTTTGAACCCTATTGTGACCGGTCACAAAGCTGATAAAGTGCTCCCAATGAAGTTTGAAGAAACGGCCCCTGTAATGCCAGAGGAGGGCAATTTTCTATGTTTGGAGTTTTGGAAGGCACCGGTTTTGAAGCTATCGAACCTGAATTCAATGCCTGTTTTATCGGTCATGCCAGGGTCGAGCGGCTCTGGACCGGTGCGCGATGGTCAGAGGGGCCGGCATGGTTCCCAGCCGGCCGTTATCTGATCTGGTCGGATATCCCGAACAATCGGATCATGCGATGGGATGAGACCGATGGATCGGTGTCCGAGTTCCGCCGCCCCTCAAACAATAGCAACGGCAATACGGTGGATGGCCAGGGCAGGCTCGTTTCCTGCGAACACCTTGCCCGGCGGGTCACGCGCACGGAGCATGACGGCTCGATCACGGTCATTGCCGAGGCGGTGGCAGGCAAGCGACTAAACTCGCCAAATGATGTCGTGGTGAAATCCGATGGCTCCATCTGGTTCACCGATCCCGCCTACGGGATCATGATGGATTACGAAGGCGAACGCGCCGAGAGCGAAATCGGGGCTTGCCATGTTTACCGCTGGGATCCGGAAACCGAGCAAGTCACCGCCGTGGCCACAGATTTTGTCAAGCCAAACGGACTGGCATTTTCCGCCGACGAAAAATCGCTCTTTGTCTCCGATACGGGAGGCACCCACCAAGAAGGCGGGCCGGCCCACATCCGCAAACTCGCGCTTACACCTGACGGCAAAGGGGTCTTAGGTGGCGAGGTTTTTGCCGAATGCAGCAATGGTTTTTTTGATGGCTTCCGCCTGGACCGGGACGGCCGAATCTGGAGCTCTGCCGCTGATGGCGTGCATTGCTTGAGCCCCGAAGGCAAGCTGATTGGCAAGATTCACATTCCCGAAATCGTGGGCAACCTTTGCTTTGGCGGCGCCAAACTGAACCGCCTTTTCATCGCTGCGACCAGCTCTCTCTACGCAGTCTATCTGAATGTGAACGGTCTGAAGTAAAAGGCTGACTTGCCTTGTCGCAACACTCGCGGTTGATCAGAAAAGGTCTTTGATCTTCTGCTGTCAGGCGGCCAAGGCAGCGAATTGTGTAAACGGGCAGAGGCCGGGCGTAATCTGGCCTTTCCGGGTCATGTGCGCTCCCTCGATTCCGTCGAGTGTAACGGAGGCTGATGCGAAAGACTTGAAGCCGAGCATCGGTCGGATCCGCTTCTTGATTGTACAGTAATCCTGCTGGACCGTGTTATTGAGGGGTGATGTCGACTTTCTCACCGCCGTTCTCAGGGGGGGGCAATTAGCAAATCCCTCACACCGGATGAACAAAGCTTTTTCCGTTTTTCACATGCCGACCGACAAGTTTTTTTATCATCCTGCCTTTCGAAGGCACGTATCGTGCGGTGCGCGTCAGATGATCCATATCACGGATTACGTGCTGCGGCGCACGGATTTTATCCACAGCATTTATTGGAAGAGCTTTCAAAGCTTCAGGCCCTGTATGCAAACTCTCTGAGGCTGCTCCGTTCGCGAATACAATCTCATGTTCATCAAGCAGGAGGTGCCAGTATTCAACCTCATCGACCTCGCCTGCAATATCTATTCCAGGTACGAGTAAAAGCTTGTTGGCCGGGACGAGGGTCTCGCCAACACCGAAAAGCCTCTCAGCGATAGCGGATCGGACAAATATCCGGTGCTGTGGCGAGGTGAGCAAATCCCTTTCAGGAATTCCGGGGCCGAGGGCGCCAGCCCGGATCCGGATCGGCCGCAGATTGGGATTGGCCAGGAGCGCCTCGCGGCTCAAACTGGTGTTACCGATCCATTGGATCGCCTGATAGCCGTTATCCATGGTCAGAACTTCGTCGCCTGAGCGCAACGTTTCGATGGCACGCTCGCCATCCTTGGTCTGAATCATCGTGCCGCGCAGGAAACAAACGACCTTCGCGTTTGTGACGATATCGCCGTCCTGCCCGCTACTATCGATCATTGCCTCGATGTCGAGCTTGCCGTCCTCGACACCGTCGGCCAGATCATACGACCGGATGGTATCCTTGTTCGTAATGATCGTTCTGCCGTCTTCGAGCATGAACAGGTATTCGCCAGCTTCCGTCCCCGAAGGGATTACAGTGAAATCCTGGCCGGATCCGGTATACAGAACGAGATCGTCATCATATGAACTGGTGTCGTTGATCAGTGCCTCAAGGTCGACAGCACCATCCTCGGCCCCGTCGCCGAGATCCCAGCCGCGCAGCGTGTCCCGGGACAGAAGGGCAGTGGTTCCGTCCTCCAGCTTAAGAATATAGTCCAGAGCCTCGTTTCCGGTCGGCGTCAGAGTGAACCCCTGACCGGACCCGGTGTACAGCCTGACATCGTCATCTAATGAACTGGTATCGTTGATCAGCGCCTCAAGATCGACGGTGCCGTCCTCGGTCCCGTCACCAAGATCCCAGCCCCGCAAAGTGTCACGGGCAATCAGCGCCGTGGTGCCGTCGTCCAATGTGACAATGTACTCCAGAGCATTGTTACCTGACGGCGTGATGGTGAAACCTTGCCCCGAACCCGTGGTCAACACAACATCATCGTCCAGCGAAGACGTGTCACTAACCAAGGCTTCAAGGTCGACGCGCCCGTCCTCAACCCCATCGCCAAGGTCGTAGCCGCGCAGGGTATCCCGGGCCAGAATCGCCGTGGTTCCGTCGTCAAACTGGACGATGTATTCCAACGCGTTGTTTCCCGAGGCCGTGACGGTGAAGCCCTGACCGGATCCGGTGTACATGACAATATCGTCATCGACTGAACTGGTGTCGTTGATCAATGCTTCCAGATCAACCACCCCGTCCTCATTCCCGTCTCCGATATCCCAACCTCGCAGGCTGTCGCGTCCGAGTATGGCGACGGTGCCATCCTCAAGCTCGACAATATACTCCAGTTCGCCGTTGCCGGAGGGAGTGATCGTGAAGTCCTGCCCAGAGCCGGTGGTGAGCCGCACGTCGTCGTCAACAGACGCGCTGTCTCCGATCAGGACCTCAAGGTCAATTTTCCCGTTGTCCAAACCATCCGCATAATCCCAGCCGCGAACGTCGTCACCTGACACATCGGTTCTGTCTATGATGGCGGTCGTCCCATCTTCGAGCTCAATGATATATTCAAGCCCGCTGTTGCCGGTTGGCGTGATCGTGAAAGCCTGGCCTGACCCTGTATAAAATTCGATCATGTCACCACTGGAAGAAACCCCATCGTCCAATGAGTTGACATCGAAATAGCCGTCGTTAGATCCGTCCTTCAGGTCATAGGCCCAAAGGTCGTCGCGGCCGATGATGTACGTCCGGCCGCTGTCGGTCGTTACGATAAACTCGTTGGTGCCGTTCCCGGTTGGTCTGATTGTCGGCATTACCAGTGTGCCCTTTCTTCACTTGTCAACAGGTTGGCCTGTCGTTTGCCCCTCCTCCCGCGGGTTTGCTCGAAACGCGTGGGGCCCTTGCCGCCTTTTGCAGATATTAGGTCGCAAAACTTTTGGTATCCCTAATCGGCGCGGCGGTTTTGAATAAAATCTAAGTAGACAGACGATAAAATTATGGCAAAAAAATGTACTGGGAACGGCGGTGGGAAGTTCGACCGCGGTAACCATGTCGTGTAGTGGGTTCAAATCGGCATGAAGTCGGGACCCCACTTGGGTATTCAAGAGGGACCCGCCTGACGTCCGGGCAACTGGCCTGAGGCGCCCTAGCCCTCAAATAGCGCATTCGATTTTTGGCCAGCGGGCTTCCCGGGAATAATCCCGTGTATTTAAGCGCTAGCTGTCATTGCCTGTTTCGATGATGTCTCGGTGGTGGGTGAGCCGGTCGGGCAGGGCCGTCGTCATCTTGGCATCGGCGAAGCCGCTGGACCATTCGCCGAAGGAGAGGTTGATTGTGACGATATCCTTACAAACGGCCTTAAGGGAAACCCGCAAGGCCCGGCAGATTTGCCGTATCGATTTGCCATCATGAAAATTTGCCCGCCGGATCTGCGCAATCATTTGCACATCCGGCATCCCAAGCCTGCTTCCGGATAATCTCGGAAGCATGGTGGACCACCGCATAAAGTGGATCTCCATTGGAAGCCGATCACTCAGATAGTCGGGAAATTTTCCACGCCGGTTCACTGCCCAGACCAGCCGCGAGCGGAGGCAGAATCATCTTGCGGCAATACTGCAGCGGAATTTGATATTTGGTCCGAGATTTTGCGACACTGCCAAGTCGCTCCGCAGATTGTTTCTTTGGACCCGCCAATAGCACTCTCAATTAATCAAATTCTCAGGATTTTCTTCTCCACAGACGGATGCGGGCTTAGCAGGGAATCCGAACTCGCTCCGAAGGCTGCGGGGTGTTCATTGGAGAGTACACGAAGCACGAGGTTGATGATGCCCAGACAATACCATGACTACCAGTTCTCCGCTTTCCGCGCCCAAGACCTTTTCGGTTGGGGCTCCGGCGATGCCGGTTCCCAGTTCACGGTGCCAACGAGTGGTGCGGTCACGATTTCGGTGCGGGATGACGAAGCCAACCTTGGCGGAGACTTGCGCTGGAATGAACATGCCGACGATCTTTATGTGAGCGGCGCGTCGATTCGCAGCGATAATGGCCACAGCCTGGGGAATGGCGGCAAGATCTACGGCGAAAACTATACCGTCGTCCAAGACACGCATGGCAACGAGTACCGCATGGTCCGGGTCGAGCAGGAGGGCACCGATCAGTCTTACTATGCTTTCGACCGCAGCTTTGGCCTGCCGAGCGAAGGCACGAACCTGAGCGTGGTCCGGACCTACAATGTCAACAAGTGGTTCGGCGACATGTCCAGCTACCACAACCTGACAGTGCCGGACACGCCCGACCCGGTCACGCATCCCGATCCGGACCCGGACCTCGGCAGCATCTCGGGCCGCCTGTTTTTTGATGAGGACTGCGACACCACCCAGCTTAACGAGCATACTGGGCAGCTTGAACAGGGTGTCGCGGGCAATGTCGTGGAACTGCGTCACGCCTACACCAAGCAGGTCATTGCGCGCACGACGACCGATGCGAACGGCGAGTATTCCTTCGAGGGCGTCGAAGCGGGTGCCTACAATGTCACCTTTGAGGGCGAGGACGGATACGTCTTTGTCGGCAGAAGCCCGGAAGGCACGCCGGACAGCATCAGCGCGGACGTGCGTGGCGACGGCTCGGGCAGCCGCGTGTTCGTTGGCGAAGGCGAGCATGTCAGGGACTACGATGCCGGTCTCAAGATCGAGAGCGGCAGCATAGAGGGCACCGTTTTCATCGACGATGAATGCGATGGTCTGCAGATCAGCGACACCTATGAGACCTTGGGCGAGAACCTCATCCAAAACGGCGATTTTGAGGATAACAGCCTTCGGGGCGGTTATTCCTTTAGCCGGATCAATGACTGGGACCGCTCCGGCAAGGTCCGGCTGGACGATAGAGATTACGGTCACGGCAACGAGCGCGGCGATGCCATTGTCAGGCTGACGCATAACACCGAAGTCTCCCAGGATGTGGAGATCGAAAACGAAGGCACCTACCGGCTGACTTTCGACACGCTCCAGTTCCGTAACAGAAACGATGAAATCGAGGTGAGGGTTGATGGCCGGCTCGTCGAGACGATCCGGGTGGACGAAGACAAGTCCATCACGCTCGACCTCGAGCTGAGCTCAGGCCGTCATGAGATCAGTTTTGAAGGCGACACCGGTGGCAACAGGATTTACGGGGCAGGCCTGGATAATGTTGAACTGCGCGAGGTCATTCTGACGGGGGACGAGGACGAGACCAAGGCCGGCGTTACCGTGGCCCTGCAGAACCTCGACGGCACGCCTGTTCTGGATAAGAACGGCGATCCGCTCACAACCCAGACCGACGAAGACGGCAACTACCGTTTCGACAACATCCCTGTCGGCGATTATCAGATCGTCGGCGTGGCTCCGGACGGCACCGAATTCTCGCTGCAGGATGTGGGCGATAACGACGATATCGACAGCGACGTGGATGAGAACGGCGTGTCCGGGACGGTCGAGGTCCGCCACGGCGAGACCGAGGATGTCGACATCGGCATCTGTGAGAAAGATGACGAGCCCGGATCGCTTTCTGGCAAGTACTTCCTCGACGAGAACCGCAACTTTATCGACGATGATGGGGATGACAACGGCATCGCAGGCATCGAGGTGACACTGCTCGACGCCGATGGCAACTCGCTGGGCCGTACCACCACCACCGGCGAGGATGGCAACTACAGCTTCGGTGATCTTGAACCCGGGACCTATGGGGTACAGTTCTATGATCCCAACGATGCGAACATTCTGGTCCCGGCTGACAACGGCGATGACGACAGCATCGACAGCGACGCGGTCGATCTTGGAGACGGCTTTCGCCAGATCGACGGAATTTCGGTTACGGCCGGCGAGGACACACCAGACAACGATGCCGGGGTCAAGCGGCTTTACAGCGATGGCGATGACGATGGCCAGAACACCGACGATGACTGCGACATCTGTTACTTTGCCGAGGGGCCCGATCAGGGCTACTTCGATATCGACCATGAGACCGGCGCGCTCTCCAACAAATTCTGGTTCGACCCGAGCTTTGGTCAGCGCTGGGATGCTGACGACGACGACATCTATCAGGTGTCGGTGGTTGGCAGGGATGCCGATGACAATGAGATCAGCCGCGTCGACAAGGAGCTGGTCGTGCGTCCGGGAGAGGCCCCTTTCTGGCGTGATGTCGCTTCTGATGACGAGGGAGCGGACTCCAGCGATCTGATGTCGATCCTTTTTGTGCCGATGGAGAATGAACACGAACCCCTCGAGGAGGAAGAAGAAGAGCAGGAGTTCGATCTGCTCATGTAACGCAGAAATTCAGATTAGTGTTAATGAAGCAAAAAGTCGGCCAACTGTGACCGCCCGGTGAAGGTGCTCTGGCACTGTTCCGGTGCCATGGTGCTACGCTGCGGCAGCAGCGTAGCACCATGGCATGAGTTCGTTCAGGCGAAGGATTTTATGACCCGCGAACTGTGCCAGAACCCAAGTGGGTTACCCCCTGAAATTTGGGCACAGACGTAAGCTAAGATTGCTCTCTGCTGATCTTCGACGAAGAGGAGATCAGAGATGTCGAAACGGAAGAACCATTCGCCCGAATTCAAGGCCAAGGTTGCGCTTGAGGCTTGGAAGGGCGAGTGGACGGTCGCTGAGCTGGCAAGCCAGTTTGGCCTACCCCCGACGATGATTGCAGCTGGAAGCGGGCTCTGGCTGAGAAAAGAAGAAACCCAACCCGATCAGCAGGAGCAGAAAGCAGCTTAAATTATGCCAGATCCTGTCCAACGATCGGGGAGTAGCTCAGTTCTAATGACCTCTGTAAACGTCAAGTAAATATTTTCAGCTTTCCGGTTGCGTGCTAAATCCCGAACATGCTGGACGCCGGTTTTCTCTTCCCGCCTGTCAATGGCCGCACCCATGAGGTCTGCGGGGCGGGAGTTTATGTTTTCGCGTTTGCGCTTATGGCACAACGCGGGGGATACGCACTATGGGTGCGCGAAGAATGGGATACCCGTCAGATCAATCCAATTGGATTCGCCGGTTTTACAGAGCCCTCAGACGTGACAGTTTGCAACACAAGCGGTCAGACAGAAACGCTCGCAGTTGCTGAAGAGGCACTGCGCTCAGCAGCGGTCTCCCTTGTTGTTATGACGCTGAACAAGCCCGTAGGGCTAACCGAAGGGCGGCGGCTGCAGCTGGCCGCACGTGAGGGGAAATCCACCGGGCTGGCGATTATCCCGGAGGGACTGGGCAGCAATGCAGCTGAAACCCGCTGGCGCTGCACGCCCGTTTTTGATCCTGGCGCGGCTTCGCATGACTCGACTCTGCAAAAGTGGGAACTTATAAAGAACAAATCGGGAACATGTGGGGCTTGGTATGTTCGATGGGATCCGGCGGCGCGTCGTATCGTTATGGTTCCCCCGCCTGGCAAGCGAGCGGGTTTTGCGCCGTTGCCCGGTTGATGGGCCGTTTGCGCTGACCCTGAAACAGCAAAACGCGAACCGGATTTACTGCCTGAATACCGCCGCATCAGAACAGGGTCTGCATCCCGGTATGGCTTATGCGGATGCCCGCGCATTTTGCCCGGATTTGCAAAGCGGTGCGGCAGAGCCGGAACAGGACCAGCTGTTTCTGCGCCTCTTGTGCCGATGGGCTGCGCGCTATTGCCCCTGGGTGGGAGCGGAGGGCACGGACGGGCTGGTGCTGGATATCACTGGGGCCGCGCATCTTTTTGGCGGCGAAGAGGCCATGCTGGCGGATATGCGTATGCGGCTGATGCGTGCCGGGCTATCGGTGCAGGCCGGGCTGGCGGATACCCGCGGTGCCGCTTGGGCCTTGGCACATTATGGTGAAGGGATTGCCCCCACCGGAGAGACGCTGCCAAGTCTGAAACACTTGCCAATTGCAGCCCTGAGAATCGACGAACAGATATCTGTTACCTTGCAGCGTCTGGGAGTGCGCAGCATCGGCGATCTGGTCGACGCCGCGCGCGCCCCGCTCAACCGGCGCTTTGGGCCTGCGCTTTTGCGGCGTCTGGATCAGGCCTTGGGCACAGAGCCAGAGGCGATTTCCCCGCAGGCACCCCCACCGCATTATGCGGTTCGCATGACCTTGCCAGAGCCCATTGGCTTGCTGTCGGATGTCATGACCGGGGCGGAACGGCTTCTTCTGCCGCTTTGTGATAAGTTGAAAAGCCATGAAAAGGGCGCGCGGGAATTGCACCTCACCCTGCGTAGAGTAGATCAGGGGCACCAGCAGGTCGAGTTGCGGCTGGCGCGTCCGTTACGCGATCCGCAACGCATTTTACCCCTGTTCGAACGCGGTTTGAACGAGATCGATGCAGGTTTTGGTATCGACATGCTGCGGCTGGAAGCCACGCAGGTTGAAAGTCTGCCAGTGCAGCAGAGCAGCCATGTTTCGGATGGTGGAAAGGACAAGCTGGATGACCTGATTTCCCGTCTAGGAACACGCATCGGATTGGAAAACATTCAACGTTTCCTGCCCGCTGACAGTCACATCCCGGAGCGCAGCTTTATCATTGCTCCCGCCGCTTATTCGGAACCGGCAAGAGGATGGAGAAGCCTGAAATCGCGACCTTTGATTTTATTCCCGCCCGAACCCATTGCGGCCAGCGGGGCACGCCCGCCCAAGCGGTTTCGCTGGCGGCGGATGTCTTTGGCGACGGGGCGCGCCACCGGACCGGAACGCATTGCCCCGGAGTGGTGGCTGGAGGATGACAACTGGCGTTCAGGCCTGCGTGATTACTGGCGGGTGGAAACCATTCAGGGACGGCGGCTCTGGCTGTTTTATACACCGCAAAATCCCGGCTGGTTTGTGCAAGGTGAATTCACATGATCGAAGTCAACCGCACCCATCGTCCGGTTGAAGCGTTCCGCCGTGATATGCTGACAACCCGCATGCAGGGGCAGGATTATGCGGAGCTTTGTGTCACCACGAATTTCACTTTTCTGACCGGGGCCTCCCATCCCGAGGAATTGGTGGTGCGCGCGGCAGAACTGGGGCTGTCGGCCATTGCAATTACGGATTACAATTCGCTTGCAGGGGTAGTGCGCGCCTGGTCCGCGCTGAAGCAGCTGAAACGCGAAGCGCAAGACGGGGTGCAAATCCGGTCGCAATACCGGTTGGATTCCTCCTCCCGGCAGGAAATCGGGCATAACCACCGCATCGCCAAACCAGATTCTGTGATGCTTCCCAAGCTGATCGTAGGCTGCCGGCTGGTGGTGCAGGACAGTTCCGTGGACTGGATCACCCTGCCGCGTGACCGGGCTGCTTACAAGCGGTTGACGCGTCTTCTGACCCTCGGCAAACGGCGGGCAGACAAAGGGCAATGTATTCTTTATGCCAAGGATATGCTCCCGGCTTGCAAAGGCATGACTTTGATCGCCTTGCCGCGGGGGCGTTTGGATGAATCTGTCCCGGACATTCAAGCACTCAGGCGGCATTTCCCCGGGCATGTCTTTCTGGGCGCCGCGCCACGTTATGACGGAAGCGATCAGGCTTATTTATCCGCCTGCGCAGAGATTGCGCATAGGACTTCTGCGCCGATGGTTGCGGTGGGGGATGTGCTGATGCACCGCGCCAGCCGTCGGCAATTGGCGGATGTGCTGACCTGTATGCGCGAACATATCACCATTGATCAGATCGGCACTCGCGCCCTGCCTAACAGTGAACGCCGCCTGAAGCCGGGCGCGGATATGGCTCGCCTCTTTCGCAACCACCCGGCTGCATTGCGGCGGACATTGGAGATCGCAGACAAATGCAGTTTTGACCTAGGCGAGCTGTCCTATGAATACCCCCACGAAGACACAGCTGACGAAACCCCGCAGATGCGTTTGGAGCGTCTGGCGCATGAGGGGCTGAAACACCGTTATCCCGATGGGGCGCCGGACAGGGCGCTTCAACTGATGGCAAAAGAGCTGGACGTGGTGCGCGAACTGAATTTCCCGGCTTATTTCCTGACCGTGCATGACATCGTGCAATTTGCCAAATCCCAAGGCATTCTGTGTCAGGGGCGCGGGTCGGCAGCCAACTCCATTCTTTGCTACCTGCTCGGGATCACCGATGTCAGCCCCGATATGATTGCCATGGTGTTTGAACGTTTTGTATCCAAGCATCGCGGCGAGCCACCGGATATTGACGTGGATTTCGAACATGAGCGGCGCGAAGAGGTGATCCAGTGGATCTACCGCAAATATGGCCGTCACCGTGCAGGGCTCTGTGCCACGGTGATCCATTTCCGCACCCGCGCTGCCATCCGTGAAGTTGGTAAAGTCATGGGGTTGTCTCAGGATGTCACCGCTGGGTTGTCCAGCCAGATCTGGGGGATGACGAATGGCGGCGTCGATCTAGACCGTGTCAGGGAGTTGGGGCTTGATCCGAAGGACCGCCGCCTGATGCAGACTATCCGGCTGATTGGCGAGATCATCGGTTTCCCGCGCCATCTGTCTCAGCATGTGGGCGGCTTTGTCATCACCCGCGGACGGCTGGATGAATTGGCCCCGATTGAAAACGCCTCGATGGAAGACCGTACTGTAATCTGCTGGGACAAGGACGACATTGACGCTTTGGGTATCCTCAAAGTGGATGTGCTGGGGCTGGGTATGCTCAGCTGCATCCGCAAGGCATTTGCCCTGATGCAGAGCCACGAAAATATCACGCATAGCATTGCCTCAGTCCCCCAAGGGGATAAGGCCACCTATGACATGCTGTGCCGAGCCGATGCGATTGGCGTGTTTCAGGTGGAAAGCCGGGCGCAGATGAACTTTCTGCCCCGGATGCGCCCCCGTGAGTTTTACGATCTGGTGATCGAGGTCGCCATCGTGCGCCCGGGTCCCATCCAGGGCGACATGGTGCAGCCCTATATCCGGCGGCGGAACGGTCAGGAAAACATTGAACCCTTCGGCCCCGCACTGCAAGAGGTCACAAGGCGCACACTTGGCGTGCCGCTGTTTCAGGAACAGGCCATGCAGATCGCAGTGGTCGGCGCCGGATTTTCCGCCGAAGAGGCCGACCACCTGCGCCGGTCCCTTGCATCGTTCCGCCGGATGGGGACCATCGGAAAGTATCGTGACAAGTTCATCGCCGGTATGCTGAAGAACGGCTATAGCCCGGACGTGGCCGAACGCTGTTTCGGCCAGATTGAGGGCTTTGCCGATTACGGCTTCCCCGAAAGCCACGCCGCCGCCTTTGCCATGCTGGCCTACGTATCGGCCTGGCTTAAATGCCACCACCCGGCGATCTTTGGCTGCGCGTTGCTGAATTCCCAGCCAATGGGTTTCTACGCCCCGGCGCAGATTGTCCGTGATGTCCGCGAACACGGGGTGGAGACCCGCCCGGTCTGCGTGAACAAATCCACGTGGGACAACACGCTGGAACGCCGGCCCGACGGTGCGCTTGCTCTTCGACTGGGATTTCGGCAGATCAAGGGTTTTAAAGAAGAGGATGCGAACTGGATCGTCGCCGCTCGTGGCAACGGCTACCCCGATCCGCAAGCGCTCTGGCTAAGGGCGGGTATCCGGCCCGCTGTTCTGACCAGGCTGGCCGAAGCCGACGCCTTTGCAGACACGGGCCTGACGCGGCGCGATGCGCTTTGGCATGTCAAAGCCATTCAAAGCCCGGAGCCTTTACCCCTGTTCAATGACCCGATTGACGGGGAAATCATCAAGGAACCCGCTGTTCATTTGCCCGATATGAATCTGGGCGAAGAGGTGGTGGAAGATTACGTTTCTACCCGGCTGACCTTGCGCGCGCATCCTATGGAGCTCTTGAGGCCAGCACTTCCGGGTCTTGTGACCCATGCGTCATTGCAGGATATCCCCTTAGGCCGCTACAGCGTTTGCGGTCTTGTGATCACCCGGCAGCGTCCGGGAACAGCCTCGGGTGTGATTTTCCTGACGCTTGAAGACGAAACAGGTGTCAGCAATGTTGTTGTTTGGAAGAAAATCTACGAACGCTTTCGGCGTGTTGTTATGGGCGGCCGCCTGTTGCGCGTAACAGGTTATCTGCAACGCGAAGGCATCGTTGTACACCTGATCGCGCAGGATGTTGAGGATGTATCATACAAGCTTTCCGAATTGGGGCACCCGCAGCCCGAAGGCCTCACCACCGAGGGGGCCCGCGCAGATGACACCCCCAAACAAGCCCGTTATCCCTCACGTGCGATGCACCCACGCGATCAGGCAAAACAATTGTTTCCAAGCCGCGATTTTCATTGAACCAGACCTTCAAGCAGGGCGCCGCATTCGGCACTGTGGGGCTTTCTCTTGTATTCCGCTGCAGTCGGTATCCGGATAGAGCCCGGTCACGAGCTGAAAGCTCGGCATTTGCCGCCCCATGAACAGGCGTTCAAGACGCGTGCGGCAAATGCCCGGATCCAGCCCCAACCGGACCTCCTGCATTCCGCATAGTGTAAATCAGTCGGGAGAAAGCGGGAGTTCGATCCTCAAATGATTTGTGCATCAGGACCCTTCCAGATCACCGGCCATGGGCGGTTCCTAATGGGGTGCGGGCTGCCGGCGCTGCCTGGAAACGGCTCTCTCGAAGTCCGTTTCACGTGGCATAGGGCAGGGCCCCCACCGCATTGTCCAAGGCGCGTTTGACCTGTTCTGATCCCGCGGGTCCCTGAAATGCGGCTGCTTCAGGCTGCTCAGAAAATCGCGATCGCAGGGAGAATATTCTGCTGGCCGCGGGTTTGAAAAGACATGCGTTGCGCGCTTTGCGTCTGGTCCAAGATGCATGTTTCCCTTAAGGCCGTGAGGCCAAAGAGCTGTTTTTCATTTGACCAAACGGTTGAAACATCCTGCTCGACCCTCACTTTATGGCGGACCATTCAGACAGGAACAGACCTATGCTAAAATCCCTTACTTTCGGCGCGCTTACCGCCGCCGTGCTGGGCACCGCCGCCATCGCCGAGACTGAACAGCTGCGGGTTGGCATGTCGGGAGGCTACTTCCCGTTTACCTTTGTCAAACAGGACCAGCTGCAAGGTTTCGAAGTCGATGTGATGGACGCAGTGGGCAAAGTGGCCGGTCTGGACATCGCTTATGAGACCATGACCTTTTCCGGGCTGGTCGGGGCTCTGGAATCCGGACGGATCGATACCATTGCAAACCAGATCACGATCACGCCGGAGCGCGAGGCAAAATTCGCCTTCAGCCAGCCCTACGTGATTGATGGGGCGCAGGTCGTCGTGCGTAAAGGCAATGAAGAGGTCGGGTCGGTCGAAGACCTGCGTGGCCGGTCGGTTGCGGTCAACCTCGGCTCGAACTTCGAGCAGCTTCTGCATGAGCTGCCTTATGCGGAAGACATCGACATCCGCACTTACGAGAGCAATATCGCCCAGGACACCGCGCTTGGACGGGTCGATGCCTTTGTGATGGACCGCGTGTCGTCGGTCCAGCTGATCAAGGAAAGTCCGCTGCCGCTGGAACTGGCCGGGGCGCCGTTCTCCGAGATCCGCAATGCGCTGCCGTTTGCCGATACCGAAGAGGGGCGCGCGCTGCGTGACCGGATCGATGCGGCACTGGACACGCTGCGGGCGGATGGCACCTTGACCGAAATCTCCATGAAGTGGTTCGGTTCTGACATTACAGTTGCGCAATAGGACAGACGATGCGGGCGCTCGACTTCGATTACATGCTTGGGCTTGTGCCCGTCATCCTTTCCTATGTTCCGATCACCCTGGCAATGGCCGGCGCATCCATGGTGCTTGCGCTGGCTCTTGCCTCGCTGCTGGCGGTCGAACGGGTCATCAAGGTTCCGGTTCTGGACAGGCTGGTTGTTCTGTTCATCAGCTTCTTCCGCGGCACCCCGCTGCTGGTGCAGCTGTTTTTGTTCTATTTCGGCTTGCCGCAGCTGCTGCCTGCGCTTGCCAATATCAATGGCGTCACGGCCGCGATCATGGGGCTTACGCTTCATTTCGCCGCTTACATGGCCGAAAGCATCCGGGCTGCTATTGCAGGGGTCGACCGCAGCCAGTGGGAGGCGGCGCAATCCATCGGCATGACGCAGGCGCAGATGATGCGCCGCATCATTCTTCCGCAGGCGGCGCGGATCGCGGCGCCGACGCTGGTGAACTACTTCATTGATATGATCAAGGGCACCTCGCTCGCCTTCACACTGGGCGTTACTGAAATGATGGGCGCCGCCCAGAAGGAGGCGGCTGGCAGCTTCCTCTATTTCGAGGCGTTCCTGGTGGTTGCCGTCATCTACTGGATCATGGTTGAGGCGCTGAGCCAGGTGCAGGGCCGGCTGGAAACCCGTCTGAACAAGGCTTTTGCGCGATGATTTCAATCCGGGGACTGACCAAGTCGTTTCGCGGCGCACCAGTGCTGCGCGGCATCGACCTCGATATCAAGGACGGTGAAAAGGTCGTCGTGATCGGCCCGTCCGGCACCGGGAAGTCGACGCTGCTGCGGAGCCTGAATTTCCTCGACGTGCCGGATGCGGGGCAAATAACCGTCGGCGATCTGACCGTTGATGCCGCGCGGGCGTCCAAGTCCGATATCCTGGCCTTGCGCCGCCGCACCGGGTTTGTGTTTCAGAACTACGCGCTCTTTGCCAACAAGACGGCGAAAGAGAACATAATGGAGGCGCTTGTCACCGTACAGAAGCGCCCCCGCGCAGAGGCCGAGGAGCGCGCGCTGTCAGTGCTGCGTGAAACCGGGCTGGCCGAGAAGGCGGACAGCTACCCGGCTGCATTGTCCGGCGGCCAGCAGCAGCGCGTGGGCATTGGCCGAGCGATGGCCCTGGGCGCCGAAGTATTGCTGTTTGACGAGCCGACCTCGGCGCTGGATCCGGAATGGGTGGGGGAAGTGCTGGACCTGATGCGGCGGGTCGCCGAGAAAAGCCAGACCATGATCATCGTCACCCACGAGATGCAGTTCGCGCGCGAAATTGCGGACCGCATTGTTTTCATGGACGGCGGCAAGATCGTTGAATCCGGCCCGCCAAGTCAGATCTTTGATGCGCCCCGGGACGACCGGCTGAGGCGGTTCCTGAAGCGGGTCGGCCGCGAGGAAGGGACCGGGTAAAGGCCGCAGGGCAGAGGTGGCTGAAAGGCCTTCATCCACTATCCGGCAGCCTACCCTGCAGGCCCTGACCCAAAGGCCTCTGCAGGGAAGGCGCGCCCTGCACCCCGGCGCGATAATGGCTTGCACTGCGGAGCCGCCGCAGACCAAGGTGGCGAAACCATGCTGGGTGAGGGAGTGCATGAATGGGGCGGGACCGGCACCGGGTTGCGATCGTTGGGCTCGGGCCGCGCGGCCTGGCAGCGCTGGAGGCGCTGGTGCGCCATGCTTCCGGGGCAGGCGCAGCCCTGGCGGTGGATGTCTTCGAGCCGTCGGGCTGGCCTGCGTCGGGTTCAAGCTTCAGTCCCGGCGAAAGTGAAACCTGCCTGCTGAACCTGCCGTTGCGCAGTATAGATCTGCCGCCGCCGCCATTCGCGCGCGAGGGGGAAGGCAGTTTTGCCGACTGGATGGGCCTGACCGGCGGCGATGGCGAGGCGTATCTGCCGCGGGCCAGGCTTGGCGCCTATCTGAACGCCCGGTTCGACACGCTTCTTGCGCGGTTGCCAAGCCATATAACGGTGACCCGGCGCACAGTGCGGGTGACTGAGGCCTGGCGCATCGGGGAGGGCTGGCAGCTGTATGCGCAAGGCGTGGTTCATGGCCCGTTCGGTCATGTGCTGCTGTCGCTTGGCCAGCCTGAAACTGCCAGCGATGAACAGCTTTGCCGCTGGCAGGATCACGCGGACCGCCATTCATTGCCCTTGAAGCCTGCCTACCCGGGAAAAGAGCTGATAGATGCGGCTGAAGCCTGGACGGGGCGGGTGGTCGGCATACGCGGCATGGCGCTTTCGGCGCTTGATGTGGTCCGCATGCTGACCTTGGGACTGGGGGGCAGGTTCGCAGGCAGCAGTTACATCGCGTCAGGACGGGAACCGGCCAGGATCGTGCCGTTCTCGCTGGATGGTCACGCACCCGCGCCGAAACCCCTGAACGCAAAGCTGGATGCGCGCTTTGATCCCTTGCAGGAAGAAAACGCGGCCTTCGAGGAGGCCTTGCGTGCCGGCTTGTTTGCGCAGCCCGGGTCCGGACTGGAGCCGGTGCGCGGCGTGCTTGAAAGCGCGGCACTGCGCATCATCCGCGCAGGCGGAGGCGCGGTTCAGTCTGACGAGGTGCGCGAGTGGCTGGAGCTGGAAAGCGAACACCCCGGCAGCCAGGAGCAGCGGGGAACGCTGGACGCCCTGCGCGCGGGTATCTCCCAGGCCGAGGGGCGGGAGCCGCCCGCCATCGGTTATACGATCGGCCAGCTTTGGCGGAAATGGCAGCCGCTGCTGCGCCGCGTGTTCGACAGCGCTTCCGTGCCTGCCGCCACCGCGCAGGAATTTGTGAGTTTCGACGACGGGCTCAAGCGGTACTCCTATGGTGCGCCGGTGGACACCGCCCGTCAGCTGCAGATCCTGATCGAAACCGGGCTGGTGGACGCGCGTGCCGCGGATGATCCCGATATTACGCTTACCCCGCAGGGCTGGAAGCTGCACAGCGGCGGGCATACGGTCACCGCCAGCGTCATGGTCGACGCTGTGCTGCCCCAGCCTGCGCTGGCCCCCGTCACGGAACCGCTGGTGGCCGGGCTGCGGCGGGACCTGCCGCTGAAACCCCTGGGTGACGGTTTGGGCGCGCGCTGTGCCCCCGATGCAGCACTGATCGCGGCAGACGGGGTGCGGGTGGCCGGGCTAGCGCTGGTGGGCCGTTTGGCGAATGGCAGCGCCATCGCCACGGATTCGATTCATGATTGTTTTGGCAGCATCCCCGACCAATGGGCGCAGAGCGTGGTTTCGGCGCTTCCGGATCTGGGGGCTTCCGCGTCCTGATATCCGGCCCGGATTCACACGACTGCGCCGCGGTGTTGAGCAGGACTGCCGGCGGGTGCCGTGCTGCCGTCAGGGCAACGGATTGCACTGCCGGGTATTGAAGTCCGGAGGAATTGGTTGGATAAGTCCCGGGCAATTTGAGATGGATTTTCAATAAGGGGGGCAGTTCCTCTGAGTGCTGTGGTCCTGGCGCGCATTCCCGTGCCGGGCAAGGCTCGCTGGTGCCTCCCGTATTCTGATCTGCAGTTTTCATGCCCGTTTGGGCCGCATTTTTTTGGAGCTGTTCCTTGAATAACAACGTCGACCCATCCCCGTTATCATACCTGACTGCGGAACCGGCTGCTGACGGGCTGCATCGGCTGGAGATGGCGGTGCAGCGGGCGGGCGAGGGCCTGATCCGATGGCAGGCCGGGTGCCTGGAGCAGGTCAGCGGCGTGCCTTTGGCTGGTGCCGAGATTACCCTGCTGCTGCTGATCGGCAGCGGCAGGCGGCCAAAATCCATCAAGGAGCTGGCGCGTGCAACCAACCGTGTGGATATCCCGAATATCCAGTATTCCTTGCGCAAGCTGGCGTCGGCAGGACTGACCCGCAAACAGGGGGCTGGCCGTTCTGGAGTGACCTACAGCCTGACTGACGACGGCTGCCAGCTGGCCGGTAAGCTGAACGCTCTTCGTGAACGCCTGCTGACGCAGGCGATTGAAGGGCATTCTGAATTGGCCGGGCGGTTGCGGGGGGCTGCCGATGTGCTGGAAGAACTTGTTGAGCTGTACGGCGCAGCAGCGCATCAGGCAGACGCGCAAAGCAAGGACTGACAGGCGGCTGGCCCATTGCAGCGGCTTGCAGCGGCGGCGTAAGGTGCTGCCATGATCGAACTCAAAGACCTTCAGTTGCTCACCGCATTGGCGCGGCACCAGCATTTTGCCAAGGCCGCCGCCGACTGCGGCATGTCGCAGCCGGCCTTCTCCATGCGGATCCGCAATCTGGAGGAGCGGCTGGGCCTGTCCATCGTGCGCCGTGCCAACCGCTTTCAGGGGCTGACCGAAGAGGGCTTGATGATCGTGCGCCGGGGGCGCTCGATCCTGGATGATGCAAAGGCGCTGGAACAGGAGATCGCCGCGTCGCGCGGCGAAGTGACCGGCACGCTGGTGCTGGGGGTGGTGCCCACTGCCACCGCCTGGGCGGCGCAGCTGGTGGACCAGGTGCATCAGGCCTATCCGCGGATTCTGGCCCGGGTGGAGGTCACCACCTCGTTGGCTATCCAGCAGCGCCTTTATGATGGTACAATTGATGCAGGTATTACCTACGCCGAGAGCCTCGGTCAGGACCTGGTGACAGTGCAGCCGCTGTATGACGAAAGCTATGTGCTGCTGGCGCCCGAAGAGATGGTGGCGGGGCGCGGTGACACGATAAGCTGGGCCGAGGCCGCTGATTTGCCGCTGAGCCTTCTGGACCAGCAGATGCAGAACCGCCGTATTCTGGACCGGATCTTTGCCGATCTGGAACTGAGGCCGGAAATCGTGTCCGAGTCCAACGGCTTTATGGCGTCTATGGTGCTGGCGCGCGAAGGTTCGGCGGCAACGATTCTGCCGCGGGCGCTGATGCAGGCCTTGGGAGAGCTGGGTGGAACCCGGGTTCTTGGTCTGACCGGGCCGGAACAATCGCGGCCGATCTGCATTGCAACGCTGGACCGGACCCCGGAATTGACCACGGTCCGGGCGCTGAAAGAGGTGGTTGCGACGTTTGTGGACGATGGGATGCCGCAAATGGCGTGATAATCTTATCTTATCGTGCAATCGGTTTTCTAGATTTGACGATATTCATTCTTGATGGCATTTCGGAATGAAATACGTGCTGACTGGAGGACCCCATGGCACCATTGGATGATAGCAAGGGCGTATGGAAGTCCGGCCGCGGCAAGGGGCGCAAGACGCCCAAAGGCCGCCAGGTCGACGACATCGCGCTGAGCGAGGTTCAGGACCTGCTGGGGGACCGCCCGCGCAACCGTGACCTGCTGATCGAGTTCCTGCACCTGATCCAGGACAAATACGGCCACCTGAGCGCCGCGCACATCCGGGCGCTGGCTGAGGAGATGCGCACCGGTCAGGCAGAGATCTATGAGGTGGCGAGTTTCTATGCCCATTTCGATGTGGTGAAGGAAGGTGAGGCCCCGCCGCCGGCGCTGACCATCCGGGTGTGTGACTCGCTGTCCTGCGAACTGGCGGGGGCACAGCAGCTGCAGAAGGCGCTGGAAGACGGTCTGGACGCGAGCCAGGTCCGCGTGCTGCGCGCACCCTGCATGGGCCGCTGCGATACCGCGCCAGTGCTGGAAATCGGCCACAACCACATCGACCACGCCACGGTGGAGAAGGTCGAAGCCGCGATTGCGGCAGGTGACACCCACGCGCATATCCCTGCCTATGAAACCTTCGCCGACTATGAGGCCGAAGGCGGCTATGCCGCGCTGAAAGACCTGCGGGCAAACGGCGACTGGGAGGCGGTTCAGGCGAAAGTCAAAGAAGCGGGCCTGCGCGGTCTGGGCGGCGCCGGCTTCCCCTCCGGCACCAAATGGGGGTTTGTGCGCGCCAACGAAGGTCCGCGTTACCTGGCCGTGAACGGCGACGAGGGCGAGCCCGGCACTTTCAAGGACCGCTACTACCTGGAGCGCACTCCGCATGTCTTCCTCGAAGGCATGTTGATCGCCGCCTGGGCGGTCGAGGCCGAGAAAGCCTTTATCTACATGCGCGACGAATATCCGGCGGTGCTGGAAATCCTGCGCCGCGAGATCAAGGCGCTGGAAGAGGCCGGCATCGTCGAGGCAGGCTACATTGACCTGCGCCGCGGGGCTGGGGCCTATATCTGCGGTGAAGAAAGCGCGATGATCGAGTCGATCGAGGGCAAGCGCGGCGAGCCGCGCCACCGTCCGCCGTTTGTGGCGCAGGTGGGTATTTTCGGGCGGCCGACCCTCGTCCACAACGTGGAAACCCTCTACTGGGTCTGCAAGATCAACCGCGAAGGCCCGGAGTGCCTGAACTCGGTTGAGAAGAACGGCCGCAAGGGGTTGCGCAGCTATTCGGTCTCGGGCCGTGTGAAGAAGCCGGGCGTGCATCTGCTGCCCGCCGGTTCCACCATCACCGATATCATCGAGGCCTGCGGCGGTATGCTGGATGGCCACGCCTTCAAGGCCTACCAGCCGGGCGGCCCGTCCTCTGGCCTGCTGCCTGCGTCGATGAACGACATTCCGCTCGACTTCGACACTTTGCAGCCGCATGGCACCTTCATCGGGTCTGCTGCCGTGGTGGTGCTGTCCGATCAGGACTCGGCCCGCGATGCGGCGCTCAACATGCTGCGCTTTTTCGAAGATGAAAGCTGCGGCCAGTGCACTCCCTGCCGGGTGGGCTGCGAGAAAGCCGTCAAGCTGATGAGTGAGAAGAAGTGGGACCAGGGCCTGCTGGAAGAGCTGAGCACCGCAATGGTCGATGCCTCGATCTGCGGTCTGGGCCAGGCTGCGCCGAACCCGATCCGCCTGACCATGAAACATTTTCCGGATGAGGTCTGAGCCATGAGCGATAAAGTCACATTCACACTCGATGGCGAACAGGTCACGGCGGACAAGGGCCTGACCATCTGGGAAGTCGCCAATGGCCGCGGGCTGAAGATCCCGCATCTGTGCCACAAGCCGGCCCCGGGCTACCGCCCGGACGGTAACTGCCGCGCCTGCATGGTGGAGATCGAAGGCGAGCGCACGCTGGCCGCCTCCTGCATTCGCGAACCCGCCGAGGGCATGGTTGTCACCACCAACAATGCGCGCGCCGAAAACGCCCGCAAGATGGTGATGGAACTGCTGATGGCCGACCAGCCCAAGCGGGAAGAGGCGCACGACAGATCCTCCCACATGTGGGATATGGCAGAGCTGAACGGCGTTACCGAAAGCCGCTTCCCCAAGCTGGAAGACGGCCGCATTCCGCTGCTGGACGACAGCCATATCGCCATGAAGGTGAACCTAGATGCCTGTATCTCCTGCGGCCTGTGCGTGCGGGCCTGCCGTGAAGTGCAGGTGAACGATGTGATCGGCATGGCCGGCCGCGGCCACAACGCCTTTCCGACTTTCGACATCGCCGACCCGATGGGCCAGTCCACCTGCGTCGCTTGCGGCGAATGTGTGCAGGCTTGCCCGACCGGCGCGCTGATGCCCGCGACCGTGCTCGACGACAACCAGGCTGGCGACAGCAAAGACTACGATTCCGAAACCGAAAGCGTTTGCCCGTTCTGCGGCGTCGGCTGCAAGGTCAGCCTCAAGGTCAAGGACGGCAAGGTCAAATACGTCGACGGCATCAACGGCCCGGCCAACGAGGGCCGCCTGTGCGTCAAGGGCCGTTTTGGCTTTGATTACATCCACCACCCGCATCGCCTGACTAAGCCGCTGATCCGCCGTGACGACGCGCCTGCAAAAGGCCTGAACGTCGATCCGGGCAACCTGTCCACCCATTTCCGTGAAGCGTCCTGGGAAGAGGCGATGGATCTGGCTGCCAAAGGCCTGATGCGCCTGCGCGATGAGAACCCGAAATCGGTTGCGGGCTTCGGCTCGGCGAAATGCACCAATGAAGAGGCGTACCTCTTCCAGAAGTTCATCCGTCAGGGGTTCAAGCACAACAACGTCGATCACTGCACCCGCCTGTGCCATGCGTCGTCCGTTGCGGCACTGATCGAAAACGTTGGCTCCGGCGCGGTGACCGCGACATTCAACGAGATCGAAAACGCCGATGTGGCGATCGTGATCGGCTCCAACCCGATCGAAAACCACCCGGTGGCGGCAACCTACTTCAAACAGTTCACCAAACGCGGCGGCAAGCTGATCGTGATGGATCCGCGCGGGGTCGGCCTGCGCCGGTTCGCGACCGAGATGGTGCAGTTCCGCCCCGGCGCAGACGTGTCGATGCTGAACGCGATCATGAATGTGATCGTCGAGGAAGAGCTTTACGACAGCCAGTACATTCACCGCTGGACTGAGAACTGGGATGCCGAGAAAGCGCACCTGAAGCAGTTCACGCCGGAGAAGATGTCGGACATCTGCGGCGTCTCCCCCGATCAGCTGCGCCGCGTTGCGCGCACCTTTGCGGGCGGCAAGGCGGGCCTGATCTTCTGGGGCATGGGCGTGTCCCAGCACATCCACGGCACCGACAACTCACGCTGCCTGATCTCGCTGGCGCTGATGACCGGCAATGTGGGTAAACCGGGCGCGGGCCTGCATCCGCTGCGCGGCCAGAACAATGTGCAGGGCGCGTCTGATGCGGGCCTCATTCCGATGTTCCTGCCGGATTACCAGACAGTGACCTCGGACGACGTGCGCAAGAGCTTCACCGATGTCTGGGGCGGCGGCGATTTCTCGAACGAGAAGGGCCTCACCGTGACGGAGATCGTGGACGAGGCTTATGCAGGCAACATCAAGGGCATGTACATCCAGGGCGAAAACCCGGCGATGTCCGACCCGGATGCGGACCACGCGCGCGACGCCTTTGCCAAGCTGGAGCTGATGATCGTTCAGGACATCTTCCTGACCGAGACGGCCAACTATGCCGACATCATCCTGCCGGCCTCGGCGCTCTATGAGAAGAACGGCACCGTGTCGAACACCAACCGCCAGGTGCAGCGCGTGCGGCCTGCCGTTCCGCCTCCGGGCGAAGCGCGGGAGGACTGGCAGGTCACTGTCGAACTGGCGCAGCGCATCGGCTTGCCCTGGGACTACAAGGACGTCAGCGAAGTCTTCGCCGAGATGAAGCTGAACATGAAGTCCTTGGACAACATAACCTGGGAACGTCTGGAAACCGAAACCATTACCTACCCGTCGCTGCATGAGACCGACCCCGGTCAGGCGATTGTGTTCGGTGACGGCTTCCCGCGCCCGGATGGCCGTGCCCGCTTTACCCCGGCATCGGTTATTCCGCCGGATGAGGCGCCGGATGAGGAGTTCCCGATGATCATGACCACTGGCCGCCAGTTGGAGCATTGGCATACCGGCTCGATGACCCGCCGGTCCAAGGTTCTGGACGCGGTAGAGCCGGAGGCGAACTGCTCGCTCAACCCGCGCACGCTCAAGCTGATGGGCATCGAACCGGGCGAGATGATCCGCCTGTCGACCCGCCGCGGCTCGATCGAGATCATGGCGCGGGCTGACCGGGCAATTGCCGAGGACATGGTGTTTGTGCCCTTTGCTTATGTCGAGGCGGCGGCCAACATCCTGACCAACCCGGCGCTCGACCCCTATGGCAAGATCCCCGAGTTCAAGTTCTCGGCGGTGAGGGTCGAGAAGATCGAAGGGCAGATTGCAGCCGAGTAAACCGGCAAAACTGTTTGAGGAAACAGGGCGGGTGCGGAACGAAGGGTTCCGCGCCCTTTTCTTCTGGTGGCGCCGGGCTGGCGCCTGGCCCGCCTTTCAGAGGGAGCGGTGCAGGGCACCGGTAACTTTGCTTGGCTTACCGGTGCCGGGCCAGGAACCGGTCCAGATCCCGCTGGGCGGGACGGGTGCCGGTGAAGACCTCTATCCAGCCGGGCATCAGCGAGATCCGGTATTCCGTGCTCTCGTGCACCTGCATCGAGATATAGCCGATCTGGGTGTAGATCATGGCCCGGGCCCGGATCAGCGCATCTGCCTCCGGGTACTCAAAGCGCACGAACATTTCTGTCATGGCTTTTTCACGCCGGGCATCGGCCAGGTCCAGCCGTTCCTGCAGGCGGCTGTCATTGCGCCCCCAGTTGCGGATCGCCAGGTCAAGGCGGGCATCAAACAGCTTAGGGTCAAGCCAGCAGTCGAACAGATTGAAAAGCGCCTCGGCAATGCTTTCAGCATAGGCTTCGGTCCGGGCAACCAGGTTGCCGGTGTTTTTCTCCTCCCAGCGGCGGATCATCGCTTCCAGCAGGGCCTCGCGGTCTGTGAAGTGCCAGTAGAAGCTGGTGCGCGACACGCCCAGCCGCTTGGCCAGTGGCATCACCTTCACTGCCTCCACGCCGCTTTCGGTGAGCACGTCATAGGCGGCGGACAGCCAGTTCTCTTCGCTCAGGCGCGGGCGGGAGATATCCTGTGTGGTCATGCCTAAGCCTTAGCAGCCGTACCGGGCGGGGGCAACTTTTCCAGACAGGTATGAATGTTTAATTGACACATGTGTCAGGCTGGTGTCGGATGGCACCCGGCCCCGTTACCGTTTCAGTTTCAGGAGAGGCAGGCAATGTCCAACGACCCGCTGCTGCAGCCCTACCAGTTGAAGCATTTGACCCTGCGCAACCGGATCATGACCACCAGCCATGAGCCGGCCTATCCCGAAGACGGGATGCCCAAGGCGCGCTACGCAGCTTACCATGCGGAGCGTGCCAAGGCGGGGGTGGCGCTGACCATGACCGCAGGATCAGCCGCGGTCAGCCGTGACAGCCCGCCGGTGTTCAACAATATCCTTGCTTACAAGGATGAAGTGGTGCCTTGGATCCGCAACCTGACGGATCAGGTGCATGAGCACGGCGCGGCGGTGATGATTCAGCTGACCCACCTTGGCCGCCGCACCGGCTGGAACAAGGGGGATTGGCTGCCGTCTGTCAGCTCCTCCCGCCACCGGGAACCGGCGCACCGGTCCTTTCCAAAACTGGCAGAGGATTGGGATATCGCCCGCATCATCTCCGATTTCGCAGACGCGGCGGAGCGGATGAAAGAGGGCGGCATGGATGGCATTGAGCTGCAGGTCTATGGCCATCTTCTGGATCAGTTCTGGTCGCCGCTGACCAATGATCTCCACGGGCCTTATGGCGGCCAGTCTCTGGATAGCCGGATGCGCATGCCGCTCGACGTGCTGCGCGCGGTCCGGGACAGGGTCGGGGAGGATTTCATCGTCGGCTTGCGGTACACCGCGGATGAGGCGCAGGCAGGCGGGATCACTCCGGAAGAGGGGATTGAAATCTCCAGGCGTCTGGCGGACAGCGGCATGGTGGATTTCCTCAATGTGATCCGCGGCCGCATCCACACCGATCCCGCGATGACTGACGTGATCCCGGTGCAGGGCATGAAATCGGCACCGCATCTGGATTTCGCAGGTGAGGTCAAGAAGGCCACCGGCATGCCGACTTTCCACGCTGCCCGCATCCCGGATGTGGCGACCGCCCGTCATGCGGTTGCCAGCGGATTGCTGGACATGGTCGGCATGACCCGCGCCCATTTGGCGGATCCGCATGTGGTCAGGAAAATCATCGAGGGGCGCGAAGACGGCATCCGCCCCTGCGTCGGCGCCACCTACTGTCTGGACCGGATCTACCAGGCGGGGGAGGCGCTTTGCATCCATAACGCCGCCACCGGGCGCGAACTCACAATGCCCCACGAAATCTCAGCGGCAGAGACGCTTAAGAAGGTGGTGATCATCGGGGCGGGCCCTGGCGGACTGGAGGCGGCGCGGGTGGCCGCAGAACGGGGCCATGATGTGACGGTCTTCGAGGCAGCCGCTGAGCCGGGCGGTCAGGTCCGCCTGACGGCACAGAACCCGCGCCGGGCAGAAATGATCGGCATTATCGACTGGCGCATGGCGCAATGCGCGGCCCGGGATGTGGCGTTCCGCTTCAATACCTGGGCCGAGGCCGAGGATGTGATGGCCCTGGATCCGGATGTGGTGATCGTGGCGACTGGCGGGATGCCAAACATGATGCTGCATGAGACCCGGTCGGACCTGCCGCATGCGGTGTCCAGCTGGGACATCATCTCGGGCGATGTGAAACCTGGCGGGCATGTTCTGGTCTATGACGAAAGCGGCGATCATCCGGGGCTGATGGCGGCAGAGACCGCGGCAGGGGCAGGAGCCCGGGTGGAGGTGATGACACCCGACCGGACATTCGCGCCGGATATCATGGGCATGAACCTCGTACCCTATATGCGGGCGCTGCAGGACAAGGATGTGACGTTCACTGTTGCCCGCCGCCTGCTGGGCATCAGCCGCAGCGGCAACCGGCTGACCGCCGCCATCGGCACTGACTACAGCAGCCACACCTATAGCGCGGAGTATGATCAGGTGGTGGTCAATTATGGCACGCTGCCGCTGGATGATCTGTACTTTGCGCTGAAGGAGCAGGCATCCAACCGCGGCGAGGTGGACCACGATGCTCTGATCGCGGGCCGCCCGCAGGCCGTCACGTCCAACCCGGCGGGCCGGTTCCAGCTGTTCCGGATCGGTGATGCGGTTTCCGCGCGCAATACGCATGCGGCGGTTTATGACGCGCTTCGGCTTATGAAGGATATCTGACATGCGCCTGGGGTTTCTGGGATGCGGCACCATCGCCTCGGCTGTGGTGCGGGGGCTTGCCGGCAAGGGGCACCGGATCATGGTGTCAGAGCGCAGCCGGACTTTTTCAGCGGCATTGGCGGCGGAATTCGATGACGTCACAGCTGCCGCCAACCAGGCGGTGGCCGATACCAGCGACGTTGTCTTTCTGGGGGTGATGGCGGAAGCGGCCGAAGGCATCCTGTCCAAGCTGGCGTTTCGCGAAGATCAGCGGGTGATCTCCTTCATGGCGGGGGCTGGTTTGGCGCGGGTCGCCCAGTTGGTGTCTCCGGCGCGCGCGGCGGCTGTGATGATGCCCTTTCCGGGGATTGCCCAGGGCGGCTCTCCGATCATGGCACTAGGTGACACTGGCTTGGTCGCACGCGTCTTTGGCTCTGAGAATACCGTATTTGCCTTGAAGGACGAGGCGGAGCTAAACGCTTGCCTCTGTGCCCAGGCAGTACTGTCGCCGGTTGCGCGCATGGTGAATGACGCGGCCGGTTGGCTGGGCGGCCGGGTCGAGGACAGTCAGCAGGGGGAAGCGTTTCTGCGCATGCTGATCACCAGCAGCCTGAAAAATCTTTCCAGCGCAGACCTGATTGAGGCGCTGAATACGCCTGGCGGCTACAACCAGCGTCTGCGCCTCCACATGGAGGGCGCAGGCATGGGGCGGGATCTCGTTGCTGGTTTGGATATACTCGAGGGCGGAAAGCCGTGACCTGATCCGGCAACCTTTCGCCGTGCCTTTTTGTTTTCGGCGGTGCGCCCTTTGTCTTTGGCCTGGGACCCTCGGGATATTCCGGGCGGGCGGAGGGGTGAGTCTATTGGGTTTGCCGCGATTCCGGGGTTCGGGTCTGTGGATAAGGGGCGCGAGTCGGTGGGTAAGTGTTCCGGGGGCCGGTTTGGGGGTGTTTGGCGGGGTTTTCGGGGCGGGGTTGGGGCGGGAAGCGGGTCAGGGGTGCTGACTTTGTTTTGGTGTAAGCTATTGTTTTTATTGGATGTGCGATTTTTCTTTGCGGAATTCTGCGTTTTTCTGAATTTTGGGGTTGCGGGTCTGCGGGGGTAACCGTAAAAGCCCCCTCACCGGCGGCGCTGAGGCGCTGCTGAGACACACCGGACGGGGCGGCGGCGACGCGGTAACGGATCGGGAAACACGCCGGAGAGACGGCGGGACGCGCTGGAGAGACAGCGGCATCTGAGGGTTTGATGAGGCGGGCGCGCCGGAAGATTGGCGCATCGGTCTGGTTTTTGGCCTCCGGGTGTTTGCTCTTTGACATTGATGGATAACTGAAGAGATATGCGGGCGGTCACGGTTCATTTCGATGGATCAGACTTCTGTATATCGCGCCACTAGGGCTCCGGCCCGATGATGTGGTGTCAGCTTCACTGTTTGTTCGGCTTTCGGTGCCTTTGGTACTGAAGCACAACAGACAGAGACTTTCATCAGGATTAGCCTCCTGGTGAAGATGTGCAGAGGTTCGAACGTCAAGGATACGCTTTAACGAGCGTTTCAACTTGAGAGTTTGATCCTGGCTCAGAACGAACGCTGGCGGCAGGCCTAACACATGCAAGTCGAGCGCGCCCTTCGGGGTGAGCGGCGGACGGGTTAGTAACGCGTGGGAACGTGCCCTTCTCTAAGGAATAGCCACTGGAAACGGTGAGTAATACCTTATACGCCCTTCGGGGGAAAGATTTATCGGAGAAGGATCGGCCCGCGTTAGATTAGATAGTTGGTGGGGTAATGGCCTACCAAGTCTACGATCTATAGCTGGTTTTAGAGGATGATCAGCAACACTGGGACTGAGACACGGCCCAGACTCCTACGGGAGGCAGCAGTGGGGAATCTTGGACAATGGGCGCAAGCCTGATCCAGCCATGCCGCGTGAGTGATGAAGGCCCTAGGGTCGTAAAGCTCTTTCGCCAGAGATGATAATGACAGTATCTGGTAAAGAAACCCCGGCTAACTCCGTGCCAGCAGCCGCGGTAATACGGAGGGGGTTAGCGTTGTTCGGAATTACTGGGCGTAAAGCGCGCGTAGGCGGATTGGAAAGTTGGGGGTGAAATCCCGGGGCTCAACCCCGGAACGGCCTCCAAAACTCCCAGTCTTGAGTTCGAGAGAGGTGAGTGGAATTCCGAGTGTAGAGGTGAAATTCGTAGATATTCGGAGGAACACCAGTGGCGAAGGCGGCTCACTGGCTCGATACTGACGCTGAGGTGCGAAAGTGTGGGGAGCAAACAGGATTAGATACCCTGGTAGTCCACACCGTAAACGATGAATGCCAGACGTCAGCAAGCATGCTTGTTGGTGTCACACCTAACGGATTAAGCATTCCGCCTGGGGAGTACGGCCGCAAGGTTAAAACTCAAAGGAATTGACGGGGGCCCGCACAAGCGGTGGAGCATGTGGTTTAATTCGAAGCAACGCGCAGAACCTTACCAACCCTTGACATCCCGGGACCGCCAGAGAGATCTGGTTTTCACTTCGGTGACCCGGTGACAGGTGCTGCATGGCTGTCGTCAGCTCGTGTCGTGAGATGTTCGGTTAAGTCCGGCAACGAGCGCAACCCACATCCTTAGTTGCCAGCAGTTCGGCTGGGCACTCTAAGGAAACTGCCCGTGATAAGCGGGAGGAAGGTGTGGATGACGTCAAGTCCTCATGGCCCTTACGGGTTGGGCTACACACGTGCTACAATGGCAGTGACAATGGGTTAATCCCAAAAAACTGTCTCAGTTCGGATTGTCGTCTGCAACTCGGCGGCATGAAGTCGGAATCGCTAGTAATCGCGTAACAGCATGACGCGGTGAATACGTTCCCGGGCCTTGTACACACCGCCCGTCACACCATGGGAGTTGGGTTTACCCGAAGGCCGTGCGCCAACCTTTCGAGGAGGCAGCGGACCACGGTGAGCTCAGCGACTGGGGTGAAGTCGTAACAAGGTAGCCGTAGGGGAACCTGCGGCTGGATCACCTCCTTTCTAAGGATGATGCTAGCATCACGGAGCTTGCTCCTGATCGTGCATCACTTAGCAGAAGACCGGCAAACAAAGCCGGTCGCATACGGACCGGACCGTCCTCATATCTCTTCAGAAAACATCGGATGCCTGCCCGGCAGGGATCCAAAAGCAAGGGGCCTTAGCTCAGCTGGGAGAGCGCCTGATTTGCATTCAGGAGGTCAGGAGTTCGATCCTCCTAGGCTCCACCACTCATGCAAACGGCCCGGACAATATGGGTCGGTAGCTCAGGTGGTTAGAGCGCACGCCTGATAAGCGTGAGGCCGGAGGTTCAAGTCCTCCTCGACCCACCACTTCCCCGGAAGTGGTCCTGTGGAAGAACATATCTTCAAGCAGTTTGTGACTGTTTGAACGTCTGTTCTTCAGACGCACACATTGACATCGTTAAGAGAGATACAATCAACAATACTGTTGGCGCCCCGCGTGAGGGGAGAGCCTCAGTGAGGTGCCGATCTTCTTCGGAAGTGACGCGAGCCTGCGATCATGCCCCTTTCCTCGGGCACCCGCGGGTCTGCCTGGCTGAAACGACAGTGTTGTCCAAGTCAAGTACACTAACCCGCATGATCGCACGATCATGCAACAAGTTCCCGGCCACCGACATGGCTGGGAGCGGGATAGTTTGCTTTTTGGTTCAGAATAAAGGTGCGGTTTCTTACCAGCTTCCGCACCGTGGCAGATACACTGTCTTTTTCTGGATCAAATCAAGCGCGAGAAGGGCGTTTGGTGGATGCCTTGGCAGTAAGAGGCGATGAAAGACGTGATACCCTGCGATAAGCTTGGGGGAGCCGGGAATAGGCTTTGATCCCAAGATCTCTGAATGGGGGAACCCACCTGAAAGTTTGTTATAATAGCCGCAAGGCTGCTTATAATGGGCTTAACCAGGTACTTAAGGACTGAATACATAGGTCTTTAAGAGCAAACCCGGGGAACTGAAACATCTAAGTACCCGGAGGAAAGGACATCAATAGAGACTCCGTTAGTAGCGGCGAGCGAACGCGGACCAGCCGAGCCTGATAAGTGACCAGAATGCGTTGGGAAACGCAGCCAGAGCGGGTGACAGCCCCGTATGGGAAGCTTTGAGGGACGTATTAAGTAGGGCGGGACACGTGAAATCCTGTTCGAAGATCGGAGGACCACCTCCGAAGGCTAAGTACTCCTTACTGACCGATAGCGAACCAGTACCGTGAGGGAAAGGTGAAAAGCACCCCGGCGAGGGGAGTGAAACAGTACCTGAAACCGAACGCCTACAATCAGTTGGAGGCCCCTTGAGGGCTGACAGCGTACCTTTTGTATAATGGGTCATCGACTTGGTCTCACGAGCAAGCTTAAACCGCTAGGTGTAGGCGCAGCGAAAGCGAGTCTTAATAGGGCGCATGAGTTCGTGGGATCAGACCCGAAACCGAGTGATCTAGGCATGGCCAGGTTGAAGGTGCGGTAACACGCACTGGAGGACCGAACCCACATCCGTTGAAAAGGATCGGGATGAGCTGTGCCTAGGGGTGAAAGGCCAATCAAACTCGGAGATAGCTGGTTCTCTGCGAAATCTATTTAGGTAGAGCGTCATCCGAATACCCCGGGGGGTAGAGCACTGGATGGGTAATGGGGCCCCACAGGCTTACTGATCCTAACCAAACTCCGAATACCCGGGAGTACTAGATGGCAGACACACGGCGGATGCTAACGTCCGTCGTGGAGAGGGAAACAACCCTGACCTCCGGCTAAGGCCCCCAATTCATGGCTAAGTGGGAAAGCAGGTGAGACGTCCAAAACAACCAGGAGGTTGGCTTAGAAGCAGCCATCCTTTAAAGATAGCGTAACAGCTCACTGGTCTAATTAAGATGTCTTGCGGCGAAGATGTAACGGGGCTCAAGCCATGAGCCGAAGCCGAGGATGCCCATAGGGCATGGTAGCAGAGCGTAGTGTGACATAGTTCCATGCGTCCTTACTTTCCTCCGGGAAAGATTGGACGCAAGGAGCTTTCGATGAAGCCGGGGCGTGAGCCATCCGGTGGAGAGATCACTAGCGAGAATGATGACATGAGTAGCGACAAAGAGTGTGAGAGACACTCTCGCCGAAAGTCCAAGGGTTCCTGCTTAAAGCTAATCTGAGCAGGGTAAGCCGGCCCCTAAGCCGAGGCCGAAAGGCGTAGGCGATGGGAACCACGTTAATATTCGTGGGCCAGGAGGATGTGACGGATCATGAAGGTTGTTCGCCCTTATCGGATTGGGCGGGCCGCTGATTGGTTCCTGGAAATAGCCCTCCATCAGACCGTACCCTAAACCGACACAGGTGGACTGGTAGAGCATACCAAGGCGCTTGAGAGAACGATGTTGAAGGAACTCGGCAAAATACCTCCGTAAGTTCGCGAGAAGGAGGCCCGGGTTCAAGGCAACTTGGATCCGGGGGCACAAACCAGGGGGTGGCGACTGTTTATTAAAAACACAGGGCTCTGCGAAGCCGTAAGGCGACGTATAGGGTCTGACGCCTGCCCGGTGCCTGAAGGTTAAAAGGAGGGGTGAGAGCTCCGAATTGAAGCCCAGGTAAACGGCGGCCGTAACTATAACGGTCCTAAGGTAGCGAAATTCCTTGTCGGGTAAGTTCCGACCTGCACGAATGGCGTAACGACTTCCCCGCTGTCTCCAACATCGACTCAGCGAAATTGAATTGCCTGTCAAGATGCAGGCTTCCCGCGGTTAGACGGAAAGACCCCGTGCACCTTTACTACAGCTTCGCACTGGCATCAGGATTGTGATGTGCAGGATAGGTGGTAGGCATCGAAGCCGGGACGCAAGTCCCGGTGGAGCCTCCCTTGAGATACCACCCTTCGCACTCTTGATGTCTAACCGCGGTCCGTTATCCGGATCCGGGACCCTGCGTGGCGGGTAGTTTGACTGGGGCGGTCGCCTCCTAAAGAGTAACGGAGGCGCGCGAAGGTTGGCTCAGAGCGGTCGGAAATCGCTCGTTGAGTGCAATGGCAGAAGCCAGCCTGACTGCAAGACTGACAAGTCGAGCAGAGACGAAAGTCGGCCATAGTGATCCGGTGGTCCCGCGTGGAAGGGCCATCGCTCAACGGATAAAAGGTACGCCGGGGATAACAGGCTGATACTGCCCAAGAGTCCATATCGACGGCAGTGTTTGGCACCTCGATGTCGGCTCATCTCATCCTGGGGCTGGAGCAGGTCCCAAGGGTACGGCTGTTCGCCGTTTAAAGAGGTACGTGAGCTGGGTTTAGAACGTCGTGAGACAGTTCGGTCCCTATCTGCCGTGGGTGCAGGATACTTGAGAGGAGTTGCCCCTAGTACGAGAGGACCGGGGTGAACGATCCACTGGTGGACCAGTTGTTATGCCAATAGCAGTGCTGGGTAGCTATGATCGGACAGGATAACCGCTGAAGGCATCTAAGCGGGAAGCCCCCCTCAAAACAAGGTATCCCTGAGGGCCGTGGAAGACCACCACGCCGATAGGCCGGAGGTGTAAGCGCAGCAATGCGTTCAGCTGACCGGTACTAATCGCCCGATAGGCTTGATTTGATCCAGTAACAGACAGTGTTACATGGCCAAACAAGCAAACCATCCCAAAAAAACGGACAACGTTGATTGTAACCGACGCAGGCTGCCGTGCCTGCCGCCAAAAGGCGGTGACACAGCAGCAGGGCCGGAAAGCGCATCCTATAAACAAATGCGCTGCCTGCCCCTCGAATGCCTTCATACCCAAGGCCGTCGGTATTGGATTTTTCTTGGTTTGGTGGCCACAGCACAAGTGAAACACCCGGTCCCATCCCGAACCCGGAAGTTAAGCACTGTCGCGCCGATGGTACTTGGGCTCAAGCCCTGGGAGAGTAGGTCACCGCCAAACCTAGTAAAATCCAATACCTCTCATAACGATCATTAAACAAAACCCGCCGCTGCGCACTCCGCCAGCGGCGGGTTTTGCGTTCAAAGGCAGGGAACTCCCGCGCCACGCAACAGACCCGCACCGCCAAGACGCACCGCCGCGGACGGCAGACACTCAGTCGCTCTGATCCGGATGCGCGGCTGCAAAAGCGGGGTGTTCCGCGCAGGCGGCCTCCACCGCGCAGATCCGCGGCAGGTCCGAAAAATCCGCCTCCCAGCGGCGGGCGTTGTACAGCTGAGGCATCAGGCAGATGTCCGCCAGCCCCGGCGCGCTGCCGGTGCAGAAAGGCGCCTGTTCGAAGCTGCCAAGCAGAACCTCAAACGCTTGCAGGCCGGGGCGGATGAAATGCTGCATCCAGGCCTTGGGCATATCCGGCGCGCCGCCGCTGAGGGCGGTGGCGTGTTTGGCCACTTGCAGATTGCAGACCGGATGCACGTCCACCGCCACGGAATGCGCCAGCGCCCGCGCCAGCGCCCGCCGGCCCGGGTCCTGCGGCAGCAGGCCGAGCGCCCTGGTTTCGTCCAGGTAGTCGAGGATCGCCAGCGATTGTGTCAGCCGCAGACCGTCGATTTCCAGGACCGGCACAAATCCCTGCGGGTTGCGGGCCAGGTGGCCGGGGCTTTTGTGCTCGCCCTTGACCAGATCGACGGGGACAGCGGTGTATCCGATCTCCGCCAGATTCAGCGCAATGCGCAGCCGGTAGCTGGCTGAAGAGCGCCAATAATCATAAAGAACCGTGCGGCTCATCTGCGTCCTCCCTGTTGTGAAAAGGCAGCCCTTGGGGCTGCCTTTGACCGTTTCTGCGGGCTCAGCCCTTGTTCAGTTCCTTGGCGTGCAGCCAGTCGGCGTGTTTCGGTGCCTTCTTGGTTTTCGACCACTCCTCCAGCATTTCCCACTTCACCGCATCCAGCTTTTCAAGCAGCGCGTCTTCCGCCGGATCGGGGCAGGCGAGCTCCACCCGGTGGCCGTTCGGGTCAAAGAAGTAGATCGAGTGGAAGATGGAGTGGTCGGTGACGCCCAGCACCTCGACGCCATTGGCTTCCAGATGCTCCTTGAACTGGATCAGCGTATCGCGGTCCTTTACCTTGAAGGCGATGTGCTGCACCCAGACCGGCGTGTTGCGGTCGCGGTCCATCTCCGGCTTGGTCGGCAGCTCAAAGAAGGCCAGGACGTTGCCGTTGCCCGCATCCATGAAGATATGCATGTAAGGGTCCGGCTCATGCGTCGATGGCACACGGTCCTCGGCAATGGCCAGGACAAAGTCCATGTTCAGCATCTTGTTGTACCACTCAACCGTCTCTTTGGCGTCCTTGCAGCGGTAAGCGACGTGGTGAATCTGTTCGATTTTCAAGCGGTGTCCTCCCCAGGGTTCAGCGCGGCCGCGGCCAGCGCCTGTTTCAGGATCGCGCGTTTTCCAATGTGGTTGGCAAGCACCAGCACCAGGCGTGCGTTCAGCGCATCGCTTTCAGACCTGCTGAGGCCTTCGTGCGCGGCCAGCAGATCTGCATAAAAGTCGTCGGCGCGCTCAGTGTTGGCGGTCAGGATCAGCTGATCGGTTTCTGTCATGGTGATCATTCCTTGCCGATGGCCCGGCGGATTGCGTGCCGGAACTGGTTTTCATCAAAGGAGGGGCGGCGGGCGGCCACGTGCTGGTCCGGGCGGATCAGGTAGACGCCGCTTTCATGCTTGCCCAGGTAACGCTGCTGCAGCGCCAGCGACTTGTCATCCTTGATCGACAGCGCCAGGCGGGTGACCTCGATACCCTCCTCGATGATCACGTCCGGCGCGTCAGCGTCGATGGTCAGCAGCACGAACTTGTCCCCCAGCTTGTCCAGCAGGAACCCGTCGCCAAGCGGTGCGTCGGGGCAGGGGGAGCCAGGGCGGGTGCGGTTCGGTCCGTCCAGCGCGTCCGCCGAGTTCAGCGGCGAGCCATCGTAGGTGCAGGGCACCGACAGCCGGCCGGAGTTCACCAGGGGGCGCGCGAACTCATACTGTTCCGAAAGGTCCAGGACCGCGTCGCGCAGCACCCGGCTGATCTCCGATTTCGGAGTGATGAAATCGGTGGAACGCGAGGAGTTGAGAATATTCTCATCCGCGCCGTGAATGCGCTCGGCGTCATAGCTGTCCAGCAGGCTCTCCGGCGCCTTGCCGTCCATCACCAGCTTCAGCTTCCAGCACAGGTTGTCGGTGTCCTGCAGGCCGGAGTTGGCGCCGCGGGCACCGAAGGGCGAGACCTGGTGCGCAGCATCGCCAGCAAAGATCACCCGGCCGTGGCGGAACTTCTCCATCCGGCGGCACTGGAAGGTATAGATCGAGACCCATTCCAGCTCGAATTTCACATCCTCGCCCAGCATCGCCTTGAGGCGCGGGATCACGTTTTCAGGGCGCTTCTCGCGCTCCTTGTCGATATCCCAACCCAGTTGCAGGTCGATGCGCCAGACCCCGTCAGGCTGCTTGTGCAGCAGCGCCGACTGGCCCTTGTTGAAGGGCGGGTCGAACCAGAACCAGCGTTCGGACGGGAAATCCGCTTCCATGATCACATCGGCAATCAGGAAGTTGTCCTCAAACACCCGGCCGACGAAATCCAGGCCCAGCATCTGCCGGGTGGGGGAGCCCGCGCCATCGCAGGCAATCAGCCATTCGGCCTCAAGGTTATAGGAACCTTCGGGAGTGTCGATTTCCAGCACCACATGGCTGGGATGGGTGCCGATGGCGGAGACCTTGTTGCGGCCGCGGATTTCGATCGGCGCGCCCTGCTCTTGCAGCTCGCGGACCCGGTTCACCAGGTATTCCTCGAAGTAATACTGCTGCAGGTTGATGAAGGCAGGGCGTTTGTGGCCCTCTTCCGGCAGCAGGTCGAACTCATAGACCTGACGGTCGTCAAAGAACACCTTGCCAGTGTTCCACTGCACGCCCTTGTCGACCATCGGCTGGCCGCAGCCCAGCCGGTCGAGGATCTCCAGCGGCCGCTTGGCAAAGCAGATCGCGCGGGACCCGAAGCTCACCTTGTCGTTGTCGTCAAGCACCACAACTTCGGTGCCCTGCTGTGCCAGGTCGATGGCGGCAGCCAGGCCAACCGGGCCCGCCCCGATGACCACCACCTTGCGGCGAACGGGCGAAGAGGCGTCTTCATCCGGATGGCGCTTGTAGGGGTACAAAGGGACTTCAAAGATCTTCTTCATCTGGTCTCCTCCCAAATTCAGGGTGCCGTCAGGCACAGCTCTACCCTTTCCCGGCAGGAGCCGGCCGGGATCATGGTCTAGCGTCTCACAGGTTCTGCCGGGGCGACACGATCTGGATCAAACCGCCCCGGGTTCTAACTCGCGGGGGCTCAGCCCTGCAGGGCCTCCCACATCTCCAGATCGCGCTCTGCGGTCCAGATCCGCGGGGTGTCGATGCCGCGGGCCTCGTCATAGGCGCGGGCAACGTTGAAGGGCAGGCAGTGCTCATAGATCGCATAGTCTGCAAACTTCGGATCGCACTCGGCGCGCACCGCGTCCCAGGCCTCCTTCAAGGTGCCGTTGCGGGCCGCCACCTTAGCCGCCGGGCGGTAGGTGCTTTCAACAAAATCGCGGGTGTTCTCGATGGCGGCGTTGACCATCTCCTTGCCCACCAGCGCATCGCCGCGGCCCGGGGCAATGGCGTCAACGTCAAAGGCCTTGATGTTGTCGAGCGTGCTGCCCCAATCGCTGAAATGGCCGTCGCCGCAATAGCAGGCCGAGTGGTATTCGACGATGTCGCCGGTGAACATCACGTTCTGATCCGGCACATGGATGACAATGTCGCCCGCGGTGTGGGCGCGGCCCAAGTGCATCAGGTCAACCCGGCGGTTGCCGAGGTAGACAGTCATGTCATCCGAGAAGGTTGTGGTCGGGTAGGTCAGTCCGGGAATGCTCTCATGGCCTTCGAACAGCCGCGGGAAGCGCTGGAATTCGCTGTCCCAGTCCTCCTGCCCGCGTTCCACCACCATGGCACGGGCCGTGTCGCCCATGATGATCTGCTGGGCGCCAAAGGCGGAGGCGCCGAGCACACGCACCGCGTGATAATGGGTCAGGGCCACGTGGGTGATCGGCTTGTCGGTCACAGACCGTACGCACTCGATCACCTTGTTGGCCAGCCGCGGGGTCGCCTGCGCCTCGACAATCATCACGCTGTCATCACCGATGATCACGCCGGAGTTCGGATCGCCCTCTGCGGTGAAGGCATAAAGACCGTCGCCCACCTCGGTGAAGGAGATTTTCTTTTCGCTCATGTCCCCTTGGGAAGCGAATGCCTTGGCCATGTGTCAGTCCTTTCAGCGGTGCGCCAGAGGCAAATGCGGGAGCCTCCGGCGGGGGTATTTGTGGCAAGAGGAAAAGCGGTGCTTACCTCTTGAACGGATCTTCCAGGGCAGCCAGCACGGTGCCGGTGCAGTCGCCGAACCCGATGGTGTAGCCATCGCCTTTGGCCGCGCCTTTCAGGGTCAGCGTGTCGCCGTCAGCGATGAAGGAGCGCTCCTCGCCGCTGTCCAGCGTCAGCGGCTCCTTGCCGCCCCAGCTGAGTTCCAAGAGCGAGCCGCGGCTGTCCTTTGTGGCACCGGAAATGGTGCCGGAGCCCAACAGGTCGCCCGCGTTCATCGGGCAGCCCGAGGTGGTGTGATGCGCCAGCTGCTGCGCGGCGGAGTAGTACATCTCTTTGTAGTTGGTCCGCGCGATGGTGGTCGCCTCTTTGCCTTCCGGCGCCATGGTGACTTCCAGGTCAATGTCATAGAGCATCGGGCCGCAGTCCTTCAGGTGGTCCAGCAGCTCAACCTCGCGCTCCGGCGTGTCGCAGCGGAACGGCTCCAGCGCCGGCTTGGTCACGATCCAGGGAGAGATCGAGGTCGCGGTCGCCTTGGCCTGAAACGGCCCCAGCGGCTGGTATTCCCAGGCCTGGATATCGCGCGCCGACCAGTCGTTCAGCAGCACATAGCCGAAGATGTGATCGTCTGCCTCCTGAACGGTGATCGGACCGTCAGAGGGGGTGCCGACGATTGCGCCCATCTCCAGCTCGATATCGAACCGCGCACAGGGCGCCCACCGCGGCTTTGCGTCATCGGGGCCTTTCAGCTGGCCCCAGGGGCGGCGCACATCGGTGCCGGAGACCACCACGGACGACGCGCGCCCGTTATAACCGATCGGGATATGCAGCCAGTTCGGCGGCAGCGCGTTTTCCGGGCCGCGGAACATGGTGCCAACGTTGAACGCGTGGTTCTTTCCCGCGTAGAAGTCGGTGTATTCGCTGACCGCAAAGGGCATGTGCAGCTCAGCATCGGCAGCGGGAACCAGCAGAGGCTCTACCTCGTCCTGCTCGGCGGCGCCTTCGGACAGCAGCACGGTCAAACGGTCGCGCAGCGCCGCCCAGACGGCCGGGCCTTCTTCCATCAGGTCGTTCCAGTAGGGGACGTCGAACAGCGGCGCATCGCTCAACTGCACAAGCCCGGCTTCCTCGGCGGCTTGCATGTCCAGGATCATGTCGCCGATCGCCACGCCGCAGCGGGGATCATCGCCATCAATGGAAAACACACCGTAGGGCAGGTTGTTCAGCGGGAACGGGTGGTCCGCGTCATTGGCCGAGGCCACCCAGGATTTCAGCAGAGGCATAGCGTCTCCAGTTTCCGGATCCGAAGATCCTTTTCATCTTTCCGGAAATACTCCGGGGGTGAATGGGCCGGTCCGGCCCAGAGGGGGCAGCGCCCCCTCACCGTTTCATTTCAGGCCGGGCGTGCCGTCGAACTTCTTCTCGATGTCGCTCCAGCAGTCGATGTAGTCATCCTGCAGCGGCGCGTCCTTGGCTGCAAATGCGGTCAGATGCTGCGGGAAGCGGGTCTCGAACATGAAGGACATGGTGTTCTCCAGCTTCTCGGGGCCGAGGTTAGAGTTCGACGCGCCTTCAAAGGCGTTCTTGTCCGGCCCGTGCGGCAGCATCATGTTGTGGAGAGACATGCCGCCCGGCACAAATCCTTGCGGTTTGGCGTCATACTGGCCGTAGATATTGCCCATCAGCTCCGACATAATATTCTTGTGGTACCACGGCGGGCGGAAGGTATTTTCCGCCACCATCCAGCGCTCGCGGAACAGCACGAAATCAATGTTCGCAGTTCCCGGCACACCCGACGGCGCGGTCAGCACGGTAAAGATCGACGGGTCCGGATGGTCGAACAGGATCGCCCCCACCGGGCAATAGGTGGTCAGATCGTATTTAAAGGGCGCATAGTTGCCGTGCCAGGCGACCACATCCAGCGGCGAATGGCCGATTTTGGTTTCGTGGAACTGGCCGCACCATTTGATGGTCACGGTCGAAGGCGTCTCTCGGTCCTCAAACGCCGCCACCGGCGCCTTGAAGTCGCGCGGGTTGGCCATGCAGTTGGCACCGATCGGCCCGCGGCCCGGAAGTTCGAACTTCTGGCCGTAATTCTCGCAGACAAAGCCGCGGCAGGGGCCTTCCAGCACCTCGACCCGGTACACCAATCCGCGCGGGATGATGGCGATTTCCTGCGGGGCCAGGTCGATAATGCCCAGCTCGGTCGCAAAGCGCAGGCGTCCTTCCTGCGGCACCACCAAGAGTTCGGAGTCGGCGGAGAAGAAATAGCTGTCCACCATCGATTCGGTGACCAGGTAGATGTGGCTGGCCATACCAACCTGGGTGTTCACATCGCCCGCGGTGGTCATGGTGCGCATACCGGTGAGCCAGGTCAGGCCTTCATCGGAATGCGGCACCGGGTCCCAGCGGTACTGGCCCAGCGAGATCACGTCCGGATCGACACAGGGTGCAGACTTCCAATGCGGCAGGTCGATCTTCTGATAGCGGTGCGAATGCTTCACCGAGGGGCGGATCCGGTAGGTCCAGGTCCGTTCCGGCGGGTCGGCGGTAAAGGCGGTGCCGCTCAGCTGCTCGCCGTAAAGGCCATAGTTGCATTTTTGCGGGCTGTTCATGCCCTGCGGCAAGGCGCCGGGCAGCGCCTCGGTTTCAAAGTCGTTGGCAAAGCCGGGCATATAGCCCTCGTTCGGCCCCGCAAGCGAGGGAGCCTGGATCATTTTATGGGGATCGGCTGGCCGATTCATCGCGCGTTCCTCCTGTCACTGCTTGCGGAATATTAGTTGTTTTTGTAACTAACAAGGGAGAGAGGACGCAAATGACCGAGAAAGATGACTTCACTCTGCAGGATTTCCTACCTTTTCTGCTGAACCGGGCGGCCGAAGAAAGCTCGCTGGGGTTCCAGCGGCACTATAAGGACCGCTATGGCATGCTGCGCACGGAATGGCGGGTGCTGTTCCATCTGGGCAACTACGGCCAGATGACGGCCAAAGAGATCGGCGAGCGTGCCAAGATCCACAAGACCAAGATCAGCCGTGCGGTTGCCAAGCTGGCGGAGAAACGGTTTGTGACCCGCACCCGGGATGAAAGCGACCGCCGGGCAGAGCATTTGACGCTGACCCCGGCGGGGCAGTCCGCCTACCGGGAGCTGCGGGATGTGGCGCAGGAGTTCGATGCCAAACTGTGCCGCCAGTTCACGACCGGCGAGGTTGCGATTTTGCGGTATATGCTGCGCAAATTAGCAGGCATCGGCCCGTAGACATTGCTGGGGGCAATACCCAGATATGGCAGCGGAATTGAAGGTGAAAGCATGATACAGATTGATGTCAATTCGGGACCGCTGATTGCCTGGCTGATGGAACAGGGGCTGCACGGGGCGCAGCAGCAGGATCTCTTGCAGGGCTACTGCCAGCGGCTGTGCGATGCGGGGGTGCCGCTGTGGCGTTTCCATCTGGCACAGCGCGCCTTTCACCCGAAATTCGGTGGCATCGGTTTTAACTGGACCCGGGCCGATGGCTTGTCGCACCAGCATTACGAATACCGCGAGTCCCCGCGCGAGGAATGGCTGCGCAGCCCCTTCTACCACATTCTGGATCTGGAGCTGGACGAGTTCCGCGAGAAACTCGAAGACGGCGCGCCGGAGGAATTTCCTCTGCTGCCGGAGCTGCGGGAACGCGGTGCAACGGATTATTTCGCCAAGGGTGTGCGGTTTTCCCCGCCCGAAGCCGGGCCGAACGACCCCAGTCACCCGCAGGAGGGCATGCTGGTCTCCTGGGCGACCGACCGGCCTGGCGGCTTTTCGAACCGCGAGCTGGACCTGATCCGCACCACGCTGCCGCATCTGGGGCTGGCGCTGAAATCCTCTTCCAACCGGCAGATGGCCAGCGACCTGCTGCAGGTCTACCTGGGCCGCGACGCCGGCCGCCGGGTGCTGTCGGGCGAGATCCAGCGCGGCTCCTCGCAGCAGATCGACGCGGTGATCTGCCTGTTTGATCTCAAGGGGTTTACCGAACTATCCGAGCGGCTGCCCGGAACCGAGCTGATCGACATGCTGAACGGCTATTTCGGGCTGGCGGTGGAAACCATCCAGGCGCATGGCGGCAACATCCTCAAGTTCATGGGGGACGGCATGCTGACCATGTTCAACCTTGGCAGCATAGAGGAAGACGCCCACGCGGCACTGGCCGCCGCCAATGAATTGTGCGGCAAGATCCGCGCCTGCAACACCGAACGCGAGGAGCAGGGCCTGCCGACCGCAGGCTTTACCCTGGCGCTGCACGCGGGCACCATCCTCTATGGCAATATCGGGGCGGAGAGTCGGCTCGACTTCACCGTGATCGGCCAGGCGGTGAACCAGACCGCCCGGATCGCCGGGATGCACCGGTCGGTCGGCCAGAACATCATCATGTCCGAGGATGTTAAGCTGGCCGCCAGGGGTACCAACCATGATCTGGTGTCGCTGGGCCGCTACATGCTGCGCGGTGTGGCCGAGCCGATGGAACTCTACACGATCAACCGCGGCAACTGCGGCTGCTCCGGATAAGGTGCCGCCGGGGCGGGGTCAGATGCTGACCTCGACCCCCGGCAAATGCACTTCCTTCATCATATCGCGCAGCTCCTGCCGGGCGGCGATGTTGGAGATGTTCAGCTGCTTGACGCCAACATCCTTGAGGTCCAGCAGTGTCAGCCCGCGCGGGAACAGCTCGCGGAAGATTACCCGCTCCGAGAACCCGGGCGCCACGCGGAACCCGATCCGCTTGGACAGCATCTTGATGGCACGCTCCATCTTCTCCTTGTTGACCATGCGCTGAGTGCCGACCCGGTTGCGGATCACGATCCAGTCAATCGGCTTGAGACCCGCCTGCGCCCGCAACTGGCGGGCGTTCCAGACCATTTCTGAATACACCGAAGGGCCGGTGATGGTCTCTCCCTTCTCGTCGACATGGGCCAGCAGGTCGAAATCGACAAAGCTGTCGTTCAACGGCGTGATCAGCGTGTCGGCCAGCGAATGCGCCACCTGGCTCAGGCGTGTGTGCGAGCCAGGGCAGTCGATCAGGATGAAATCATGGCCCGGCTCCAGCGCGGAAACCGCTGCCGAAAGCCGGTGGTCATAGACGTTCTCGCCCGGCTGCAGGCTGGCCGGGTCTATCTCCGGCAGCTCATGCATTTCGACCATCGGCAGCTCCAGGCCCGCCTTGGCGCAGAAATCCTGGCGGTTCTCCAGATAGCGCCCCAAGGAGCGCTGCCGCAAGTCCAGGTCCAGCGCCGCCACCTTGTGGCCCAGCCGGGCCAGAGTGGTTGCCACATGCATGGAGACAGTCGATTTGCCCGCGCCGCCCTTCTCGTTGCCGACGACAATGATATGCGCCATGTACAGGTCCCTTCGCTCGTGCTTCGGTGCACGTCTTTAGCTTTGTGCCCTTGTATAGGCTCTGGATTCGGCCAAGAAAAGTGGTCCGCGCAGGCTGGTGAATTTAGGGTTAGCGCCCATTAAATCCGCAACACTGGCCCAGCGGATTTAACGGGCGCCAGCGCCCGGATTTACCGGTGTTTCGCAGGCCCGGAGGGTGTGCGTTTGGGGCGGGCATCGCCGCCCTTGCCGCCCTTCCCCGTCTGGGGTGCCCCCGCGCGCGCCTTGTTCTTCTTGCTGTTCGGCTTCCCCGCCGGCGGTTTCGGCCCCTTGGCTTTGAACGGCTTGCCTGCAGGCGCGCCGGGCCTCGCCATCCGCTTGGAGGGATCGGACGCGCCTTTGGGCTTGGCGGTCACGGCCGGCTTGGGCTTGCTGGGGCGGGTCTCAGCGCGCGGCTCCCGGCGCTCTTCCCGCACAGGTTTTTCTTTCCACTCCTTGCGCGGCGGACGGCTGTCTTCCCCGGCTTCAGCCTTGCGGCGATAGGGCTTCGGGCCGTCTTCCTTGCCGCGGTGCGGCTTGGGATTGCGGTCGCCTTTGAAGCCGCCCTTGGGCCCGGAGGGCCCGCGGCGCGGAGCAGGGGCCAGGTCAGGCGCCTCGGACAGCCGTGTCAGCACGGCGCCCGGTTCCAATTCGGTCTTGCCGTCCAGCGCCTTCAGGAAGCCGTCAACCGCGCCTTCGCTGATTTCGGCAAAGGTTTCATTGTCCTGCACCCGGATCGCCCCGATGGCGTCGCGGTCGATATTGCCGGCCTTGCACAGCATCGGCAGCACCTTGCGCGGGTCGGCACCGGCTTCGTGGCCGCCGGACAGCGAGAACCAGACGGAGGGGCCGAAGGCTTTGCGTTCCTTACGCTCCTTGCGCGGCTCTTCCTCACCGGCCGGACGCAGATCCTCCGGCGCCGAATGGCGGCTGCGGAACAGGCGCAGATAGGTCGCGGCGATCTGCTCGGCCGAGAAATTGTCCAGCAGAGTCCGGACGCCGGCCTGCTCGTTTTCCTCAACGGGCTGCTGCCAGACCGGATCGGCCAGCATCCGCTCTTCATCCCGCGCCAGCACATCATCGGCAGAGGGCGCTTCGCAGTGCTCGGCGGTCAGTTTGGCCCACTTCAGCAGACGCAGGGCCTTGGCACGCGCCTTTGGCGGCGCGATCAGCGCGCTGACGCCCTTGCGGCCGGCGCGGCCGGTCCGGCCAGAGCGGTGCAGCAGCGTTTCGTGGTTCGAGGGCAATTCCGCATGGACCACCAGTTCCAGCCCCGGCAGGTCGATGCCGCGTGCCGCCACGTCGGTGGCGACACAGACCCGCGCGCGCCCGTCGCGCATCGCCTGCAGCGCGTGGCTGCGCTCTGTCTGGCTCAGCTCGCCCGACAGCGTCACCACCGGCAGGCCGCGGTTGGACAGGCGCGCCGCCAGCCGGTTCACCGCCGCGCGGGTGTTGGCAAAGACGATGGCGCTGGGCGCCTCGTAGTAGCGCAGCACGTTGATGATAGCGTTTTCCGCATCCGCTTGCGCCACGCTCATCAACCGGTATTCGATATCCGCGTGCTGCTTGGTCTCGCCTGCGGTCTTGATCCGCATCGCATCGCGCTGGAAGGTCTCTGCGAGGCTGGCAATCGCCGGCGGCACGGTGGCGGAGAACAGCAGGGTGCGGCGGTCTTCCGGCGCTTCGCCCAGGATGAATTCCAGATCCTCGCGGAAGCCAAGGTCCAGCATCTCGTCGGCCTCGTCCAGCACCACGCCGCGCACTTGGCTGAGGTCGATGGAGCCGCGCGCGATGTGGTCGCGCAGCCGTCCCGGAGTTGCCGCAACGATATGGGCGCCGCGGGCCAGCGCCCGGCGCTCATCGCGCATATCCATGCCGCCGACACAGGAGGCAATCACGGCGCCCGCCTCGCGGTAGAGCCAGCTCAGCTCGTGTTTTACCTGCAAGGCCAGTTCGCGGGTCGGCGCAATCACCAGCGCCAGCGGTGCTGCGGCCTCGCCAAAGGACTCATCCTCGCCCAGAAGATCCTGCGCCAGCGCCAGGCCGAAACCGACGGTCTTGCCCGATCCGGTCTGCGCCGAAACCAGCAGATCGCGCCCTTCCACGTCGGGCTGGGTCACAGCCTCCTGAACTTGGGTCAGGGTTTCATATCCGCGCTCTTGCAGTGCGTTGGCCAGGGCTTGTTTCACGTGGGGGCTGTCTTTCCCGCGGGGCGTTTGTCCGGCCCCTGCGTCAGGAGAAATGAAAGAAGGCTGCCCGTCCGGGGCAGCCTTCGGGAGTTTGAAAAATACGGCAGGCGGCTTAGAAGCCCAGGCCTTCGTATTTCTTCTTGAACTTGGACACGCGGCCGCCGGCATCCATCAGGCGCGAGGTGCCGCCGGTCCATGCCGGGTGCACGGTCGGGTCGATGTCCAGTGCCATCTGATCACCCTCAGAACCCCAGGTGGAGCGCATCTTGAGGATGGTGCCGTCGGTCATTTTGACGTCGATGAAGTGGTAATCGGGATGAGTGTCTTTTTTCATGATACCGCTCCTCAGGCTTTCTTGGGCTTATAGTTCGCGTCTTCTGCGATACGGGCCGACTTGCCGCGGCGGGCGCGCAGGTAGTACAGCTTGGCGCGGCGCACGCGGCCGCGGCGCACCACTTCGATCGAGTCGATGTTGGTCGAATACAGCGGGAACACACGCTCCACGCCTTCGCCGAACGAAATCTTGCGGACGGTGAACGAACCGGCAATGCCTGCGCCGTTCTTGCGGCTGATGCAAACGCCTTCGTACATCTGCACGCGCGAACGCGAGCCTTCGGTCACCTTGTAGCCGACGCGGATGGTGTCACCGGCTTTGAAATCGGGGATCTCTTTCCCCAGGGCGGCGATCTGTTCCGCCTCCAGCTGTGCGATCAGGTCCATCGCAACTCTCCTAAATTTGCCTGCGGTTCTTGCCGCAGAGGTTTGCGCCGTCATGAGAGCTCCTGGTCTTCACCGGGTCCCGCCGAATGGCAGCCCGCCAGAGATCACGCCGTCTGTTCCTTGCTGCTGGCGGCCGGGTCCCAAGCGAAAACCGAAGAAGATTTTCTGGTGAGTGATCCAACAGCCAGCGGCCCGGAGCCGCAAATGCGAATCCAGACCGGCGTTGTATACGTCCGCGACCCCAACAAAACAAGTGCCCTGCTGCGCCGCGCGCAAGAGTTTTCCCAAAAACGCTTGCCAAATCTTTTCGCAGCAGATTTGCGGGCCGCGCCCCGGCAGTGTCAGGCCGTCAGGCGGTCTGATCGTCCACCGTGGCACCCGGCGCGTTTTTCTTGACCGACTCGATGCCGCCATCGCGGCTTGAGGCGCTGGCATAGCTCTGCGAAGTTCCGATCACCTGGCCGTTGGTGGCCTTCAGATTGAACATGTGCTTGCCCGAAGAGGTCTCTTTGCGCTCATACCGGGCCTCGTCGCCGGCGTTTTTCTTGACCGATTCGATGCCGTTCTCGGCGCTAGCCTTCTGCTTGTAGCCCTCGCTGGACAGAATGTTCTCGCCGTTGCCTGCTTTCAGGCGAAAGCGGAATTCCCCCGCGTTGTCGGTGTAGAGTTCAAATTTAGCAGCCACCCTGTTCACTCCTAATTCTTCATGAATATGAGCGGACTAAAGCACGGCTTGGGGCGCCCGGCAACGGTCTGGCGCTGCGCGCGCCCTCCGGGCCGGACAACCGGCTCCTCCGTTCAGCCGTCTTTTTGGGTCTTGCGGCAATAGGCCTCCCACAGATCCGGGCGGCGGGTTCTGGTGATCTCTTCGCTTATTTCACGCCGCCATTCGGCAATCCGGCCATGGTGGCCGGACATCAGAACTTCCGGTATCTCCCGGCCCTTCCATTCGGCGGGGCGGGTGTATTGCGGATGTTCCAGCAGGCCGGAGGAGAAGCTCTCCTCCTCGGTGGAGGCCTGGTTTCCCAGCACCCCGGGGATCAGCCGCACGGTGGCGTCGATCAGCGCCTGGGCGGCCAGTTCGCCGCCGGTCATGACAAAATCGCCCAGGGAGACTTCCTGGATGCCGTAGTGCTCCAGCACGCGCTCGTCGACGCCTTCAAAACGGCCGCAGAGCAGGGTGATGCCGTCGCACCGGGCAAAGTTCTGCATCATCTGCTGGTCCATCCGCCGCCCGCGCGGGGACAGGTAGACCAGCGGCCAGTTGCCCCGGGTGTCCGCCATCGTGTGCTCGATCGCCTCGCCCAGCACGTCGGCTCTGAGCACCATTCCGGCGCCGCCGCCGGCGGGCGTGTCATCCACGTTGCGGTGCTTGCCGATACCGAAGCCGCGCAGGTCGACGGTTTCCAGCTGCCACAGGCCCTCCTGCAGCGCCTTGCCGGTCAGGCTTTCACCCAGAACGCCTGGAAAGGCCGAAGGGAACAGCGTGATGATCTTGGCTTTCCACACCCCCGCCAAATCCGGCGTCGGCGTCATCAGCTCGCGCGGCTTCAGGGTCGGGCGGATGGCTTTGCGGCCATGAGATTTGCTTGGTGCAGTCATAATGTTGCTGTTTAGTGCAGTCAGATTTCCACGCAATAAAAAGCTTTGGTGTTTCGATGAATTCAGAACAGCCGCCTGCGGCAGCCCGGCACGATCCGTTTGCCGCGATGGACGCGGTAGAGGCCCGTGCGCGGGCGCTTTGGCCCAGGGCGGCCGCTGAAGCCGGCCTGCCCGAAGATGGGGCCGTGTTCCGCAGGATGCAGGTCAACAGCGGTGTTGAGCATCGCCGCTGTGTCTTGGAGGTGCGGACCTCGGATGGCCGGAGCTTTGTCTTGCGTGCCGATTTTGAGGCGTCCGATCCGCTTCGGCAGGCCAGGATTCTGGACCGGCATCAGGCCGCTGCAGACAGTTTGAAGGCGGTGCCGGGCGTGTCTGCACCCGCGCTCCTGTGGCGGGACACGCAGAGTCCGGCTGTCCTGCTGGAATTCGTCCGGGGGGATACGGCGCACCGCGAATTGGCGGTCGCGGATTACGGCTTCGGAGACCGGGGCAGTGTTTTGCGGCGGATTGGGTCTGCGGTGGCCGCATTGCATGAGGTTTTCGGTGCTGGGGAAAGGCAGTTTTGGCCGAAGCCGTTTCTGACCCAGGTTTCAAGCCAGGCTCAAGAGGTGCGCGACGGGCGGCTGCCGGTACCGAAACCCAACAGGTTCCTGGGGCTTTGCGCCTATCTGCACCGGGCAGGGCGGCGCGCGCGGGGGCAATCCTTTCGCGCCGCGGTCGAACATGGCGACCTGCATCTGCGCAATATCCTCATGTCGGAGACAACCGTCTCCTTTATCGACTTTTCAAACCATGACGGCATCTTCCCGCAGCGTGATCTGGCCAATATCTGGCTGGCAAACTGCCCGGACCACCTGGCCGCGGACGGCCAGACGCCCGGGTTCGGGCTGGTTGCGCAGGCCGATTGGGAGGCGTTTCAGGATGGGTACGGCGCGGATCTGGTGAATGATCCCGTTTTCCGCTTCTTCTATGCCCACCGCCTGTTCAGAAGGTGGGTGGGATTGTGCCGCAAGCCGCCGGAGCAGAATCTGAAAAGCGCAGAGATTGCGGTCAGGTTTGCCCAGGTGTTTGAGGCGCTGCTGGGAGAGGAAGCGGGGTGATTACCCGCCTCAGAACAGCCCGTCGGGCGGATCGGCAATGATGCGGCCCTGTGTCAAGTCCACGGTCGGCACCGCCTCCAGGGTGAAGGGCAGCAGCACCGTGGCCTTCAGCCCGGGGCCGTGGATCTCTAGCAGGTCCGATGCGCCGTGGTTCTGCACCGATTTCACCGTGCCCAGAAGGGTGCCGCCGGTGTCATAAACCTCCAGCCCGATCAGGTCAGCGTGGTAGAACTCGTCATCCGGCAGTTGCGGCAGCTGATCGCGGCGGGCAAACAGGCGCAGGCCCTTGATGGCGTCGGCGTCCTCCTTGGTTTCCACGCCTTCCAGCAGTGCGGCAAAGCCGTTTTTGATCGGGCGGGTGATAGTCAGAGAATAGGTCTTGGACCCGTCCTCATTGCTGAGCGGGGAGTAGTCCTCGATCTCTTCCGGGACCGCACAGAAGCTTTTGAGCCGCACTTCGCCGCGCACCCCGAAGGATCCGGCAATTGCGCCAACGCAGATCAGATCGCTCATGGTGTCAGTCCTTTGCACAGAACCCCGCGCGCAGCCACTGGCCGCCGGATTGTTCGCAGAGCTCCACTTGGTGGTTGCGTTCAAAGAAGATGCCCGCGGTAAAGGCCACTGCAACAAAAAACACAAGCCTTATCAACCGTCCCATGGGCGGCCTCAGCGGGTTTCAAGCAGCAGATCCGCCATCCGGCTTTCCCAGCCGGTCTCTTCCAGTTCCGGCGTGTCCGAAAGCCGCTCCGGGTAGCCAATGCAGAAATAGCCGATCAGCTGCCAGCCTTGGGGCGCGTTCAGGTCGCGGTTCAGCTGCTGCGGATCCAGGACGGAAACCCAGCCCAGGCCCAGCCCCTCGGCGCGCAAGGCAAGCCAGAACAGGGTGATGGCGGTGACCACCGAATAGCGGCGCATCTCCGGCATCGTGGCGGCCCCCAGGCCGTGGCCCTGAGCGGTTTCGTCATCGCAGTAGACTGCCAGCTGCACCGGGGCGTCGCGCATGCCTGACAGCTTGAGCCCGGCATAGCGTTCGGCACGCTCGCCGGAATACCCCGACAGCGCCTCGGCATTGGCTTTTTCGAAATTCTTCAGCGCAGCGGCGCGGGCGGTGTCGCTCTCCACCCGCAGGATGCGCCAGGGTTCGCTCAGCCCCACCGACGGGGCGAGCGGAATGGCAGAGAGGCAGCGCCGCAGCACTGCCTCCTCCACCGGATCGCTGTGGAACCGGCGCACGTCGCGCCGGAGCCGCATCAGCAGATCAAGCTGGCTGCGGAACTCTTCGGGAAAAGCGCCCCGCAGCTCCACGGAATTATTCCGCGTCTGCAGCTGCTTCGGCGGCTTCAGCAGCCTTTGCAGCTTTCTCTTCTGCGCGCTCCTGGGCTTTCTTGCCCGGGGTGCCTTTTTTCGGGTTGCTGCGCTCGGCCTTCTCGCGGACGCCTGCTGCTTCCAGCATGCGGGCGATACGGTCGGTCGGCTGGGCGCCCTGGTCCAGCCAGTGCTGCACGCGCTCCAGGTCCATTTTCACGCGGTCTTCCGAGTCTTTCGGCAGCAGCGGGTTGTAGGTGCCCAGCTTCTCGATGAAGCGGCCGTCGCGCGGCATGCGGCTGTCAGCAGCCACGATGCGGTAGAAGGGACGCTTTTTCGAGCCGCCGCGGGCCAGACGGATTTTCATTGCCATGGGTACATCTCCTTTGATGGCGTTGTCCGGGGTATGCCCCGGTTGTTCCTGTTGTCGTTGTTATTCTTGGTGTTTCTTGTGGTGGCGGATGACCTCATCAATGATGAAGTTCAAAAATGCCTTGGCGAATTCAGGGTCCAGATCGGCCTGTTGCGCCAGGTCTTCGAGCCGTGCGATCTGCGCCGCTTCGCGGGTCGGATCGGACGGGGGAAGGTCGTGTTCGGCCTTGAGCCGGCCCACCGCCTGGGTGTGCTTGAAGCGCTCGCCCAGAGTGTAGACGAGGATCGCGTCCAGGCGGTCGATGCTCTCGCGGTGGCCCTTCAGCAGCTGGGCTGCGCGGGCGACGGGATCTTGGATATCTGTTGTCATCAGCTTCTCCGCAATGCAGCAGGCCGGGGGGGCATCAAGAGGGTGCCGCGCGTGCAGCGGGCGTGCACAATCTGTGCACCGCCGCAGTGCAGCGACATGGTATCGAAACGCTGTTCAGTCAATGGCCCAACCCTCCGGTTTGAAGAGCGGGTCGGCATAATGGGCGATTTCCATGTCGATCCCATGCGCAATCTGGCTGTCCTTCAGGGCGTCCGGGGCGGGGTGGCGGTAAACCGCATCGTTGCCGTCGATGGTGGCGGCCTCGTGGTCCTTCCTGGCGCCAAGCCGTTCCGCGAGCCGGATCGAGTCGAGATTCTTGGGGTCGATATAGCTGACCGCGGTCTCCCAGCCCAGATTTGAATAAAAATGCCGACGTGCGGCGTGCGAAGCCTCCAGCGCATAGCCCTTGCCGGCCGCACCGGGCCAGATGATCCAGGCGATCTCACGCTCGGGCCAGCCCGCGGGCTGCCAGCCGCCGGCCATGCCGTAGGTCTCGCCGCTGTTCTTGTCGTGGATCATCCACATGCCAAAGCCGCGCACCTGCCAGTGGCCGATCTCGGCGGCATAGAGCATCCAGGCCTCGTAAGGGTTCAGCGGCCCGCCCATGAAACGGGAGCGGTAGGAGCTGAAGGTGGCCTTGAAGTCCGGGTAGTCCTGCGGTTCAGGACCGCGCAGCACCAGGCGGCGGGTTTCGATCACCGGGATGTCAAACGGCATCAGCGCGCTCCTTCCACGGGAAGGGCGCGGCCGGGCCGGGATATGGTCCCGCTGAGGCGCATCAGTGCAGCAGCCCCCGTGCATCCTGCGGGCCGGACGCGCCGGCCGGCGGCATGTGGCGCCAGGCGCGGATGTTGGGCGCGGGCTGCAGACGGAAGGAAACCGGCTTTTCCGGGCGGGCGCCGACACGGCGGGCCAGCGCGATGGAGGCGTCGTTCTCCTCCGGCACGTAAGAGACGATGGTGTCCCAGCCTGCCTCTGCAAACAGCCAGTCGAGCACAGCCTGCGCGGCTTCGCTGGCATAGCCCTTGCCGCGGCCCGGCTCCATCAGGTGCCAGGACAGTTCCGGCTCCGGCCAGCCTTTCGGGAACCAGGGGCCGACGAGGCCGACCGTCATGCCGGTGCTGCGCTCGACCACGGCAAACAGGCCGTAACCGTGCAGGTGCCAGTGGCCGATGATGGTGGCAATCGACCACCACAGGGAATCCGGGTCCTCCGCCGCGTCGATGAAACGCGATGCGCCCGGGTCCAGGAAAGCAGCGTTTGCGTCAAACTCCGGATCAGCCGGAGAAATCAGCATCAGACGTTTCGATACGAGGCGCGGATACCGTTTTTGCGAGTCATTCATCATATACCCCTTCGCCCGGGCGGCGGACCGCCCGGCCTGAATTTCACCCATCCGGTGAAGGAGTATCGGGGAGACTGCGTAATTTTCAGTTAAGCAGGCCGCCCCTGCAGCACCCGGACGGGTCCGGCTGGAGCTGATTTGATGGAAGCTCATGCGTAGGCCTCCATTCCGCCGTCGCAGGGAGCGGCGGGCGCGGGGTGGCGGTAGACCAGTTCGCGCCCGTGCTTGGGGTTGTCGAAGTCTTTCTCGAACACCGCGCCGAGCCGCTCTGCCAGGGCCACCGAGCGGGTGTTGCCCGGGAAGATGTTGGAGCAGAGCGCCGGCAGGCCCATCACTTCATAAGCATGGTTGCGGGCGGCCCGGGCAGCTTCGGCCATGATGCCGCGGCCTTCACCAGCCGGAAAGGCCACCCAGCCCAGTTCCGGTTCCGGCCAGCCTTCGGGCTGCCAGATGCCGGTGATCCCCAGCACCGCGCCGCTGTCCTTGCAAGTGATGGTCCAGAAGCCAAAGCCCCGCATCGCCCAGTGGCCCACCGACATGGTGAACCAGCGCCAGGCCTCGTTGCGATCCAGCGGCCCGCCAAACCCCCACGAGCGCGCTTCATCGGCGAAGAACGCTGCCACCGGCCCGAAATCCGCCGCCTCCGGTCCGCGCAGGACCAGGCGTTCGGTTTCAAGCTGAGGGATGGCGGGGAGAAGCATGGCTTATTTCTTCTTGCCGAAACCGCTGAGGCCCGCGGGAAGGCCCATGCCGCCGAGGCCGGGGAGGCCGCCGGGCAGGCCCTTGCCGCCGCCCATCGCCTTGGCCGCCGCTTCCAGCGCCTTGGGGTCCATCTGGCTGGGGTCCATGCCGGCCATATCGGGCATGCCGCCCTTGCCGAACATGCCCTTCATGGCCTGTTTCAGCATCTTGCCTTTGCCCATCTTGCCCATCTTCTTCATCACATCGGCCATCTGCCGGTGCATCTTCAGAAGCTTGTTGAGGTCGGAGACCTCCATGCCGGAGCCGGCCGCGATGCGTTTCTTGCGGCTCGCTTGCAGCAGGGCGGGGTTGGCGCGTTCTTTCTTGGTCATAGACTGTATCATGGCGATCTGGCGCTTCAGCACCTTGTCGTCCATGCCGGCATCCTCGACCTGTTTGGCCATCTTGGCCATGCCGGGCATCATCTGCATCATGCCCTGCATCCCGCCCATCTGAAGCATCTGTTCAAGCTGCATCTTCAGGTCGTTCATGTTGAACTGACCCTTCATCATGCGCTTCATCATCTTCTCGGCCTGTTCGGCCTCGATGGTTTCCTGGGCCTTCTCGACCAGCGCCACGATGTCGCCCATGCCGAGGATGCGGCCAGCGATCCGGTCGGCCTCGAAGGTCTCCAGCGCGTCCATCTTCTCGCCCAGGCCGACAAAGCGGATCGGCTTGCCGGTGACGGCGCGCATGGACAGCGCGGCGCCGCCGCGGCCGTCGCCGTCCATCCGGGTCAGCACCACGCCGGAGATGCCGATCTTGGCGTCGAATTCCTCGGCCACCTCAACGGCGACCTGGCCGGTCAGGCCATCGACCACCAAGAGGGTCTCGCGGGGGGAGACCACGTTGCGGACGTCCTCGACCTCCTGCATCAGGGTCTCGTCGATGTGCAGGCGGCCGGCGGTGTCCAGCATGTAGACGTCATAGCCGCCCAAGGTTGCCTGCTGCTTGGCGCGCTTGGCGATATCGACGGGTTTCTGGCCGGGCACGATCGGCAGGGTGTCAACGCCGATCTGCATGCCCAGCACCGCCAGCTGGTCCATCGCCGCCGGGCGGTAGACGTCGAGCGAGGCCATCAGGACCTTCTTGCCCTCTTTCTCCTTCAGCCGCTTGGCGAGCTTGCCGGTGGTGGTGGTCTTGCCGGAGCCTTGGAGGCCGACCATCAGCACGGGGGCAGGCGGGTTGTCGACCTTGAGCTTGCCGGGGTCCTCGTCGCCGCGCAGCACATCGACCAGCGCGTCATGCACGATCTTCACGACCTGTTGGCCCGGGGTCACCGATTTGGTAACCGCCTGGCCGGTCGCCTGCTCCTGCACCTTCTTGACGAAATCGCGGGCAACCGGCAGCGAGACGTCGGCCTCTAGCAGGGCAACACGCACCTCGCGCAGAGCGGATTTCACGTCCTCTTCGTTGAGGGCGCCCTGCTTGGTCAGCCGGTCGAAGACGCCGGAAAGGCGTTCGGATAGATTTTCAAACATGCCTGCGGCCTCCTGATGCCGGTTTCAAAGTGTGGCGCCCCCGTATGTAGGGGACATGCGGTCCATGCGCAAATGCCCCCACGGTGCTGGTGTCAGTCGTGGGGGCAAACCAAACGAGTTTGCCCCCACGGGCGTAACACGCTGGTGGGGGGCGATCCCTGGCACGGGCAGGGACCGGAAGACATGAGATCTCCCGGATGTTTGAGCAGGCGTTACGCGGAATGGGGTGCGGAGTCAACCTTTTCGGGCCCGGCAGCAGGCAGCCACGCATTGACTACATCAGCCAGCCGCTGCGGGCCGCTGCCATTGGTGTAGGCCTCGACCACCGGGTGGCGGCCGGCGCTCATGCCGCTGTCCAGCACCAACACCGCGCGGTAGAGCGTGCGGGTGCGGCCCTCGCTGCGGCTGGTGGTGCTTTCCACCTCGGCGCGGGAGAGGTCGGCGAAGCGGTGCTCCACTTTGCTGTAGCCGAACACCGACTGGCGCCGGATCACGATGCTGCCGCCGGGCCGGTCGAGGATCACCTGCACCCGGCGGACGAAGAGGCAGAAGGCGGCAAAGCCCATGCCGCCGCCCAAAGCGGCAAACCCCAGCCCGAACCAGAGATTTTCGCCGCCGGTGCTGGCGGCACCCAAGCCTGCGCCAACAAAGGCGAGGATAAACAGGATAAGGGCGATGCCGATGAACCAGGGGGTATCGGCCAGAATCAGCTGCTCGGGCGTGTTGCGGGTGATTTTCATGTTGTTAGCGTAGCCTAGGGAGAGTCGGCCGGGAGGGGAAATCGGCGTCACATACGTCGAAACCGTGCGCGGGGCGCCGCCGCTACGCCCTCTGCGCGCTTGACTCGGAGGCGGGTGGCTGGCCAACATCACACGGTGGCCCAACGCCGGTCACTCACTGGACGGGCTGGCTCGAATGAGCCGCGAGGCAGATCTTCAGCACAGGCAGTTCACGCGAACCTCAGCGTCCGCGGCCCTTTACGGGCAGCAGCATCAGCCATGGGAGGATCTGAGAACATGCGCGTTTTCACTATTCTGGGACCGTCGCAGTCCGGCAAATCAACGCTGGCCACGGCGCTGGCCAATCTGGGCAGCGCCGCGGGCAAACGGCAGGAGGTTGCAGGCGTCGCCGCTTTGCAGCCTTTTTCATTTATGGGGGAGGACTGGGCCGCGATCGACATCGCGGGCGGGGCCGACAATCTGGCGCAGGCGGGCCCGGCGCTGGCCGCCAGCGACGCTGCTGTCCTTTGCGTCCCGGCTGACGCCGGCGCTGCGGTCCTCAGCGCGCCCTATTTGCGCAAGCTGGAGGAGGCGGGGATCCCCGCCTTTATTTTTATCAACCGGATGGACCAGGCAACGGACCGGGTGGCGGAGATCGTTGCTGCGCTTCAGGCCTATTGCAGCCACAACATCATCCTGCGGCAAGTACCGATCCGCGAGGACGGGCAGGTTGTGGGTGCTGTGGATCTGATCTCGGAGCGCGCTTGGCAGTATCAGGAGGGCAAGCCGTCGGCGCTGATTGAGCTGCCGGTGGCGATGTATGCCCGCGAGCAGGAGGCGCGTACCGAACTGCTGGAGGCGCTGGCGGATTTCGATGACACGCTGCTGGAGGAATTGATCGAAGATCAGAAAGTGATGGCGGATGAGGCCTATGAGGTGGCCACCAAGGTGCTGCAGCACAATGATCTGATCCCGGCTCTGATGGGATCGGCGGAGCACCGGAACGGGATCCGGCGGCTGATGAAGTCGCTGCGCCACGAGGCCCCCGATGTCGGTGCCGCGCTGGAGCGGCTGTCGCAGGGCGGCAAGGTGGTGGCGGTCGGCTGCATGGCCGATCTGGTCAAGCATCTTGGCAAGACGGTGCTGGTGCGGGCGCTTGATGGCAATGTCGGCAACGGGGTGCCGGTTGGCGGCGCAACGCTCGGGTCGCTGACCGGTGTCGGCTCGGCGGCCATCACCCGCCTGACACCCGGGGATATGGGGCAGGCGGTGAAGTCGGACCATTTGAACCTGGGCTTTGCCTATGGCCCGGACGGCGCTGCGCCGCTGCCGGACTGGGCGCAGCCGCGGCCCTCGACCTTCCGGCGGGTGATCACCCCGGTGCATGATCGTGACGACGCGCGGCTGTCGGGCGCGCTGGAGCGGCTGGCGGAGATCGACCCGGCGCTGGTGGTGGGCCAGGATGAGGCCAGCGGCCATGTGCTGCTGAGTCTGCAGGGGCCGCTGCACATGCGCCGGATCAAGCAGGCCTTGAAGGACGAGTTCGGCGTCGAGGTGGAGGAAGGGCCGGTGCCGCCGGCGCTGCGCGAGACCATCAAAAAACCCGTGCAGGTGCATTACCGCCACCGCAAGCAGTCCGGCGGCGCCGGCCAGTTTGCTGATGTGGTGATCGAGATGAAGCCTTTGCCGCGCGGCAGCGGGTTCGTGTTCGAGGAAACCGTGAAGGGCGGTGCGGTGCCCAAGAACTACATCCCCTCGGTCGAGGCCGGCGCGCGCGAGGCGCTGGCGCAGGGCCTCAATGGACACCCGGTGGTGGATGTCTGTGTGACGCTGAAGGACGGCAAGCATCACTCGGTGGACAGTTCTGACTATGCCTTCCGCACCGCGGGCAAGAACGCGGTGAGGGAAGCGCTGGCGGAGGCTGGCGCGGTGCTGCTGCAGCCGATCATGCGGGTGCAGATCCATGTGCCGTCGGTTTTCACCGGCGGGCTGGTGCCGGTGGTGAGCGGGATGAAGGGCCAGATCCTGGGCTTTGAGGCCGAAGATGGCGTTGCCGGTTGGGACGTGTTCGAAACGCTCTTGCCGATGTCGGCGCAGGACGACTTGTGCAACACGCTGGCAAGCGCCACCCGCGGCACCGGCTGGTTCAGCACTGATTTCGACCACTACGAAGAGGCGCGGCGGGCGGATTTCGCCGAGGCGTGATCCGGCCGGGCGGCGAGCGGTCTCGCCCGCCCTCCAGTGCGATGGCGCAAAACGGGGCGCAGGGGGCGGAACAGCTCTTGCGCCCCGCAGCTATTGTCTGTGATCTGCGCAGCAATTCGATACTGGCTTGCGGAGTAAGATCATGGATGCGTCATCGGCCTATCAGGACAGCTTGCCCGTCTCCTCGGACGCGCTGCTGAAGCAACTGGACGATTGGGGCATCGCCTACCGGCTGCACACCCATGTGCCGCTGCGGACGGTGGAGGACGCCAAGGCGGTCGAAGATCAGTTCATGGTGCCGGGCGAAAATGCGCTGCGGCTGAAGAACCTGTATCTGCGGGACAAGAAGAAGCGGAACTATCTGGTGACGCTGCAGCAGGACCGGGAAATCGACCTGAAAGGCCTCGGTGCGCGGATCGGTGCGGGCAACCTGTCTTTCGGCTCGGCGGACCGGCTGCTGGAGAACCTGGGCATCCGGCCCGGTGCGGTCAGCCCGCTGGCGATGACCACCGGCGCGCAGAAAGGCGTCGCCTTCTATATGGATGCCGCCGCGAGGGAGGCGGATGTGATTTACATGCATCCGCTGGTCAATGACCGCACCGTGGCGATGACGCGTGACGATGTGATGGCGTTCTTTGAAAAGACCGGCGTCGCGGTGAACTGGGTCTAACCGGACTTTTCCACCTCCAGCGCCAGATCCAGCGCCGCGGCGACATGGGCGGCGGAGGGGTTCACGAACAGGAAGCCGCCGGCCTCGAAGCTGACGTCGTCGATATGATCGGGGAAGGCCAGCGGCAGTTCGGTGCAGGCCAGCAGGATGGCGGTGCCGGGCCGGGCGTGTTTGCCACAGAAGCGCAGCAATCGATCCTGCGCGCCACAGGCCGCGCCGCCGTAGAAATCCTCGTCAATCATCGCCTGCATTTCGGCGATCTCCGCCTCCGGCAAGGTATCATTTGCGCTGACACCGTGTTCAGCCAGCACATTCGCGTAGTTGCGGGCCTGCATCGTGACCGCCGTGCCCAGCACCAGTGCCTGCGTGGTGCCGGTTGCGGCGGTGGCCCTGGCGGTGGCGTCGAAGATGCTGAGGACCGGCATCATCACACCCTCACGGATAGCGTGCAGCCGGGCGTGCGGGGTATTGGAGGCGATCAGAGCGAAGTCGCAGCCCGCGCGTTCAAGCCTCAGCATGGCCTCGCGGAAGACGGCGTCGAATGCGGCCCAGCTGGCCTCATCCCCAGGGCGGCCGCGCAGCGCGCGGGTTTGCGCCTGCACAACGGATTCGATGGTGATGGGCGGCACCGGCAGCGGCGAGCCTGCGCCGTGGTCCGCAAAGTACCGCCCGGCACCTTCGCAGATGGCGCGGTAATAGTCGATGGTCGAGGCCCAGCCGACGCCGCCGAGAATGCCGATCTTCTTCATCAAATTGCCCGCCCTTGAAATGATGATGCGGGCAGACTGGCACGGCAGCGGAGGGCTGCCAAACGTAAAAAACCGCCAGCGCTCCGCGGGGAGGGCTGGCGGCGCCGCCTGGGGGCCGGGGATCAGGCGGCCAGGGCTTCGATCTGGCTTTCCGCCTTGGCCAGGGCGCTGCCGGCGTCGATGGACATGGCGTCGGCGGCCACGATCTCGACATCGGTGATGCCGATGAAGCCCAGCACGTGGCGCAGGTAGGTGGTTGCAAAGTCGATGTCGGAGCCGGCCCGGGTGCCGCCGGAGGCCATGGCGATGATGGCGCGCTTGCCTTCCAGCAGGCCAACGGGTCTGGTTTCATGGTACTGGAAGGTGAGGCCGGCGCGGGCCACCAGGTCGATCCAAGCCTTGAGCGTGGAAGGCACCGAGAAGTTGTAGACCGGCGCGCCGATCACGATGGTGTCCGCCTGTTTCAGCTCCTCCACCAGCGAGTCGGAGAGGGCGAGCAGCTGTTTCTGCTCGTCGCTGCGCTGATCCGCCGGGGTGAAGTTGGCGCCCACCCAGGCGCCGTCCAGCAGCGGCAGCGGCGCGGCCAGATCGCGGCGGATCACTTGGTCAGCGCCGAGGCGCCTTACGATCCGGGCCGAGAGGTCGCGGGTGACGGAGCCCTCGATGCGGGCGGAGGAGTCGATGTGGAGAACGGTGCGGGTCATTTTCCTGGTCCTATGCTTGTTGCTGACAGGAATTTGAGGTATTGCAAATTTGAACGCAACGGCGATCAAATAACAACATTTGTGCGCTGGCGCGCAGTTCTGCTGGCAGGGAGACTGGCATGGAAAACTGGGATGAAGTCCGTACCGCCTATCAGGTGGCCCGCATGGGCACTGTCAGCGGCGCGGCGGACGTGCTGGGGGTGCATCACGCCACCGTAATCCGCCACATCGACGCGATTGAGGCGCGGCTGGGGGTGAAGCTGTTCCAGCGCCATGCCCGCGGCTATACGCCAACGGAGGCCGGGCAGGACCTGTTGCGGGTGGCGCAGGCGACGGACGATCAGTTCAGCCAGCTGGTCGGGCGGCTGAAGGGGCAGGGCGACGATGTGTCGGGCGAGCTGGTGGTCACCTCGCTGGCGTCACTTGCGCCGATGATGGTACCGGCGCTGAAGCAGTTTCAGGACATGCACCCCGGGCTGATCATTCGCTACCTGACCGGCGAGCGGCTGTTCCGGCTGGAATACGGTGAGGCGCATGTGGCGGTCCGCGCGGGCAATGCGCCGGATCAGCCGGACAACGTGGTGCAGCCCTTCATGAAGCAGCAGGTCGGCCTTTATGCCGCCAAGACCTATGCCGACAAATATGGGCTGCTGAAGGGGGTGGAAGATATCCCCAATCACCGTTTCGTCGGCCAGGACGACGAGGGCAGCCGGGCGCCGTTTGCGCGCTGGCTGCGGGCCAATGCCCCGGCGGAGGCGATTGCCTTCCGCTGTACCGACGGAGCGACCCTGAAAGCGGCGGTGCGCAGCGGCGCGGGGATCGGGTTCATGGCGGCCTGGGAGGCGCGCCAAGAGCCTGATCTGGTGGAGATGATGGCGCCGCAGGAAGACTGGGAGGGCGCCCTGTGGCTGGTCACCCATGTCGATCTGCACCGGACCACCAAGGTGCAGGCGTTCCTGAAGTTCCTGAAGGAGCAGGTGAAGGACTGGCAGCTGTGAGCGAGGCGCTGCGCGGGCATCTTGCGATGCTGATGTTCTCGGCGCTGGTGGCAGGGTCGTTTTCGCTGGGCGTTATGGTGGCGAATGAGATCGCGCCCGCGGCGCTGAATGCGGCACGTTTCGGCATTGCCGCGGTTGTGATCGGCGCGGCGGCGCTGGCGACCACCGGGCTGCGGCGCGCCCACTTCCGCGCGCCGTGGCGGTTTGCTGTGCTGGGCGGGCTGTTCGGCGGTTATTTCGTGCTGATGTTCTATGGACTGCAGACCGCGGCGCCGGTCAGCGCCGCGGCGGTGTTCACGCTGGTGCCGGTGATGAGCGCGCTGTTCGGCTGGCTGCTGCTGCGCCAGATCACCACCCCCTGGATGGCGCTGGCACTGGCGCTGGGCGCGGCCGGGGCGGTCTGGGTGATTGTGCGCGGCGACTTGGGCGCACTGGCGGCGTTTGAGATAGGCCAGGGCGAGATCATCTATTTCTGGGGCTGCGTGCTGCATGCCATCTATACGCCGATGGTGCGCAAGCTGAACCGGGGCGAGCCGGCCGTGGTGTTCACCTTCGGGATGCTGCTGGCGGGCGGCGCGCTGCTGACCGCCTTCGGCTGGCGGGACATTCTGGCGACTGACTGGATGCAGCTGCCCGGCATCGTGTGGATCGGCCTATTCTATCTGGCGGTCTGCGCCAGCTCTGCCACTTTTGTGCTGCTGCAATACGCAACCCTGCGGCTGCCTTCGGCCAAGGTGATGGCCTATACCTACCTCACCCCCAGCTGGGTGATCCTCTGGGAGATCGCACTGGGCCGGGGCGCGCCGCCAGGCATGGTGCTGATCGGGGTGGCGATGTCGGTGGTGGCGCTGGTGATGCTGCTGGAGGGCGCGCGGGAGCAGCAGCCCGCGTGACTGCTGCGGTTCCGGCTGGCGCCGCTTGATGGAGGTCAAGGCGTGCGCAGCTGTCCCGGCTACCATGGCAGAGGCAGGAAACGCGCTCAGGTAACGAGGAGCGTGACATGTTCAAGCACATCCTGGTCCCGGTGGACCTGCGCCTGCCCGACCCGGTGTCAAAGGCGCTGGACGTGGCGATGGAGATGGCCCGGATCGAAGGCGCGCGCATGACGCTGGTCAACGTGTCCGGGGGCGCCACGGGAGAGACCTTCAACGATGCCGCGGCAGAGGAAGTCATGACTTCGCTGGCCCGGAAAATCGAGGACAGGATTGCCTGCAAAACCGGCGGGGTCAAAGTGGAGGGCATCACGGTCCACTCAAACGACGTCGCGGCAGAGGTGGATAGCATCCTGGCCCGCACGGTGAGGGAAACCGGTGCCGATCTGGTGATCGCGGGCAGCCATGCGCCGCGGCTTTTGGATTACATCACGGCCTCCCACGCGGGGTACCTGGTGCGCCATTCCAAAGCCTCGGTCTTTGTCGTGCGCTAGCCCTCGGTCCGGGTGTTCCCGGCGTTGAATTCGGCTTCGAGGAAACGCTCGAATGCATCCAGGTTCACCGGCTCGAACTGGCCAAAGCCCTGCATCCAGACCGACGCCGCGCGCATGGCGTCGGGCTGCAGCTTGCACCATTTGACCCGGCCGCGCTTTTCCTGCGCAATCAGGCCCGCGCGGGTCAGGATCGTCAGGTGCTTGGAAATTGCTGCCAGCGACATCTCGAAGGGGTCCGCCACATCGGTGACGGCCATGTCGTCCTCCAGCAGCATGGTAAGGATCGCCCGGCGGGTCGGGTCGGCCAAGGCTGCAAAGACACTGTCGAGGGGATCACTCATGCCTTCACTCCTATCCACAGCCCGGGGATTTGACAATCGGTCCTGAGCCGTCATGGTAGCGCCTTTCAGGCGCGCGGGGATTGATGGCATGGCATTGAAGTACTGGCTGGTGATTTTCATCCTCGGCATCGGCTGGGGCATGTCGTTCATGTTCAACGCCATTCTGCTGCGCGAGCTGGGACCGCTGTCAGTCTCGATGGGGCGGGTGGGCTTCGGCGCGCTGGGCTGCTGGATCTATGTGCTGGCAGCGCGCAAGCCTGTTCCCGCAGCGCCGGGGCGCTGGCTGGGGCTGTTCGGCTTTGGCGTGCTCAGCTATGCCGGCCCCTTCGCCTTTTATGCGCTGGGCCAGCAGCACATCGCCAGCGGCGTGGCCGGGATCGTCAACGCCACCACCCCGGCGATGGCGGTTGCCGTCTCGCATTTCTGGCCCGGCGGCGAGCGGGCGACGGTGCTGAAGTCGCTGGGAGTGCTGTGCGGCTTCCTGGGCATTGTGCTGCTGTCGCTGCCGCTGTTGCAGGGCGGCCAATCGTCGGAGGCCTGGGCGGTGCTGATAACGTTGTGCGCGCCCCTGTGCTATGCCTTCTCCGTAAACATCGCGCGCAGCTTCAGGGATATGGAGCCGGTGGTCCTGGTGGCGATTGCGCTGACCGGCGCCACCGCCGCGATTGCGCCGCTGGCCATCTGGAGCGAAGGCCTGCCGCACGTCACGCGGATGGAGACCTGGGCGTCCTTGCTGGTGATCGGCTTTGTGCTGACCTCGGCGGCCTTCATCGCCTTTTACTGGGTGCTGCCCAAGGTGGGGCCGACCAACATCACCCTGCCGACGCTGATCGCGCCGGTCTCGGCCCTGTTCCTGGGCACCTTTGTCCTGAAGGAGCAGCTGCTGGCCGCGCACCTGTGGGGCATGGCGGCGATCCTGATGGGGCTGCTGCTGATTGACGGGCGGATCGTGCGTTTGCGGATGCCGCGGCGGCCTGTCCGCTAAAATCAACCTTTCGGTTGAATATGGAATCCGGGGCGGTTTGGCGCTAACGCGTGCTGCGGCAAGGCGGCGCGGCTTGTGATGTTTCAGTTTTGTCCATTACTTTTCAATGGCTTGACGTAAATCTGAATCTTCAATCCTTGTAATTGACTCCTTAGCTCCTTGGCCTTAGCACCCTTCACAGAACTTCGCGTGAGGATGGCGCCCGTGACCGACGACGACCAAAAGCAGCGCATGGCGCAGCTGGAGGAGAAGCTGGCGGCGGCGCGTAAGGCCCAAGAGCCCAAGCCGCGCGCGGATGAGCATTATTCGATGGCCAACATGGCCTGGCGGATGGTGATCGAATTGGTGGCCGGTCTCGCGATCGGCTTTGGCATCGGATACGGGCTCGACCTGCTGTTTGGCACGCTCCCGATCTTCATGGTGCTGTTTGTATTGCTGGGGCTTGCGGCCGGGGTGAAGACGATGCTTCGCAGCGCGCAGGAGATCCAGGACAAGAAACTGGCCGATGAGGCCGAAAAAAATGCGCAAGACCGGGACTGATCCGACGGGATCGGCTGCCGGCGACAGGAGAAGCGGACCGATGGGCAAAATTTTCTTTTTCGCAGTTCTGGCACTGGTCGTAGTGTCGGGCCTGATTTTCGCTCCGGCGGAATCAAAGCTGGCGATCCACCCGATGGACCAGTTCATCGTGAAGCCGCTGTTTGGCGGTGACCACGTCTCCTGGTACACCCCGACCAACGTGACCCTGTGGATGGGCCTGGCGGTTGCTGCCGTGTTCGCGCTGCTGGTGCTGGGCTCCTCGCGCCGCGCCATCGTGCCTGGCCGCACCCAGTCGGTGGCGGAACTGGCCTATGGCTTCATCTACAAGATGGTCGAAGACGTGGCCGGCAAGGACGGCGTCAAGTTCTTCCCCTACATCATGACCCTGTTCATGTTCATCGTGATGGCCAACTTCCTGGGCCTGATCCCGATGTCCTTCACCACCACGTCGCACATCGCAGTTACTGCAATCCTCGCGGCGCTGGTGTTCTTCACCGTGACCATCGTCGGCTTCGTCAAGAACGGCGCCGGTTTCCTGGGCCTGTTCTGGGTGTCGAGCGCGCCGCTGGCGCTCCGTCCGATCCTGGCCATCATCGAACTGATTTCCTACTTCGTGCGCCCCGTCAGCCACTCCATCCGTCTTGCCGGTAACGTGATGGCTGGCCACGCGGTTCTGAAAGTGTTCGCAGGTTTCGCTGGCGCCCTGGGCCTGTTCAGCTTCCTGCCGATCTTCGCGATCACTGCAGTTTACGCTCTCGAAGTTCTGGTGGCCTTCATCCAGGCCTACGTGTTCACCATCCTGACCTGCGTGTACCTGAAGGACGCACTGCACCCGAGCCACTAAGGCCAGGATCTGAAAGCTAAACGGGTGCGCCCTGACCGGGCCTGCCCACCCTAGAAATCACCACATTCCATCGTAAGGAGAGAAATCATGGAAGGCGATATCGCACAACTCGGTCAGTTCGTCGGCGCAGGCCTGGCAGCAATCGGTTCCGGCGCAGCCGCAATCGGTGTGGGCCACGTGGCTGGCAACTTCCTGGCAGGCGCTCTGCGTAACCCGTCGGCAGCTGCCGGCCAGACCGCAACCCTGTTCATCGGCATCGCGTTTGCAGAAGCACTGGGCATCTTCTCGTTCCTGGTCGCTCTGCTGCTGATGTTCGCCGTCTAAGACCTTAGGAACCTTTTTCCTTACGGCCGGGCAGTGCGGCTTTAAACCTGCACTGCCCGGTGTAACGGCAAGTTCCCAAGGAGGACGACATGGCATCAAATACGCAAGACGCAGCACACGGCGCCGCTGACGCAGCGCACGGGTCTGCTCCGGGCATGCCTCAGCTGGACTTCTCGACCTTCGGGAACCAGATCTTCTGGCTCGTGGTCGCCCTGGTCGTGATCTACCTCATTCTGTCGCGCGTCGCGCTGCCCCGCATCGCTGCGGTGCTGGCCGAGCGTCAGGGGACCATCACCAACGACCTCGCCGCGGCTGAAGACCTGAAAGCCAAGGCTGTCGAGGCCGAAAACGCATACAACAAAGCTCTGGCGGATGCCCGCGCTGAAGCTCAGCGCATCGCCGCTGAGACCCGCGCAGAAATCCAGGCCGGGCTGGACGAGGCCATCGCCAAAGCAGACGAACAGATTTCTGCCAAGGCCGCCGAGTCCGAAAAGGCGATCGCCGAAATCAAGGCCGGGGCGCTGGAAAGCGTCAAGGCTGTTGCCACCGAGACCGCAGAGGCGCTGGTGACCGCGCTGGGCGGATCGGCAGACAAAGACGCAATTGCTTCGGCAGTTGCACAGCGGACGAAGGGATAAGGACATGCGCAATATTCTCGCTCTTGCCCTGACCTTTGGCGCGGCCGGACCAGCGCTGGCGGCAGAAGGCCCGTTCCTGTCTCTGGGCAACACCGATTTCGTTGTTCTGCTGGCATTCCTTCTGTTCGTCGGCATCCTGCTGCTGGCCAAGGTGCCGGGCCTGCTGGGCAACCAGCTGGACAACCGTGCCGAGGCCATCCAGAAGGAACTGGACGAAGCCCGCGCGCTGCGTGAAGAGGCCCAGACCATCCTGGCGTCTTATGAGCGCAAGCAGCAGGAAGTTCAGGCCCAGGCCGATCAGATCGTTGCTGCCGCCCGTGATGAAGCTGCCCGTGCAGCGGAAGTTGCCAAGGCGGATCTGGAAACCTCCATCGCCCGCCGCCTGGCGGCCGCCCAGGAGCAGATCGCTTCGGCGGAAGCCTCGGCTGTGAGGGAAGTGCGCGACCAGGCGATCTCGATTGCTGTTGCTGCAGCGGATGAGGTGATCTCCAAGCAGATGACCGCCGCCGAGGCCAATAAGCTGATCGACGCCGCCATCGCGGATGTGGACGCCAAGCTGCACTAAGGTCTGGCGACACCACTGAAATCAAAGAACCCGGTCCGAGTGGCCGGGTTTTTTCGTTTCGGGAAGGGAAGCTTTTGAGCCCTTGGCGGTCATTGCGCGGCTGGCCTGTCGCTGCATCCGCACCGGACAGTTTTCAAGCATAGCGGACGTGTGGCGGCTTCAGGAAATACCTGAACTGCATTCGTTTATTCGGCTTAAGTAGATGATTTGGATCCATTGGCAGATCTCAATCCGCAATTCATGCCCCAATTCTGCTGTGTTTGTGCCACCGTGATCCCACACTGCAAGTTCATAGCACCCTGATGTATTTTCAAGTCCGCCAAATGCTGCCGGCATGGCAACCTAACCTGGTTCGGCCGCATCCATTCGAAAGACGCTAAGGTCATGCCTACGGTTGATATTGTCCGGCTTGATGAAGACCCGCATGAAAGTGCCTATACCGTTCGAGCGGACACATCCTCTCGCGGGGTGGATCTGGACGGCGCCCGTATCACGGCAACCTACGCCGATGGCACAACGGAAACTCTGACCTGGCAGGCCTTGGATCCCTACACCAATGGCGGGGCGGTAGGCGAAAACATCGATATGTTCTTCGGCTACAGCTGGCACGAACTGTCCACGACGAAACTGCTGACCTCGCTTCAGATCGACCTCGCTCCGGCCAGTTCGGTATTTGATACGACCTTTGCCATGGACGATGATCCGCTCGGGGGGTCCACGCCGACCTCCAAGAACGGCTTTCCGTTCAAGGTTGCGCCCGAATACGAAGACCTGACCGGAACCATCACGGCGACCTATACCGGAATTGTGAATTTGTCCGGAAGCGAGGCTGTCGGCGATCTCTACACAACCATGATCCTCGACTTCTCGGGCCTACCGGATGGCGGTTTGCTCGGGGATCTGGTCTGGAATTCGGACATCGACACGATGACGGGTCCGTTTGAGCCGGATCTGGTTGCAAACGATGATGTCTTTCAAATTTCGGGCGATGGCTCCGAGGTCCTGAACGTTCTGGACAATGACCTTCACAGCGGCGGCGGCAGCCTGACGATCACCCATATTGCTGGCCAGGCTGTTTCACCCGGCGGGTCCGTAACGCTGAGCAGCGGTGAAGTCGTGACCCTGAACCCAGACGGCACGCTCTCGATCGCCAACGACAGTGCTGTGTCTGAAACCAACACGTTTTCCTACACGGTTGCCGATGACCAAGGGCACAGTGACGTCGGATCGGTAACGGTCAAAACCGTTGCAGGTGCTCCGCCGTGTTTCGTGGCCGGCACACAGATAGATACAGGGACCGGTTCCGTCGCGGTCGAAGACCTGAAAGTGGGAGCCGAGGTCATGACCCGGGATCATGGCCTGCAGACGCTGCGCTGGATCGGGTACAGCACCCGGCGGGCAACGGGGCGCAATGCACCGGTGGTCTTTGATGCACAGGCGCTTGGCGATCATGGCCGTATCGCCGTTTCGCAAAACCACCGGGTGCTGATTTCTTCTGAACAGGCAGAGCTGCTGTTCGGACAGCCCGAAGTGCTGGTCAAAGCAAAGCATCTTGTGAACGGCACAACAATCCGAGTGCGGGCAGATGGCCAGCTGGTGACCTATGTGCACTTGTTGTTTGATGAGCATGAAATTCTCTGCGGCAACGGGCTCGAGACTGAAAGCTATCATCCGGGAGCGGAAACTCTAGGGTCCTTTGATGCTGAAACGAGGGATGAAGTTCTAGAGTTTTTCGGGAATTTCGAAGGCTATGGCCCGGCAGCGCGCCTCGCGCTGAAATCTCATGAAAGCCAATTGCTGCTCTCCCGTTTGCCGAAATCTGCAAATCAGCATTGTCATCTTGCCCTATCGAACGGCTAAGGTGCGATAGGTTCGCTGCGGAGTTGCAATTTTTGGCCTGGCTCTGGCCTGATCTGCCTTGGCGAGTTTTCACAGGCCGCTTCTGCGCTTAGCTGCGGTTCGCAAGCCTCTCTGGGCTGCGCCTGCAGCGAACGGCAGCAAAATCCCGCATTTTGGCCGTTGGCCTGTGCTTCACCCCTTCCCCGTCTCATGCTCCAGCCGCTGCTTTGCCACCTCGGCATTGCGCTCAGCCCGCTGGTGGTCGGTGAGGGCCTGTTTCACATAATCCAAGTGCGCCTCGACCGCTGTGCGCGCAGCCTGCGGGTCGCGGGCTTGCAGGGCGGCATTGATGGCGCGGTGCTGCTCCAGCAGCGCCTCATAGGTGGTGTGCTGCTGGAACATGATGCGGCGGTTGTAGAAGACCCCTTCGCGCAGCAGATCGAACATAGACCGCATCATATGCAGCATGATCACGTTGTGGCTGGCGTCCATGATGGCGGAATGGAACTGGGCGTCGAGCTGGGCGGCTTCCTCGGACACGGCGGGATTGCCGGCCGCTTCCATCTTGTCAAAGATCGCCTGGATCACCTGCAGATCATAGTCCGACCCGAACCGGGCAGCGCGTTCGGCGGCCAGCCCTTCCATGTCGCGGCGGAAGGAGAGGTAGTCGAACACCGCCTCGTCATGGGTGGCGAAGAGCTGGATCAGGGCTGGCGAGAAGGCGGAGCCGAGAACATCCGCCACAAAAACGCCGGAGCCGGCCTTGGACGCCAGCAAGCCGCGCGCCTGCATCTCGCCAATGGCATCGCGCAAGGAAGGGCGGGAGACGCCGAGCCGCTCTGCCAGTTCGCGTTCGGCAGGCAGGCGCTCGCCCGGAGACAGGATACCGCGCAGGATCAGCTGCTCGATCTGCTTGACGACGGAGGCGGAGAGTTTTTCGGGCTGGACTTTCTGGAACGGCATCTGGTCGCTCTGGCGGATTGGTCAATTTATATGACCACGTGCGGGCGGCGGCTGCAAGGGCGGGCTGGGATCACGATGGCTGTAACAGTAGGTCAGGAACGTTGACTTTGTTTGGCGCGCTCCTACCGTGGGACTAGATCATGCGCGAGGAGAGAGGCATGCAGCTGAACCAGATCTTTGCCACCCGCAATGCGCGGATGAAGGCGTCGGAAATCCGCGAGCTTCTGAAGCTGCTGGACCAGCCGGACATCATCTCCTTTGCCGGCGGCATCCCGGATCCGGCGCTGTTCCCGGCAGATGAATTCGCCGAGGCCTTCCAGGCTGCGCTGGCGCCGGACCGGCAGGCGCAGGCGCTGCAGTATTCTGTGAGCGAGGGCTATCTGCCGCTGCGCCAGTGGATCGTGGCGGAGATGGCGAAGATCGGGATTGTCTGCGAGGCCGCCAACGTGCTGATCACCTCCGGCTCCCAGCAGGCGCTGGATTACCTGGGCAAGCTGTTCCTGTCGCCGGGCGACACCGCGCTGGTAGGCTGGCCGACGTACTTGGGGGCGCTCGCGGCCTTCAACGCCTACGAGCCTCGGTATGACCGGCTGTCGCTGACCGGCAACCGCACGGCGGAGAGCTATGCCGAGGGCGCGGAGGAGGCGGGAAGTGCGGTGAAATTCGCCTATCTCTCGCCGGATTTCGCCAATCCGACCGGGGAGACGCTGGACCGGGCCGGGCGGCTGCGGCTCTTGGAACTGGCGGATACGCTGGACTGTGCCATCATTGAAGACGCCGCTTATCAGTCGCTGCGCTATGACGGCGAGCCGGTGCCGCCGGTTCTCGCGCTTGAACTGGAGCAAAAGGGCTCGATCGAGGATTGCCGGACGGTCTACTGCGGCACCTTCAGCAAGACGCTGGCGCCCGGGCTGCGGATCGGCTGGGCGGTGGCGGCCAAGCCGGTGATCTCGCAGATGGTGCTGCTGAAACAGGCCGCTGATCTGCACACCTCGTCGATCAACCAGATGGCAGTGTATGGCGTGGCGGAGGCCTGTTTCGATGAGCACACCCGCCAATTGCGTGCGGTCTATCAGCGCCGCCGCGACGTGATGCTGGCGGCCATGGCGGAGCACATGCCGGAAGGCGTGGCATGGACCCGGCCGGAGGGCGGGATGTTCATCTGGGTGACCCTGCCGGAGGGCAGGGACGGCGCGCAGCTGCTGGCCCGGTCGCTGGAGACGGAGAAGGTGGCCTTTGTCCCCGGGCAGGCGTTTTTTGCCGACGGGAGCGGTCAGAACACGATCCGGCTGAGCTTTTCCAACTCCAACCATGCGGCCATCCAGGAGGGTATCGCCCGGCTGGGGCGGCTGTTGCGGTCCGCCTGACGGCCAAACTGCCCCGGCTTGGCGAAACCCTGCCGGAACAAGCAGGTTATCCACAAGATATGGTGTGGATTGAAGCAATCCTGCCCCGATTTGGGGGTGCGGAGCGTTGACACACGCGATAAGACCCGCTGAACTTTCTCCATACGGAATCACGAAGGGGCAGCTTTGCGGTTTTCCAAGCTCAGGCTGAACGGCTTCAAAAGCTTTGTTGATCCTACCGAACTGGTCATTGCCGATGGGCTGACAGGGGTTGTGGGTCCAAACGGTTGCGGCAAATCCAATCTTCTCGAAGCTTTGCGCTGGGTAATGGGCGAGACCCGTGCCAAGGCAATGCGCGGCGGCGGCATGGAGGACGTGATCTTTGCCGGCACCACGTCGCGGCCTGCGCGCAACTTTGCTGAGGTGAGCCTGCAGATCGACAACTCGGAACGGCTGGCGCCCTCCGGTTTCAATGACAGCGATATTCTGGAGATCGTGCGGCGGATCACCCGTGATGTGGGCAGCGCCTATAAATCCAACGGCAAGGACGTGCGGGCGCGCGATGTGCAGATGCTGTTTGCCGATGCTTCCACCGGGGCGCATTCGCCGGCGCTGGTCCGGCAGGGGCAGATTGCCGAGCTGATCAATGCCAAGCCCAAGGCGCGGCGGCGCATCCTTGAGGAGGCGGCGGGGATCTCCGGCCTCTACCAGCGCCGCCATGAGGCGGAGCTGAAGCTCAAGAACACCGAGGGCAACCTGCTGCGCGTCGATGACGTGATCGAGCAGCTGGCAGGGCAGCTGGCGCAGCTGGCCAAACAGGCACGGCAGGCGCAGCGCTACCGCGAGATCGGCGAAAAGCTGCGGCTGTCCGAAGGCATGCTGCTCTACCGCCGCTGGCGCGAGGCGGATGAGGCGCGGCTGGCTTCCGAGGATGAATTGCGGGCGCGGGTCGAGCAGGCGTCGAAGGCCGAGGCGCTGGTGCGCGCGGCAGCGGCGCAGCGCGGTACGTTTGAGGAAAAACTGCCCCCTTTGCGCGAGGAAGAGGCCATTGCCGCCGCTGTCCTGCAGCGGCTTGTGGTGCAGCGGGACTCGCTGAGTGATCAGGAAGCGCAGGCGCGCCAGGCTATCGAGCGGCTCAGCAGCCGGATTATCCAGCTGGGCAATGACATCGAGCGCGAGTCCGGGCTGAACAATGACGCGGGTCAAACCATCGAGCGGCTGGAATGGGAGCAGCGCGAGCTGTCCAAGGCCGGCGAGGGCCACGACGGCCGGCTGGCCGAGGCGGCGGAGCTGGCCCGCGATGCAGGGTCGATCCTGCAGGCGCGCGAGGACCATCTGGCGCAGGTGACCGAGGATGTCGCGCGTCTGGCGGCCCGCCACCAGTCGGCACGCCGTGCGGTCGAGGACTGCCAGCGGGCGCTTGGCCGCTCGGATGGCGAGGCGGAAAAGGCCCGTGCGGCGCAGAGCGAGGCGCGGCAGGCGCTGGGTCTCGCTGCAGAGAAATTCGAGGCCGCCACGGCGGCCGAGGAGGAGGCCCGCGAGGCCTCTGAAGCGGCGGAAGAGGCGCTGGCGGCGGCGGACGAGCTGCGGACGGAGACCCAGAGCCTTGAGGCGGAGGCGCGCTCGCAGCGCTCGGAAGCCGAAGGCGAGCTGGGGGCGTTGCGTGCCGAGGTGACCGCGCTGGCCAAGCTGGTGGAGCGCGACACGGCCGAGGGCGGCCAGATCCTGGACGAGCTGACTGTGGCGCCGGGGTACGAAAAGGCGCTGGGGGCGGCTCTGGCCGATGACCTGAGGGCGCCGCTGGCGGAAGCGGACGGGCCGACAGGCTGGGTCTCCCTGCCGGGCTATGACCACGATGCAGAGCTTCCGGAGGGCGTGCAGCCGCTGTCGCTGTTTGTCTCCGGGCCGGAGGCGCTGTCGCGCCGGGTGGCGCAGATCGGGCTGGTGGATGGCGATGCCGCCGCTGGGCTGCAGGCGCAGCTGAAGCCGGGGCAGCGGCTGGTGACGGTTGAGGGCGACCTGTGGCGCTGGGACGGCTACCGCGCCTGGGCCGAAGATGCGCCGAGCGCCGCTGCGCTGCGCCTGGAGCAGCTGAACAAGCTTGAAGCGCTGAAGCAGGACATGGAGCGTGTCAGCGCCAAGGCCGAGGGCGCCCGCGGCGCGCATGAAATGCTGCTGCGCAAGCTGGAAGAGGTGACGCTGGCCGACCAGAACGCCCGCCAGGCGCGGCGGCTGGCGGATCAGCGGGTGGCGGATTCGGCCCGCGCGCTGAGCCGGGCGGAGGCGGACCGCAACCTGGCCGAGGGCAAGCTGGAAACCCTGGGCATTGCGGTTTCCCGCCACGAGGAAGATGCGCTGAATGCCGGCCTGCAGCTGAAAGAGGCGGAAAAGGCGCTGGGCGAGCTTGGCGATCTGGATCAGGCGCGCGCGGCTGTTGAGGAGATCAAGCAGTCGGTTGAGGCCGCGCGGATCACCATGCTGACCCACCGTTCCAGCCATGACGAGCTGCGCCGCGAGGGAGAGGCCCGCACCAAGCGCGCGCAGGAGGTGACCAAGGAGCTGTCGGGCTGGCGCCACCGGCTGAACAGCGCCAAACAGCGGATCGAGGAGCTGGCGGAGCGCCGCGAAGCCTCGCAGGAGGAACTGGAGGAGGCCAACGCGGTCCCGGCGGAGATTGCTGAAAAGCGGGAAGAGCTGAACGAGGCGATTTCCGGTGCCGAGGCGCGCAAGTCTGCCGCTACCGAGGCGCTGATCTCCGCCGAGGCCGAGCTGCGCGAAGCGGTTCAAAAGGAGCGCGAATGCGAGCGGCTGGCGTCTGAGGCGCGCGAGGCGCGGGCGCGCTCCGAGGCGCGCAGCGATGCGGCCAAGGATGCGGTGACCCAGGCCGCGGGCCGCATCATCGAGGCCCAGCAGATCACCCCGCAGGCCCTGCTGGAGAAGCTGGGCGTGTCGCCGGACGAAATGCCGCCTTCGGAAGGCTTGGAGGCCGATGTCGACCGCTACAAGCGCCAGCGCGACGCTCTGGGCGCGGTGAACCTGCGCGCCGAGGAAGACGCCCGCGGCGTGCAGAACGAGCACGACACGCTGGTTGCCGAGAAACTGGACCTGGAAGGCGCGGTCAAGACCCTGCGCGACGGCATTGCCAGTTTGAACCGTGAGGGCCGCGAGCGGCTGCTGACCGCGTTTGAGCAGGTGAACAGCAGCTTTGCCATGCTGTTCACCCATTTGTTCGGCGGCGGCGAGGCCAATCTGGTGATGGTCGAAAGCGACGACCCGCTCGATGCGGGGCTTGAGATCATGTGCCAGCCGCCGGGCAAGAAGCTGTCGACCCTGTCGCTGCTGTCGGGCGGCGAGCAGACGCTGACCGCGATGGCGCTGATCTTTGCGGTGTTCCTGTCGAACCCGGCGCCGATCTGTGTGCTAGACGAGGTCGACGCGCCGCTGGACGACGCCAACGTCACCCGTTTCTGCGACCTGCTGGACGAGATGTGCCGCCAGACTGACACCCGCTTTTTGATCATCACCCACCACGCGGTGACGATGGCGCGGATGGACCGGCTTTTCGGCGTCACGATGCAGGAAAAAGGCGTCAGCCAGCTGGTTTCGGTTGACCTGAAGAAAGCAGAGGCGATGGTGGCCTGAGCTCCGGCGCCGGGGGATAGGCGCAGGGGCGCAAGAAGTATTGGTGGAGACAAAAATGAGTATAGTTAAGGCATTTGCCGCCTGCGTGGCGCTGGTTCTGCCTGCGGCGGCGTCGGCCCAGAATGTGGTCGCCTCGACCGGCGACAGCGTGGCTGATTTCTTTAAGGACGAGGGTGCCAAGGTGGAACTGACCACCGACAGCGTCGGGGATCCGAACGTCAAGGTCGAGTATTACGGCAGCGACTTTTCGGTCTATTACTACGGCTGCGGCAACAACACCGATTGCAGCGCCATCCAATTCTTTTCGGGCTACCAGACCGATGGCAGCGTGCGCTTGGCCAAGATCAACGAGTGGAACACCGAAAACCGCTTTGCCCGCGGCTATATCTCCGAGGAGGGTGCCGCGCGGATCGAGATGGATGTCTTCCTGGGCGCCGACGGGATGAGCCCGGACGACTTTGCCCAGACGGTCAGCCTTTGGACCCGTGCGATGCAGGATTTCGAAGAGTTTATCGGCTGGTGAGCGCGGTTGTCACCGGATCGTGACGGCGGGCTGAGAGAACAAACGCTAAGGTGGGGGCATGAAACGGATCATGCCCCTTTTCTTGTGCCTGACGGCAGGTGCGACCCAGGCCGCGGACTGGGAGCTGCGCCCGGGCGATGCCCCGTTCGTGCTGGCTGAACTGGAGGCGCTGCCGGGGACGTCCTTCCGCTTTCACGATGGCGGCGAGTCGCTTTACGGCCGGGATGGCGCCTATTCCTATACCTATTCGCAAGAAAACGGCGGCGGCACGGCCTGGGGCACCTACCGGATTGCCGGAGACGGCAGCATCTGCGTCGACTTCACAAACGGGTTTGGCCGCTGCGACCTGTATGTCCGCAACGGCAGCCGGGTGATCCTGATCACCGAAAAAGGCGAGCGTTTCCCGGTGCGCTAAAGCTTTTTCAGCAGCGTCGGGGTTGGCCATGCGTCGGCGGGCAGGCCAAGGCGGGCCTGCTCTTTCTGCACGGCAAGCCGGGTGCGGGCGCCGAGGATGCCGTCGATATCCCCGACATTGTGGCCGCGCGCCTGCAGTTTCTCTTGCAGCTGCTTCATCTGCGTGCCGCTCAGCCCGCTTTCGGGCCTGCCGGCCTCATAGACATCCGCGCCCTCCAGCCGGTTGGCGAAATAGGCGGCGGTCAGCGCATAGGTGAAGCTTTGGTTCCACTCGAAATAGACGTCAAAGTTGGGGTAGGCGAGGAAGGCCGGCCCCTTGTGCCCCTGCGGCAGCAGCAGGGAGGCGCGCATGGACGGATCCGGCAGGCTGCCGTCCCGCGCTGCGACGCCAAGCGCGCGCCAGTCTGCCACGGTCTTCTTGCGGGCGGTTCCGGTCAGCGACAGGTCCATCCCGTCAGGTATGGTGACTTCCTGCAGCCAGGGCTGCCCCGGCTGCCAGCCCAGGTGCGACAGCATCCGGGCGCCCGACATCAGCGCATCGGCGGCAGAGGTTTTCAGGCTGACCTTGCCGTCGCCGTCCGCATCGACGCCGTGCTCCAGGATGTCGCTAGGCAGCATCTGCACCATGCCGATCTCTCCCGCCCAGGCGCCGGTGGTGCGCTTGGGGTCGAAATTGCCCTGCCGGTACATCTCCAGCGCGGCAAAGACCTGCGGGCGGAACAGCTCCGGGCGGCGGCAGTCGTGAGCCAGCGTCACCAGTGCGTCGCGGGTGTTGAAATCGCCCTGATAGCCGCCGTAATCGGTTTCCAGCGCCCAGAAGGCCAGCAGCACGCCACGGCTGATGCCATAGGTGCTTTCGATGCGCTGGAAGGTGCTGTCGTGTTTTTTCGACATCTGCAGGCCGCGCCGCAGGCGGTCCTGCGAGATCAGGCGGCGGGAAAAGTCGATGAAGGGTTTCTGAAACACACCCTGGGCCCGGTCTGCCTCAAGCACCCGGCGGTTCTGGCGGGTGCCGTCAAAGAAGGCGTTGACCGTGGTCACGCCGTAGCCGGCCTGCACCGCCTCGTCTTTCAATAGCTTGACGAAATTCTGAAAGCCGCCGCCGCATTGGGCCGCCGCCGCTGCGGGCAGCAGGCTCACCGCGAGGGCAAAGGGCAATAGGCGCATAACTCTGGCGCTCCTTGTCTTTCCGCTCCCACAGGATCTTATGTGCTAGAAAAATGCGGCGATGGCAATGGTCAGGGCCAGGGTTATTGCCCATGTTTTCCAAAGCAGGGAGACGGAGCGGGTTATGGTTTCGGCGCTGGCGCTTTTGGCGCCCTCGGCGTGGACCCAGGGGAAGTCGCGCATCTTGCCGTCATAGGACCGCGGACCGGCGAGGGCAGTGTCCAGCGCGCGCGCCATCGCAGCCTCGGGCCAGCCGGCGTTGGGCGAGCGGTGCTTACGGGCGTCGGCGGCGATATCTTTCCAGTGGCGCAGCTGGCCGCCGGCCAAGGCGATCAGCAAACCGGTCAGCCGCGCCGGGATCAGGTTCAGGAGGTCGTCCAGCCGGGCAGCGGCCCAGCCGAAGTCCTTGTAGCGGTCATTGCGGTAGCCGATCATGCTGTCGGCGGTATTGATCGCCTTATAGATGATCAGCCCCGGCAGACCGGCAATCAGGAACCAGAAGGCGGGTGCGATAACACCGTCCGACAGATTTTCCGAGCCGCTTTCAATGGCGGAGCGGGCAACTTGCGGCGCGGACATGGCGGCGGTGTCGCGGCTGACGATCATTGCCACCGCCTCCCGGCCTTCTGCCAGGCTGCTGCGCAGGCCCTTGGCGACCGCGGCGACGTGTTCGGTCAACGACCGCTGTGCGATCAGAACGGCAGCCACCAGGATTTCCACCAGCGCCCCCGGCAGCGCCAGCAATTTACCCGCAAAGTAACCGCCCAGGACCAACGCCAGCACCGCCAGCACGCCCTTGGCGCGGCGGTTGACGCCAGAGTTGAGCTTGCGGTCGAGGGCGCCAACGGCCTTGCCCATCAGAACGGCCGGGTGGGTCACGCGGGACCACAGCCAGTCCGGTTCGCCCAATGCGGCATCCAGCAAAAGGGCAAAAACCAGCATCGACGCGGTGGTCATAACGCCGCCTCCAGCCGCTCCCAGCCGTCCGAAGGCGGCAGGCCCAGGCGCAGGAAGGTTTGGGAATAGGGGAAAATGCGGCTCCAGATATGGGCGCGGGCCAGCTGGCGCTGCCAGGCGGCGGCATCTTCCACCGTGTAAAGCCGGAACAGGTCGGTGCCGCCGGCCAAGCTGGCACCCTTGGCCAGCACCAGCTCATCCAGCCGTGCCGCATCCTGTCTAAAGCGCATGCGGGTTTCTTCGGCCCAGGAGCGGTCCTGCAAGGCCAGCGCGCCGGTTCGCAACGCAGGGCCTGAGACAGCCCAGGGGCCCTGCCAGGAGGAAAGCTTGGCGATCAATTCGGGGTCGCCGATGGCAAACCCAAGCCGCATCCCCGCAAGACCCCAAAACTTGCCGAAACTTTTCAGAACGATAACGCCGGGGCGGGCGGCCATGCGGATCAAGCTTTGATCCGGGCACACATCGCAGAAGCTTTCGTCGATGATGGTGAGCGGCGAGGTGAGCTGCTCTTCGCTCCACAGGCGGCCGTCCGGATTGTTCGGGTGCACGACGACGCGGGCTTCGGCTGGGCCTTTATCGCGGATCATCCAGCCATGAGCCTCAAAGGCGGCAGCATGTTCATTGTAGGTGGGTTTGGTGATCTGCACCCAGCGCGGCGCGGCGAGGGCCGGCAGGACCGCGATCAGCGCCGACGCGCCCGGCGCGGCAAGGACGGCCGCCTGCTCAGGGATGTTCCAGAAGGCACGGGCCGCGTGCTCGAGCTCTGCCAAGGCATCGGCATCGGGGAGCGCCCCCCAATCGCCTGCGGTGAAGTCCGGCAGCGGGTAGGGATGCGGGTTGATGCCCGTCGACAGGTCCATCCAGCCGCTGCGGGTGCCGCCGAATTCGGCCATCGCCGCGCTGAGGTTGCCGCCGTGATCGCGGGGCGGAGGAGCGTTATCAAGCGGGCGGTCTGGCATCGCGGGCATCACCGGTGGATATTTCTCTCCAGGCTGATCGCTTGCCATATGAGATTACCCGTTTCTTAAAGCAACCAGTTCAGTGCGTGAATTCCCTATTTGGTGCAGGATAAGCGGATCTGACGCCAGGTGGCGTCAGGTCGCAGGGGTCAGCCGCGGCGGTGCGGTTCCATCCAGTCAATCTCTGGATTGAACGGAATGATCCGGTGCGGGTTGATGGTGTCATGGCTGTAATAATAGTGGCGCACGATGTGGTGCATGCCCACGGTCTCTGCCACGCCGGGCCATTGGTACAGCTCGCGGGTGAAGGCCCAAAGGTTCGGGTAATCCACCAGCCGCTTGCGGTTGCATTTGAAATGCACGTGGTAGACCGGGTCAAACCGCAGCAGGGTGGTGAACAGCCGCCAGTCGGCTTCGGTGATACGGCCGCCCAGAAGATAGCGGTGCTGCGACAGCAGATCTTCCAGCCAGTCCAGGCTTTCGAAAAGCGGCTCTACGGCGTCGTCATAGGCCTCCTGCGAGGTGGCAAAGCCGCATTTGTAGACGCCGTTGTTCACCGTGCTGTAGACGCGGGCGTTTACCGCCTCGATCGGCTCGCGCAGCTCCTCCGGCCAGTAGTCGTCGGTATTGCCGGTGATCCCGTCGAAGGCCGAATTGAACATTCGGATGATCTCGGCGCTTTCGTTGGAGACGATCGTGTTCTGCACCTTGTCCCACAGCACTGGCACCGTCACCCGGCCGGTGTAACCGGAATCGGCGCGGGTATAGATCTGGTGCAGGTGGGAGCTGCCGAACAGGGAATCGCCGGTGGCGCCGTGGCTGTCGGTTTCAAATGTCCAGCCCTCGCCCAGCATGTCGGGATGCACGGCAGAGACGGAGATATGCTCTTCCAGCCCCTTCAATTTGCGGAAGATCAGGGTGCGGTGCGCCCAGGGGCAAGCAAGCGAGACGTACAGGTGATAGCGCCCGCTTTCCGCCGGAAAGCCGCCCTCGCCCGAGGGGCCGGCGCTGCCGTCGGCGATGACCCAGTTGCGGAACTGCGATTCGCTGCGTTTGAAGGCGCCGCCGGTGGAATCGGTATCATACCACTGATCATGCCATTTTCCGTCGACCAGTAAGCCCATCGTGTCTGCTCCTGCTGTTGTGCAGCTCAAACATAAGGACCGCGCGGCCTGGCGCCTATGCAGCGCAGCGCGCAAGCCCTCTGCGCCTCTGCACAGGGGTAACAAAATTGCGCTGCCGTAAATTTTACAGAAAAGTTCACTTGATTTTATCTATTTGTGACGCACCGTTGACTAGATGGACCTGTGATATCCCAAGCATCTGGAAGGCTGCCGCTATGAATACCTACGTTCCCAAGGCCGTGCAGGAAGCGCTCGATGCCGCCCGTCTGCAGGGGATGCGAAAGAAAAGCAGGCTGCGGGTGATGGCGGACAATGAGCTGTATCCCGTGTTGCGGATCTGGAAGACGGGATTCTCGGTCGAGGCGGAAACCGCACCGATGCTGCGCGGGCTGGTCGACATCTACGACGGCGCCCGTCATCTGTCGCAATGCCTGATTGTCGCCAGCGAGGAAGAGGGCGGCGAAATGCGGTATGAGTTCAAGCGCTCGACGCTTGCCTCTGACACGCCGCCGCTGGATTTCTACAAAGCGCCGGACGCGCCCGCCGGGCTGATCCCATTTGACCAGTCGCAGGGCAAGATCTGAGACGTCAGGTCAGGGGCGGATTTCCACTTCTGTTCCGATCTCTGCCAGACGCCACAGCGTTTCCATCTGGTCATTGCTGACGGCGATGCAGCCAGCGGTCCAGTCGCCGGGCAAGGTGATCAGGTTTCCCAGCGAATTCGGCTGCCCGTGAATGAAGATATCGCCGCCGGGGCTGACACCTGCAGCCCGCGCGCGGGCGCGGTCCCCGGGCCGCGGGTAGTCGATCCCCAGGGACAGGTGATAGGCGCTGTTGGGGTTGCGCCTGTCGATCCTGAAGGTGCCCTCAGGGGTTTTGCCGTCGCCTTCCTGAATTTTGTCGCCAGCCGGTTCGAAACCCAGCGCGATAGGGAACTCAAGCACCGTCTCGCCGCCGCGGCTCGCGGTCAGGCGGCGGGCGGATTTCTCGATCAGGATGCGATCGATCCGGTCCACCGCCGTGGCCTGCGGCGGAACGGGGCGCGGAGCGAAGGCCTGCCAGGCCATCCAGGCGGCGCCGGTCAGAATAACCAGCGCCAGCAGGCGCAGCAGGCGTCTCATGCCTATTGCAGGTCCGAGAAAGCCGCGGTCAGGCGGCGGCAGGCCTCTTCGACGCGGGCGCGCTGGGTGGCCAGGTTGAAGCGTTCCATGAACTCGCCGCCGGTGCCAAAGCCATCGCCGGGCGAGGTGGCGATTTTGGCATCCTCGCGCAGCCGCTTGATGAATTCCGCGCGGCTCATGCCGGTGCCGGAGAAATCGACCCAGGCCAGATAGGTGGATTGCAGCGGCAGGGACTTAAGTCCCGGCAGCGCGTTGACCGCATCGTCGAACAGTTTGCGGTTGCCCTCCAGGTGGGCGATCTGGGCATCCACCCATTCGGCGCCCTCGGGGGAGTAGGCCGCGGTGATCATGGCGACGCCAAGCGCGCTCGGGTCGTAATCCAGTGTGTTCAGCCGCTGGCGCATCGCGGCGCGCAGCTCCGGGTCCGGAATGATCATGTTGCCAGTCCGCTGCCCGGCGATGTTGAAGGTCTTGGAGGCGGCAGTCAGGGTCACGGTCCAGGCGCGCGCCTCGGGCGCCGCTGCATCCATCGGAACGAAGGTGCTGCCGGGATAGACCAGATCGTGATGGATCTCGTCAGAGACCAGGATCAGATCATTGCGCTGGGCAAATGCTGCTACCGCGCGCAGCTCCTCCGGGGTCCAGACCCGGCCCGAGGGGTTCTGCGGCGAGCACCACAGCAGCAGTTTCTCGGTTCCGTTCAGCCGCGACTGGGCATCGTCCAAGTCCAAATTGTAGGTGTCGCCATCCCGCGCCAGCGGGCATTCGGTGACCGTGCGTCCGGCCTTGTTCACCTTGTGGGCAAACTCATGGTAGACGGGCGAGAAAATGACTACGCCGTCGCCGGGCCGGCTCCAGACATCCAGGCTCAGCGCGATGGCGTTGCCCAGGCCTTGGGTGGTCAGCACCCAATCGGTTTCGATGTCCCAGCTGTGGCGGGTCTTCATCCACCATTGAACCGCCTGCAGGTATTCCGGGTGCTGCCAGGAGTATCCGAAGACACCATGCTCTGCGGCCTTTTTCACGGCCTCGATGACACAGGGCGCGGTCTGATAGTCGGAGTCCGCGGTCCACATCGCCAGACCGTCCTGCGGGGACACGCCGAACAGCGTCTCCATCTTGTCCCATTTCGAACTGCGGGTGCCGCGGCGGTCGATGATCGTGTCAAAATCCATGTGGTGAACTCCCCTCTGATTGGAAGCGAAGCTAGTCGCTGCAGCGGCAGGTGCAAGGGGGCGTTGCGATGGGGCGGCTGATCGCATACATGAAGCGCATGAAACGACCGATCCTGATCCATCCCGATCCCCGCCTGAAGAAGGTCTGCGCGGCAGTGCCGGACCTCAGCGATGACTTGCGCGTGCTGGCGGATGACATGCTGGAAACCATGTATGCAGCCCCCGGCATCGGCCTGGCGGCGCCGCAGATCGGTATCTTGCAACGGCTGATCGTGCTGGACTGCGTCAAGGAAGAAGACGGCGATCCGCGCCCGCTGGTGATGTTCAACCCTGAAATCATCTCCTCCTCGGACGAAACCAATGTTTATGAGGAAGGCTGCCTGTCGATCCCGGATCAATACGCCGAGGTGACCCGCCCCAAGGTGGTCGAGGTCGAATGGATGGACCGCAGCGGCAATGCGCAGCGGGAGACCTTTGACGGCTTGTGGGCGACGTGCGTGCAGCATGAGATCGACCATCTGAACGGCAAGCTGTTCATCGATTACCTGAAGCCGCTGAAGCGCCAGATGATCACCCGCAAGATGCAGAAGCTGAAGCGCGAACGCGCCCGCGCCTGAGGAACCATACAGACATGACCGTCCGCACCTGCCTGCCCTGGCCTGACAAGCGCCTGCGCACCAAGGCTGAAGAGGTGACAGAGATCACCGATGAGGTCCGCGAAATCTGGAATGACATGGTCGATACCATGGAGGCGATGCCGGGCGTGGGCCTAGCCGCCAACCAGATCGGCGTGATGCTGCGGCTGGCGGTGGTGGACGGCTCCGCCGAGCGCGGCCGGGCGGTGAAGCTGGCAAACCCTGAGATCCTGCATGCCTCGATCGAGCTGCGCGAGCATGACGAGGCCAGTCCCAATCTGCCGGGCGTGTCGGCCAAGATAAAGCGTCCGCGGGCCGTCACCGTCCGCTACCTGAACGAGCAGGGAATGATTGACCGGCGCGATTTTGTCGGGATCGAGGCGACCTCTGTGCAACACCAGATCGACCATCTGAACGGCAGGATGTACTTCGACCGCCTGAGCAAAGTGAAGCGCGACATGCTGATCCGCAAGGCGAAGAAGCTGACCGGCTGATAGACAAAACCGCCCGGCCGCAGGCCGGGCCGCGCCACCCCGCGGGCCTGCGCAGCCCTTTGTGCTCAATAGCGGGACCTTGATGGGAGCAGGAGCACGAAATGCGCATTATCTTCATGGGAACGCCTGATTTCTCGGTGCCGGTGCTGGACGCGCTGGTTGAGGCCGGGCACCAGATTGCTGCCGTTTACTGCCAGCCGCCCCGGCCTGCCGGCCGCGGCAAGAAGGACCGTCCAACCCCCGTCCATGCCCGCGCCGCGGCCTTGGGGCTGGACGTGCGGCACCCGGTCTCGCTGAAAGACGCTGAAGAGCAGGCGGCTTTTGCAGCGCTGAACGCTGATATTGCGGTGGTCGTGGCCTATGGGCTGATCCTGCCGCAGGCCATTCTGGATGCGCCGCAGCACGGCTGTCTGAACATCCACGCAAGCCTGTTGCCGCGCTGGCGCGGCGCCGCGCCGATCCACCGGGCCATCATGGCGGGCGACGCCGAAACCGGCATCTGCATCATGCAGATGGAGGCAGGGCTGGACACCGGCCCGGTTCTGCTGCGCGAGGCCACTGCGATCGGGGCCGAGGAAACCACTGCTCAGCTGCACGACCGGCTGTCCGGAATAGGTGCCGGGCTGATCGTCGAGGCCCTGCGGCGCCTGCCGGAGCTGGCACCCGAAGTGCAGCCCGCGGAGGGCGTCACCTACGCCGAAAAGATCGACAAGGCGGAGGCCCAGGTCGACTGGTCCCGTCCGGCGGCCGAGGTCGACCGCAAGATCCGCGGCCTGTCGCCCTTCCCTGGCGCCTGGTGCGAGATCGAAGGCCAGAGGGTCAAGCTCTTGGCGTCCCGGCTGGCAGAGGGCCAGGGCACGCCGGGCGAGGTGCTGGATGATGCGCTGACCATCGCCTGCGGGAACGGTGCGGTGAAGCTGTTGCGCTTGCAACGGGCAGGTAAAAGCGCGCAGGATCCCGATGTATTCCTGCGCGGCTTCCCGGTTCTGAAGGGCAGCCGCCTGTAACCGGAGGCCGCCATGCCTATCATCGCCCTGATCATCATAGGTGCCGCGGCAGGTTTTCTTGCCACGCGGCTGATGCGGCTGGAAACCGGTATCATCACCACGGTCTGCATCGGCATGGCCGGCGCGCTGCTGGGCGGGCTGGTGCTGCGCGGCCTGCTTGCGGTGATGGGGGTCATGGCGGGCTTCATCGGCGCGGTGCTGGGGGCGCTTTTGCTGATCTGGCTCTGGCAGCGCTACATCGGCAGATAACCGGGGCTGAGGCGCGCGGGACACAGCCGCAGCGGGAAAGCGCAATTCCTGCTGCGCAAAGGGATACGTTGGATAAGATAACGCAACCGCAGCATGAAGCGGCGGGACCCGAGGCAGAGAGCAGCAGAAAATGACACAGGATACCGGCCGCAGCGGCACCCCGAATGTGGTGATCGTGACCACCATGAAGGACGAGGGCGCCTATATCCTCGATTGGATCTGCCACTATAAATCCATTGGTGTCAGCGATTTCGTGGTGTTCACAAACGACTGCTCCGACCCTACCGACCACATTCTGCGCTGCCTGCACCGGATGGGGGTGGTGGAGCACCGCTTTAACCGGGTGATGCGGCGCGGGCCGCACAAAAGCGCGCTGATGTGGGCCGAGTATGAGCCGAAGGTGGCCGCCGCCGACTGGGTGCTGGTGGCGGATGCCGACGAATTTCTGCAGATCAATACCGCGGACGGCACGCTGCCAGGCTTGCTGGCTGAGCGGGAGGATGCGGACGCGGTTTCATTTGTCTGGCGGATCTTCGGCAATGCAGGCGTGGGGACCGCGGACCATCCTGCGGTGCCGCAGGCCTTTGTCCGGGCCGAACCGGAGGAAGGCCAGGCGGATGAGCACCGGTTCTTCAAGACGGCCTTCCGCAACAACGGGAAGTTTGAGCGGATGGGCGTTCACCGCCCCTTCCTGGCGGTTGCGCCGGAAGAGGTGAACTGGCAGCTGGCCGATGGCACCCGCCTGCCGCAGAATGAGCTGGAGGGCGTGCTGTATGTGCGCGGCAGCTACGGATATTCCGCCGCGCAGCTCAACCATTACGCGCTGCGCTCACGCGACGGCTTCCTGAACAAGAAGGCCCGCGGCCGGGCCAATCATTTCACCGCCTCCATCGAGCCGGGTTACTGGCACAAGTTCGACCGGAACGAGGAGGAGGACCGGCGGCTGGCCGACAATTTCGCTGCCGCGCTGGAGATCAAGGAAGACCTGCTGCGCGATGCCAGCCTGCGGGAATACCACGAAATGGCGCAGATCTGGCACCGCCGCCGCGGCCGCAAGGCCCGGATTAGCGATGAGGGGCAGGCGTTTCTGAAAGCCATGGAGGAGAGCCGCAAGAGCGCCTGAACAGGCTCAGCTGCGGGGCGGGCGGCTTTTGTAGACGGGCAGGTGCCAGCCGAAGAGGATGGAACCCGCGCGCAGCGTCCAGCAGACACCGGCGCAGGCGAGCAGGGCAAACCGCAGCTCAAGCCCCGCGGAAATCGCCAGCACGGCGGTGATAGCGCCGGCCATGGCGCAGGTGATGTACAGCTCGCCCTGTTTCAGGACCAGCGGGACCTCGTTGCAGACCACATCGCGCATCAGCCCGCCCAGCGAGCCGGTCGCCATGCCCATCAGCACAACGATCACCGGCTCCTTTCCCAGCGCAATCGCGGCGCCGGTGCCCGCGGGCACCGCAATCGCCAGGGCGAAACTGTCCAGCCAGATCACCCAGCGCATCCGGCTTTCCACCAGATGCGCGGTAAAGAACACCGCCACTGCGGCGGTGGCTGCGAGCAGAATGTAGTTGGGGTCACCGATCCAGAACACCGGATCCCGGTTCAGCAGCAGATCCCGCACTGTGCCGCCGCCAACTGCCGTCAGGCAGGCCACGAAGGCAAAGCCCACGATGTCGAGCTGCGCCCGGCTGGCAACCAGAGCCCCGGTCAGGGCGAAGACCAGCACCGAGGCGTAGTCGAGCAGGGTCAGAAAGCTCATGCGCAGGCCCCGTGCATCAGGCGCCCTTCTTTTTCTTGAAAGGCGCCATGCCGGCGCGCGCCAGTTCATCGGCGCGTTCGTTCTCGGGGTGGCCTGCGTGGCCCTTGACCCACTCCCAGGTCACCTTATGGCGGCGCTGGGCCTCGTCCAGCCGCTGCCACAGCTCGACGTTTTTCACCGGCTTCTTGTTCGAGGTTTTCCAGCCGTTCTTCTTCCAGCCGAAGATCCAGCCGGTGACGCCGTTCTTCACATAGGCGGAATCGGTGACCACGGTGATCGTGGAGGGCCGCGCCAGGCTTTCCAGCGCATTGATTGCGGCCAGCAGTTCCATCCGGTTGTTGGTGGTCTCGGCCTCGCCTCCGCTCAGTTCCTTTTCCTTGACGATGGAGTCACCGTCCATGGCGCGCAGCAGAACGCCCCAGCCGCCGGGGCCGGGATTTCCGGAACAGGCGCCGTCGGTATAAGCAAACAATTCAGGCATCGGCGGTCAGGATCACGTAGGTTTCAACGCCGCCAGCGAGGCCCTGGCCATTGCCGCGGCGGGTCCGGGTTACGGTGAAGCCCGCGTCTTGAAGCAGATTTTTCAATTCATCCTCGCTGTAATAGGCATAGAAACGTCCCAGCTTGTCACGCCCTTCGCCGTCTCCGAGCTTCATGCCAATATGGAAGATGCCGCCGGGGTTCAAGGCGCGATGAACCTGCGCCAGATGTCCGGGCAGGTCAGCCCGCGGCGCGTGCAGCAGGCTGAAGTTGGCCCAGATGCCATCAAAGCTTCTTTTGTGCTTCAACGCTTCGAAGGTAGCTACCTCGACTTCAATCCCGAAATTTGACCTTGCCAGTTCCGCCATCTGGGGAGAGGCATCCATGGCAGAAACCTTGAAGCCCTTTTCCTTGAAACGGGCCGCCCAATGGCCCGGTCCGCAGCCCAGATCCAGAATGCGGGCGCCGGCTGGCAGGCGTGAGGAGAAGGCCGCGAAATCCGGATCGTGAAAGCTGTCACCGGCGCGGGCAAAGCGGTCGGCATAGGCCTGCGCTGCTTCCGCGTAGACTTGCAGGGTTTTCCGGTCGCTCATCTTCCGCCTCCGCGCTGTGAAAAAGCCGGCTCAGGCGCGTTCCGGCGCCAGCATTCGGATGACGCCCGTACCGGGGGAGAGGATGACCACAAATGCAGTGATCAGAAAGTGCTGGGTGATCATGAAAACGGCTCCAGAAAATGCCCGCGGACTAAGGCGTAGCACGATTAGCCCGCGGCGCATGCGTTTTCTGTGACCGGAATGGCCGCCTGCAAAGAGGTTATGCAGGCTGCCGCAAGACGCGGGGCACCTTGAACTCCACCGTTTCCACTGCGGTCTCGACCACCTCAACCGTCACGTCGTAGCGCTCCCTGAAGGCGTCGATCACCTCGTTGACCAGCAGTTCCGGGGCAGAGGCGCCGGCGGTGATCGCAATGGAGCGGATGCCCTCCAGCGCGCGCCAGTCGATGTTTTCGGCGCGCTGCACGAGTTGGGCGTACGCACAGCCGTTCTTGGCGCCGACCTCGACCAAGCGGCGGGAGTTCGAAGAATTCGGCGCGCCGACCACCAGCAGGGCGTCCGACTTGGGCGCCACCGATTTCACCGCTTCCTGGCGGTTGGTGGTGGCATAGCAGATGTCTTCCTTGTGCGGGCCGATAATGTTCGGGAAACGCTCTTCCAGCGCCGCAACGATGCCCTTGGTGTCATCGACCGACAGGGTGGTCTGGGTCACATAGGCCAGACGGTCCGGGTCGCGCACCTCAACCGTTGCCACATCCGCTGCGGTTTCGACCAGCAGGACCTCGCCCTCAGGCAGCTGGCCCATGGTGCCGATGGTCTCCGGGTGGCCCTTGTGGCCGATCATGATCATCTGCAAACCGGCTTCGGCATGGCGCTGCGCCTCGATATGCACCTTGGAGACCAGCGGGCAGGTGGCATCGACATAGATCATCTCGCGCGCCTCAGCCGCAGCAGGCACCGATTTCGGCACCCCGTGGGCGGAGAAAATCACCGGCCGGTCATCGGGGCATTCGTCCAGTTCCTCGACAAACACCGCGCCTTTTTCGCGCAAGGAATCGACCACGAATTTGTTATGCACGATTTCATGGCGCACATAGACCGGCGCCCCCCATTTGCCGATCGCCATTTCGACGATCTTGATGGCGCGGTCCACTCCGGCGCAAAAGCCGCGCGGCGCGGCGAGGTAAAGGGTCAGGGCTGGCTTGGTCATGGGCGTCTCCTTGCGCGCCAGAGGTAAGCGGTTCAGGCGGCGAGGTCCAGTGCCCGGGCGGCCTCACAGGTTTGTGATTGGAGGTTCCCGCGGGGGAAGGCGGCAAAAGCCCGCCTTGGACAGCAACAGGCATGGGGTCGGCATGAAGAAGGTGGTTGCCGCTACCGCTGCGGCCGGGTTGGCGGCGGCCGTGTATTACTGGCTGGCGGAGAGCGGCCCGCAGGCCGCCGGGATCCTGCCCTATCAGGATGCGGAAGCTGTGGCTTTGGGCGAGGCCGTGTATCTGGATTACTGCGCCAGCTGCCACGGAGCAGACTTGCAGGGCGAGCCCAATTGGCAGGACCGGGACAGCGAGGGCTATCTTCCGGCGCCGCCGCAGGATGAAAACGGCCACACCTGGCATCACCCGGACGGGCAGCTGCTGGATATCACGCGGCGCGGCGTCGCCGAGGTGGTCGGCAACGGCTACCGCAGCCGCATGGGCGGTTTTGCCGGTGTGCTGACGGAGGAGGAAATGCTGGCGGTGCTGGCCTACATAAAGAGCCGCTGGCCAGCAGAAGTGATCGCCCGCCACAACCAGATAAACAGCCAGGCAGACAATTGATCAGGTCCGGAGAAGGCGCCGCCCCATCAGGCGCCTCGCTCCGGGTATCAGGCGGCTGCTTGCGCTCAGCCGTGCGCGACAGTTGCCGAGCGCTGATCGCTCTGCTCGCGCGGCGGGCGGCCGATCACGTCGCGCAGCTCTTCCAGTTCGATAAAATTATCGGCCTGGCGGCGCAGGTCGTCAGAGATCATCGGCGGCTGGCTGCGGATGGTGGACACCACCGAAACCCGCACGCCCTGGCGCTGCAGACTTGCAATCAGCGGGCGAAAATCCCCATCGCCCGAGAACAGCACGATATGGTCCACCCGCGGCGCCAGCTCCATGGCATCTACAGTCAGTTCGATATCCATGTTGCCTTTGACTTTGCGGCGGCCCAGGCTGTCGGTGTATTCCTTGGCCGGTTTGGTGACCATGGTGAAGCCGTTGTAATGCAGCCAGTCCACCAGCGGTCTGATCGGCGAATACTCGTCATTTTCCAGCAGAGCGGTGTAATAAAAGGCACGCAGCAGCTTGCCGCGGCGCATGAATTCCTGCCGCAGAAGCTTATAGTCGATGTCAAACCCGAGCGCCTTGGCCGCAGCGTACAGATTCGACCCGTCTATGAACAGCGCAAGCCGTTCGTCTTTGTAAAACATCAAATGTTCCTTCCGGTATATCCGCCTCAGCCGGGAGTTCCGTGAGTGTGAGCTTGAAAACGGCGAAACGGGTGGACTTAATGTAAGTTATTTGTCATCTGCCGCAAGTATACTGCCATTCTGAAAATGGGTCAAAAATGGCCGAAAACCGGAAACTGTCTCTGATCGCACTTGGCGGTAACCTGCCCGTTGAGGCTAGTGCGCCGGAAGACACCTTGTCAAAGGCCATCGCCGCCTTGCAGGCGGAGGATATCAGGCTGCGCAGTGTCTCGCGGTTTTTCCGCACGCCCTGTTTTCCGGCCGGTGCCGGTCCGGATTATGTAAATGCCGCTGTGGCGGTGGAAACCTCCCTGTCCGCCAATGCCCTGCTGGCGCGCCTGCATGAGATTGAGGCGCGGTTCGCCCGGGTGCGGGAGCAGCGCTGGGGAATGCGCACGCTGGATCTGGATCTGCTGGACCACAGCGGTGCGGTTCTGCCGGATGCAGCAGGGTATGCCCGCTGGCAGGGGCTGCCGCTGGAACGCCAGATGCAGGAGGCGCCGGGGCAGCTGATCCTGCCGCATCCGCGCATTCAGGACCGTGTCTTTGTGCTGGTGCCGCTGCAAGACATCGCGCCGCGCTGGCGCCATCCGGTCTTGCAGAAAACCGCGGCCGAAATGCTGGCGGAATTGCCGCCGGAAGAGGTGGCTGAAGTGTGCCCTCTTTAGCGCGCGCGATGCTGTGTTTTCCGCCCTTGTCAAGAGAAAGATTTGGGCGTAGAAGTCTGCCTTCTGGACCAGGAATTGAATTGGAGAGTCGCTGATGGCCCGCGTGACGGTTGAAGATTGCGTCGATAAAGTGCCCAACCGCTTTGAGCTGGTGATGCTGGCTGCGCACCGTGCCCGCGAAATCTCGGCTGGTGCCCCGATCACTGTCGACCGTGACAACGACAAGAACCCGGTTGTGTCCCTGCGCGAGATCGCCGAAGAGACCCAGAGCGCGGACGAGCTGCGCGAGCGTCTGATCGAGAGCAACCAGACCCAGATCGAGGTTGACGAGCCGGAAGAGGATTCCATGGCTCTGCTGATGGGCGCGGACCACGACAAGCCTGCCGAAGACGACATGTCAGAAGAGAAACTGCTGCGCGCGCTTATGGAGGCCCAGGGCCAGGGCTGAGGCGCGCGTTCCGAGAATTTTGAGGCTGCGGACCGGACATGATTTCCCCTGACGACCTGATTGCTCTGGTCCGCAACTACAACCCCAAGACCAATGCAGCACGGATCGCCGAGGCCTATGCCTTCGGCGAGCAGATGCATGAGGGGCAGTTCCGCCACTCGGGCGAGCCCTATTTCACGCATCCTGTGGCGGTGGCCGCGATCCTGACCGAACAGCGGCTGGATGATGCAACCATCATCACCGCGCTGCTGCATGACACCATCGAAGATACCAAGGCGAACTACGAAGAAGTCGCCCGCCGCTTTGGCGGCGAGGTGGCGATGCTGGTTGACGGCGTCACCAAGCTGACCAACCTGCAGCTCAGCAGCCGCGAGACCAAGCAGGCGGAAAACTTCCGCAAGCTGTTCATGGCGATGTCCAAGGATCTGCGGGTGATCCTAGTGAAGCTTGCGGACCGCCTGCACAACATGCGCACCATCAAGGCGATGCGCCCTGAGAAACAGGCCCAGAAGGCGCGCGAGACCATGGATATCTATGCGCCGCTGGCGGGCCGGATGGGCATGCAGTGGATGCGCGAGGAGCTGGAGGATCTGGCCTTCCGCGTGCTGAACCCGGAAGGGCGGCAGTCGATCATCCGCCGCTTTGTGACCCTGCAGCGCGAAACCGGCGACGTGATCCACCGGATCACCGGCGACATGCGGCTGGAGCTGGAGAAGGCCGGTATCGAGGCAGAGGTATTTGGCCGCGCCAAGAAACCCTATTCGATCTGGCGCAAGATGCAGGCCAAGGATCAGGGGTTCTCGCGGCTGTCGGATATCTACGGTTTTCGGGTGATCACCGGGTCCGAAGAGGACGCCTACCGCGCGCTGGGCGCCATCCATCAGCGCTGGCGGGCCGTGCCGGGCCGTTTCAAGGACTATATCAGCCAGCCGAAATCCAACGGCTATCGCTCGATCCACACCACGGTGTCGGGCCGCGACGGCAAGCGGGTTGAGGTGCAGATCCGCACCCGCCAGATGCACGATGTGGCCGAAACCGGCGTGGCGGCGCATTGGTCCTACCGCGACGGGGTGCGCTCGGAGAACCCCTTTGCCGTTGACCCGGCCAAGTGGATTGCCTCGCTGACCGAACAGTTCGACGCCGAGGACGACCACGACGAATTCCTCGAAGCCGTGAAGCTTGAGATGTATTCGGATCAGGTGTTCTGCTTCACCCCCAAGGGCGACGTGATCAAGCTGCCCAAGGGCGCGACGCCGATCGACTTTGCCTATGCCATTCACACCCGCATCGGCCATGCCTGCGTCGGGGCCAAGGTGGACGGGATCCGGGTGCCGCTGTGGACCCGGCTGCGCAATGGCCAGTCGGTGGATGTGATCACCGCCGAAGGCCAGACCCCGCAGGTCAGCTGGCTGGAGATCGCCACCACCGGCAAGGCCCGCACTTCCATCCGCCGCGCTCTGCGCGAAGCGGACCGGGCGCGGTTTGTGAAGCTGGGGCATGAACTTGCGCGCTCGGCGTTTGAGCATGTTGGCAAGAAGGCGACGGACAAGGCGCTGGAAACCGCGGCCCGCGCGCTGCGCGCCAGCGGCGTGAACGAGCTGCTGGCACGGCTGGGCGCGGCCGAGATCACCGCGCATGACGTGGTGCAGTCGGTCTACCCCGAACTGACCACCTCCGGCGATGGAGATGAGATTTCACCGCGCCGGGCGGTGATCGGCCTGGAGCCCGGGCAGAGCTTCGAGCGCGCGCAATGCTGCCAGCCGCTGCCGGGCGAGCGCATCATCGGCATCACCTACCGCGGCCGCGGTGTGGTGGTGCATGCCGCCGACTGCGACAAGCTGGGCGAATTCGAGGACCAGCCGGAGCGCTGGATGGACGTGCATTGGCACAGCGGCACCCACCCGGCGGCTTACGGCACCACGCTGGAGCTGACCATCGGCAATGATGCCGGGGTGCTGGGGCGCATTTGCACATTGATCGGCGAGAAAAAGGCCAATATTTCGGACCTTGAATTTGTTGACAGGAAACCAGACTTTTACCGGCTTATGATCAATGTGGAGCTGCGGGATGTGGAGCAGCTGCACTCGCTGATGCTGACACTAGAGGCGGAAAG